>CAYRPJ010000039.1:0-38590 GCA_964426245.1 uncultured Synergistaceae bacterium
CCGATTAACACGTTGCAATCAATCAAACGGAAATTCTATAGGCAACCTGTGGAACAAGGGTAAAAACCTCCTGTGAAGTGCGTGCTTGTAAGCCAAAATCCGCGGAACGAGGAAGGCAACCTCTACAACAAGCGGGTTTTCATCTACGTCTCTTGAAATATGAAACAAAGGGAGGTTGTCTGATATTCATCGCCCGAGCAAAGAAGGAGATCGATTTTTGCCCTGAAGAACGGTAGTGTTTGCAAAAAAAGCATACGACATCGATCTAGAAAAGTTTATCAGCGAAGATTCTCGTATCATGAAGATGCTTGGACGCATCTTTCAAATAAGGCAAGAGTAGCATGGAGTACTGCGGGGGGCACCGGATCAAGTTTCTCCCTTCGAAAGAGCATGAAGCTCTTGTGTGAAGTTAGGTAGAATGTTCGATGGCGGAATGGACGGTCATTACGGATAGGATGAAGGCGAGAATGAAGAAGCTGAAAGGAAAAAATAATGACCAAAACAAAAGAAGTGTTCTCTGAAAATTAAGATTTTTAGTTGCAAAGCTAGCGAGGCATTGCGGTATTATGCCGTGTGAAATGCCGTGCGGTCTCTGAATGTTTAAGGCGGGGCGTTTTCGAGAGCGTGCGTTCTTCAATCCGGGCGGTTCGGATAAAAAGGTCGTCCTCGGAGGTATCGTCTCTTTCCCCGCGTATTCCGGTAATCGGAGCACGCGGGGAGAGCCGGCGAGGATCGTTCGATCCGGGAAGTTCCGGACAATATTGTCCGGTGGAAATTCACACCGATATTTTCCGCGCCCACTCCTCTTTGAGGCGAATCGCCGTCGGGGTGGAGCAGAGCCCTCCTTTCATCGTCCCCTTCAGTTCTTCGGGGAGGAGCTGCTGCGTGTTGACAAGAGCGTCGATGACCTCGTCGGGAGGGATGGCGCTCTCGATTCCGGCCAGAGCCATGTCGGCCGCTGCGAAGGCATTCGCCGTTCCTATGCCGTTTCTCTTGATGCAGGGTATTTCAACGGGACCGGCGACAGGGTCGCAGATAAGGCCGAGAATGTTTTTCAGCGCAAGGGCCATGCCGTGTACCACCTGTTCCGGAGCGCCTCCCAGGAGCTGCACGAGCGCCGCCGCCGCCATCGCGGACGCCACGCCTATCTCGGCCTGGCAGCCGCCTATGGAGCCCGAAAGAGAGGCCTTCATGGCGATAACGGTTCCCATTGCCGCCGCGACAAGAAGAGCGTCCACAGCTTCCTCTTCGCTTGCCCCTGAATTCTCAGCCGCAGTGATGAGCGTTCCCGGAATCACGCCGCAGGAACCCGCAGTGGGAGCGGCGACGACGCATCCGACGCATGCGTTGGTCTCCATCGCGGCAATGGCCCTCGCGACAGCTTTGCCGAGAACAGGCCCCCCCGCTGTTCGGCCTTCTTCCACGGCCCGCATCAATTTTTTCCCGGAGTCGCGGGGGATCAGGCCTCCGACCATCTCGCTCTCTCCGGACAGCCCATGCTGTACTGATTCGTTCATGACCCGCCATATGCGCGCGATCCTGGAGCGGATTTCCGATTCCGTCAACCCGCTTCGGGAGGACTCGTATTCCAGTGCAATCCGGGGCATGGACAGTTTTTTCTCCCGGGACATCCGGACCATTTCGTCCGCCGTGGAAAAAAGAGGTTTCGGGTTTTTCAGCTTGTAGTCGAGGACGGCCTCGAGTTTGAAGACGCTTTCAACTCCTTTTGCAGCCGAGAGTCGTGCAAGGGTTTCATCCGAGATCGTCTTTTCGAGAAGGCAGGTATACAGAGTCCGCTCTTTCTTGCGTGATCGGTTCACGCCGAGGGGTTTCCCTCCGAGGAGGGGTTCCAGGGTTTTCTCGTCGAACGTTTCGCCTGCGATGAAGAGAACTCCGTCCTCGCTTCCCCTCAGGACGAGAGGAAATCCCTCGAGTTCGGTCATCAGAATCTCTCCTCCGCCGACGGTGATGCCGACGACCTGTATTGTCCTGCCGCCGCGATGAAGGCGCATGTCGACGGTGTTCGGATTTCGATCCGACGTGTAGTCGGGGATGTACGATATGTCGATTCCTCTTCGTTTCGCCTCGTCGAGAATCCAACGGACATCGGGAGAGTCTTCGCCGTATCCGAGAAGGCCCGCCACGATTCCGGAATCGCTCAAATGCCCTTTGTACGTTCTTGCGAGGGCATTTCCGTAAAAATGGAGCTCGATTCTTTCCGGATCCCCTCCGAGGAAGACTCTTCCCATCCTCCCTATCCGGAGCACTCCGGCGGTATGAGAGCTTGACGGACCGACCATGATCGGTCCGAGAGCGTCGAACAAACTGACAAGACGACTGTTTTCATCCATTGCAATCCCTCGCTTTTCATTGAATGCATATTTGGAGGCCGATTTGCGAAAAAGCCGGTGAAACTTCTCGGGATCAAAATTTCAGGAGAATTTCTTCAAGATCCAGATTGACAAAAGACTGAATGCTGTTAGTATTGATCGGAGATTAGCTATCCTACTATTCTACAGATTGGATTATAGCGATTCAGAAGAAAAGAAGCAATCCGCGAGAATTGAAACTTCAAGACTGTCGGCGCTTCGGAAATTTCTTCCGGGGCAGCTCAATGAAAGAGGGAGGATTCAGATGAAGATCGAGACGATGCTTCTGAGCCAGAAGGAGATCGAGTCCGTCATTTCGATGAAGGACGTTGTGGAGTGCGTGGACAAGACGTTCGTGGGCATGGGGGAAGGGACCGTAGTGAACCCGACGAAGGTGAACCTGGACCTTGGTGAGGCCGCGCCGTTTCCGCCGTACGAGGGTTTCATGAACGCGATGCCGGCGTACATAGGGTGGTCGGACACGGCGGGCATCAAGTGGGCGGGAGGATTTCTGGGAGAGAGGAAGAAGCAGGGGTTGCCGTACGTGACGTCGCTGATCATGCTGATCGATCCTCGCCTTGGCCACTTCCGGGCGGTGATGGACGGGGCCTACATCACGAACATGAGGACGGGAGCGCAGACGGCGGTGGCGCTGAAGTACATGTACAAGAGAGGGAAGAGTCTGCGCCTGGGTCTTTACGGAGCGGGAATGCAGGGTCACACGCAGACGATGGCGATAGCGGAGCTGTTCGACATCGAGGAAGTGAACGTGTACGACATCAGCCCCGCGGCTTCCGAGAGGTACGCGGAGGACATGAAGGGGTACGTGAAGGGACGGATCAACGTGGCGAAGACGCCGGAGGAGGCGTCCGAGGGTGACGTGTGCGTGTGCGTGACGCAGTCGAAGGACGAGTTTTTCAAGTACGACTGGTTCACGCCGGGCAAGTTTCTTTTTCCGATGGGATCGTACCAGGAGTGCGACGACGCGTGCATTCTGAAGGCTGACCGTATCGTAGTGGACCACGTGGGACAGACGCTGCACCGCGGGGCACTCGGGAAGCTCGGGGGCGAGGGGAAGATCACGGAGGAGAGCATCTACGCGACGATAGGCGAGATAGCTGCGGGGAAGGTATCCGCGCCGGAGGACGGTCTTCGGATCCTGTGCATTCCGATAGGGACGGGCGCGATGGACGTTGGAGTGGCGTCTTTGGCTTGGAAGCGGGCTCAGGAGAAGGGTATCGGCGGGTCGTATCCCTTCGTCGAATTCTAGGGCGGGAAGTGGAGGAGAGTCCGGACCAAAAGGAGTGTTATGCATGCGGGGAAACTCTTTTTTGAGAAAAATATGGAACGGCATTTACCTGATCCAAAGCATTGTCAACGCCTTTCTGCTGATGGCGACGGTTTCGATTGTTGTCGTGCAGGTCTTCCTTCGCTACGTCCTGAGAGCCCCCCTGATGGGAATCGAGGAGATGCTGCTATTTCCCGCCATATGGATGTACATGCTCGGCGGAGCCAGCGCCTCGTGGGAAAGGACGCACATAGAGTGCGGCGTGTTGACGATCTACATCAAAAGACCGCTCACCATGAAAATCTTCCTTTGCATCAAGGGGTTGTTTTCCGTTGGAATAGGATCTTGGCTGCTCTACTGGGCGTATTGGTATTTCTCTTACGGAATGAGGGTTCAGAAGACCAGCGCGATTCTGCATATCCCTCTGGTTATAGCGCAGAGCGCGATCTTCATCGGCCTCGCTCTTATGGTCTTCTATGCTGTTGTTGAATTGCTCGATTATCTGCTTGCGCTTTTCAAAAGCGATGTCGTCGAGGAGAAGGAGGGAACAGTATGCTGACGGTTGTTTTCTGGGATGTCATTATTCTCATCGTTCTTCTGATGTTCAGCGTTCCTCTCCCCTACTGCTTCGGCGGCGCACTGCTGTTCATGTCCATTTTCGGCGACGTCTCGATGAGAAGCATGATGCTCTGGGCTTTCGATCAGATGATCAATCCCGTGCTGCTCGCAAGCCCGATGTTCATTCTGGCCGGTATCCTCATGGGCGGGAGCGGCATCGCGAAAAAACTCCTTGATTTCGTGGATGTTTTCATCGGCCACATCAAGGGCGGCCTGGGTGTCGTCTGCTGCGTGACGTGCGCCATTATCGGCGCGATTTCGGGGAGCGGTTTCACCGGAGTGGCGGCTACAGGCCCCATCATGATTCCCAGAATGGTCGAGCAGGGATATCCTCGCGGCTATTCAACCGCCCTTCTCTCGGTTTCGTCGATCCTGGGACTCCTGATACCTCCCAGCGCCATCATGATCCTGTACGGTTGGGTCACCGAAACGTCGATTCTGGCGTGTTTCCTCTCCACTCTCGGGCCGGGAGTGTTCATCATGGCGCTGCTTTCCGTCGTGAACATGGTTATAGCCAAGAAATTCGACCTGAAGCTCGAGACCAGGGACGTCATCCTGCAGCGTCGGAAGGAGATCGTGCCGAGAACCGTCAGCGCGCTTCCTGCCCTTCTGATGCCGGTCATCATCCTCGGAGGAATATACGGCGGAGTGTTCACGGCCACGGAAGCGGCCGCGGTTTCTGCTATGTATGCAATTCCAGTCGGATTTCTCATCTACAAGGGATTTCGCGGCGGAAATTTCTTTCCCCTTCTTCGAAGCTCCGCTTCGGCCATCGGCTCGATCATGACGATGATCCTCTTCTGCCTGATGCTGAGCCAGACATACGTGATCCTGAAGGTGCCGCAGGCCATCGTCGAGATTGTCTACGGCCTGACGACGAACACGACGGTGCTGTTGATTTTTATCAACCTCTTCCTCTTCCTCGTGGGGATGGTGATCAACGACGCGACGGGAATGATACTGGTCGCTCCCCTTCTGCTTCCGCTCATGCGGCAGCTCGGGATCGATCCGATACACTTCGCCGCGATCATGGGAGTGAACCTGGCCATGGGCGGAGTGACTCCCCCTTATGCAAGCATCCTGTATCTCGGCATGCGGATCGGGAACTGTTCTTTCCAGGAGATTCTGGGACCGACGCTGATATTTTTAATTTTCGGCTATGTGCCCGTTGTGTTCCTGACCACTTTCTGGCCGCCTTTGTCGCTCTACATACCGCGACTTCTCGGCTTTTAGCAACTGAGAGGAGGAAAAAACGTGAAGAATATCACCGTGCTCGGCGCCGGAAACGGAGCCCAGACGACGGCCGCCGATCTGGCCTCGAAAGGGCATAGGGTCACTCTTTTTGAACATCCCGATTTTGCCGGCAAGATCGCCGATCTGAACTCCAAGGGAAATAGAATAACGCTGACGAACGCGCTGAATGCGGATGTTCGCCTGCACGAGGCGACGACGGATATCGGCCTCGCCGTCAAGGGAGCGGATGTGGTCTTTTTCGTGGCGCCCACGTTCGCGCAGGCCCCTATCTTCTCTTTGGCACTGCCGCACTTCGAGGAAGGACAGACCGTCGTCATCATCCCGGGCAACTTCGGCTCATTCGCCCTCAGAAAGATGCTTCATGACGCGAAGGCTCCCCGAATCTTCCTGGCGGAGGCCGATACGCTTCCCTACGCCTGCCGCCTCGTGGAGAACGGAAATGTGAATGTCTGGGGAGTGAAGAAGTACGTCAGAATGGGAACTCTCCCGGGAAGCGATTTCCCGAAAGTGATGAAAGCTCTCGAGGGAGTTTTCCCCGTCGATGTTCATGAACTTCCGAACTCTCTGGCCGCTGGTTTGAGCAATGCGAACATGATCGTGCACTGCGCGACGATGGTCATGAATGCGGGCAGGATAGAGTCGGAGAAGGGAAACTTCCGTTTTTATACGGACGGAATGACTCCTTCGGTATGCAGAGTCCAGGAAGCCGTGGATGCGGAGCGCCTTGCCGTGGCCGCGGCCTTCGGAATCAAGCTCGAAAGTACCTTTGACGGGCTGAAAAAGATGTACGGCCTCGAAGGAAATACCCTGTACGAAATCCTCGCGGGAAGCCCCGTATACGGGAAGCACGGTCCCGACGCCCCTAAGGAGATGGGGCATCGGTATATCAGCGAGGATGTGCCGTATCTTCTCGTCTCGCTTTCCGCCTTCGGGAAAATGGCAGGGGTGCCGACTCCCGCGACCGACAGCGTCGTCACGCTTGCCGGCCTGGCCAACGGGACCGATTATTCGCATCAGGGCTGGACGAAGGAAAAGCTTGGAATCGAGGGAATGACCAGGGAATCCCTGGTGCAGGCAATTCAATAAACGAGGAGGAAAGTGGGATGTCGAAGACACTGCTTCTTGGCGAGGATCAAGTCCGCTCACTGATCGGCATGAAGGACGTGATCGAAGTCTGCGAGAAAACGTTCGAAGGGATGGGAAACGGGAAAGTCGTCAATCCGACGAAGATCACTCTCGACCTGGGAATAGGCGATAAATGGCCGTCGTTCAACGCCAGCATGAACGCGATGCCCGCCTATGTCGGCTGGCAGAACATCGCAGGCATCAAGTGGATCGGAGGCTGGTTCGACAACCCTTCGAAAGGGCTGCCCTTTTTGAGCGCCATGATGCTTCTCCTGGAGCCGGAGACCGGTCGTTTCATAGCGGCAATGGAGGGCGACTACATCACCGATTTGCGCACGGGCGCCCAGGCCGCGGTGGCGTACAAGCACCTCTCGAAGAAAAGGAACATCGTCATGGGACTCTACGGGGCGGGCGTGCAGGGGAGGACTCAGACGGCCGCCTTCGCCGAGGTCTGCACCATCGAGGAACTGCGCGTCTACGATATCAAACCGGAGGCGGCCGACAAGTTCAAGGCCGATATGGAGAGCCTCCTGCCCGGAAAGATAACGGTTTGCGCGGCTCCGGAGGATGCCGCGAAAGGGTGCGACGTCGTCGTCAGCGTATCCCACGGAACCAATAAGTTCATCCGGAGCGAATGGGTCAAGCCGGGCGCCGTCGTCTTTCCCATGGGATCGGGAACCGAGGCGTCGGACGAACTTCTTTTGAGCGCTGATAAGGTGATCGTCGATCACATCGGACAGACCCTGCACCGGGGCGCCCTGAAAGATGTCGTTGAAAACGGACTGTTCAGTGAAGCGAATATTTATGGTACTATTGGGGAAATTGTTGCGGGCAAAAAGAAAGGGTTTGAGAGCGAAGAGCAGAGAATCGTATGCATACCGATCGGAACAGGCGCAATGGATGTCTCTTCGGCGTATGTCGTCTACCAGAGAGCCAGGGAAAAGGGGATCGGGACCGAGTTTTCGTTTACGAATCATTAATTGCCTCGCCCGAGAGGCGGAAATAACACCAAAAACAGGAGGAGGAGAAAGAAATGAAAAAAGTGGTTGCTCTGATTTGTTGCGCTGTGTTTTTGATTCTGGCGGCGGGTGCTTCTTTCGCTGCGGAGAAGACGTGGAAACTGGCCCACATCCGTCCCGAGGGAACCGCGATCGACATCTCGCTGAAGGAATTTGCAAGCCAGGTCAAAGAAAAGACGGCCGGCCGCATCAACATCGAGATCTACCCGGCGAGCCAGCTGGGAGACTATACCACCGTCCAGGAGCGCGTTTCCATCGGCGACGTCGAGATGCAGTGCGGCCCCCTGAGTCCGGCCGTCGTCAGAGCCATAGGGCTGAACTCCCTTCCCTACATCGTCATCAATTATGAAGAGGCTGAAAAAGCCTACGGACCCGACGGAGTCATCGTCCAGAAGATGAACGAGTACATGGCGAAACAGGATCTCCATGTCCTCGGTTCGTGGCCGGTCTACTTCGGCGGTATCGTGCTGACCAAAGAACCTCCGGCGCCCGGCGACATCAGCGTGCCCAAGAATATCAAGATCAGGGTTCCGCCGATCCGCTCCTTCGAGCTTTCGGCCACGGCTCTCGGCTACCAGGCGACGCCCATTCCCTGGGCCGACGCGTTCACGGCCATGCAGACCGGAATCGTCGAGGGAGCCATCGGAGGCGGCGCGGAGGGGTACTACGCCAATTTCCGCGATCTCGCCAAGTACTACCTGCCTCTGAACGACCACTTCGAGAGCTGGTTCCTATACATAAACAACGATGTCTGGAAGGGTATCTCCGAAGAGGACAGGAAGAGCGTCACGGCAGCCGCCCGCGCCATCCAGGAGGCTCGCTGGAAAGTGGTCGAAGCCGACGAGAAGACAAACACGCAGAGACTTGCCGACCTGGGCGTCAAGATCATCGATTTCACCGACGCCGAACTCGAGGAGATGCGCAGGAAGCACGCCGAGGAAGTCTGGCCGCAGCTGTACAACGAGATCCCCGAGGCGGACATCAAGGCCGTTCTCGACTCTTTGAAGTAATGCGATAAGACGACGTCGCACAAAAGCCGTTTCCGGGGCAATTTTTCCGGAAACGGCTTTTTCTATGATCTCAAAGATTCGAATCGGCGGATACGATCACTCCTCGATCCATTTTTTCAGATCTTCCCTCTGTCCTGCGACGAATATCATGTCCCCCGCCTCGATGACGGTATCCGCTTTCGGTATGAACCTCTTGCCCGAGCGGTTTATGCTCAGGACAACCGCATTGTATCGCGTTCTGAAATCCAGATCGACGAGCGTTTTCCCCACCATTTCCGGAATGGGACGTATTTCGCCCACGTAGAACAGCGAGCCCGGCACCTGCGCGAAGTGCGACATCCACGGATTGACCAGCAGCAGGCCCAAGCGCTCCCCCATGTCCCTCTCCGGAAAAACGACGCGGTTCGCTCCCACCCGGGCAAGCACCCGTGCATGCACGGCATTCTGAGCCCTTGCGATCACGTATGGAATTCCAAGGTCTTTCAGGATGGTCGTCGCGAGGATACTGGCCTCGATATTGCCGCCGATCGCCACGACGGCGACATCCGCCTCTTTCGCGCCGATTTTTGTAAGGGCCTCCACATCCGTGGCGTCGGCCTGGACTGAAAGATCGACGATTTCGGCCATCTCCTCGACGGCCAGCCGAACCCGGTCGACCGCGATGACCTGGTTTTTTTGTTCCACGAGCGTCTTGCAGAGGGATTGTCCGAATCTTCCGAGTCCGGCGACGAGATATACCTTCTCTTCTTTCTTCATTCTTTTTTCCTCCCTAACCTATCGGGATTTCCACATCGGGATAGGAGACGTGCCCGCGCGCCTCCCGCTTCATGAGGCCGTAGAGGAATGTGACGATGCCGACACGCCCCCAGAACATCAGGAGGACGAGCACAAGCTTCCCCGGATCGCTTATTTCCGAAGTGATTCCGAGGGAGAGGCCGACGGTTCCCAGCGCCGAAACGGTTTCGAAGAGCACGGAACGGAAAGGAAAGGGTTCGAGGGCGAGGAGCGCCGCCAGGCCTATTCCGATCGTCGCGAGGTAGAGGACGATCACCGCAACGGTTCTTTGCAGGATCTTGACGGAAATTCGCCTGTTCCACAAGCGGAGTTCGGGGCTTCTCCTGATGGTGTGCCATGTCGAGAGCAGGAGGACTGAAAGGGTCGTCGTCTTGAAACCTCCACCCGTTGAGCCCGGCGAGGCGCCGACGATCATCAGCAGGATCACGACGAACAGGCCTGCGGAGGAGAAGCCCGACATGGGGACGGTATTGAAGCCCGCCGTACGCGGAGTGATGCTGGAGAAAAGGGCGTTCCAAATCTTCCATCCGGGGGACATCGTCCCGAGCGAGGCATTCCATTCGGAAAGGAGGATCGCGGCCGTGCCGAACAGAATTAGGCACCCTGTCGCGAGGAGAACAAGCCTGGAGAGGACCGAAAACTTTCCTGATCGTCTCCCTATGTCCGCGAGTCCCGAAAGGACGAGAAAGCCGAGTCCTCCCGAAACGATAAGGAGCATGACCGTTCCCGGAATCAGGAGGCTCTGCGAAAAAACTTCGAGGCTCTCCGAAAAGAGGGAGAAGCCGGCGTTGCAGAAGGCGCTGACGCTGTGAAAAACGGCGGCGTAAAGCGATCGGCCGGGAGAAAAACCGGCGCGGACGAAGCCGAAGTAGAGAGGAATAACACCGATACCCTCGATGACGAACGTCATGATCAGAATCCGAATCAAAAACCTGATTACCCCCGATGGAGTTTCCAAGCCGAATCCTCCGGCGAAGACCATCCGCTGGCGTATTCCGATCCTCTCTCTCATCAGGAGGGAAAGTGCGGTCGTGGCGGTCATGACGCCGATCCCTCCGAGCTGTATCAGGATCAGCACGATGATCTGCGAGGCCTGCGTCAGGTCCTTTCCGGTGTCGACAACCGTCAGCCCCGTAACGCATACCGCGGAAGCCGCCGTGAAGAGCGCGTCGACGACCTTGAGAGGGCGAGTCCTTGCATTCAACGACAAAAGAAGAAGCGTGCCTGCGCCGATCAGCGTCATGAACCCCACGACTATCTTTCGTTCTATCGCCAATGAGGTGAATGTCCTGAATGTTATGGTATACCCTCCTCGCCGGATTTCATGGGCTGACTGCGGACTTCATTCCTCCGGCGATGCTTGCGGCTGTAAGATCCCGGGAAAGCTCGTCTTTCGGAAAAATGCATCAGTGCTCCTTCAGCCACTTTTCCGCTTCGCTCTCCTGGAGCGGAGTATCTCCGGGGTACAGGGCAACGCCGTTCTTTCCGTACAATATAATCGAGTGGTCCGGAAAAAACAAGCGCGCCTGCCCCTCCTCGTCCAGTACGCAAGGGCAATTCGCCTTAATCAGGTCACCAAGACAGAGCAACATGATGCATCTCCTCCGTTTCTTCGTAAAGGTCCACGAATCCCCCTCTTTCCGTCCTGCTGTCCGGTTTCTTTTTCGACGGATCGGCCGGCCGGGGCCCGTTTTCCAGAATATCGAGAGAGTGTGCAAGATCGTTCCGAAGAAGTTCCCATCTTCCTCCGGGCGTTGCGTGAAGGTCTCCCTGTTCGATGAGAGCGCGAAGCTCCCGAATCTTGAAAGACCGAGCAATCGGGTTGCACCGTATCTTTTCGATCCGCTCCGGAACCAACGATTCCTTGCAGTGGCAGAGAAGGAAACAAGCGTCGAGAACTTCGTCGGGTATCCCGGCCTTCTTCAACACGAGCAGATTCGTCTCTTTCCTGTGCAGCGAGTCCACGATCTTCGCGATATCGCTATCGACGTCAGACCGGGCTGCCCGCAGCTTTTCGACCGCAGAACAAAGACCGTCGATCAAAGGGGTCACAGCTCTTCCTCCAGTTCGAATATAAATGATACATTCTGCAATGCGTATGCTAGCAGGCGGAGGATAAAGACTCCGTCAAGAAAGGGGTGGTTGGTCTAAATATTTCATAAAGGGGGCTTATTCCGCAGTGAAACGAAAGCCCACTCCGGGCTCCGTGTGAATGAAGCGGGGTAAAGCGGGGTTCGGTTCGATTTTTTTCCTCAGGTTGCTTACGTGGACCCGCAGGAGCTGCGGATCCCGATCTTCTTTGTCGGCCCACAGCTTCTCGGCAAGCATCCGGTAGGTCACCACGCAGTCGATGTTCTGCACGAGGAGCGCGAGGATTTCGAACTCCGTCTTTGTGAGGGGAACTTCTCCCCCCTTCGATGAGACTTGCCTCCTGGCCAGGTTGATCGTCAGCTCTCCGGCCTGAATCTCCGGCGGTTGGACGATCCTCGATTCGGCCCGTCTCAGAAGCGCCCGTATCCTGGCAAGAAGTTCCCCGGCCTGGAACGGCTTGGTCAGATAGTCGTCGGCGCCGAGGTCGAGAGCGCTGACTTTGTCGTGTTCGTTTCCTCTGACGGAGAGAATGATGATAGGAGCGGTCATCCATGTCCTCAGCTCCCTGCAGACATCTGTTCCGTCCATATCGGGCAGCGTCAGGTCGAGGACGATCAGTTCGGGATTCGTCTCAATGGCCAGATCGATCCCCTCGGCTCCGTTTGCGGCAAGGCTGACCTCGTATTTCCTGGAGGAGAGGATCGACTTGAGAGCCCGCCTGATGGACTCTTCGTCGTCGATCACCAGAATTCTGGTGTTTCTTTCGGGGGCGCTCACGGCATGCTCACTCACCGGTCTCCATGACATTCGCCGCGGGAAGCTCGATCAGAAAGCGGGTTCCTCCCGGCGCGTTGTCCTCGATACGGATCGTTCCGCCGTGGACCCGCGCGATCTCCCGAGCGATAGGGAGCCCGAGTCCCGTTCCGCCCGGCAGAAGCGTCGAATAGGCGCCTCGAAAGAACGTCTCGAACACCATTTCCTTCTCCGCGTCCGGTATTCCGGGGCCTTCATCGGCAATCCAGGTTTCGAAGCCCGCCCCGGTGTTTTGCGCACCGATGACGACTTGGCTCCCGGAAGGACTATAGGAGAGTGCGTTCTCCAGGATATGCATCAGCATTCTCCCCCACTGCTGGAAATCGACCCGGATGAGAGGCTGTTTTTCGGGGAGATCCACTTTGACCCGTTCCCGCTCCGCAGCCTCGAGCCTGAACAGGACCCATCCCAGCACCTCTCCCGGCTCGACCCACTGCAGGTCGGGTTTCCATGCCTCCGCAGCCAGCCTTGAGAGATCCAGGAGCGAGCCGATGGAATGGGAAAGGCGATCCAGGTCTTTCTTGACCGATTGCAGTTCATTTCGTATATGCGCGGGATCCCAGTCCATGTCCCCCGCAAGCAGGTCGGAAATCGTCGCCGTCAGCGAGGAGAGCGGTGTTTTCAGCTCATGGGAGACCGACGAAAAGATCGCCGACTTCAGCTTGTCGCCCTCTTTCAGTGTTTCGGCCTGCCGGGCGGATTCGTCCAGGCGATTTCGTTCGAGAAACGTGCCCGCCATACGGGCGGAGGCGAATAAAAGCTGGACTTCGTTCCATGTGTACGGCTTTCGGCTACGCCGTTCGCCGATGTGGAGAATGCCTTCGATTCCGGACGAGGAGAGGATCGGGAGAAAGACGTCGCTCCTTGAAACGGCTCGAAAGACGGATGAGTGAGGAAGGATGTCCCCGCTTCCGCCCGGACTGCCCGCATGCAGGTTGACCGATTTCGCCGCCGGAGATGCCACGCCTTTGCGCTTATCGAACACCCAGTTCAGGAAATCGTCTTCGAGGGGGTCCATTTCAAGTTCTCTTTTCATGCCGAACAGAAGCGTTCTGTTGCCGGCTTCGTCGACAATGTGAAGGCGGATGAAGCGTGGAGAGAAGACGGCCTCGATCTCGAGGCCGAGCTCCTCGGCCATTTCGAGGGGACCCTGGATCGCGAGCAGACGTCCCGTCAGCTTGTTCAGAAGGGCCATCTCTCTTTCCTGGGAGACGGCCAGTGCCTCCCGTTCGCGGAGCCTTCCCGAAGTCAGCCCGATAAGAAGCCCGACAACCAGAAAAACACCGAGGGAGATCCAGTCCATGGGGTCGTCGACTTTGAAGGTGTTATAGGGCGGCAGAAAGAAGACATTCCATGCCAGAAAAGCCGTCACCGCCGCCACGAAGGACGGTCTGGATCCGGCAACCGAAGCCACTATGGAGATTACAAGCAGATAGAGAAGAGACCAGTGCCCTTTATCGAGCAGCTCTCTTCCGGGAATGAAAATAAGGGTGGCGACTCCCACAAGACCGGGAGCGAAAAGGAACGCGTGTGTTTCGGCCCAGCGCCGTATCTCTCTGAAGAGCATAGTACCTCCGGTAAAAAAGAAGCGGCCATTATTCTCTGTACGTTTCATTATACCACTAAAGAGTTCTTGCCCTTTTGGCCCGGAGTTGCATCCGTTCAAGCGTTCGGTGAAGGCATGTTCAGGAAAACGAACCGTCCTCCCGCTTCTTCCGGGCGAACTCCTCCTTGATCTTCCGCAGTTTTTCCGGATCCGTGAGAAGGTCGGCGCAGGTCATTCCCAGAATCTTGGCCGCTGTCAGCAGCGCCTCGTGCGCTTCGGGGCTCTTTCCCTTTTCAAGGAATGTCGGGCTGTGCGCGGGAACCCCCTTTTCGACGAAGGCGACCCGAATGCAGGAGCCCGGTACCAGGTACATGACGGAGGCGAAGTCCGTCGAGCCGGTCTTCTCCCTCGGAGGTGAAACCGCCTTCGCCCCGGCCGCGAGCGCGTTCTCCATCAGAAGCTCGTTCAGGGAGAGGATGGGGATCTTGTTGTGCATCTCCCCGGTTTTCTCTATTTCATAGGTCGTCTCCGTCATCAGAGCGGCGCCGTCGAAGACCTTTTTCGCCCGCTCGATCACCGAATCGAGATACGGGCGGCTGTAGGAGCGGAACTCCACTCTCGCGACCGCCCTGTCCGGAACCGCGTTGACGACGCTCCCTCCATCCTCGACGATCAAATTCATGCGGACGTCGTCGGCGACGTGCCCCCGGAGATAGGCGAGGCCGTTCGAGGCCAGCATCACGGCTTCGAGGGCGCTGCGCCCCTTCTCCGGCGCGATGGCAGCGTGCGAGGAGATTCCCGTGTATGTCACCAGAAACTCCGAATAGGCGATGGATTTGACGTCTGCCGTGCAGCGGTCGCCTCCGTGCATCATCAGGACCGCGTCGTGATGGAGGAATGCGCCGTTCTCGATCATCACGCTCTTTCCGCCGCTGCCTACCTCCTCCGCCGGAGTGCCGATCACTTCAAGCGTGTACGGAACGTTCCGAACAGTCTCTTTCACCGCCAGCGCCGCTCCGATGCATGCCGGACCCTGCATATGATGGGCGCAGCCGTGCCCCATCGGCAACGCGTCGTACTCGCAGAGCAGGCCGATGTCCGGCCCTCCCCCGCAGTTGTTCCAGACCGCCCTGAAGGCCGTTTCCAGGCCGGTGTAGCCGGACTGAACCTCGAACCCTTCGTTCTTCAGAACCTCCGTCAGCCTCCTGCAGGCGCGGAACTCCTGGTAGCCCGTCTCCGGGTGGTCGAAGATATAGTCGCTCATGGCCGTTAGCAAGGGGGCTTTTTGGTCGATGTTCCGGGCTATTTCGCGTTTCAGGGCGTCCGTCACAGGAGCGGCTCCTTTCAGCGGCCGCCGAACAGGTGGCACGCCACGAGATGCTCTCCTCCGGTATCGAGGAGATGGGGAATCGTTCGGCAGATGTCGACTGCGTGCCTGCACCGGGTATGGAAGCGGCACCCCTCGGGTGGGTCGGCCGGGCTTGGAATATCCCCTTCGAGGACGATGCGCTCCCGCCGTGCCTTGGCGCCGATGATCGGCGCCGCCGAGAGCAGGGCCTGCGTGTACGGGTGGACGGGGTTCTCGAACAGCTCTTTCTTGTTTGCTGTCTCCACGATCTTTCCCAGGTACATGACCGCGATGCGGTCGCAGATATGCTCGACGACGCTCAGGTCGTGGCTGATGAAGAGGTAGGTCAGTCCGAACTGCTCCTGCAGGTCCTCCAGCAGGTTCAGGATCTGCGAGCGCACCGAGACGTCGAGCGCGGATACCGGCTCGTCGCAGATGATGAGATCGGGGTTGGTGGCGAGCGACCTCGCGATGACGATCCGCTGCCGCTGTCCGCCCGAAAATTCGTGAGGAAAGCGCACGAGATGCTCTTTCTGCAGCCCTACCAGGCCGATAAGCTCCGCGACACGTTTCCGGCGTTTCTCCGCGGTGCCGTACCCGGCGATGATGAGGGGCTCCTCCAGAATGTTCCCGACGCGCATCTTCGGGTGGAGCGAGCCGTACGGATCCTGAAAGATGATCTGCATGCGCTTCCGCATGGCGAGCAGAGTCCGCCTGTCGGCCTTCAGGAAATCGTTCCCCTTGAATTCGACCCTGCCGGATGTCGGCTCGGTCAGGCGGAGAATTGCCCGGGCAAGCGTGGACTTTCCGCACCCCGACTCGCCCACGAGCCCGAGGGTCTCGCCCCGGTATACCGTGAAGCTGACGTCGTCCACCGCCTTGATGAATTTCTTCGCTCCCGGGATCAGTCCCCTCTTGACGGGAAACCATTTGACCAGGTTCCCGACGTTCAGAACGGCTTCTCTCATGCAGTCGCCCCCTCTTTCCGCCGGGCTGCTGATACGGCGGCGGCGTTCTCCCCGTACAGCCAGCACCTGACCCTGTGTCCCGGCGACAGCTCGGTAAAGCCGGGAGGCTCGTGGGCGCACCTCTCCATCGCGGATTTGCAGCGGGGGTGAAAGACGCACCCTTCGGGAAAATCGTTCGGGCTCGGCACGGCGCCCGGGATCACGTACAGCTTGCCGCCCCGTCCGGCGTGGGGGAGCGAGTCCAGCAGCCCCTGCGTGTACGGGTGCGAAGGGCGGTCGAAGAGATCCTCCGAGCGGATTTCCTCGACGATCCGGCCGCAGTAGAGGATGATCGCGCGGGAGCAGATTTCGCCGACGACGCCGAGATCGTGCGTAATCAGCATGATGGAGGTCCCGAGCTCCCGCCCGAGCTGTTGCATCAGTTCCAGGATCTGGGCCTGGATGGTGACGTCGAGCGCGGTCGTCGGTTCGTCCGCGATCAGCAGCTTCGGGGTGCACGAGAGCGCCATGGCGATCATGACCCGCTGCCGCATGCCCCCGGAAAACTGGTGCGGATACTCGCCGATTCTCTGCTCCGGCAGGGCGATGTTGACCATCCGGAGCATCTCGACGGCCTTCCTTCTCGCCTCGGCCCGCCCCATGCCCCGGTGGAAACGGAGGACCTCCGTCAGCTGGGCTCCGATCGTCAGAACGGGGTTTAGGGACGTCATGGGCTCCTGGAAGATCATGGAGATTTCGTTTCCGCGGACGGAGCGCATATCCGCCTCGCTCAGTTCCAGCAGGTTTCGTCCGTTCAGGCCGATAACTCCCTTGACCACGCCCGGCGGGGACTGGATCAGGCGCATGATGGCGAGCGCCGTCATGGACTTGCCGCAGCCGCTCTCTCCGACGATTCCCACCGTCTCGCCCTTTTTGATGTCGAAGCTGATTTCGTCGATGATCCCGACCGATTCGCCGAAGGAGGAGAATGCGACTGAAAGATTGCGTACGTCCAGCACTGTTTCGGTGTTCTTCATGGCATCCGTCTCCTCCGTCAGTTCAGCCGCGGGTCCAGGACGTCCCGCAGGCCGTCGCCGAGGATGTTCAGGGCCATGACGGACCAGACGATGGCCGCTCCGGGCAGTAGGATCAGGTAGGGAGAGCTGCTGACGTGCTGCCGTGCCTCGGAGAGGATCGTTCCCCAGCTCGGAGTACCCGGAGAGAGTCCCACGCCCAGGAAGGTCAGGCTCGCCTCGTTCAGCACGGTGAGTGCCATGGTCAGGGTCAGGCGGACGATGAGCGGAGAGATGCACAGAGGGAGGATGTATTTGAACAGAATGCGCGTGTTCGACGCTCCCATGGCTCGCGCCGCCTCCACGTGCTCGTACTGTTTCACCGAGAGGACCGTCGTTCGCACCGTTCGGACGACGCGCGGAATCTGGGCGATGGAGAGGGCGAGCACGATATTGGGAATCCCCGATCCCAGCACGGTCAGGATGACAAGCGCAAGGATCACGGTGGGGAAGGCCATCAGACCGTCCATGATCCGCATGATGATCGTATCCGCAATGTCGTAGTAACCGGCCAGAAGTCCGAGAACCGTTCCCGCAGCGCCGATGAGGAGCAGCACCGAGATGGAGATGGAGAGCGAGATACGGGCCCCGTAGACGATCCGCGAGAAGACGTCCCGCCCGAATTCGTCGGTTCCGCAGAAGTGCGCGGCCGAGGGGGGCTGCAGCGCCTGGCGCATGGATATCCTCGCGGGGTCGTGCGTGGCGATCTGCGGCGCGAAGAGGGCGACCAGGACGATGGTCAGAAACATGAATCCGCCGAGGACCACCGCTTTATACTTGTACCACATCCTTGCATAGTTCATGCGTCCGGCCTCCATCAGTTGTATTCCACACGGGGGTCGAAGAACTTGTACAGCAGGTCCACCGCCAGGTTGACGAAGACGTACACCGCCGCGACGAAGAGAATATGCCCCTGGATGGCAGGATAGTCGCGTCGGGCGATCGAGTCGAATGCAAGCTTCCCGATGCCCGGTATGTTGAAGACGTTCTCGATGACGACGGATCCGCCCATGATATGGGCGATGGAGATGCCCGCCTGGGTCAGAATCTGGTTGGCCGCGTTCTTCAGGGCGTGCAGACCGATGACCCTCCTCTCGAGCATCCCTTTCGCACGGGCGGTGCGGATGTATTCGTTGCCCAGGACCTCCAGCATGCTGGAACGGGTAATGCGCGCGATGCTTGCCGACCTCTGCAGGCCCATCGCGAGCGCGGGCAGCGTCAGGTATTTCAGGCTTTCAAGCAACCCGCCCTCATGGATCATGACGTATCCGACGGAGGGGAATATCCTCAGTTTGACCGAAAAGAGAATGACGAGAGTGAGCCCCAGCCAGAACCCCGGCATGGAGATTCCGACCATGGAGAGCGTCATGCACGCCCTGTCGAGCAGCCCGTTCCGGTTCACGGCAGCCGTGATTCCAAGCGGCACGCCGACGAGCAGAAAGATAGCCGCAGCGTAGAGAACGAGCAGCAGTGTCGGCTCGAGGTGTGAGAAGATGACCTGCGCCACCGGCATCCGGTAGTAGATCGAAGTTCCCAGGTCCCCTTTCAGGATGTTGCCCGCCCAGCGGAAGAACTGTACGGGAACAGGCTGGTCGATCCCCAGGCGTTTTTCCATGGCCTCTATCTCGGTTGCGGTCGCGTCGTCGCCCAGCATCACCAGAGCGGGGTTTCCCGGCACCATGCGGATGAGCACGAAAATGAGTACTGCGACGACAAGGAGCGTCGGGATCGCCGCGATCAGGCGCCGTATCGTGTAGGAAATCACAATGATCCGCCTCCTAACGGACTTTTCAAAAGTCCGACAGGCGATACTTTTTGTACTCGCCCGTACAGGGGTTGTCCCGGCAGACCTCCATCTCGAGGTCGTCCAGATTGTACAGAATCGAAGCGATCGTCATCCAGGCGCGGTGCAAATTCGTTGCGCCCTCTTCGAGATGGGAGCATATGGAATCCGGATATCCCTTGTGATCCCGGAGGCACTCCTTGATACGGTCCGCCGTTATGTTTCCCGCATTCTGCCGGAGCAGCTCGCCCAACCTTTCGTCGCGGAACTTCTTTCCTTTTGACACGTCCAGTTCCGGATGAGAAAGAATGTGATTCGCGTGCGTCACGATTCCGTGCTCCGGGTACAGGATCACGGGCATTCCCGGAATGCACTCGATGTCCAGTGCACGATCGTCGGTGGACGCTAGAAGATAGTTGTTGGCGACAGAGCGGTGAAAGGCCGTGACCACCTCGGTCATCTCCTCGAATGTTTTGGAGCGCAGTGCGCGCATGCGCATGAAGTTGCCCGGGACGCCGATCTCCCTCGAGTCTCTGCTGGAATGAAGTCCGTTGGATACCATGCCGAGCCCGTTTGAATTCATTCCGTTTCGAAGGAGCTGCCCCGCCTCGGTCATCCCCATGATCTTCGTGCCGTCCTCCAGGATAACGTGCAGAAGTACGGAGTGGGGCGTTATTATGGGGCGCTGGTCCCAGTTCTGGCCGACGAAGACCTTGTTGTCCGCGGCGGCGCTCCGTAGCACGGCGAATGCTGTGCACTCGTTTTTCGGATAGTGGAGAATTTCATATCGCGTGTTCAGCACCATGAGATCTTCGAAGTCCGCTCCGGAGCCGCGTGCGACGCCACGCAACATTTCGGTCTCGACCGGCAGGGCCGCACCCACGAGCGGAAGATATTTCATCGCCTCTTCGCGAGCCGTCTGCCAGTCGAGGCGTCTCATTCCGGAGAGATGGTCCTTGTAGGTTTCGATGCACAGTCGGATCTCGTGCGCAGCCTGTTCGCCGTATTGCTCTCCGCGCCCGAAGCTGTCGGGCGCGGAGACGCGGATCAGTCTGAACTCTTTCATAGCTGCAATCTGTTCATTCGCCGACCCACGTATTCCAATAGTACTTCTCCGTGGTGTCGAAAAGATTATGTATATGCTTTCGGCTCACGACGGCCACGTTCCGCTCGCCGAATGAGATCACGGGCAGCTCTTCGTAAAGCGTTTTGCTCAGGTCGACCCATGCCTTGTAACGGGTGTCGAAATCGCTTTCCGTGGTCATGATGTTGAAGGAGTGCGATTTTTTCTCCGAACTGTAGAATCCGGCCCACCCTTCCTCCAAAAAAGCGATCAGCGTCGGATCGACCTTTGCGGTAAGCCCTCCGCTGAATATGTCGAACTTGTCGGGCTGCATGCGGTACTGTCTCAAAGTAGGGTTGTCGTAGACCTGGAGGTCGATTTCAATGCCGATCGGCTTGACCATCTGCTGCATCAGAAGAGCCGTCTTGTAGAAGTAGTCGTTCGCCTTCGTCGTGATGAAGACGAGCGGTCTGCCGTCGTAGGACGATGCCTTCAGATACTCCATTGCCTTCGTCAGATCGACGTTGTTGTACTTTCCGAGACTCTCGTTCGTCCACCAGCGGCTGGATTTCTGCATGACGCTGGGATTGAGATAGTAGAGCGACTCGTCCCCCTGCGCGGCCATCATCAGCTCGTCCATGTCGAGGCAGGCGAGGATCGCATTGCGCAGATTGACGTCGGAACAGGGACCCTGCTTGAAGTTGAAGACGGCGACGGGCATGATTCCAAGCTCCTTTATTTCCACATTCAGGTCGGGATCCTTTCTCATGGCCTCCAGCATGTTCGCGGGAACGGCGATGGCCACGTCGTACTCGCCCGTCTGGACGCCCGTGATGCGTGCCGTCCTGTCGGAGACGGGATAGAAATAGAGCGTGTCCACGTACCCCTGCTTCGGCGCTGCGAGGCCTGTCCCGCCCGAGTCGTAGGAAACATACTCCTTGAACTTCTCAAGGACGACGAAGCGGCCGACCTGATAGTCCTTGAACGTGTACGGTCCGGTACCGATGAGATCGATGTTCTCTATTTTGGCATCGGGATATTTTTCGCAGACGGATTTCGGAATGATATACAGACCGCGGTCCCACGTCGCGATGGCGGTGAGCGCAAGGGGAGCCGGCTCCTTGAAGGTGAAAATAATCTTGTTGCCGACGGTCTCAAGGCTCTCCATCTTCGCGCCTACATGACTTTTCGCGAACCTGACGTTGGCAAGCCAGCGATCCGTCGCCGCCTTCACGTCGCCGATAGTGACCGTCGAGCCGTCGTGGAACTTCACGCCGTCACGGAGCGTCAGCTCAATCACTCTGCCGTCATTTTTGACCTCGTACGTGCACACTCCGGCGAAAATGCCTCCTTCAAGTCCCGTAGTCAGGGCGGTCTCGAAAATATGGGCTGCCGGAATCAGCTCGTTTTCTCCTCCTTCCAGCATGGGGTCGAGAGACGCCGGATTCGAGTTGATCGTCGCCTTCAGGATTCCCCCGAATCGCGGCTGCGCAGGATCCGGCGCAGCGAACGCGGCGAATGCGAACACTGCCGTCAACAGAATGGCCAAAAGCACGCTTCTTCTTTTCATGTTTTTTCTCCTCCTCGTTGTATAACGCTCTCTGTTTCAAAATTTTGGAGCTACAATAGCTGCAAAGGACTCAAGCAGTCCCGACAAGAAATGTCTACTCAATATACTCAATATAGAAAAATGACCGCACCCTGTCCAATGTTTTTTTGTTATCAGGTCATAGTCATCGATTATAAAGACTGGAGGCGTGTCGCGTGGATATCAACAGGTACCGCTATATCGCGGTGTTGGCGAGAACGAAGAGCTTTACGAGAGCCTCCGAGGAGCTCCATATATCCCAGCCGGCCCTGACGAAGGCGATTCAAAAGACGGAGGAGGACGTCGGCCTTCCTCTTTTCGACAGGAAAACGAGTCCTCTTCAGCTCACCTTCGCGGGTGAGCGTTTTCTGACCGAGGCCGTCAAGATCCTGAATATCCAGCAGACGCTGGAAAAGGAGATGGCAAGGATCTCGAGCGGAGGAAAGGGAAAGGTCGTCATGGGGGTTCCCGTCGAGAGCGCCGCAAGCTGGCTGCCGAAGATCCTGCCGGATTTCGTCGAACAGCACCCCGAAACGGAGATCGCGATCGTCGAGGGGAGCAGCGACGTGTTCGAAAAAGGGCTTCTTGAAGGAACGATCGATCTCTGCATTTATAACCTGCCGGTCTACTCAAAGGAGCTGGAGTACGAAATACTGGAGGAGCGCCCGATTTTTCTTGTCTCCTCGGACCGGCACCCCTTCGCCGCAGGAGTGGACCTTGAAAAGAACGGTCCGCAGAACCTGCTCTTTCTGGATTCCCGGCGACTCGAAGGCGAGCGGTTTCTCACGCTCACGCCGGAAAAGGGAATGTACCGGGTCGTGATGCAGATTCTCGAGCGCCACGGCGTCGGGGTCAATATCGTATTGCAGCTCACAAGCAACTACACCATCAGCAGGCTCGCCGCGGCGGGCTTCGGAATGTGCTTCACGACCTACGCCGCCGCCGATCGGCTGAAAATGTCCCATGACTTCCGCCCTGTCTTTTACACGCTCGACGATCCCGTCTTCACACGAAAGACGATTGTCGCCTACAGAGCCGGCGGCTGCCTGTCGCCGGCGGCGAGAGCCATGCTCGACCTGGCGAGGGTCAAGATCGCCGGGGCTCCGAAGCGGAAGGTCGCGGTCCGGTACGGGTAAAGAAAATGAACAGCCCGTCCGTACAGAAGGGCGATTTTTTTTCTTCCGGAGCTGCCGGTCGCGTCCAAAAGTATCTTCAACCAACTATTTTTCAATCGTCTGCTATCCACTTCCTGGTGTTTGCCGCAAGCTTCGAGTGTGCCGTTTCGATGAGCTCTTTCGCCGTTTCCAGGACGTTCAGGCTGAGACCGCCGCTATAGGCCGTGAGAAAACTTTTTCCCAGCTCCTTCTCGGCATTGTAGAGCTCAAGGGCTGCTTTCTCGATAGCCGGCTGTCTTTTCATCGCGTCTGCTTCGAACTGCTCCCATACCGGAAGGATTTCGTCGATGAGGTGCTTATAGTATGGAATGACGAGATGCTGCAGCGAACGGTTGATCCAGAAGGCCGAATTGGAGTCGTAGGTCGGGCCGCCGGCGCCGTACGGCTTGGGGATCTTGTCGACCCCGAAATAGTAGGGTACGTACGGCGTGGTAAGAGGACTTCCCAGTCCGGCCCAGAGGACTGAGCCGATATCGTTGGGAAGCCCGCTGCGCAGCTGGAGCACGTCGGCATGAACGCACTGAGGCACTGCAATTCCCCGTTCTTTCGATCCCTTTCCTTCCTTTGGATATAGCTCGAAAGGAGTGCCTGCGTAAGTGTCCCGCAGGACGTCCATGAGTTTTTTAACGGTTATTTTTTCGTCCGGCTTCAGAAAGAGGGGGTGCTCTTTTTCGTCGGGGTCGAACTGAATGCCGGGAGAAAGAAGCTGAAGCCCCCTCCATACTCTTCGTGAATCATAGTAGGGATTCTTGTTGACCTTTCCTCCGCCGAAGGCTTTCGCAAAGTTGAAGGGGCCGTGCGCGGGGTCCCACAATCCGCTCTCTTCGGCGAAGTCGAGAAGCTTGGGCGACGTGAAACAGTTTTTGCCGTCGCTGATATTGATCTCGCCGATGCGATACGCATTTGCCACCGCGAGATAGCTGTCGTCGGGAATTCGCACGGCAGCCCAGTGGCGCCCGCCTCCCGCCTCGATGTACCATACTTCCTTCCCGTCCGCGACGCCGACTCCGCTTGGATAGGTGACGCCGTATCGAGTGTAGAGTGTCCCTATAAGCTCGACGCACTCTCTTGCCGTTTTGGAGCGCTGGAGCGCGATGTATCGTACGCCGCCGCTGAGTCCCTGTTTCATCAAAGGGTCCGCCTCCGCGGCTTTTTTGTTGTGATCGCCGCCGAGCGCCACACCTCCTGCAATGGCGACGCCGTACTCGTTGACGGCGACAGCGTCTCCCTCCTCATATCCGCTGTGGATTCTCAAAACCATCCACTCGCAGGTTTCCTCAACCTGCGGAATTTCCAGTCCTGAAGGAAAGGTAATGATCTCGCCCGGTTCGTGTTTCATCCGCGGATACTTTTCGATCAGGGACGCCTGATGTCCCGCGAGGTCGTTGTCGTGGGCCAAAAGTATGGATCCGTCCGCCGAGGCCTCTTTTCCGGCCAGGATCATGTAGCACTCCGGATTCTCTTCCGGATGTGCGGGGTGGTTCTTCGGTCCGGCTGCGGATCCGGTAAGAGCGGGGAGGAGCTTGTCCTCCATCAGAGAGCTCCAAACGCTCGTTTTGTTCACTGCAAATTCCTCCTTCAAGCTTTTTCTTCATCAGATTAATTGATATTTACAATCATGTCAAGCTGAAATGTATAATTCAAGCGAGCGAAAATTCTGTGCCGGTCTGAAACTGCATTGTCACTTCGGTGTTTCGCGGACCATCGGATATGCGTTCGAGTATGAACATGAAAATATATTTTATTTTTGGAGAACTCGGCATTTCTGTTGACAATGAAGAAGGTGGTATGCTAGTCTACTAATATACAGCTTCCAACAACGAATGAGACGGTGAAAAAGGTTGCTCAAAACGAAGACAATCGCAGACACGATCTACGAAGAGCTTAAAAGAAGCATACTCGATATGGACTTCATGCCTGGAAGCAAGCTTTCGGAAGCTCAGACCGCGAAAAAATTCCAGGTAAGCCGGGCTCCCGTGAGAGATGCCATACAGAGGCTTCAGCAGGAGAATCTGGTTTTGGTCCGGCCGCAGGTCGGAACGATAGTCTCTCCGATCGCCTCTTATGAAAAGGCGATGGAAATCTGCGAAGTACGTCTCCTTCTCGAGCCCTATATTGCCAGGAAAGCAGCCTGCAACTTCAGCGGCGAGGAAAAGGAAGTGCTGTCCCGCCTTTTTGAAAAACTGCAAGCAGCCTTGCCAGGCACTCCGGAACATGATGCGCTTCTTTTTGAGACGGACCTGATGCTGCACTCGGCCTTGTGGGAAAAGGCCGGGAACAGCGAGATGGAGACGATATTGACCGGATACAAGAGAGAAATCAAGCGCATTCAGTTCACGAATATGAAACTCACCAAGAGAAGCAGCGAATCTGCGAATGAAATGCGGGTTATATTCGATGCGATCCTTGAAAACAATCCGTCAAAATGCGAGGAGGCGATGCGTCGTCACGTGACGAATCTTGCTAAGGCTCTGCAGGAGGCGCTTGGAAATTCCGAAGTCTGATCGACAAAAAGAAGAAGGAAAATTTACCCTGACAGGAGTGTGGACTATGAAAAAGTTTCTTGCTCTGCTTTGCGTATCGATTTTTCTGTTTTCCGGAGTAGCCGCAGCCGACACATTTCCAAGTCGTGAAATCAAGATGATCATTCCCTTTTCCGCCGGCGGAGCGACGGACATCATGGCTCGAAAGCTCCAGCCCATCATGATGGACAAATTCGGTGTGAACCTGGTCGTTCTGAACAAGGAGGGCGGAAACAGCGCCGTCGGCCTGACAGAGCTGATCACTGCCCCGGCCGACGGGTATACGGTCGCGATCGCTTCCAGCACCATCCTCATCCTGATGGGGCAGGGACAGGTGAAATGGGGAATCGAAAAGTTCACGAACATTTCTCTTCTTTCCGAAGACCCGATGCTGCTCCTCGTCAAAAACGATGCTCCCTGGAAAACACTGGATGAATTCATGAATTACGTGAAGGAGAACCCCGGGAAAATCCGTGCCGGGACGGCCGCGGGCAAAAGCGTGAATCACGCTATGGCCATTTCGGCCGGCCGGAGTATCGACAGCGAAATCACGCACGTGCCTTTCAAGGGAGCTTCCCTCGCCCTTCCTGCCTTGATGGGCGGCCACGTGGAGTGCTGCGTTCTGAAGCCGTCTGATTCAATGGCCCAGATTCGAGCCGGAGAGGTCCGGCCGCTCGGTATTTTCAGAAATTCTCGGATCGATCCTCTTCCCGACGTGCCGACTTTCGAAGAGAAAGGATACGACGTTTTCCCCTATGGTCCGGTGGACCAGATTTCCTTCATCGTCGCGCCGGCGGGAATCTCCGAAGAGGTCAGGGGAAAGCTGACGGATATGTTCAAAGAGGCCGTACTGAGCACGCAATTCCAGGAATACGGCAAGTCTGCGGGTTTTGTGAGCCAGCCGGTCACCGGCAAGGAGTTCGATGATTATCTGGCGAAACTCTCCTCAGCTCTCAAGGAAGTCGCGGAAAAGATTTTCTAATGTTTCCGAGATCGGAACATGAATAAGACACGATTTGAAATCCTTGCTCTTTCCTTTTTGAGCGGTGGGGCGCTTCTCTTCCTCTATCTGTCCTATCATCTTCCGACCGAGGGTTTCTCTGGGGGCATAGGCCCCCAGAGCTTTCCCCGGGGAGCGTTCATCCTCATGCTTGTTCTGAACTTTTTTCTGTTCGTCAGGGTATTTCGGGGGATCGGAAAGGGGAGTTTCAACATCCGCATGTTGTTTCCCTCGATACCCCTCCGAACGATCTTCTTTCTCTGTTTGGTGATTGCCTACGTTGCGGTATGGGATTCCGTGGGTTTTTTCATCTCGAGCGCAGTGTTCATTTTCCTTGCGGCATATATTTTCGCGCCTTCCGGAAAACGCTCGCTTTCCGCCGCTCTTGCCTTGTCGATAGGCTTTACATCGTGCATACACATACTCTTTGTTTACGTCTTCAAAATTCCTCTGCCCGCCGGACTTTTAGAGCGGATTCTATGAGGTGACATCGCTATGGACGCATTTTCGCTGATACTGAACGTTCTTTCGGATCCGATGTGCCTGTTCCTGACATTCGCCGGAACATTCATGGGGCTTGTTTTCGGCTCCTTGCCGGGCCTGACGGCGACAATGGGCGTCGCCCTCCTGGTCCCGCTCACGTTCACGTTCCCCAAGGTGCATGCTTTGGGGATGATGCTCGGCGTCTACGTGGGAGGAATCGCGGGCGGGGCCGTTTCAGCAATTCTTCTCAATATCCCGGGGACTCCTTCGGCAGTGGTGACGACGCTGGACGGGTACCCGATGGCGAAGAAAGGGGAGGCCGCGAGGGCGCTGGGGTGGGCTGTCATGGCATCCTTTTTCGGCGGTTTCATCAGCTGGGGGATTCTTGTCACGGTGGCTCCGCAGATCGCACGGTACGCTCTGAAGTTCGGGCCGCCGGAGTACATGGCCCTGGCGCTTTTCGGACTCATGATCATAGCCTCCATATCCGCGAAATCGTTGATGAAAGGGATCGTGTCCGGACTGTTCGGACTGACGCTCTCCTTCATAGGCGTCGACCAGATTACGGGCGATCTCCGTTTCACATTCGACAGCATCAACCTCATGACAGGAATTTCGATCATGCCCGCGCTCATAGGTTTTTATGCCATACCCCAGATACTGGACACATTCGAAGAAGGGGCGGGTGCAAAGGGGAATCAAAGCTTCACCAAGAAACTCAATCTCGTCAATTTCTTCCCGTCGATTCCGGATATCTGGAAGGCCAAACTGAACATATTCTTTTCCAGCATCATCGGCACCTTCATCGGCATGGTCCCGGGCACCGGGGGCAACATCGCCTCCTTCCTCGCGTACGACCAGGCGAAAAGGATGTCCAAGCACCCCGAAGAATTCGGTCGGGGATCGGTCGAAGGCGTCATAGCGTCGGAGACGGCGAACAACGGTGTCACGGGCGGAGCGCTTATCCCCCTGATGACGCTCGGCATTCCGGGTGACAGCGTCACGGCCGTTCTTCTCGGAGGCCTGATGATTCACGGGCTGCAGCCGGGGCCGGAACTCTTCACGAAATTTCCCGACGTCGTCGCCGGTATCTTCACCACGCTCCTGATCGCGAACATATTCATGGCGATCATTCAATTCGGCGGGATACGGCTGTTCGTCAAGATTCTCGATATTCCTTCCCACTACCTGATGCCTGTTCTGATCATTTTGTCCGTCGTCGGCTCCTTCGCTCTGCGGAACAACGCTTTCGACGTCGGCATAACGCTTGCCCTGGGATTGGCTGGGTATCTCATGTCTCGCGGAGGATTCCCGATGGCCCCGGTTGTTCTGGGGCTCGTCCTCGGCCCCATGCTCGAAAGCGAACTCAGGCGGTCTCTCATCATGAGCAGAGGGGACTGGAGCATTTTCTACACTCGGCCGATCACGGTGACCTTCATCGCGCTGTCGCTTCTGATCGTCCTTTCCACATTCTACAAGTCGTATACATCCTCTTTATTGGAGAAGAGATGAGCACTATGGAGAGCAGCACCTCTTGTGTTTTCAGGAACTTTGAAGAGCTTGTCGCACACGGACAGTCCGAAGCCAGAAGAGATGCCCTCAGAATCGTAGGCGAGGGGATTCTTGGAGGAGATCCGGGACGGGGAACGCGCCGCCTTGTCCGCCGTGACGGAGATCTTCTGTATATCGAAGACGATGTTCTGGATCTTCGGGAGTATGAACATGTCTACGTCGTTGGGAGCGGCAAAGGCGCTTTTCCGATCGCTGAAGCGCTTGAGGAGACCCTCGGCGACAGGATCGACGAGGGCGTCGTCGTCGTGAAAAAGGGTGAAAAGCGACGGCTTGAACGGATCGAAGTGTTCGAGGCGGGGCATCCGATACCGGACGCGGAAAGCGTCGAAGGCGCCCGGCGTATTGTCTCCCTTCTCGGGAAGCTCCGGCAGA
Source organism: uncultured Synergistaceae bacterium (assembly GCA_964426245.1). Lineage (GTDB taxonomy): Bacteria > Synergistota > Synergistia > Synergistales > Aminobacteriaceae > JAAYLU01. The sequence continues at coordinate 28,855 of CAYRPJ010000039.1, forward strand.
ACGACCTGGTCTTCGCGGCGATAACCGGCGGTTGTTCCGCGCTGACGACGCTGCCCCCGGACGGCGTCGCTCTGTCCGAAATAGGCGCGCTGACGGATATGCTCCTTAAATGCGGGGCGATCATTCAGGAGATCAACGCCGTCCGGAAACATCTCTGTCTCGTCAAGGGAGGACGTCTTGCGGAACGCTTCCACCCGGCGCGCGCCTTCACTCTGACGCTGAACACGGCGCCCGAGGGTATGCCGTGGCCCGATATGTGCCTTCCCGACCCGACGACCTTTCAGGATGCCGTCGATGTTTTGAAGCGTTTCGATATCTGGAATCGCGTGTCCTCTTCGATCGTGAGTCATCTTGAGAAGGGGCTCGTCTCTCCGGAGATGGAGACGCCGAAAAATCTCGACGGGGTTCGAAATCGCATCATCAGTGTCGCGGATCCATGGAGCATGTGCGAAAGCGCTGCCTCCGAGGCGAAGCGCCTCGGGTACATACCTGCCGTTTTAGGGGTCAAGCTCGAGGGTGAGGCGAAAGAACTCGGCTGCTTCTTTGCCGGAATCGCGAAGGAGGTCGCAGGCTGGAGACGTCCGTTTCCTCCGCCCTGTGCGATCATCTCGGGCGGAGAGACGACGGTCACGATCCGGGATAATCCGGGACGCGGCGGGCCGAACCAGGAGACCGTCCTCGGTTTCGCGAATAAGTTCCGGGATGTGGACAGACAAGTCGTCTGCATAAGCGTCGACAGCGACGGTACGGACGGGCCGACCGACATAGCGGGCGGTATCGCCGACGCGCAGACGTACGGGCGCGTCGCTAAAATGGGACTTCGTATCGACTCGTATTTGAAGGAGCACAACAGCGCCGAACTGCTTGAAAAGCTCGGCGACACCCTTGTGACCGGGCACACCGGTACCAATCTGATGAATTTACGACTTGTCCTTGTGAAGTGAGGAGATTGAAATGAGCGACCGGATTCGCGCAATCGAAGCAATGGAGATCCTCGGATCGACGGGAAGACCGACGGTGGAAGTCAGGCTGGTCACAGAATCGGGCATCGAGGTCGAGTCCTCTGTCCCGACGGGGACCTCGAAGGGACGTTACGAGGCGTGCGAAGTGTACGACGGAGGAACACGCTTCCGGGGGTTCGGCGTCCGAAAGGCGGTCTCGAACGTCACGGAAATCATAGCTCCGGCGTTGAAAGGAAAGAGCGTGCTGGAACAGAGGGAAATCGACCAGCTCATGATGGAGTTGGACGGCACTCCGAACAAGGGACAGTTGGGAAGCAACGCGATCCTCGCGACATCCATCGCGGTCGCGAAGGCCGGGGCGAAAGCCGCCGGGCTTCCGCCGTACCTGTACCTCGGCGGTGTGAGGGCTGTCCGGCTTCCGGCCCCGGCAGCCACGGTCATCGCCGGAGGAGAATATTCCCCGGCCTCGATCGAATTCGAGGATTATATCCTGTGTTTCGACGGCTTCGAGAGTTTTCCCGAAGCCTTGGAAGCACTTGCCGAAACGCATTACGCGCTGGGCAAGGCGCTCTCGAAGTCCTTCGGCGTTGTTCCCGATGTCTGCGGAGCGTGGGCGCCGCCGCTGAGATCCTCCGAGGAAGCTTTCGAATACATGCTGCGCGCCGCGAAGGATGTCGGGTGTGACGACAGGATATCGCTGGGGCTGGATATTGCCGCAACCGAACTGTTCGACGAAAAAAGCGGCATGTACGACCTGAACGGCCGGAGCGTGACCGTACGCGAATTCGAAGCGTATATTGTCGAACTGGCCCGCAGCTTCCCGTTGCGCTATATCGAAGACCCGTTCCACGAGGATGCCTTCGATGATTTTTCGGCGATAACGCAGCTCCTTCCCGACCGCATGATTGTCGGTGACGATATTTTCGTGACCAACATCGGACGGCTGCAGCAGGGAATAGAGAAAAAAGCCGGAAACGCGATGCTCATGAAGATCAACCAGATCGGTACGGTCACCGAGGCGATCGACGCGGCGTTTTTCGCCCGGGAACACGGATACGACGTCGCGGCTTCGGTCCGTTCGAACGAGACCAACGATCCCTTCCAGGCGGACGTCGCCGTTGCCGTAGGAGCTCCGCTGATGAAGATAGGCTCTCCCGTACGGGGAGAGAGGAACGCGAAATACAACCGGCTCCTGAACATCTCCCGGGAACTCGGCGCGAAGGCGCGTTTCGCGAAAAGAACGCTTTGACAGGGAAGAACTCCAATAAAGCGCTCTCTCCGTTCTCTCCTGAGAACAGAGAGGGCGCTTTTTTAATTAGGATGGTTGCAGGAGATCGCTCTATGAATTCGCGGCAGGTGGTATTGCGTTCCGCCGCTCTCTGCTGAAGAAGAGCAGCGCGGAGAAGAGGAGCAGGCCGGAGATGCTCGATATCCTCTCCGGCACGATCATGCTGAGCGCGGCGAGGACGAAGAGAGTGCGCGGAAGCAGAGAAATCGGTTTCCTCCGGAAGCCGATGACCCCTATGCCGAGCGACATCACTCCCACCGAGCAGAAGAAGAAGACGGCGATAATCTCGTAATGACTGCCCAGGCCGAGCAGCGCCGGATTGTAGACGAAGACGAACGGAATGAGAAAGAGCACGATTGCCAGCCTGACCGCCTCCATTCCGGTCTCCCAGAGCCCCGTCCCGGTCATTCCCGCCGCAGTGTACGAGGCGATTGCCACGGGCGGCGTGATCATCGACATGTTGGCGAAGTAGAAGATGAACATGTGCGCTACGAGCGCCTGGATGCCGAGCTTCTGCATCGCCGGGGCGAGAAGGACCGCGCTCATGATGTAGGCCGCGCTCGTCGGCATTCCCATTCCCATGATGATGATCATCACGGTCGAAAGAACGAGGGCCAGCAGGAGGTTCCCGGCGGAGAGATCGGCGATGAGCGCGCTGAAACGAAGGCCGAGCCCTGTATAGACGACTTCCCCGATGACGATGCCCGCGAGGGCGCATGGAAGCGTGACGATGACCGATGCTTTGGCTCCGTCGATCGCCATCTTCAGGATCTCCGCTATCGAGAGGCGGGTATCCTTCCGCAGTTGGCAGAGGACGATCAGGGAGAGCGTGGAGGCCAGGGCGGAGTACATCAGCGAACGGCCGTACGCGATGAGGGCCACCAGCAGAATGATCGGGATAATCAGGTGAAAGTAGCTCCTGATGGTCCGCAGCAGCTCGTCCCTGTCGACGGTTTCGACCTTCATCCCCTGCTTGTGGGCCTCGAGATGCACCTCCCAGAAGAGCGAGCCGACGTAGAGAAGCGAGGGGAGGATGGCGCAGAGGACGATGGTGAAGTACGAAATGCCGATCATATCCGCCATGATGAAGGCCGAAGCGCCCATAACGGGAGGAATGAGCTGCCCACCCGTCCCCGCCGTCGCCAGGAGTGCGCCGCTGAAGACCGGCTTGAAACCGGCTTTTTTCATCATCGGATAGACGATCGAGCCGACGGAGGCCACATTCGCCGCGGCGCTTCCGCTGATCATGCCGAAGAGCCCGGACGCGACGATCGAAGCCTTGCCTGCGCCTCCGACCGCCTTTCTTGTAGCGTATTTGGCCATGGCGACGAAGAGAGTCCCTGCAGGCGTCGCGGCCAGGAACGAACCGAAGATCATGAAGTAGAAGATCGTGTGGGCCGAGGCAGCGATGGGGCTCGAGAAGATGCCCGCCGAGGTCATGAACTGGTTTTCGACGAACGCGGCGACCGTCACCCTCGGATGGCCGAGGATGCCGGGCAGATTGGTTCCGAAGAAGCTGTACGCCATGAAGACGAGCGCGATGACGGTCATGGACCATCCGAGGGTCCGCCGCCCGGCCTCGAGCAGAAGAAGCACGAGCAGTGCGCTGAATGCGTAATCCGACGCGAGAATGTCGTCGACGAACGGAATACGGGTGCTGATCCGGTCGGCGTGCCGGAGTACGTGGATCATCAGGAGCGCGATGCCTGCGGCGAAGGCGAGGTCGAGAACGAGCGAGAGTCGCGGAAACGTTTTGAAAGAGGGTTTCAGCAAAAAGACGAGAATAAGGCAGAAGCCGACGTGAAGCGGTCGGATCGTCATGCCGGGCACCGCGGAGAAGGCGACGTAGATCTGCCCCGCAACCCATAAGAGTGCTGTAATTGCAACGAGATGACTCCGTATTTTTTGTTCCACTTCGCTCCGTTCCCTCCTTCGTATCGGCAGACGGGCGGGGCGAAAAGGAACACGTTCACCCCGTCCGTCGTCTGCGCGCTGTCTATGAACCTGAACCGCTTACTTCAAAAGTCCCTTCTCCGTGTAGAATTTCGCCGCTCCCGGATGGAGAGGAACGCCGCCGAGGTTGAGCGGGTTGACCGCATCCTTCTCCGGATTGAAATCCTCGAACGCCTTGTGTCCCTGGACAAGCGAGGCTTTCCCTTCGAAGATCGCCTTCGCGATCTTGTAGGCCGTATCGTCGTCCATCTTGTCCGTCACGGTGATCGTGCTCCGGTATCCCGGAAGTACGAGATCGGCCTCCTGGTCCTTGAAATTACCGGCGGGAAGCACAGAGCGGGTGTAGCCGTATCTCTCGAGGAAGGCGATGCTCTCCTCCGAGACGCCTATCAGGTCGATCGTGCCCGTCACGGCGAGTTCGGTGAAGGTCGGGTGCCCTTTCGAGAGCGCCTGGATGAAGAGGTCGCAGCGCCCGTCCTTCATTGCGTTGACGATGGCCTCGAAGTCGGTGTGCTCCACCGAACCGCCCCATTTCTTGATGTCGTCGTACGAGAAACCGTATGCTTCCAGCAGGTGCGCAGCCGAGGCCTCTCCCGTGGTGCCGCGCTGGACCGTCATGAGACGGATCTTCATCTTCTTCTCCGCGATGTCCTTCAGGGAGGTGATTCCACTTCCTTTTCTGACGGCGATGCCGACGTAGAACTGATCAAGGCCGCCCACGATGGTGCGGAGATTCGTGATCGGCTCGTTGAAGAGATTCGTCCCCTCGTAGGCCCACTTGTTGTTGTTTCCCATGGTGAGCGCGATGTTCATCTCTCCTTTTCCAAGGAGCTTCAGATTGCCGATGCCTCCGGCGATGGGGGCCGCGTCGATCTTGAGTTCAGGATAGGCCTTCCGCACGACATCGGCGATCACAGCGGCCTGAACGTACCACGTGCTGCCGACACGGTTCGATCCGATCTTCAGTTCATCATCCGTCGCGAACGACGCTGTCGCTCCGAGAGCAAAAACCACGACGAAAAGCGCCAGAACTACCAACAACCCTTTCTTCTTCATTGCTACCCCTCCTCTGAATGTGGTTCGTATATATCCCGCCAGGAGACGAGCTCCTTGTGCGCTAATAGAGATACGGAAGCCCTTTTCGTTTCGCGTTCGGAATCCATCGCGGAACCGGGGGAACGAGTTCGTCCTGTGATCTCACCGGCATTTCGATCAATACGGGACCGCGATGCGCGAACGCTTCTTCAAGGGCGCGGGCTATGTGTGCCGGATCGGTGATTTTCAGAGCCTTCAATCCGAAGCCCTCCGCGATCTTGCAGTAGTCCACTGATCGAAAGTCTGTTCCGAACGGCTTTCCGTTGTAGACGTGCTCGATCTCCCCCCGGATCCATCCGAAGACATTGTTGTTGAGCAGCACGAATTTGATGTTCAGCCCGAGCCTGCTGTACGTCTCCAGTTCGCCGCAGTTGAAATGGAAGCTCCCGTCCCCTCCGAGCGCGATCACCGTGGAATCCGGGTGAGCCACCGCCGCTCCGACCGCGGCGGGAAGGACGTAGCCGAGCGCTCCCATCGAGTAGTTCGAGAGGAACATGCGACCGGATCTCTCCTGCACGAGGTACGCGGCGGAGTAGATGCTGCCGACGCTCGGTTCGACGAAAATGAAGGATTTTTCCGGGAGGAGGCGTTCAAGCTCCTTGACGAATCGGACCGGGTGCACAGGGTAGTCGTCCGAAGTGCGGGCCGGTTCCAGAGATCGATCGAGCGCGTTCATCGCGTCGGCCACCTTCGCCTTGCTTTCTCGATTATTTCCGAGGCCTCTGCTTCGGCATTTTTCGACCATCGCGGCGATCGTCGCCCTGGCGTCCCCGACGAGGCAGGCGTCCGTGGGATAGTTGTTGCCCGTCTCCTCCCTGCTGATGTCGAGGTGAACGATTTTCGGCGGACGACAGACCGAGGGAAGCTTCCATGCGTCCGTTCCGGCGGAATCCGTGTTCGAGCCCACAAAGAAGACGAGATCCGCCTCTTCGAGGAAGCGGTTCGAGAAACTTGTTCCTCCGCGTGCGCCGATGACGCGGATTGAGAGAGGGTGCCGCTCAGGGACGCAGCCTTTGCCGGTCATCGTCGTGCCGACGGGGGCGTCGAAAATTCCGGCAAGGGCGAGGACTTCCTCTCCCGCATCCGAGACGAGGGCGCCCTGACCGCAGACGATCACAGGGTGTTCGGCCCGGGAAAGAAGCTCCAGCGAACGATCGATCATTTCGGAGTCCGCCACGGGGCGGTCGGCAGGCCACGCGCAGCTCCCCCCGTAGAGGTCCGCCTCGTGTATCTCGGTCTCCTCTTCGTAGACGTCCAGCGGGATGCGGACGTGGACGGCGCCGGGACGACCCGAGAGAGCGACCCGGAACGCGCGCCTGACGAGGTGAGGGATGTCCCTGGCCCGCGTGATCAGCATGCTTTCCTTCGTGATGGCCTCGTACAGCCGGTTCTGGTCGAACCCGGAGAGCATGTTTCTCTTGTCGTTGTTGAACGGAATGTCCGACGTGAAACAGACGGTGGGGACGGAACCCTTGAACGATTCCAGAACGCCGGGCGCCGGATGAGCGCCTCCCGGGCTGGGAGCCTCGCTCACGCCGACTGTTCCGGCGGCCTTTGCGTACGCCTCCGCCATGAACGCGGCGGCCCGCTCGTCGTGCGTCAGGATATGCCGGACATCCGGAAATTCCGCCCACTCCCTGTACAACGCAAGGGTCGTCTCTCCCGGAAGTCCGAATACATCCTTAACCCCGTGCAGCTTGAGCATTTCGAGAAAGAGCCGGGCTCCGTTTATCTTCATTCCTGCGCCTCCTAGATAAAGTAATTGCAACTTCTTTGACTTTGTAAACAGGTCTCAAATGAAACAGATCGTAGATCATCAATGATGAACGACGATAGAGTAGCGTAATAAAAAGATTCTGTCAATGCTTTTTCGAAGACGTTTGTGCGGAATCCATATAAAAAATCCCGACAGGAAGCGTTCCTGCCGGGAAGGAAGAGTATATCCGCGATGCGGGGAAAGGAGCAGCGTTCAGTGATCTTCGGGAGAGAGTTTCTTTGCGTTGGCGATCACGTCTTCGAGGTGCGAGGCCATTGCCTCCGCCGCCTTTTCAGGGTCCCGGGCCTTCATCAGCCGGAGTATTTTGTCGTGAGAAACGTTGAGCGGCGTGTTGTACACCTTGAAGGTGCCGACGAAAAAATTCTGCCATTTGGAGGAAATGCCGATAAAATCATACAGCGTCTCCAGCAGAGGAACACGGGACGCCTTCAAAATGGCGCGGTGGAACTGAGCCGACATGTCCACGTAATTCTCGTTCTTCTTCATGTTCTCGTACTGATCGGCGACGATTCGTTCTATTGCCGCAAAGTCTTCCTCGGTGGCGTTCAGAGTCGCCTGGTAGACCGCCTCCCGTTCGATGGCCTTCCGTGCGACGAGGCGTTCGATAAGATTGTTGCCCCCTCTCATTCCCGGTTGGACGACGACGTCCTTCAGAAAGTCCCGGAGTTCTTTCTCCTCCTCGATTTTGCGAAGCCTTTCTTTTCCGGAAAGGGTGATGCAATGTCCCTGCTTGCCTCTCTTTTCGAGAAAACCCTGATTGCGCAGAGCCCGCATGGCTCTTCCCACACCTGCTTCGCTGACGGAAAGTCCCTGATCTTCAAGAATTTCGAGGAGTGAGCCTGCACCCTGAGGTTCCGTTCTCGAATCAAGCAGTTTTAAAATCCAGTATTCCAGAATGCTTTTTGGTTGTGCCACAAGAGGCTCCTCCCGGCCGATTTTTTGGTATGGCGAGAACGTATCTTCGTCTTCGATGAAAATGGTGGAGGTTGCGCGCGCTCACTCCTCCTGAGGAATTCCTTTCTCGACGCGGACGATGCAGTATTCGTCTCCGTCGAGCAGGTTCTTGTCGTGAACGCATTTGAACCCCTTTCCGTACGCCGCATACTTCGCCTGGTCCACGCCGCAGTACAGCCGCCCCCACTTTTCGAAGCCAAGATCCTTCCAGTGTTTCGCGAAAGGACAGTACTCTACCTTGTGCGCATAGCCGTCCGGCAGGCCTTCCGGGATGGGGACGGGGCCTTTTTTCCAGCCCACGGCGGGAAGGTCGTTCCCCTTTTTATAGTGCTCCAGCAGAGGTTCAAGGCCTTGCGCGATCACCTTTTCCGCAGTTCTTTCCCCGCTCATTCTTCCGTAGGACGCTATCGCCGATTTCGTCAGCCGCTCGGCTTCTTCTTCGCCGATCTCTTCAATCATGGTACTGACGAACGCATAGTAGAGGAGCGCCAACCGCTCCGTCAGAATAGCGACTCCTTCCTCCGCGAAATCCTTCGTCACCATTTCCTGCCCGTCCATTGCTCCACCTCGCGATTCATCGTTATCTCTTCATGCTACCACTCTTTTTCACCCCGGACAATTACAGGATTCGGAAACAAGAAACTATCGAGGTTCCCGCCATGCGGAGAAGCGCCGGATCCAAGAAGGAGTCGGACGGACGCTCATGCCTCTTTCCGGCCGCTTGCCCAGAAATTGACCCCGGCGAAGATCGACGCGCCCAGGATCAGCAGCAGCGAGATCGCGTTGATCACCGGCGTGGAGCCGTCCCGAACCTGCATGTACATGTTGATCGGCAGGGTCGCCTGCGAGCCTACCGTGAAAACCGTGGTGTTGAAGTTTTCGAAGGACATCAGGAAGGCCACCGCGGCGCCGCCGAAGATCGAGGGACGCAGGTACTTCAGGGTGATGAACCAGAGCACCTCGGCGCGGTTCGCACCGAGGTTGTACGCGGCCTCCTCGAGAGACCGGTCGAATTTCTTCAGCCGGGCGGAGACCACCAGCGCCACGATGGTCGAGATGAAGGACGACTGCCCCAGCACCACCAGCCAGAAGCCGGGCACGAGGAACTTCACGTAGACGCCGAACAGATCCTCGATCCAGATGCCGACGGTGTTGGCGAACATCAGGATCGAGATGCCGAGGATGACGCCCGGAATGACCAGCGGCGCGATCATCAGGAAGTAAAGGGCTCCCTTGAAGCGGAAGTTCTCCTGCTCAAAGAGGAAGGCGGCGCACGTCCCCAGGAACGTCGAGAGCACCGTCACGGCCAGGGCGACCCGGAATGACGTCGCCAGGCTTCGAAGGTTCGTCTGGTCGTTGAAGATGCCGTACTTCTGCGGCCCGGCTCCGAAGAACCAGTCGAGAGTGAACCCCTCCCACGGGAGCGACGGAAACATCGAGTCGTTGAAGGCGAGCACCATCGTCACAAAAAGCGGAGCGAACAGGAGGACGAAGTAGAGGAGGATGAAAAGCCGGAACCCGCGCCGGTACCCCTTCGAGGACGGAAGCGTCCGGATCATTTGACCACCTCCTTGAGACTCTGACCGGTGAGCCGGAGTCCCGCCCAGATGATCAGCGAGGAGAGTCCGAGCAGCAGGAATCCGAAGGCCGCGCCCTGGTTCCAGTTGAAGTAGAGGATGATCTGGTTGTAGATCTGCTCGGTGAACC
>CAYRPJ010000040.1:0-37651 GCA_964426245.1 uncultured Synergistaceae bacterium
CGAAGAAGGAGATCGCCCGGATCCTGAAGGAGCTCGGCGTTCCGACGGTGTAGCGTCATGATGATCTCCGGAGAGCGTTTTCTCGCCGATCTCGAGGCCCTCGGGCGCATGGGATGGGTCGAAGGGGAGGGGATGGACCGTCCCGCCTATACCTCGGCCTACGACGACGCCCGGCGGTTCGTCGAGGAGAAGATGAAGGAGGCGGGACTCGTCACCCGCGTGGACGGCGTGGGAAATCTGTTCGGCAGGCTGGAGGGGAGCAATCCGTCGTTGCCGGTGATTCTTGCGGGGTCGCATCTCGACGCTGTTCCCGGCGGAGGGAAGTACGACGGCCCCCTCGGAGTTATGGCCGCTTTGGAGGCGGCCCGTTCCATCGCCGAAAAAAAGCTGCCGCTCCGGCGGTCTTTCGAGGTCGTCGCCTTCACTGCCGAGGAGGGAGGAGAGATGGGCGGAACCTTTGGAAGCCGCGCGTTCGCCGGGCTGCTCGAAGAGCCGCTTCCCTCCGAACGGCTTGCAAAAATCGGGCTGACTCCTGAAATGGTCCGTTCATCTAAAGCGGATCCGTCCGGAATAGCCTGTTACTTCGAGCTTCACATAGAACAGGGTCCCTTTTTGGAACGGCGCGGCATTCAGATAGGTATTCCCACAGGGATCGTGGGGATCAGCCGCTATGCGGTGCGTTTGACCGGGGAGGCGAACCACGCCGGCACCACTCCCATGAAGGAGCGGAAGGACGCCATGCGGGAATCGGCGGAGCTGCTGACCGAATGGTTCGCATGGACCGATACGCGGGACGATTTCGTCTGCAACGCCGGTATTTTCTCCCTGCATCCGGGTGCGGCGGCCATCGTCCCCGGTCGGGCCGATTTCACGCTGGAGATACGCTCGCTGCAGGATGCCGTTATGGACGAAGCCGCCGGTGTTTTTCGGTCTCTTCTCGAAAAGAGGAGCAGAGTATCGGTTGCGATGGAACCCCTCGTCCGGAAGGGAGCCGTCGAACTCTCTCCTATCCTGCAGGAGGCCGTCGGGAAGGCCTGCGGCGAACTCGGCGTCAGCTGCACCCGGATGCCCAGCGGCGCGTCGCATGACGCCAATCCGATGGCCCGCATCACGAAGGCCGGAATGATATTCGTCCCCAGCATCAACGGCGTCAGCCACGCCAAGGAAGAGGCGACGGCTCCGGAGGATCTCGTCCGGGGAGCTGAAGTGCTGGCTCTGGCTGTCCTGGAGGCCGATAGACTCTTGTAGGACATCCATATGGAAAGGTTTTCGGGAAAAAACGGAAACGGCGACTCCTCCTTTCAGGCGGAAGTCGCCGTTTCCGTTTCCCTAGGAGAGCGCTCATGCTCTGTTTTCACATATTCCCGGAATTTGTTCCCTGTCCGATCGGAAAAAGGAGAATGTTTTTTCGGTGTATTTCCTCATCCAAATTCTTTTTTCCTGTACAATAGTATGCGGAGGAAGTCTGCTCCGATTTCAAGGAAGGGAAGGGATAGCGTGGAAAAATTTCAGGTAATGATCGGCCTCGTAGGGGTGATTGCCCTCGTTGCCGTAGGGTTTGTGCTGAACTTCGCACAGGCGGTATTCATCCCGCTCATCATCGCATGGCTTCTTTCATATCTTTTCGGCCCGATTGTTCGTTATCTCGCAAAACGGCGCATTCCGACAGGACTCGCAGTGGTATTCGTCCTGGCAATCTTCTTCGGTCTCTGCTTTCTCGGCGCTCTTTTCATCAATACCCGTATTCTGGCTTTCGCCGCAGCCTTTCCGAAGTACTATTCGCGCCTGATGGAGATAGGCCAGTCGCTCACCACCAATTTCGACCTTCCTCCCGATTTCTGGACATCGATCAACTGGGGGTTCACCATACGGGGATATCTCCTCGATCTGTCCGGATCCTTCGTCACCATCATCTCGAAACTCGTCATGGTCATCGTCTTCCTCGTTTTTATGCTTCTCGGCTCTCCTTACTTCGAATACAAGGTGAAAAAAGCCTTCGTGACGCCTCACGGCGCCGAACGGGCTCGAAAGATCCTGACCACGATTTCGTGGCAGATCGGGCGATACCTGAGCGCGTTGGCTCTCATCAGCGCGGTGACCGGCATTGTCGTCTGGCTGTCGCTCGAATATCTGCAGGTTGATTTCGCCGTGACGTGGGGGGTCCTCGCCTTTCTTCTCAACTTTATTCCGACAATCGGTTCCATCGTCGCTTCCATTCCTCCGATCCTGGTGGCCGTGGTGCAGTTCTACCCCGGGCTGACGGTCCCCCTGATCACCGCGCTGACGCTCCTGTCGATCCAGGTGATCATCGGCAACTTCATCACGCCGAAGGTCATGGGGGACAGGCTTAACCTGAGTCCTGTCGTGGTGCTGATCTCGCTGCTCTTCTGGGGCCTCATCTGGGGAGTGGTGGGTGCGCTCATCTCGGTGATTATCGCCGCCATCATCAAGATCGTGTGCGAAACCTTCCCCATGCTCAATGTCATCAGCGTCATGATGGGTTCCGGAAAAGTCTACCAGAAGGAGTTCGAAGAACAGAAGCAATAATTTCCGGGATGGACGGGCCGCACTTCCTCCCGTTTCTTCAGGGTGCTGAAAAGAGGCTCCGGACGGCGAATCAGCCCCTCCGGAGCCTCTCCTCTTCATAGGCTCCGCGGAGCTTTTCAAGGGTGATGTCGTCGCGCAGGCGGCATGGACCGCCTGTGCGCGGGATCACGAGGCGAGGAGCGCCCCGCGAGAATTTTTTGTCCAGCGCCAGAAAGGGGACAAGTTCGTCCCATGGCAGGTCGGGGCGGAATGGAATTCTGAGAGCGGTCAGAAGCCTCTCCAGGCGTGAGAAATCGTCCCTCGAAAGTTCACCGAGCTGAAGAGCCAGCCGGCCTGAGACCATCATGCCGGCGGCGACGCCGTCGCCGTGCCGCCACCGGTAGCCGGATGCTGCCTCAAGCGCGTGCCCGACGGTATGCCCAAGATTCAGCCTGGCGCGAATGCCGCTCTGCTCATGTTCGTCCTTCGAGACGACTTCGAGCTTCATCCGCGCGCATTCCGAGACGAGTTGCCGCAAAACCGGAAGAGAGCGCCGCACTATCGGGAGGACGTTTTCCTCGATCCATCGAAAGAACGACCAGTCCTCCCCGAAACCGTACTTCACCGCTTCTGCGAGTCCCTGGCGAAAGTCCGTCTCCGTCTGCGACCGAAGGCACTCAACGTCCGAGAACACCCACTCCGCGGGATGGAAGGCGCCGACCAGATTTTTCCCTTTTTCGAGATTGATGCCGGTCTTGCCGCCGACGGAGCTGTCCACCTGTGCAAGAAGAGTGGTGGGGCAGTGGATCAGGCGGATGCCGCGCATCCATGTCGCGGCTGCGAATCCCGCCGTATCTCCGACAACTCCCCCGCCGAGGGCGAGGATCGTCCCTCGGCGGTCGATACCGGCTTCTGCGAGTGCCGTATAGATCTTTCCTATCGCTGCAAGGCTTTTGCCGTCCTCTCCGCCGGGAAGTGCGAAGACGTGACTTTTATGCTCCAGAAAATCTGCGAAGAGCGGTCCGGTGATCTCATCCGCCACGATGAAGGGTATCTCCTCTCTTTCCGTGAAACTCGAAATACGGTGAAGGAGCGATTCGCCCACGACGACGGAGGTAGGAAAGCCGCCGCGCCGGAGGATGCTCGTCCGGTGTGCTTCCGGGATTTCACGGTTCCGCTTTCTCCCCGGGCCTACATCGTCCATGCGGGTTCCTCCTTCCGAAGGGCCTGCGTCACCCGCGAGGCGAGTTCCATCAAGCGGGAGAACTCCTCGGGAGTAAGCGATTGCGGGCCGTCGCACAGAGCCTCGCCGGGTTCGCAGTGGACCTCGACGACGAGGCCGTCGGCTCCCGCCGCCAGCGCCGCGAGGCTCATCGGCGTCACGAGATCGCGTTTTCCGGTGGCATGACTCGGATCGACGACGACGGGAAGGTGCGTCATGGATTTCAGCAGGGGAACGACGCTCAGATCGAGGGTGTTGCGGGTATTTCTGTCGAAGCTGCGGATTCCGCGCTCGCAAAGAATCACGCGCTCGTTTCCTCCGGCGAGGATGTACTCCGCGGCCTGAAGCCACTCCTCCACCGTGGCGGCCATTCCCCGCTTCAAAAGGACCGGTTTTCCGAGTCCGCCGAGCGTTTTGAGCAGGGAGAAGTTCTGCATGTTGCGCGCTCCGACCTGGAGAATGTCGATATGCGGAGCGATCCATTCGGCCTCCTCGGGGGACATGACTTCCGTGACAACGGGGAGGCCGGTCGTTTTGCGCGCTTCCTTCAACAGCGCGATTCCCTCGCTTCCCAGGCCCTGGAATGCGTACGGGTGGGAACGCGGCTTGAAGGCGCCGCCTCGAAGAACGTGCGCACCGGCTTTTTTCACGCCTTCGGCGCTCTTCATAAGCTGATTTCTGTTCTCGACGGCGCACGGGCCCGCCATGACGAGGGGTTCGCCCCCGTTGATCCACACACCCGCCGCGATCTCCATCGGATGCGGCGTGCCGCCGATCTCCCGGCTCGCGAGAGGGTGACAGCATGACGAAACGTGTACTTTCCGCACTCCCGGAAGGCTCAGGATGCCGGCGGAATCCTCCGTCCGCGAGACGTCAGGGACCATGACATAAGAACTGCTCCTCCCCGAGACAACCCTGAAACTTTTTTTGTTCTGCGCCATGGATTCGCAGATTCGATCAAGATCCCGACCGGTACTCTCCCCCGTCATTTCCACCACCATCATGATTCGTCGCCCCCTTTCGGCAATATGCATCCTGACAATAAAAAAACCGGAACCGGGTGTAGAAACCCGGTTCCGGCATGTGTCTTTTCTTTCTTTCCGCTCTCCCCTCCGAATATGAACTCAGGGAGAGGGCGGATATGAAGAAGCCGAAGACGGATCTCTACGCGAAAGCCGGCCGGTGGCGTAATAAAGCCACAGGCCGCGTGTAAACGCGAACACGAATGATCCGCCGTCTTGAGCCGCTTTGTTCGAGATAAGCGCCTTGTTCGCCATGAGCCCGTCTCCTTTCAATATGTTTTTCCGCAGGGTGGTATTGATGAGCCATTGTAGATGGCTTTCCAGATTTGTCAAGAGGGAATTTTGATTCCGGAAAACCCGAAAGAGAGGAGATACATGTTTTCTGAGGAAAGGAAAAGGGAATTTTCAAACTAAACCGATCAAGTTGTGCTATAATATTCGTGAAAGACCTTCCGGCGCTGATGGGGCAGACTCGAAACGGCGCTCTCAGGGAGCGCGAAGGAGGGGTGCGATATGAAAAAAATTGTGGTACCTATCGACGGCAGCGAAACCAGCAAAGGGGTTGTGGATTACGCCATCTACTACGCGAATCGTGAGCTGGACGCCGAGATGCTCTTTCTCCACGTGGTCACCAGTGTTGAGTATGAGCCGGTGGCCTACAGCGGAGGACAGGTGGCGGTGCCTCCATCCGACGAAAAGGTGATCGCGCATTTTACGAAGTTCATCGAGGAGCGGATCAGGGAGGCAGGAAAGGGTATTCCGAGAATGTCCGTTTCAGTGCGTTCGGGAAGGGTGTACGACCGGATCGTCCATTTTGCCGAGGAGAAGGGCGCCGACATGATCATGATCGGCCACCGGGGACTAAGTCCCGTGCAACGCTTTTTCCTGGGAAGTGTCGCCGCCAAGGTGGTGGCGCAGGCGCCCTGCAGCGTCTATGTCCACCGTCCCAGGGAGCGTCACGGAGAGAAAGAGGCGTGAGCATGCCGATGAACAAGAGGCGCGGAGAGAATGTTCGGCGCGTGTAAAAGTGAATTTTCAAACTAAGGTGACGAGGATGTGCTATAATAGGTATCGGGAAGACCTTCCGGCTCCGAGAGGATATGTCGGCGCCAATGGGCGCAGAAGAGCGTAAAGGAGGGGTTCGGTATGAAAAAAGTGGTTGTGGCTATCGACGGAAGCGAGACCAGCAAGGGTGTGGTGGATTACGCCATCTACTATGCGAACCGGGAGCAAGAGGCCGATATGCTCTTTCTTCACGTAATAACCGTTCTGGAGCATGAGCCCGTATTCTACGGCGAGGGGGAAGTGGTGCTTCCTCCGGCCGACGAAAAGGTAGCGGACGATTTCACGAAATTTATCCAGGAACGGATCGATGCTGCGGGAAAGGGTATTCCGAGAATGTCCGTTTCGGTCCGTTCGGGCAAAGTCTACGATCAGATCAACCGTTTCGCCGAGGAAAAAGAAGCGGATATGATCATGATCGGTCACCGTGGTTTGAGTCCTATGCAGCGCTTCTTCCTGGGGAGCGTTGCCGCGAAGGTGGTGGCGCAGGCTCCTTGCAGCGTTTATGTCCACCGCCCGAAAGAACAGCGTGAGGAAAAGTGAATCGCGGAATGAAGAGCTGGAGGGTATTTTTCAAATTTCAACACGAAATGAAGAGCCGGAGGGATCTCTCCCTCCGCTCTTTTGTTTTGAAAAGCACGGTCCTGTGCGCACAAACGAGAGCGTGTCGACGAAGGGAGAGGGAGCTATGAACAAACTTCTTGGATATGCGGGCAAGATCCTGCGAATCAACCTTACCTCGGGAGAGGTGAAGGTCGAATCTCTCGTTGAGGAGAAGATTCGGCCCTATCTTGGAGGGACCGGGTACGCCGCCCGGATTCTGTACGATGAGCTGGCGCGGGGCGCTGATCCTCTCGGCCCGGACAACCTCTTCATCCTGGCGACGGGCCCTCTGACGGACAATCTGGTTCCCGGCGGCGGCAGTCTCTCGGTCTGCTGCAAGTCGCCGCTCACCGGAGGGTGGGGGGAGGCCCGGGTGGGATGCGACATGGGAGGCTCCCTCAAAAAGGCTGGGTACGACTTCGTCGTGATCTCCGGTTCGGCCGGGCGCCCCGTGCATATCGCCATTGCCGACGATACTGTCGAGATCTTGAACGCAGGGGCTCTCGAGGGGCGTTCCGTCCTCGAGAAAGAAGCATTCCTGAAAGAGAACGGCTTTTCCGGGAGCGATATTCTCGTCATCGGACCCGCAGGAGAAAAGCGCGTCCTCTTCGCGTCGGTAATGGTGGGGCACCGGGCTGCAGGGCGCGTGGGAGCGGGAGCCGTCCTCGGATCGAAAAACGTCCTCGCCGTCTCGGTGAAGGGGAGCGGGCGCGTCGTTCCGGCAGATTCCGAAGGCTTCATGAGGGCTGTTCGCGCGGCTCACCGTATTGTGAAAGAGAGCCCGAATTCCTACGCCTTCACCGAGTTTGGAACGATGGGAGGGTACGAAAACTGCGACGAGATAGGAGATCTCCCCACGAAGAACTGGCAGTCGAACTCCTGGGGAAAGGGTGGAAAAATCGCATCGCACTTCGTCTCCGAGAATTTCACCGCCGGAACTGGGTGCTACAAGGGGTGTCCCCTGAAGTGCGGCAGGAAGGTTCATGTGAAGGGGGGACCGTGGAAGACGCCCGAGCACGACGGCGGGGAGTACGAGACGATCGGATCCTTCACGGCCTACATGCTGAACGAGGATGTGGACTGCGCCGTCCACTGCGGCTACCTCTGCAACGAACTGGGGTTGGACACCATTTCGACCGGAGGAGCGATCGCCTTCCTGATGGAGTGCGCCGAAAAGGGGCTGCTCTCCGACGAGATGAAACACGGACTCGACCTTACCTGGGGAAACTCCTCCGTCCTGCCTCGGCTGGTGCGGATGATCGCGGCCAGGGAGGGCGTCGGTGATATTCTCGCCGACGGAGTGCGGCGCGCGGCGGAGCGTATCGGCGGCGACGCGGAATCGTTCGCGGTCCACGTCAAGGGTCTCGAAGGACCGTGTCACGATCCGAGGGCCTCGAAAACGCTCGCTGTGAGCTACGGAACGGGCAACCGGGGGATGTGCCACATCCATCCCCTCGAGACGGTGGCCTACGACGCCTCGAAATACGACTTCGGGCTACGCGGTTTCGGGCTTCCAGATCCGGAGCGTTTTGGCCGCTGGGAGGAGCGGGGCAAAGGCGAGGCCGTCCGGATCCTTCAGAACGCCGGCACGCTCCCCGAGATCCTGGGAACCTGCAAGTTCTATTTTTATGTCGGCATGACTCCGGACGATTATGCGGCGATCCTCTCACCCCTCACCGGCTGGAAGACGACCGGGGCGGAGCTTCTGGAGGCCGCTGAGAGGACAATCAACCTTCAGCGCCTCTTCAACTGCCGGGAGGGCTTCAGCAGAGAGCATGACCAGCTTCCGGAGAGAGTCCGCGCGCTTCCTCTTTCGGGGAAGTTCTCAGAAACCCCCGGGTGCGCGGTGAGCGACTACGATGGTATGCTCGACGACTATTACGAGGCCCGGGGGTGGCACAAAACCACCGGTTTTCCGAGGAGGGAGACGCTGCTGCGCCTGAACTTGGCGGAATAGGATGTCTTCTTTCGCCTCCGGGGATACATTGTACATCGTATATTTTCTCCGGAAAAAAGGCGACAAGAGGGGGCAAAGATGGTACAATATGGTAACAATTTGAAGGAAGGGCTCTCCTCAAGAGGCCCCATATATTCCGAGAACGGGAGTTGATGTCCAATGACGACGGAAAACGCCGTGACGGTTTCAGGGACGCTCCATCTGATTCATGGTGGTCCATCCAACGCTGGTAAACCGAAGAAATACCTTCACTTTTCGGTGCGCCAGGAAACACCCGGGACCGATGGAAGCGTCCGCAAAGATTTTCTTCTCGCCAGAGTATACGATCCCAGGCTTCAGGAATCCTTCAAGGAACTGAAGGAGGGCGCAAAAGTGCGGGTCCGCGGAGATGTGCGTTCGTCTCTCGGCAGCGGCGAGATGTATATAAATGTCCAGGAGATAGAACAGCTGGCGTAGCGCGGGCTCTCCTCTCTCTTTAAATAAAAGACGCGGCCGGTTTCCCGGTTTCGTTCGTTTTAGGGCTTGGTGTCGATTTTTCGACCGTCGATACATTTTATGTTTTGTGTGCGTTGAAAGAGGTCAAAAGTTCTGCTTCGAGCGAGAAAACGCTCGGTTTTCCATGGTATATCCCAAGCCTGAAAAGCATCGACATTTTATTGCTTCGTTTGTCCGGGGAAGACCTCAGAAGGGCGTTCTTCCCCTTATCGTATTTTTATCAAGGAGGTCGATTCAATGGCAGGGAATACCGGCGGAATTGCTGCCGTCCGGGTCCTGGAGCGTTTGAACGTTTCTGTTCTCTTCGGCATACCGGGCATTCACAACCTGGCCGTCTACGACGGTCTCGCGCACAGCCCCATCCGGCATATCACCACGCGGCACGAACAAGGGGCCGGCTTTATGGCCTACGGATGGGGGAAATCCACCGGCGACCCCGGAACGGCGCTTGTCATCACGGGGCCGGGCCTGACCAACATCCTCACCCCCATGGGGCAGGCGTTCCACGATTCGGTTCCGATGGTCGTCATCTCAACGCAGGTCCCCTCGCGTTTTCTCTCCACCCGTTCGGGATATCTTCACGAGTTGCGAGATTCCACAACAATGTCCTCTTCCGTGACGAAGGGAAGCTTTCGGGCGTCCTCTCCTTCAGAGATCGCGCCGCTCCTTGAGCGCGCGTACCGATTGGCTTCGTCCGTCCGACCGGGCCCTGTCCACGTGGAGATTCCGCTCGACTTCCTCTCTGAACCATGCGTGCCTCCGGGGACGTTTTCTTCGAGCGAACAGCCGTTCTTCGTCCCCGACGAAAACTTTTCCGAGGCTCTCCGGGCGCTCGAGCAAGCGGATTTTCCCGTGATCCTCGCGGGAGGCGGGGCGTCCCGCTCCGTCGAAGCGCTGCGCGGAACGGCGGAGGCGCTGAACGCTCCGGTTCTGCTCACATGCGCCGGGAAGGGCATTCTCTCAGAAGAGCATCCGCTCTGCCTCGGCGCACGCCTTCACTTTCCCGCGGTCAGGGAGTTGCTTGCGAAGGCTGACTGTCTCCTCGCACTCGGTACCGAGATCTCCCCGACCGACCTCTGGACGGAAGAGTTCGCGTTCAGCGGAACGGTGGTGTCCGTGGATGTTGACGAGGAGCATCGCGTCTCCCGCAGTGGCGTGTTCCTGCACGGAAGGTGTGAGGAGGTGTTGCCGCTTCTGCTGACCGGAGTCCCAAAAAAGGTCGCCGCGCGGTGGCCGGGGAAGGACGAAATCCTCGCCCGTTGCTCTCAGGAACTGGGAACAACGCTTGGCGTCGCGGACGAGTTGCCGCTGCTCGCACAGGCGACGAGGGCGATCAGGAGGTCGCTCGGGGACGAAGGAGCACTCTGGGCGGACATGACGACCCCTTCGTACTACGCGATCAGTGAATATGCCGCAGCGATTCCCCGCAGCTTTCTGCATCCTGTCGGTTACGGGACGCTCGGTGCGGCGCTGCCCGCCGCTTTGGCGACGAAGTGCGCATTCCCCGAGCGCCGTGTCGCCGCGCTCGCGGGCGACGGCGGATTTCAGTTCACGCTTCCGGAGCTCGCAGTGGGCGTCCAGGAGCGGATTTCACTTCCGGTTATCCTCTGGAATGACGGCGGCTTCGGTGAAATCCGGCGCAACCAGGAAAGCAAGGGTGGCCCCATCATCGCCGTGAACCACTGGAATCCGGACTTCCGTGCGCTGGCAGCCTCCTACGGAATTCCTTTTTTTGCCCCTGAGGAAGATGCGCTCGAAGGAGCGCTCGAAGAGGCCTTCGCCGCGCCCCTCCCGTCGCTGATCGAAATCCGCGCCCGAAAGGAGCACCGCCGATGATTGCAGGAGTTCGCAACGCCATCCGGTTGGCGACCCCGTACGTTCCGGGAAAGACCGTCGAAGAGGTTCGCAGAGAACTGGGCCTCCAGAAGATCGTAAAGCTCGGCTCGAACGAGAACCCGTACGGTCCCTTCCCTGCCGCCCGCAGGGCGATGAGCGAGGAGATAGGGAGGCTCAATACCTATCCGGACGTCTCCTTCCGCGAGATCAAGAGCCTCATCGGCGAGCGCTTCGGGCTCGGCCCGGAATGGGTGGCTATCTCGCACGGTGCAGAGGGGATGCTCCAGACGCTCGGCAAGGTCTTTCTGGAGCCCGGCGACGAGGCAATTCTCTCGTTCGCTACGTACGGGCTCTACAGGGAGATCTCGCTCGTCATGGGGGCGACGCTGAAGGAGATCCTGCTCAAGGACGATCTCTCCGTCAACCTGCGCGGGATGGAGCGCGCGATTACCGGGCGCGCCAAGCTCCTCTGGCTCAACAACCCGAACAACCCGACAGGACTGCTGCTCCCCAAAAAGAGTGTCGAAAACGTTATTAAACGTCTCCCGCGCGGAGTTTGGCTCGTCCTCGACGAAGCGTACGCCGAATTCGCGTCACCGGCAGAGCTGCCATCGATCAGGGAGCTTCTCGAAGCCGGGTGCAACCTGATCGTCGTGCGAACCTTCTCGAAGGCGTGGGGTCTTGCCGGGGCGCGCATCGGCTATGCGCTGGCCCGTCCGGAGATGGTGCGGATCATCGATACGGTGAGCGAGCCGTTCAACGCCAACAGGATCGCCATCGCGGGGGCTTCGGCCTCCCTCAAGAGCGACGAAGCCGCTTTCAACGAGGCGATCGCGGCAACGGTGCGCGAACGACAGCGGGTAGCCAAGGCGCTCCACGACATGGGAGGCAGCGTGCTCCCCTCGCACACCAACTTTCTCTTCGTCACATTCCGAACCGAGTCCGGCGATGTCGCCGGCAAGCTGTTGCGCAGAGGTGTCATCGTACGCCCGTGCGGAGCATGGGGGTTCGGCTCTTCGCTCCGCGTGACGGTCGGCACGCCGGAACAGAACGACTTCTTCCTGGAGGCGCTTCGCGGCGTCCTTTCGGGAGACGGGGAGGGAGGAGCATGAGCGCGGAACGAATCGCCTCCGGAGACGGCGTCGCCTTCAAGGAGGTGTACAAGGTCTACCCCGACGGAACACGAGCGGTCGACAATCTGAACCTCGACATCCGGAGGGGGGAGCTGGTCAGCCTCATCGGCCCTTCGGGGTGCGGCAAGACGACCACGCTCAAGATGATCAACCGCCTCGAAGAGCCGACGTCGGGGAGCATCGTCGTCGGCGGCGAAGACGTCCGGTCGAGCGATGCGGTGGCGCTCCGCCGGCGTATCGGGTACGTGGTCCAGGAGATCGCCCTCTTTCCGCACCTTACGGTTGCGGAGAACATCAACGTCGTTCCTTCGCTGCTCGGGTGGTCCGAGGCGAAGATGCGGTTCCGGGCGGACGAGCTGCTCGAGATGGCCGGACTTGCGCCCGAGCGTTACCGTTACCGCCTCCCCGACCAGCTGAGCGGCGGGCAGAAGCAGCGCATCGGCGTTCTCCGCGCGCTGGCGGCCGATCCCCAGGTCATCCTGATGGACGAGCCGTTCGGCGCGCTTGATCCGATCAGCCGCGAGACGCTGCAGAACGAGCTCGTTTCGCTGCAGAAAAACCTCCGGAAGACCATCGTCTTCGTCACGCACGACATGGACGAGGCTATCCGCATCTCCGACCGCATCGCCATCCTGCGGAACGGCAGGGTGGAGCAGATCGGCACGCCCGAGGAGATTCAGACCTCCCCGAAAAACGACTTCATCCGGAACTTCATCGGCGAGGACAGGCTCTCCCAGATGTCGCCCGACGACTCCGTCGGGATGCTCCTTGAAGAGCCGTGGGCCGTAGCCGCGCCTTCCGAAAGCGCCGCGGCGGTGCTTGAGCGGATGGAGGAGAACGACCGCGAGTTTATCCACGTCGTCGATCCGAAAAGCGGCGTCTGGCTCGGCGCAGCGCTGCTCGGTCGCGTCCGCCGCGCCGCGGTCGCGGGCAAGAGCGTCGTCGAGAGTCTCTCCCGCGACAGGAAACTCTACCTGGAGGACGCGGTCCTGCGCGACGTCGCGCAGATGCTCGCGGACAGGGATATCTCCATCCCCGTCCTCGACGCCGACGACCGGCTGCTCGGCGTCGTGACCTCGGCGGGGCTCGCCCGCCTCGCGATGAATCGCCTCCGGGGGAAGAGACCCTCGCCCGCGGCCGAAGAGAAGAAGGAGGGAGCGCGATGAGCCAGAGGAGCCTGATCGACCTGTTCATCACCTTCGTCGGGAGGAACTGGCAGCGGATACTCTGGCTCACCGGAGAACACCTGCTCATCTCCCTGATCGCCGTCGGCATCACTGTCGCCGTCTGCGTCCCGCTGGGGATTTACCTCACGCGGAACGAGCGCGCCGCCCCGTACGTGATCGGGCTGGCGAACGTCTTCCAGACGGTGCCGAGCCTCGCTCTGCTGGGCTTCCTGATCTTCGTCTTCGGAATAGGAAACGACAACGCCATCTGCGCGCTCTTCCTCTACGCCATGCTTCCGGTGCTCCAGAACACGTACACCGGCATCCGGGGCGTTCCGAAGTCCTACGTCCAGGCGGCGCGCGGCATGGGAATGACCGACTTCCAGATTCTGATGAAGGTGCAGTTTCCGCTCGCCCTTCCCGTGCTCGTCGCCGGCGTCAGGGTGGCCATGGTATGGACCATCGGCACGGCGACGCTCGCCTCGGCGATCGGCGGAGGCGGGCTCGGACGGCTCATCTTTTCAGGCCTTTCCTCCGTACGAAATGAGATCATCCTCGCCGGGGCCATTCCCGCCACGCTGCTGGCGCTCGCAGCAGATTGGTTGCTGAAGCGCGCGCAGGAGTATTTCAACCCCTCCGCCCGGGCGAAGCGCCTGGCGAAGAGGCACGGAATATCCGCCGAGAAAGAAGCCAACTCCGCGGCGTGAGGCTTCGTGCTCCCCGCCGTGAACACGCACCACAAATTTGTACAGTTAGGAGAGTGGTACCATGAAGAAAATACTTGCAATCGTTCTCGCGCTCGCTTTGATGACAGGTCTTTTCGCCGCGACGGCGGCGGCGGATGATCCGATGAAGTACGAGGGACGTCTGCGTATCGCCTCGCAGAACGTCAACGAGACGATCATCCTCGCCTGGATGGCGAAGCTGATCGTCGATGAGCACACCGGGCTCCGTACCAGCATGAACACTGAGTTCGCCGGATCTGCCGTGCTTCACCAGGCCATGGCCGCCGGTGAGATCGACCTCTACCCGTCGTGGACGGGAACGCAGCTCACGGGAATTCTGCGCTACGAAGGCGAATCGAAATCATCCGACGAGACCTTCAGGATGGTGAAAGAGGGGTTCGAGAAGAATTTCGGCATGACCTGGACGCGACCTGTGGGTTTCAACAATACCTATATCATGGCGGTACGCCCCGAAACCGCGGAGAAGTACGGCCTGAAAACCGCTTCGGACCTGGCGCCGCACGCGCCCGGCTGGAAACTCGGCGGCGACGAGAATTTCGACACCCGGATCGACGCATACCCCGGATGGTCCGAACGATACGACATCACCTTCCGCGACGTTCTCCCGATGCAGTACGCCATGATGTATATGGCGCTGATGCAGGGAGAAGTGGACGTCATCGCCGCCTATTCGACAGACTCGCGGATAGGGAAGTTCAACCTCGTTCTTCTGGAGGACGACAAGCAGTTCTTCCCTGACTACAGCGCCTCGTTCGTCTTGCCGGTCGCCCTTGCGGAGAAGTACCCCGGACTCGTCGGCGTGGTGGAGAAGCTGAGCGGGCAGATCGACGAGAAGGCGATGGCCGCGATGAATCTCGCCTTCGACGAAGGCGATGATCCGGAGGACATAGCCCGTGCGTTCCTCCGCGAGAAAAAACTCGTTCAGTAGATAAAAAATTTGCGAAAAAGGGGAAAAAGTGGTATCTTCTATCCCTCTCCGACAGGGGAGGGATTTTGTATCTTGAAGGAGCTGAAGAGTAGTTGGATTTTGAAAATACCGTGGTGGTCACCGGCTCGATGCACTTGCCGAAGGGAGATATGGTCGGGCGCAATCGGCATGGAACCTACCTCAGATTCTCGGTAAAACAGATGACAGTGGGATATGACGGCGTTGAAAGGCCGAGCTTTCTTCCCGTTAGGGTATTCAGGCAAGACCTTCAGGAGTGGTTGCGGACGAAGTGCCACGGAGATCCCGTTCATCTTTCCGGAAGTCTCCATTCCTCGGCGGGGAGCGGCGAGATGTTCATCCTGGCGGAATCCATCGAGGATATAACCGAGTAGTTTTATTGGAAAACGCGAAGAACCCTCCGACAAAGACGCCTTCTTTCAAGGGGGGCGTCTTTGCAGAATGGGAAGTACACGCAATGCGCCGCCCACGTTTCAATAGGAGATTTACTCTTCCACCCTGTCGCGTCCCTTCGTTTTCGCTCTGTAGAGAGCCTCGTCCGCGCGCATGAGCGGTATATCCACGGAGTCGTCTTCCGGAGTTATCGGGGCGACGCCAATGCTTGCTGTGAACGAAATCGGTCCGGAAGGAGTTTCGACTCTTATTTTCCGAATCTTCTCCATGATGCGCTCGGCCAGAACGAGGGCTTCGGAGGGAGCGGTTCCGGTGAGCAGCACGCCGAATTCCTCGCCTCCCAGGCGCCCTGAGGAATCCGTCTGCCGGATCGTCTCCTGCAGTACGGCGGCAAAGGCCTTCAGCACGTTGTCGCCGCCGCCGTGCCCGTAACGGTCGTTGACTTGCTTGAAGTGATCGATGTCGAGCATCAGCATCGAACAGGCGGTGCGGAAACGCCGGATTCGCGCCATTTCTTCCTCCATCCTCTTGATGAACGTCCGCCGGTTCGGCAGCCCCGTCAGGAAGTCCCTGGCGGCCTGAACGCGCATCTTCATCTCGCTTTCCCGCAGCGCGGCCTCCGTAAGGCGGCGATGCTCGATCTCGTCGTTAAGCCCTCTGATCGTGCGGTGCAGCCGAACAGCCATGTGGTTGAACGACCGTGCCAGATCGCGCACCTCGATGATCGCACTCGGGATCCCCATTCTTCCCGGTCTTTCCCCTCTGGCAAGTATGGAGACCGCATTATTCAAACGAAGGATGGGAACGGTGATTTTACGTGCCGCAAATGCGGCAAGCAGCGCGGAGAAAGCAAGGACGAGCGCGATCAGAACGAGAGCGTTGCGGTTGCCTTCCTGCAGGATGGCGGTGAAGTCGCTCTCCGGAACAACGATTGCCAACAGCCAGTCGATACCGTGAGGATCACGGAGAGGAGAAACATGCAGCAGATAGTTTTCACCGTTTTTTCTGAAGTTCGACTGGAAGACGCTGTCGAGGGATGTCCCATTGCCGAGTATCTCTTCCAGAAGCCCTCCGGTCATCCGAATGAGCGTATTTCCGCTCTCCCGCACATGGACACGCCGTGCCGGACGATCTCCCTGCGCTGGAATGAATGCTGGCTCATCGTCGGAAAATGCGACAAGATGCCCGGACCGTTCCATGATGAACGCCTCTCCTGCCGAAGCTATCTTCAGCGTCCGCAGAAAACGCGCGATATGAGAAAGAAAGACATCGACCGAAACGACGCCCAGCAACGAGCCGTCTTCTCCGAAAACGGGGCGGCTGGCGGCGAGGGCCATGTCCTGACCGGTGAACAGGATGTAGATGTCGCTCCATGTGCTTTTTTCCTTGGCGAGCGCTCCGGTGTACCAGCCCCGGACGCGGGCGTCGAAGCTTGGAACCTCGGCGGTCTTCACAGTGCGTCCTCCTCCATCGTCCACACTGAACTTGAAGAATGTGCCGGCCTTGTTAGCCTCGGTGAAAATAACGTAGAGAGAATTGCCGTCAGCCTCCCGCCCGC
Organism: uncultured Synergistaceae bacterium; assembly: GCA_964426245.1. Lineage (GTDB taxonomy): Bacteria > Synergistota > Synergistia > Synergistales > Aminobacteriaceae > JAAYLU01. The sequence goes on from CAYRPJ010000040.1 coordinate 16,666, forward strand.
TGTTGACAAGTCCTCCGTTTACATTGCCGAAGTAGATGCTTGAAACGGAGGGGAAGGTCGCGACTTGCCGCCAGAAGCGGCGTTCCAGACTCCGTGGCTCGTCCGGGGGGATCTCGCCGTTTCCCAGTACCTTCGCGTTCAGTCCGTTGATCCGATGAGGTGTATCAAGGAAGGCGAGGACATGTTCCGTGATGCGGTTTGCTATCTCTCGTTGCAGTAAAAGAGCCATTTCATGCACCGTTCTGTAACTGTGACGATGGGCGGTATATCCGATGAAGCCTGACACCATCAGAATGATCAGCACGAACGTACACAACAACAATGTCCTCAGAGTGAAGCCTCTGCGGTTTTTCGATATATTCATCGCTTCCTCTCCGTATCGGCGGGCATATTTCTTTGTTTTGTTCTTCAAAGGGCATATGGAGTCATTCAGTACTAATTCGAAATTTACACTTGCTTTAAAGTGTTCCATTTATATCATATACCCTCTCTTTTCTCCAGAGGGTTGCGTGTACTTTTTTCCGAAACTCATGGAGTACGGCGGCTTTCTACGGACAAATATGGTATTCTTTTTTTCAAAAGCAGAGTGGACTTGAACCGGATGGAGGGAATAGGCATGGCATTGCCTCGAAAAGATCGATACGATACGACGGCGTTGAACGGGAGGGAAGCCCTTCAGGCTCTCGCCGGCATCGCCCATCTCGTACGCGAGATTTTTCCCGGAGATATGAGCTTCGCCGTCATCGAGGGAGACGCGTACCTTGTCTATGTGCCGGGCAAGACGATCGACATCAAGAAAAAGCCCGGCGACAAGCTCACCGAAGGTTCTGCGGGGCATCGATGCATGATGGAGAAACGCAGCATCACGAAGGAGTTCCGCAAGGAGGATTCGCCGTTCGGCTTTCCGTACGTCGCCACATCCATTCCCGTCTTCGACGCCTCCGGAAATGCGGTCGGATGCGTCATCACGGCGGAGAACACATCCAGGCAGGAATCGATGCGCGAGACGGCCGGGATGCTTCGGGCTTCCACCGGGCAGATTGCCGACTCCCTGCAGACGATGACCGGCCAGATGGAGGAGATGCGGGCTGCAGGAGAGCTGCTGAACTCAATCACCCACGGAGCCGTCGAGAAGGTCGAGAGTACGGAACAGGTCTTCGGCGTCATCGAGGGCGTCGCGAAGCAGACGAACCTGCTCGGACTCAACGCCTCCATCGAGGCATCGAGGCTGGGCGACCAGGGAAAGGGTTTCGGCGTGGTGGCCCAGGAGGTGCGGAAGCTCGCGGTCAGGTCGTCCGAATCGGCGAAGCAGATAAAGGAGATCCTGGAGTATTTCAAGAACTCCACGGTCGAGATCAACGACAGCACCGACACCTTGCTGCACATCATCAAGGAGCAGTCCCGGATCATCGAGACCATAGCCGCGTCCAGCGAGGAGGTTGCCTCGGTCTCCGAAACGCTCGAGAAGATCGCCTCCGGACTGGTCTCGGCCGGCTGAAGGAGGGATTTCGGCCCCGCTGCCGGGGAGCGGATAAAACAGCTTTGTTCAGCAGATTCACATTTTCCGTTCAGGAGGAATATTTGTGGAAACGATTCGCAGGCACGCCCTGTTTATTATCTTTCTCTGCGGCGCGGTGACTCTCGCGCTCCTGCCGCAGACGGCGCCGTACGCAGTCGGCATGGCGCTCATCCTCGGAGCGGTCGTCGGGAACGCTGCTCCTTCCTCCGTACCTTCAGGCCTTGGAAAGATGCGCAAGCTCGCCCTGAACACCGCGGTGGTGCTCTTCGGTTTCGGGCTGAATATCCGCCAGGTGATCGTGGTGGGAGGGCAGGGGTTCTGGCAGACTGCCGTCAGCCTCGTCGTGATCATCTCTCTTGGTTTTTTTCTGCTGCGTTTCTTCCGGCTTGAAAGGACAACGCTGAAGCTCGTCACATTCGGCACTTCCATCTGCGGCGGCAGCGCCATCGCCGCGGTCTCGTCGGTGATGAAGGCCGGGGACGAACAGATCGGCGTCTCGATGGGGGTCGTCTTCCTGCTGAACGCCGTCGCCCTGGTCACCTTTCCGCTGCTCGCGGCGCTCACTCCTCTGACGCCGGAGCAGTACGGAGTCTGGTGCGCCCTGAGCATCCACGATACCAGCTCCGTCGTCGGGGCTGCGGCCGTGCTGGGAGACGCCTCGCTCCGGACGGCCACGATCATGAAACTCACGAGGACGCTCTGGATCACGCCGATTGTCTTTCTGATCTCTCTGCGGCAGGGCGAGAAGGGGAAGCTTTCGGTTCCCCTCTTCATTGTCCTCTTCCTGCTCGCGTCGCTTACAGCGTCGGTCCTTCCGTTTCCACAGATCTTCAGGACGCTCGCCTCTGCCGGAAAGGTACTGATGGTGGTCGCGCTTTACATGGTGGGATTCGGACTGCACCGCAGCGTCGTGAAGAAGGCCGGGGCCGGGGGAATGCTCTTCGGCGCGTTTCTTTGGGCGGCATCCATCGTTACGGGGTATCTCCTCGCGTCGATGAGCTGAGGACGTCCTCGACGAAGACTTCCACCGCCGCCGCGTCGAACTGCGTCCCCGCGTTCCTGGTGTCATAAGCCGCTTTGCTGTGCAACTGCGTTCTCCGGTGCATCAAGCAGCGAAGTCCGATTGCTCGATTTTGAGAGAAAAGGAGATGGGAGAAAAGTGAATCTCGCACGATTCCCGCGAAGGCGCTACACGGAGGGGCAAACTCCCCTGGAATTTCTCGAACGGCTCACGGAGAAGCTGAACGGCCCCGAGATCTGGATGAAGAGAGACGACTTCCTTGGCTTTTTCCCGGGGGGCAACAAGACACGGAAGCTGGAGTTCCTGATGGCCGATGCCCTTGAGCAGGGGGCCGACGCCGTCGTCACGTGCGGCGCCGTGCAGTCCAACCACTGCCGCCTCACCCTCGCCGCCGCGAGGAAGGAGGGGCTCGAATGCCATCTGGTGATCGAGGAGCGCGTTCCCGGAAGCTACTCCGAGGACGCCTCGGGAAACAACTTCCTCTTTCACCTGATGGGAGTCGACTCGATCCGCGTCGTCCCCGGAAAATCCGACATGCTTGCCGAAATGGAGAAAACCGCAGAAGAACTGCGGCGCGCCGGAAAAAAGCCGTACGTCATCCCCGGCGGAGGCTCGAACGCGCTCGGCGCGCTCGGCTACGTGGCCTGCGCCGAGGAGATCCTGGGCCAGGCGTTCGAGAAAGGCGTCTCGTTCGACCGGATATTCACCACCAGCGGCAGCGCGGGAACGCATGCGGGGCTTGCGGTCGGCCTGTGGGCGAACCGTTCGGGTATTCCTCTCACGGGCATCAACATCAGCCGCCCCAACGAGAAGCAGGTTCCGGTCGTGCGAAAGCTCGCCGGGGAGACGGCCGGGCTTCTCGGGATACGGGATCCTCTTCCGGAGGACCTCATCGAGTGCTTTGAGGACTACGTGGGGGAGGGGTACTCCCTGCCCACGAGGGAGATGACCGAGACGGTGCTGCTGCTGGCCAGGACCGAATCAATCCTGCTGGATCCGGTCTACACCGGAAAGGCATTCGCCGGCATGCTCGATCTCTTCCGGAAGGGTTTTTGCGGGAAGGGAGAGCGGGTGCTTTTCCTCCATACCGGAGGCATCCCCGCGCTTTTTCACTACCAGCACTATTACAAAGGACTCTGCTGAAGACCGGCGTCGTCATTTTGTCCGAACGGCGAATCCTGGACTCCGGATCAGAGTTCCAGGATTCGCCGCGTTTTGTCCGGCGGTATGAATAATCTTATGGTGATACGATTCTCAGTGCCGACGCTTTTTTCTCCGTCCCATACGGCCTTTATTTCAGGTAGATTCCTTCCAGCTTTTCGAGGAAAGCGTGGAACTCCTCGTGCTTCCCCTTACCAATGCGTTCCTCCTCGAGTTTTTCGAAGGCCTCGAAAAGCTCCTTGTCCGTCTCTTCGCTCATCCTGGCGTCGCCCATAGGGTAGAGGACGTTGTCCTCTTTCTGGATGTGCTGCCGGAGCATTCCGATATACTCTTCCGCGGCATCCGTGAAAAGAGCTGATCCGTCAGCCAACCCCTCTTTCATAGACGCCAGTCCTTTCTTCATCCGCGCGATGCACTCCCGCCCTATCCGGTGTTCGTGAAGCATGACGCCGATAGGGCCGCCATCTCTGGCAATCCCCAACGCCTCCAGGCTCGGAAAGAGCAGATCCTCTTCTTTTCCATGATGGCACTTGTCCGCGAAACCTGTGAAAAATTCCATAATCCCTTCAAGGTGAGCAGTATCAACCCGTTCCCCTGCCTTCAGCTTGGACGCGACGGTTTCGAGGATGTCCAGCATGAGTTCTATTCCGCGATGTTCGTTCATCAGTTCCTGGGTAGCCTTCATAATGACCTCCTCCCTGCCGGTTGAAAAATTGGCATAGTGTACTATGTGCAGAATTATACCATGTACCAAACGGATTCTCGCTCCTTAGAGAGACTGAATTCCGGAGATTTGCCGCCGTTGCTTTCGCGCTTGTTCCGACCGCCGGGATGTATCACTCGGTCGAAGGGGGTGTCCAGCGGTTCACGACCCTGCCGGGATCAAAGAGATCAGGGAGGATGTTGATCCGTCCGTCAGGGCGCCGGAAGTCCCCTTCGCCCGGCACCGGGGCGTCGCCCATCAGGATGGCGGTGATTCCCGCGCGGTGCGCCCCCAGGATGTCGACCTCGGGGGTGTCCCCGATCATGATGATGCGCTGAAGAGGCTGCTGAAGCGATTCGAGCGCCTCGCGGAACATTGGGGAGAATGGTTTTCCCACCACGACGGGGTCTTTTCCCGAGCCGATCCGCAGCGCTTCCGCGAGGGCGCCTATGCCTGTCACCGGCCCTTCGGGGGACGGGAACGTACGGTCGATGTTCGTGGCGACGAAACGCGCTCCCTTCCGTATGGCGAACGCCGCCCTCCTGATCATCGCGAGAGTTGCGGTGTCGTCCCAGCCGAGGACGACCGCTTCGCACTCCTCCTCGCCGGCAGGGAGAATTCCGGCCTGTTCCACCTCCTTGTGCAGCCCGGCCTCGCCGATGACCCAGGCCCTGGCGACGCCCTCGCCTGCAAGGTATTTCGCCGTGGCCGAACCAGCGGTCACGATCTCGTCCATCTCCGCCGCGATCCCGTGCCCGCGAAGCCGGTCGGCGATGCGGACTCGAGTGGTGGGGTTGTTCGTCAGGAAACGGATCGTCTTTCCCATGCTGCGCAGGGTGTCCAGGCTCGCCGCGGCTCCCGGCGTCGCCTCTCCCCCGATGTACATCACTCCGTCGAGATCGAAGAAAAAAACGTCGAACATGTCGGCGATCATGAAAATCCTCCTCGCGGCTTCTTATTCAAGGTATTCTACACCAAGCGGGAAAGCGCTGCTTTAAAAAACACGCGGTTCGCGAAGCGCCGTTGTTCCGGCATGTCCCCGTGCCCCCTGGAATTGATGCCGGTTTCGTTATACACTTTTTCCTGTTCGGAGAGGCGGTGCATTTCCGGCATCGCTCTCCACGCTATTTTCAGATCAGGGAGGAATTCGGCATATGCGAACCGCTGCGTTTCGAAGGACAACGGGCATTCTTGTTCTCTGCATCTCGCTGCTCGCCGCCGTTGCTGCTGCCGTGGGGGTGTTCAGCTCGGGAGGGCCCGGACCGTGGGAGCACATCTCGGTCCGCGGCGAGACCGTGCGGATTTTCGGGCGCGGGATCTACCGCCATATGTCCGAGGATGTCGCCCCGCAGGGCATAGCCCAGGATGCGGTGACGCTCTTTCTCGCTGTTCCGATGCTGCTGTGGGGTTTCAAAAAGGCGGGGAGCGGCCTGGTCCGCTGGAAACTCTTTCTCGCCGGAACGCTCATGTACTTTCTCGTGACCTACACATTCTACCTGGCCATGGGCGCCTACAACGCCCTCTTTCCTGTCTACGTCCTGCTTGCCGGAGCGGGTTCTTTCGCTTTCGGCCTCTCTCTTTCCGCTCTCTCCTTCGAGGAGGTGCGCGGCGGCTACTCGGGCGAAAGGATCCACAAGGGCGCGGGGGGGTTCCTGATATTCTCCTCCTGCTCGGTGATCGCGCTCTGGCTCGGTGTGATCGTCCCGCCTCTCCTCGACGGCTCGGTGATACCGGAATCGGTCGAGCACTACACCACGCTGATCGTGCAGGGATTCGACCTGGCATTCCTGCTGCCGCTCTCCCTGGTGGCGGCCGTGCAGCTCTTCCGGCGGACTCCGTTCGGCCTGCTGCTCGGCACGGTCTATCTCGTCTTCCTGTCGTTCATGATGACGGCGCTGACGGCCAAGGTGCTCGCCATGGCCTTCCTCGGGCAGAACGTCTTCCCGGTCATCTTCCTGATCCCGGCTATGAACGCCGCGACGCTCTGGTGCGCATGGAAGCTCCTGGGGGCTTTCCGGGTTCAGGATTCGCTGCGGACGGAATGAATTCGCCGGAGCCCTCCCGTGCGGACACTCTCCGTTCGGTACGGCTCCGGCGCCGGTCTTTCAATCCGCGTCCTCGGCGATTTAATCGGAGAAAGGTGGCTTTCATCCGCGGGTGTGCCGGGAACCCTCTTTTTCTATCGCGCCGTTGACTCCTCACCCGGCAGCAGGATCTCGACGGCGAGCCCTCCTTCCAGGCGGTTCCGAGCCGTGATCTCCCCTCCGTGAAGGGCGACGGCCCGGTGGGCGATGGCGAGTCCCAGTCCGATTCCCTCGTCGGCCGTCGTGCGCTCGCGGGCGCTTTCCACGCGCAGGAAAGGCACGAAGATCTTATCCAGCTCTTCCGGAGGGACGCCTTTGCCCTGGTCCTCGACGAGGATGCGGATCGGGCGCGGATTTCCCGGAAGGCGTGCGAGAGAAATACGGATTTCGCCTCCATCCCCCGATCGGGTGGATGGTGCAGGAGTGTACCGGATGGCGTTCCGCACGACGTTCTCAACGGCGCGGCGCAGAAGCGCCGGATCGACCTTGAGATGGACGCCTTCCGCGAGGTCTGCGGAGACCTTCTTACCGAGGGAATCCGCCTCGAAGGCCGCGTCCGACGCGATCTCCTCCAGAAGGGACGTCAGGTCGGTCGGCGTGCGCTGCTCCGGTTTTTCGAGCGCTTCCAGGCGCGCGAGCTTCAGCAGTGACCCGATGAGGTTGTCGATCCGCTCAAGCTCGGTCTCCATTCGTCCGAACGCTTCGTCGTCCGGAGAGGAGGAGCGCCTTCGAAGGAGCTCCAGTCCGAGGCCGAGACGGGTGAGCGGCGAGCGCAGTTCGTGGGAGACGTCGGCGAGCAGCCTCCGCTGCCCCTGGAGCAGCGCCTCGATTCTGTCCGCCATTCCGTTGAAATCCTTCGCCAGTCCGCCGATCTCGTCGCGGCGTTTCGCGATGGTCTCCGCACGGGCTCCGAGTTCGCCGGCGGCGAACCGCTGGACCGTTCCCCGGAGCGTTCGTATCGGCCTGGCCAGCCGGACGGCGAGAATCCAGGAGAGGAGCCCCGCGACCAGGGCGGCCGCCACGAGGCGCAGGGCGGGGATGCTTCTGCGCTCGAAATAGGGGTTCGACATCCGCCCGGCGAAGACCAGGCCGGGGTGATCCTCGAGCGGCACGGCAAAGACGGGGCGGCCCCGCTCCATGCGGATCACGGCATCCTTCGTCCTCCGAGCTTCCTCGGCGAGACGCTGGACGGTATCGGGTGAACGCTGTCCAAGCAGCTCCTTCCCATCTTCGTCGAAAAGAAAGCCGAAAAACCTGTGGTCGCGCCGCAGCCGTTCCATGTATTCGCCCGCCTTTTCGGCGCCCTCGGCCGCTTCCCTTGCGGCCAGCCGTTCTCCGTAAACGGTTGCGATCTCCCTCACGTTCGCCATCATCTGCTCGTGAAACAGGTCCCCCTCGATGATCATCGTGGTCATGTGATGGGCGAATCCGGCGGCGGCGGCGGTCAGCCAGAACCACCAGAAGAGCTTCAGCGTATAGCCGCGCATGAGAGAAGGTATCCTTCGCTCCGGACCGTCCGGATGCGGGGCGTGCCGTCGTCGCTCGGTCCGAGCTTGCGCCGCAGGTTGCTGACGTGAACGTCGAGGCTTCGCTCGAACGGCCCGAGCGTGCGGTCAAGCGAGGCCAGGGAGAGCTTGTCCCGAGAGACGACTTTTCCGGGAGCGCGCATCAGGGCCTCCAGCAGCTTGAACTCGACCGAGGTCAATTCGGCCTCCTTTCTGCCGACCCGCACTGTCCGCGCACCGAGATCCATCTCGATATCGCCCGAGATCAGGCGCTCCGAGGCTGACGGTTCGGGGCGCTCCCCCCTGCGGAGGACGGCCCGTATGCGGGCGAGCAGCTCGCGCGGGTTGAACGGTTTCGGAAGATAGTCGTCGGCGCCGAGCTCCAGCCCGACAATCCGGTCGATCTCGTCCCCCTTGGCGGTCAGCATGAGCACGGGCACCGGAGACTTGACGCGCAGCTCCCGCAGTACGTCGAAACCGTTCTTCCCCGGCAGCATGACGTCCAGCAGCAGCAGGTCCAGCGGCGACGAGAGAGCGGCCTCGAGTCCTTCGTCGCCGTCGTGGGCCACGATAATCTCGAATCCTTCCGGACGCAGATATTCGGTCAGCAGGTCACAGAGTTCCTTGTCGTCGTCCAGCAGCAGTATTCTATACACTGTTCATCCCTCCCCGGGATCGGAATTCCTCCGGCTCGAAGCGCTTTGGAATGCGCGGAGGCCTGAGGAGCCGTTTGTATTATACGACGGTTGCAAAGAGGACGTTGTAAGGATTTGAAAAGCGGTCTCCGGCGCTCTTTACACTTCTTGACCTTTCTCTAAAGAACGCGAAGAGCACGTTGAGCCGAAGGGTAGTACCATGTCCCCGTCGGATGCAGAGCGACTCGAAAAATATTACGGGAGGCGAAAAGAATGACGAAAACGAAAAAAAGACTGCTTGTCGGATCGCTTTTGATTGTAGTGGCGCTTCTTCTTGTCGGCGGTGTTTCGCGATACGCATTCGCGAGCCGCATGATGGGTCAGGGGCGATGGGGAGAAATGCCGTGGAGCGAAAATCGGGGAGACCGCGCGTTTCGGATGGAGCTGATCCGGGCGCTGAATCCGATGGACTTCTCCGCGGAGCAGTGGAAGAAATTCGACGAGATCGCCGAAAATCTCCGGACTCAGGGGAGGTCTCTCCGCCGGAACATGGGAATGGCCTTCTGGAGGCAGCACGCCGATCTTCGCAAGATGATGCTCGAAGAGGGTTTCGACGAAGAGAAGGCCGGAGCAATGATAGCGAAGGTACGGCCTGATTTCGTCAGGATGGTCGAGGAAGTCGTCAGGAGCCGCAATGAACTGTACGGCATGCTGAACGATGCCCAGCGCGCCAAAGTGGATGCCGTCCTCGCAGTGGTGGAAAAACGGATAGAGGAGCATGTCCGGCCGTCCGGACGCGGCCCGATGACGGGCATGATGCGACGCCTGAAGCTGACTTCGGACCAGCGCACCCAGATGGAGGCTGTTTTCAGCGGAGCCGCCCCGAAGATGCAGGAGTATGCGAAGAGCCTTTTCGAGCAGATCAGGGCGGAACACGCGGTCCTCGCGGAAGGTCCGATGACCGGCGAGCAGGTCTCCGCATCGGCCGAAAAAATCGCCGACATGGCCGCCGGGGCGCTGATGGAAATGGGCAGGGCACGCGCCGAGGCCTGGAAGATCCTGACCCCCGAGCAGCGCGAGGAGATGAAAGGGATGCACGCCTCGATGGGCGGAATGCACCGCAGGCCGGGGAGAATGAGGAAGTAGCGAAAGGTTCGGGAGGCCTCTCATGTTGCCTCCCGCACTTTTCTCAGGTTGTTTTTGCCATAGAAGGAGCGGGTTCCCTATGCGTGCCGTCTCAGGCCGCACGATACGGATCCCGCTCTTTTTCGTTGCCGTATTTTTTTCACGAAACCGTGCTGATCATTCTTTCGATGAAGCAGCAAATGCAGGCGACCGCCGCCGTTCTCCCGATCTGCAATAAAAAATGGCTATGACACGACATAACGGACATATATTTTACAAAGGCGCACATGCATGATAAATTAAAAAATAGTAAAAGTCGGCCGGAGATGGATAGGGCGAGATTTTTAAGCAGAATTGGTTTTTCCATTTTCAGGAAGTGTTTTGCCGTAAGAGGGTTTGTAATTCGAGGTCTTGAAAGGGGAGGTTTTCTGTGAGAAAGTTGAGTGTCGTCTTCGCTGTTTTTGTAATGAGCGTCCTGTTCCTCGGGGCTCCGTTCTCTGGAGTGTCCAAAAGTGTTGCAGCAGAGGCCGAGAAGGATTTTCCGAGCAAGCCGGTCACTCTCGTCATTCCGTACGGTCTGGGATCCGGCGACGCCGAGGCAAGAACGTTCGGCCGCGTTATGGAGAAGCATCTCGGAAAGACGATGGTTCCCTCCAACCATGAGGGAGGGAGCGGGGCTCTGGGTATAACCTATCTGCTTGGGCAGCCGGCAGACGGGTATACAGTCGGATTCATGTCGGCCACGATCGCATTCGGTATGGCCTCCGGAAATCTGAAGTTCGCATCGACCGATATTCAGCCTCTCGGTACATTCAATGCGGATTACCTGTGTCTTGCCGTGTTCAAGGAAAGCCCTTTCCAGACGCTCGGCGACCTTGTCGAATTTGCCAGGAGCAAGCCCGGTTACCTCAATGTCGGAGGGACCAATGTCAACGGGGCGCACCACGTTTTTGCAAACCTCTTCTTCGGCGATGCCGGCATAGAGGCCCAGTACATCCCGTACAGCGGATCGAATCAGAGCCTGGTGGCGCTTCTCGGCAAGAACATCGATGTGATGGTGACCTCTCCTTCGACCATACGCCAGCATGTTGCGGTGGGCGATATCCGTATCCTTGCGGTCAGCACGTCCGAGCGCGTCAAGGAATATCCGGACGTTCCGACTTGCAAGGAATTCGGATTTGATTCGATCAACGACTTCCTCAATTTCAGAGGGTATTTTGTGAAGCCCGGAATACCGGAAAGCACCCTGCAGGTTCTGGACGAAGCCTTCAAAAAGGCCGTGAGCGATCCGGAATACTTGGCATACCTGGAGAAGGAGCAGTTGGTCCCCTTCTACAAGAACAGGGTTGAAATCACCGCGTACTTCAATAATTTCGTGGATCAGGCCAAACGCTTCATTCAGCAGAAGTAGGGAGGATGGCCGCTGTGCCGGGATTTCGGGGAGGTATCCGATGAAGCTGAGCTATAAACTGGCTACGATATCAGCCAGCGTTTTCTTCGCTCTTCTGGGGGTGCTCTTTCTGCTTTCCACCAGAGAGTTCCCGTCGACGTTCGGAATCGGACCCGGATACTTCCCCAGAATCCTCAGTTCGCTGTTGATCGTCTTCTCCGTTGTGAGCGGCGCAGGGGAGCTGTTCAGGAAGGACGAGTTCATCGACTTGCCGAAGCCTGCCAATATAGTGCTCGTCATTTCATCAGGCGTGATTTTCATCGCATTGTGGCACTTCCTGGACAGATTTTATCTCTCCTCTTTTCTTGTAGTCTCGATCATGCTTTTTTTCCTGGATCCGCAGCCGCCCAGTCTGAAAAAGGCGGGGAAATCCATAGCCACAGGAGCTTTGATAGTAGTGCTTGTGTATTTTCTCTTCGGTAAGTTGCTGAACTTCAGATTTTAAAGAAGGGTTCATTCCATGGAGATTTTCTCGTTCGATATCATTACTCTGTTTACGTGGCAAAACATGCTGGCCATAATCATGGGAGTTCTCTTCGGCATCTGCATCGGCATGATGCCCGGTCTCGGTCCTACGGTAGGCGTTGCGCTGATCCTGCCCGTAACGTACACGATGGGGACGGTCCCCGCAATTCTCCTTCTGGTCGCACTGTACCAGGCCGCAGAGTACGGAGGCTCTATCTCCGCTATCACGCTCGGCATTCCGGGGACTGCGTCGGCGGTAGCCACGACGCTCGACGGCCACCCCATGTCGAAAATGGGCTTTCCCGGAAGAGCGTTGGGATACTCTTTGTATTCCTCGGTCTTCGGCGGCATCTTCGGCGGTATTGTCCTGCTGCTTCTCATAGCGCCCCTGACGAAAATCGCCATCAAGTTCTCCGATCCGGAAATTTTTCTGATCGCACTGCTGGGACTGGTCAGCGTGGTCGGTCTTGGATCGAAAGATATTCCGAAGAGCGTCGTTTCCGTACTCCTCGGTCTGCTTTTGAGCACCATGGGTATGGACGTGTTTACAGGCATTTCCCGCTTTACGATGGATATCCCTTCGTTGAGCGACGGTATTCCCTTTGTCGCGCTGATCACGGGTCTGTTCGCGGTTCCGGAGGTCATCAACCTCGCCATCGGGAATCTTGACGCGGTCTACGTCTCCGATACCAGAAACCTGAAAGTATCCCTCGCATGGAACGAATTCAAAGAGATCCTGAGGACCGTTCTCAAGGGGTCCGTCATAGGCACCATCATCGGCATCATTCCCGGAGTGGGGCCCAGCGCCGCCACGTGGATCTCCTACGCGGAGGCAAAACGGGTTTCAAGGGAACCCGAACGATTCGGCAAGGGAGCTCCCGACGGGATTGCAGCGTCGGAGTCGGCCAACAACGCATGCGTCGGGGGGGCTCTGCTGCCGCTTCTCTCCCTCGGCATTCCCGGTTCCGGCACCATCGCGGTAATCTCAAGCGCCTTCATCATCAAGGGAATTCAGCCGGGACCTCAGGTTTTCCAAACGCAATCCGATCTGATTCTAGGAATAATATGGGGATTTCTCCTGGCAACCATCGTGTTGTGGATTGTCGGAAAGTACATGACCGCGTTCTTCGCGAGACTGCTGACGATTCCCAACTACGTTCTGCTGGTGATTGTTTTTTTCGCGGCGATGATCGGAGCCTACGGGACTCGCTACAACCTCTTCGACGTCGGCGTGGCGTTCACAGTCGGTTGTATCGGTTTCTTCGTCTCCAGGCTGGATTACTCCTTTCCCTGTTTCGTTATGGCGTTTATTCTGGGAAAGCTTATAGAGACGAGCCTGAGGCGTTCGCTCATGCTGTCGCGCGGCAGTTACGCGATCTTTTTTACCAGGGGCTACTGTATCGCGATTTTGTGCATTATTCTCCTGGTCGTCTCCTTGACGATCTACAGCAGAGTGAAAAAACGCCGCAACGCCGGAGAGAGGACGCCGATTTGACGGGCTGCGGAGCTTTTCTGCTCCCGGTGTGAACGGATGATTTTTCGACGCCCATGTGTCGATGCATTTTTCCAGGAAAGGACTGTTCCGTATGCAGAAAGAAATTGAACAAGTTGCTTTTACTCCCCCCCCATTGGCATGCGATGCTCATTTTCATATTTTCGGCGATCCGCGGAAGTATCCTTACAAGTCGGACCTGCGCTATACACCCCAGATAGCCACGGCCGACGACTATTTGAAGCTTGCCGCCCGGCTTGGTATCCAACGGATGGTGCTTGTGCAGCCGAGCTGTTTCGGAATGGATAACTCCTGCCAGTTGGATGCCGCCGAACAGTACGGAACCGACAGAGTCCGCGTGGTTGTCGATGTCGACGAAACCGTCACGGAAAAGGAATTGCACGAGCTGCACCAGAAAAGCGCGCGGGGCATCCGCATCAATGTCAATCCTGTGCAGCCTTTGACGTACGGATTGGCCGAGAGCCTGCTTCCCAAAATCCGCTTCATGGAGGAGCGCTGTAAAACCTTCGGATGGTCTCTTGATTTTCTGTTTCCCGACTGGCTCTGCACCGAGATGATCCCGTATCTCGACAAGCTGAGAGTTCCTTTCACCATCGCGCATATGGGCATGAACAAGGCCTGCAACGGCACAGGATCCAGAGGGTTCAAACTCCTGGTCGACCTGGCGAGGAACGGTGAAGGGTATTGCTGGATCAAGCTGACGGCGCCTTATCGCGTCTCTCTCGACCCGGAGTACACCGACGTCGTCCCCTTGGCGCAGGCGGTCATCGAAGCGGCTCCCCGCCGCGTCGTCTGGGGGAGCGATTATCCTCACGCATCGTTCTCGCATCATGACACGACGAAAATATTCAACCTTCTTCTTCGTATCGCTCCGGACGAGGCTGTCCGCAAGAGTATCCTGGTGGATAACCCTTCCGCGCTGTACGGGTTTTAACGTTGATGGAGCAATGATGGAACGATGAGAGATCTGCTGCGGAAGAATCCGTTGAAAACGGCGATCAGCGAAAAGAAAGCGGTCTTCGGTATATACATCGAAGAACCTTCCTCAACCATTGTAGAATTGGCGGGTGTGAGCGGATTTCATTTTGTCCGTCTCGATTGGTGTCATGCTCCTCTGGATTTGCAGGCTCTCGCGCATCAGATTCTCGCGGCCGAGTATCGGAATGTCACGCCCGTCGTGAGGCTTGAATGTGACGAACAGAAAATAGGGCAGGTTCTTGAAATGGGAGCCATGGGAATTGTTGTGCCGGATGTTTCGAACGCTGCGGAGGCGAAAAGAGTGGTCGATGCGGCCAGGTTTTCTCCTCAAGGCAGAAGAGGGCTTTTTTCCGCCTCTAGAAAAGCGTCTTTCGGAAGTGTTGAAGCCGGCGCTTTCACGAAGTGGTCCAACGAGGAAATCCTTGTTGGTATCCAGATTGAAAGTCTTGAGGCAATGGAGAACATCGAAGAGATCCTCTCCGTGGAGGGAATCGATATCGTGTTGAGCGGCCGGGGAGATCTTTCAAATGCACTGGGAGTCCCCGGAGAAAAGACGCATCCGCTCGTGCTGGACGCCGAGAAGAAAATTTTCGGTAATGCTCTGGCCAAAGGACTCGCTGTTTCTCCGCAACTTGATCCCTACGCCGCCGACTTCCAGGATGACCTGAAGAAGTGGATCGAGAGGGGGGCGTATGTCATTTCGTTGGGGATCGACCATGCAATTATCAGGAAGGCGTTCGAAGGCATCGTGAAAAAGGCCGTGATCGCCTCCTGAAAAAAATCACCGGCAGTTTCGTTTCATATACCGCCCTGTAGCTGCCGGTGCAAAAGCCGCTGTGCGGTCTCAGGTATCCGAGATCGCACAGCGGCTTTTTATAAACGAGACGAATTTACGTACGGTGAAGAGTTCCAGGTATTTTGCGTCGTAGACCATGTAGGTATCGCGCATGATCAAATCTCCCCCGTTGTCGTAAATGGGTTCGACGTACAATCCTCCGGTTCCTTCGTCGATGCAGTATTCGGGTACGATGGCGTATCCCATGCCTTGCCGGACCATTTGAATGCAGGTCTGGCTGTCACCGACCTCGACACCGATTTGCATCGGGCAGTCGAATTTTTTTTGCCACCACTGTTCCAGATCGTCGTGCAGCGAAGGATCCGTCGAATAGATCACCCTGGGAATCAGGGGCAACTGCTCGACCGTGATCGGAGTGCTGGAAATAATGCAGACGTTGTCCCTGGCCACCAAAAGCCGCTCCAGATTCGTATCTTTCAGGATGCCCCGCACGAAGGCGATATGAACTTCCTCGTTTTTCAGCCATTTGAGGATTTGGAAAGTGTATGCATTCCGTATGTGCACCCGAATACCCGGGTTCTTCAGTGAGAAGATGCTGATAAGACGAGGCAGCACGCGATGGGCAAATCTGTTCGGAGCTGCTATTCGAATCACTCCCTGGACTCGAAACGCCCCCATGTTTTGAACGGTGTCTCTGGTTTCCTGCAGCCGGATAAGCATTTCGTTGGCATATGCGACGATATGCTCTCCTTCGGAGGTAAATTCGATACCTTTGGAACTTCTGAGGATGAGTTTCACGCCGAATTCTTCCTCAAGATGCTGTATTCTTTTGCTCAAGGCGGGCTGAGACATGAACAGCTGCTCCGATGCTTTGGTGATACTGCCTGTCGCATGGAGCGTCTTTACAATCAGCCAGTCCTTCGTGTCCATCGAGCAATCACCCTTGTCGTTGATGCATGGCGTGAAGACAAGTATAACACAGCTCCCGGAATAGCCGAGACCGTCCTGCTCGCCGATGCTCCGAACGAGAGGATTATGCGAACGGCCGTACAGTTATTCCCTGGAGACGTCCACGGGAAAAACTGCAGTTTCGTTCTCATGCCGTTCGTCAACGCAAGCCCCTCAAGGATGCGCTATAATGCGAGTGTTTCTTTAGAGTTTTCCATTTTTTTGGGGGGTGCGCTATGAAGAATCTGCTGGAACGCTTCGGGGTAAGATTGTTGTGTATACTGGTCGGAGCAGCGTGTGTTTTTCCGGTGGCGGGGTGGTCGGCGGACGGTATCGAAATGCGGTTTCTCTCCTCAAACAAGAAGGTCATTCCGGTCTTCTGCAGCATCGGCAACTGGCAGATCACGGACGTCAAGCTGCCGGAGCTGGTTGTGACCAATAACCGTGAAGATCCCCTGACCGTCGAGCAGGCGGAGGTCGTCGGATTCGTCTCCGGCGAGGAGAGGATCCGAATGCGGATACCGCGCGAAGATCTGCTCGAAGCGATAGGGAAGACGGCGGCCTGGATCGACAAGCCGGACGTTCCGCTTCCCGCTGTTCAACTGATGTTCGGCGACGTGGCGATTCCGGAAGGCCCTCTCTCGACGGATGGTACGGTCGCCGCCGGAAGGAGCGTCCTGCTCCCTCTCTCAAAGGCCGCCTATCTGCACTACGTCGGCCAGGCGAAGCTCGACGGCATGGAGATCCGTCTTATCGTGAGCACGGAGCCGAACCGGCAGGAAACGCTTTCTTTTCCCGTCCTGCTCATTCCTTACGAAGCGAAGGGGAGCTACCAGTTTCCGCTGAGGGGCGACCTCCGCATCGCGTACAACCCCCTGAGCTATATCCACCACAGGGCGTCGGGATCGCAGGAGTTCGGGATGGACATCGTCGCGGCCAACCAGGCGGGGGCGCCGTCCTTCACCGACATTTCCCTGCCGGAGCCCAAGAAGCTCTCCGACTACGCCATCTGGGGCAGAGAGGTGTTCGCCATTGGAGACGGAGTGGTGGCGGATACGGGGGACAAGTTTCCAGAGGGACGGATGAGCGACCCGGATCTGTTCGGGCGTCCGGGGTACACCGGTGATCTTCTGAAGGAGCTGATTCCGGAGATCGGATGGACGAACGCAGTCGCGGGCAACTACGTGGTTATCGACCACGGGAACGGCGAGTTCAGCGTCTACGCCCATCTGCAGGAAGGTTCCATCCGCGTGAAACAGGGAGAGCCGGTGGAGACGGGGCAGATCATCGCAAAAGTCGGAAACACGGGGAACTCCGGGGCGCCCCACCTTCATTTCCAGTTGATGGACTCCGGGAATTTCTTCACGGCCAACGGTCTTCCCGTCATGTTCGAGAACGTGCCGGCCGAAGCCATCATCAGCGAATTCCCCGTTGCGGCGAACTGCCTGGTGTTCAGCGACAGTATTTTCACGACGGCGCCGTAGATACGGAAAGCGCGTTCAGAATAAAAACCTGCGGAAATTCGGCTGGAATAGGGAGATCGTTCTTGCAGCGCTTATCCTGAACGGAGCCTGTTCCGGTTCCTGGGAGGAGGCGGATATCGATGGGCGGGAAAGGCGGAGCTGCAGTCCGGGAAGAAGAAATTTCCGATGTCCTGAGAGAGTGGAGAAGCAGGGCCGTCACCGTCATCCTGAATGTCATGGCCGCCGCCGCGTCGCCCGCCTACGTGATCGCGACGATGATGTGGTATAAGGCGGACGCCTGGATCAGTATCTTCCTTTTGAGCGCCGCATACTTCTCCCTGGTCATTGTCGCCGTATTCAGGAGGATCGGTTTCAGGAAACGCGCCTTGACGGTGCTTTCGGTAGGTTATTTGATGGCGGTTTTAAATCTGGGCACAGGCGGAGGGCTGGAAAGTTCCGGGCGGCTGTACCTGTTGGCCATGCCCGTCTTTGCTTTTATTCTGGCCGGCATGCGTGCCGGCTGGATCACAACCGCCGTTTCCGCTCTGGTATATGCCGCATTCTGTGTTCTGATCCACAAAGGAATACTGAACGACCTTCTTGTCGCTGCTTCCGATCCCGTCGCGCTCTCGAACTGGATCACAAGAGGTATCACTTTTCTCATGCTGCTCGTCATGATCATCACGCTGCTGACGAGGATGTCCCGTTTTCTGTTCAAGACGCTCGAGGCCGAGCGGAAACTGTCGTTCGAACTGAGACAGACGTACGACGAGACTCTGGAGAGCCTGGCGCGCGCACTGGAACTGCGCGATATCGAAACGGCCGGCCATTCCCACAGAGTATGCGAGACGACGAAAAAACTGGCCGGCAGAATCAACGTGGATCACGACGACATGATTGAAATACACCGCGGCTCGCTGTTGCACGATATCGGCAAAATGGGGATAAAGGACAGCGTCCTGCTCAAGCCTGGCAAGCTGACGAGCGAGGAATTCAAACTGATGCAAAAGCATACCGTGTATGCATACAATCTGCTGGCCGGTATTCCCTATCTTGCGCGGGCGCTGGAAATACCGTACTGCCATCACGAAAAGTGGGACGGATCCGGGTACCCCCGCGGACTGAAGGGGACGGAAATCCCTCTCTCGGCGCGTATTTTCTCCGTGGTGGACGTGTACGACGCGCTGACGACGGATCGGCCCTACCGCCAGGCCTGGTCCCGGGAAAAAACCGTTGCCTATATCAAGGAGAGAGCCGGTACCGAGTTCGATCCCATGGTAGTCGAAATCTTCATGAAGCTGATCCATGAGGAGACGGATTTTGCAGGTTCCGAAGAGCAAGCCTGATATCCGCGTCTGTATGTTATAAATAAAGAATGCTGTCTTCCTATTGCATCCTGAAAAAGGTGGCTGATTGTATGAAGAGAATAAAAGTCGTCGTGTTGTGTCTGTTGCTCCTTGTGCTTTTTCCCGGCGCGCTCTTCCCTCCGCGCGTTCTTGCCTCCGTCTCTTCGCCGCTCGCTCCTCCGGACCGCTCAAGCCCCGGCGCGACGTTGCTCTCCTTCATCTCCCACATGAACGAGGGGAAACGAGAATTGTTGGAGGCCAGGTCGATCTGGGAAGCCTCCCCCCTCCTTCTCCGGCATCCTCCGGAGGCGGAGGAGAGGCTTCAGGTAGCCCTCGGACACTTCGGACGGGCGATGCAGTGCCTCGATCTCTCGGGAGTTCCCGATGTGATTCGCGACGAGAAGGGGAAGGAGTCAATTCTGCTGCTGAAGGAGATCCTCGACAGAATAGGAGTGCCGTCCTCCGGCGAGATGCCGGACATCTCCGGAATTAGCGGCGGGGGATGGGCGCCTCTCTCCAGATGGACCGTTCC
Organism: uncultured Synergistaceae bacterium; assembly: GCA_964426245.1. Lineage (GTDB taxonomy): Bacteria > Synergistota > Synergistia > Synergistales > Aminobacteriaceae > JAAYLU01. Next base: position 35,910 of record CAYRPJ010000040.1, read on the forward strand.
GCAGACGGAGATCCAGCTCCACCGGATCCACAGCGGTCCGGACGAGGGGCGCTGGCTCGTCGCACCCGAGTCGCTCTCCCGGCTGAAGGGGGACTATCTGAAGGTGAAGCATATGCCGTATCTTCCGGGAGCGACCGTACGGGAGGGCTTTTACGAGGAGTATCTCGTCAGGCCGGGCGTCTTTTCAACGCACAAGCTGATGAACATGCTCCCTGAGTGGACGGGTTTTGTGGTGTTCGGTCAGGCGGTCTGGCAGTGGATCGGGCTCATCCTTTCGCTTCTCATCTTCTCGGGGCTTCCGGCGGGGGCGTGGCGTCTCGGCCGCAGGCTCGGAGAGAGGCGGAGCGCCGTCGTCGCCGGCGTCCTGAAGCTCTTTCCTCCGGTCCTGCTCTCGCTCGGCGCCGCGTGGATGATCCTCGTCGTCGACAAATACATCAATCTGTCGGGAGCGTTCTGCCTCTTCCTCGTCAACCTGTTCACGGCGGTGAAGTGGCTCGGATGGAGCTTGAGCGTTCTTCGTCTCGGAGACTTCGTTGCCGAATTGGTCATCCTCTCTCCCCGCATCGATCCTGAGAGCATCGACGCCAGCCTCGTGCGGACGATGAGCCGCCTTCTGAGCATCCTCGCCGCTCTCGGAATCCTGACGCACGGCATGTCGAGACTGGGCTTCTCCCTTGCCACCATCCTCACCGGATTCGGCGTCGCAGGACTTGCGATCTCTCTCGCGGCACGGCCGACTATCGAGAACATCATCGGCGGACTTACCCTCTTCGCCGACCGCTCGGTGAAGGTCGGCGAGTTCTGCCGGTTCGGCGGAACCGCGGGGACCGTTCTCCACATCGGCCTGCGCAGCACCAGGATTCAGGCGCTTGATCATACGATCATCTCCATTCCGAACGCCGAGTTTTCGCAGATGCAGATCGTCAACGTGACTCGCCGTCCTGATTCGCTGATGGAGAAGCGAATCAGCCTGCGCTACGAGACCACCCACGATCAACTCCGGTGGATCCTTGCCTCGATACGCGATCTGCTGCACTCTCATCCGATGGTCTGCGCCGATCCCGTTCCCTTCGTCCGCTTCGAGAACTACGGAGAGTCTTCACTCAACGTGCTTATTTTCGCCTATGTCAAGGCGAAGCGATGGTCCGACCGCGCGGCGATAGAGGAGGACATCCTTTTTCATGTGGGGAAGATCGTCGGAAAGGCAGGCTCCGGCTTTGCCTTCCCCTCGACCACGGCCTATATCGCCCGCGACGCCGGGCTTGACAGGGAGAAGGGGGCCGAGGCGGAGAAAGAGGTTCAACAGTGGCGCGATGCGGACGCCTACCCATTCCCGGATACGCCCCTTGAGCGTATCGCCGAGATGAGAGGGAGCGTGGAGTACCCGCCGAAAGGGTGAATTTCTTGTTCTGAAGCTCCTTCCGTTGACCTTGACACTGTGTGAAGGTTTAATATAATGCAAAGACTCTTTCGCCCGAAGAAAGAGGTTTCGGAAAACAAATGCTTTCCGCGTTTCCGCTCCCGATATCGGAATTGACGAGGAGGTACCGACATGCTGAGAAAACTGAACGCTTCAATTTCCGTCCTGCTCTTTCTGCTCGCCGCGCTGCTTCTGCCGGCGCCCCTCTTGGAAGCGGCTCCGCCGGGAACGACCGACCCGTTCGCCCGCGCCCCCTTCCTGCTGATTGACGAGGAAGCGGTCGTTCTGGCGCAGGATTACGGCGGGATACAGAGCGACGTCT
>CAYRPJ010000041.1:0-35303 GCA_964426245.1 uncultured Synergistaceae bacterium
AAACCGCTCCTTTTCCAGTTCTGATAAGGCTTTAGGTGTTGTTCAGGATGCCCTAGATATGGTCCCGGTTGTCATCGCTCGTGTTGCCGATCACGGTAAATTCCAGTTCGACGGAGGAACCCGGAGGAATGACGCCGGTATCGAAACGCATGGCGAAATTGTTTGTCGCCACATTGAATACGGGCTCCGTCGCCGTGTATTCAAAGAACGCCCCCGAAGCCGAGGAAGCCGGCAAAATCAAGAGGGCTGCAAACAGCAGGAAAAACAGAGCAGACAACTTTCCGTGAAGCGCTCGCCGTGCAGACATGACATCAGCTCCTTGCCCATATGCACCGGTATTCGGAAAACGCCATCCTGAAGATTTGCTTCAGCCGTCCTGCGCGCCGCTTTGCCCGGTTTTCCTCCGAGTAACATCAAGAGCACTAACATTTATACTGCTGATCGTCACGAACATAGTCTTCCGCCGCGAATACGCTGTTGGAAGAGATCCGTTACAATTTAATAATAGCAAAATTACCAATACATCGTCAAGAATGCAAATGCTCCGTCGTTTTAGAATTGGAGAATTCAAACGATACGTCGCGGGCTGGCAGGCGATGTAGAAAACCTCTCTCCTCCCTGCTCAGCATGGGAGAAGAGAGGTTTTTGTATGCCCGGGACAGGAGAACTCCTTGCCGGCGTCGCTCTCCGACGGCCGGGTTATCTCCTCCGGCCGGCCACCATAAGCGCCAGCGGCAGCAGCAGGGCAAGCAGCGACGGGGAGAAGGCGCCTCCCGACGCGCAGCCGCTTCCTCCGGCCGGGACGTCGGGGGCCTCCCGGATACGCCCCTCCAGAAGAAATGCCGGGTCGGTCACGCTTCCGTTCACCGTCCCGTCCAGGTCGAAGCGACAACCGTCCCTGATCGCCAACGCGACGCGGCAGTTCGCCGTGATCAGATCATCGGCATCCAGTACACGCTTCAGCATCTCGCCGCCGGGAGACCGTTTCACTTCGATCACCGCCGCGCACCCGTCCAGAAGATCCTCCAGGGCATAGACCCGGGTGAAGGCTTCCGCGCTCTCCGAAGAGAGCATCTTCACCACCTGAAGGCTGTCCGCACGCTTGCCGGCGAAGCCCTCCGGAATCAGGAAGAAGACGATCGCCGTCGTTCCGCCGTTCGAGGCGGTCAGCTCACTCCCTTCCGCATCCAGCACGGCGCGGAAGACGGCCAGGGGAGATTCGTCCGATCCTTCGGGGATGTCGAGGTCCTCCAGGAGGTTCCGCAGGCGGATCATTCCTCCGTCCGTGATGTATACCTGTCCGGCGGTGTCGACGGCCAGAAGATTGACTATCTCCTCGATAAGCTCCTCGGGGAAGAGAGCCTCGCGCAGGATCCGCCGCAGCGCATCCTTCTTCTGCTCCGGAGTGGGATTCGGAGGCAGCGGAACCACCAACGGCGTCGCCACGGATAATTGCGACCCGTCGGGAAACGGCATATCCGGCGGCACGACGGGCGGGTCCACCGGCTGGACGGGTATCGGCGTCGGTGTGGGCGTCGGCGTAGGCTCTGGAGTGGGCGTCGGTGTGGGCGTCGGCGTAGGCTCTGGCGTGGGCGTCGGCGTGGGCGTAGGCTCTGGTGTAGGTGTAGGAGTCGGTGTAGGAGTCGGTGTCGGACTCGGCGTATAGGTTCCTTCGGCTGTCGCGGTGGCGTCTTTTGAGACGGAGATGCTCCGGTTCGCGGGCCTGTCCCATCCAGCGACCGTGGAGAAGGATATCGTGTGCGTTCCTATGACGACTCTGGAGACCGTGGCGCCCGAAGCGTAGCTTCCCAAGCCGTCGAGGCTCCATCTTGCCGTAGAAGGTCCTGTGATGATGACGCGGACGGAGCCTGTATGCTGGACATAAGTGCCGCCGGTCTCGGAGGTGTTGTCTTTCGTCACGGTGACGGTCTGGTTCGCGGGCCTGTCCCATCCGGCGACGTCGGAGAAGGAAACGGTGTAGTCGCCGGTGATAAGATCCGGGACTGTGTGGCCGCTCTCGTAGCTTCCCGAACCGTCGAGGCTCCATCTTGCCGTAGAAGGTCCTGTGATGATGACGCGGACGGAGCCTGTATGCTGGACATAAGTGCCGCCGGTCTCGGAGGTGTTGTCTTTCGTCACGGTGACGGCCTGGTTCGCGGGCTTGTCCCATCCGGCGACGTCGGAGAAGGAGGCGGTGTAGTCGCCGGTGGGAAGATCCGGGACTGTGTGGCCGCTCTCGTAGCTTCCCGAGCCGTCGAGGCTCCAGCGAGCCTCCGAGGGTCCTGTGATGGCGACGCGGACGGAGCCGGCGTGGAGATAAGAGGTCTTTACAACGAAGGCGTCGAGTCCGCCGTTGTGCGTCATCTCCGGCCCGACCGTCGCGGGGAAGTCGTTGGATTGCGTATACCCCGTCACGTAGGCGTTCCCCGAGCCGTTCACCGCGATGCCGTTTCCTTTATCCCAAGATGAGCCGCCGATGTAGCCGCAGTAGACCAGCTCCGTCCCGGCGGCGTTCACCTTCGCCACGAAGGCGTCGTAGCCGCCGTTGTGCGTCAAATCCGGTCCAACCTCCACGGGGAAGGTCGTCTCGTCGGACTGCGTTTCCCCAGTCACGTAGGCGTTGCCCTCGTCGTCCACCGCGATGCCGTATCCACCTTCTCTCAACTCTCCGCCGATGTAGCCGCAGTAGAACAGCTCCGTCCCGGCAGCGTTCACCTTCGCCACAAAGGCGTCTTTGGAGCCGTTGTGCGTCATATCCGGCCCGACCGCCACGGGGAAGGTTTCCTCGTCGGAGTCCGTCCTCCCCGTCACGTAGGCGTTCCCCGAGCCGTCCACCGCGATGCCGAATCCAAATTCGTCAGTACCCGAGCCGCCGATGTAGCCGCAGTAGACCAGCCCCGTCCCGTCGGCCTTCACCTTCACCACGAAGGCGTCGTAGGAGCCGCCGTTGTGCGTCAGATCCGGCCCGACCGTCACGGGGAAGGTCGCCTCGGTGGAGCTCGTCCCCCCCGTCACGTTGGCGTCGCCCGAGCCGTCCACCGCGATGCCGTGTCCGTAGTCAGTACCCGAGCCGCCGATGTAGCCGCAGTAGACCAGCCCCGTCCCGTCGGCGTTCACCTTCGCCACGAAGGCGTCGTAGGAGCCGCCGTTGTACGTCAAATCCGGTCCGACCGTCACGGGGAAGGTCGCCCCGGTGGACTGCGTCATCCCCGTCACGTAGGCGTTGCCGGAGGCGTCCACCGCGATGCCTTTTCCTTCATCCCAAGATGAGCCGCCGATGTAGCCGCAGTAGACCAGCTCCGTCCCGGCGGCGTTCACCTTCGCCACGAAGGCGTCGTAGCCGCCGTTGTACTCAAGATCCGGCCCGACCGTCACGGGGAAGGTCTCGCTGGAGCCCATCATCCCCGTCACGTAGGCGTTGCCCTCGCCGTCCACCGCGATGCCGAATCCTCCATCATCCCCCGAGCCGCCAATGTAGCCGCAGTAGACCAGCCCCGTCCCTTCGGCGTTCACCTTCGCCACGAAGACGTCACCGATGCCGTTGTGCGTCAGATCCGGCCCGACCGTCTCGGGGAAAGTCGCTTGGGTGGACAATGTATTCCCCGTCACGTAGGCGTTGCCCTCGCCGTCCACCGCGATGCCATTTCCGGAATCATCTCCCGAGCCGCCGATGAAACCGCAGTAGATCAGCACCTCGGGGTCGATGATCAGCTCCTTCGTACGGTCGTAGTCCTCCACGTCGAAGCCGTAGTCCAGGAGAGTGCCCAGATCACCGCTTCCGGCCCCGCTCCTCCCGAGCGAGTAGACTGCGTTCACCGGAACGCGCCCCTCCTCCGTCTCCTGCCAGGAGACGGGCACGTCGTCCCGCAGAACTCCCGCGGCGGTGACGATCTCGAGCCCTCCGTCGTCGTCCACTGAGAGCCGCTCCGCTCCCCGATAGGCGAGGCGGATCTGCTTCGGATCGGCTCCGGGATGGACGACGAACCGGTACTTCAGGTGGTTCGCGTCGCCGTCGTACACGAGGTCGATCCCCGGCCAGAGGTTTTTGTAGACGATCTGGTTGTAGGTGGGAACTCCTGAGCGGTGTTCGCTCTCCGCTCCCCTGAAGTAGGAGATCACGGTCTGGGCGGGCTTCTCCCCTTCAGGGCGGACGCGCGCGGCGTCCACGAAGTCGAGCTTCAGGGTCCAGCGCTCGCGGGGAGATTCACGCGGCTTTTCCCGCCCTTCGAGCCGGGAGCCTATGTCGCGCGCTCCGCGGCTTTCGCCGACGGCCTTTCGCGGCATGTTGAGGGAGAAGGTGAGGCCTTCCGGAGTGAAGTAGAGGGTCTTGTCGCTTCCGTGCACGGTGAAGCCGACCTCCGGGGCCGACTGCCCCCCGTTCTTGACGAAGAGCAGGGGGAACTTGCCGTAGCCGGCCTCGAGCCGGGCTCTTGCGGCCTCCTCCGGAGGAGAGGCGGGACGGAGCACGCTCGAGGTCCGCTCCTCCTGAATTTCCGCGGCTCTTCCGTCCACCCTCGAAGCGAACTCCGAGAAAGCGCGTCCCCGTTCGTAGCTCCCCGGGAAGGCCTCGGAGGGAAGCGCGGAACCGAGGAGCGCGAAGAGGAAAACGAAGAGAAGCGTGATCGCTCCTTGCCTCAAAATGGAAACGCGGTTCCGTTGCGTCTGCCGTCTCATTTCACGACCTCCTTCTTGGTTATGCCGAATTCTACAGCGCAAAAGGAGGCGCCGCGCTCCTTGAGAACCCGGGTGATCATCTCCGAGGCGATATCGTTCTTCGTTTTGAAGACGAGGTTCTCGGAAAAGCCGCACTCCTTGCGCAGCTTCGCGTGCTCCTCGTCGAACCAGAGCGGAATCTAGAGCCTTCCGTCGAGGAGACCGTAGTCCTTCGCTCCGGAGAAACCGATGAAAACTCCCGCCTGGCAGTTGTCCGTCTTTCCTTTGGGGCCGCAATACCGACGCGCGACGCCCGCCGACTTCTCACCTTTGAAGATGTTGTTATAATTTGCTTCTGCAACATCAGGATCCCTTGTCGGCATTCCTCCCAAGATCGGCCTATCTCCTCAGGAAGCCCGCAAGAAGCGCCAGCGGGGCAAGAAGCACCAACAGCAACGGGGAGAAGGGGTCTCCCGACGTGCAGCCGCTTCCTCCGGTCGGGAGGTCCGGGTCGTCTTTGCGCGTCCCCTCCAGAAGAAACGCAGGGTCCGTCACGATGCCGTTCTCTTCGCCGTCGAGGTCGAAGCGGCCGCCGTCCTTGATGGCCAACGCTGCAAGGCAGTTCGCGGTGATCAGGTCGTCGGCTTCCAGCACACGCTTCAGCGTTTCGCCGTCGGAAGTCTTCTTCACCTCGACCACCGCCGCGCAGCCGTCAAGAAGATCCTCGAGCGAGTAGACCCGGATGAAGGCTTCCGCGCTCTCCGAGGAGAGCACCTTCACCACCTGAAGGCTGTCCGACCGTTTGCCGGTGAATTCCTCCGGAATCCGGAAGAAGACGATCGCCGTCGTTCCGTCGTTCGAGAGGGTCGCCACGCTCCCTTCCGCATCCAGCACGGCCCGGAAGACGGCCAGGGGAGAACCCTCCGCTCCTTCGGGGATGTCGAGGTCCTCAAGGAGTTCCCGCAGACGCTCGATCCCCCCGTCCGTGATGTAGACCTGTCCGGCGGAGTCGACGTCCAGCAGAGTGACGATCTCCTCGATAAGCTCCTCGGGGAAGAGAACCTCGCGCAGGATCCGCCGCAGCGCCTCCTTCTTCTGCTCCGGAGTCGGGTTCGGAGGCAGCGGCACCACCAACGGCGTCGCCGCGGACAGTTGAGAACCGTCGGGAAGCGGCATATCCGGCGGCACGACGGGCGGGTCCACAGGCTGGACGGGTATCGGCGTCGGTGTCGGCTCCGGCGTGGGTTCAGGCGTCGGTGTCGGCTCCGGCGTGGGTTCAGGCGTCGGTGTCGGCGTGGGCGTGGGTTCAGGCGTCGGCGTGGGTTCAGGCGTCGGCGTCGGTGTCGGCGTCGGTTCAGGCGTCGGTGTCGGCGTCGGTGTGGGTGTCGGTGTGGGCTCCGGCGTCGGTGTGGGCGTCGGCGTCGGCGTGTACTGCACCTGGAGGACGGTCAGCGAATCTTTGCTCACCGTCGCATTCTGATTCGCAGGCTTCGTCCAGCCGCTCGCTTCGTTGAAAACAACAGTGTAGACGCCGGTCGGAAGTCCGGAAACGCTCGTTCCCGAAATCCTCCACGTCGTCCCTCCGTCGATGCTCCAACGGGCGGAGGCAGGACCCGTGATATTCACACGCAGATCTCCCCTATGCCTCACGTAGGTTCCGGTGGTCGAGGCGGTGCTTCCCTGCGTCACGGTAACATTCCGATCGTCCGGTTTCGTCCAGCCGCTCACTTCATTGAAGATCACAGTGTAGACGCCCGTCGGGAGACCCGATGCCGTCTCGCCGGAATTTTTCCACGTCGTCCCCCCGTCGACGCTCCACATCCCTCCCGAGGTTCGGGCTCCCTCCGGTTCGATGGTGACCTGCAAGCTCCCCGCATCCGCCTCGTAGGCGCCGATGTCGACTCCAGCCCCCTGCGGACGGGAAATACCGCGCTGGTCGGTCGCGGGAGCGCCCGCGGAGATTCCCGCGTTGATAGCGGAGCTGCCCGCGAGCAGCGCGTGCGTCAACGTTGGGCCGCCGTTGTCGGCGAGAGGTCCGAGTACTGGGTCGGCGTTTGTGTTCCCCGTGCCGGGAAACACGTTCACGTCCACCACGGAATAGGTTATGACCGCAGTACCACCACTGATTATTACTATCTGCTCGACCGGGCCCGCTTCTCCCATAAATTCTCCCCAGAAGATGCAGTTGGTCACAATGGACTTGGAGTCATGATAGTTGGATATCCCGCCGCCGTGGTAGCGTCCGATATTGTCTGCAAACGTGCAGTTCGTCACCGTCGGGCTGCTTTCGCCGCCATCGCTATGCATCCCCCCGCCCGCGTACGCGATGTTTCCGGAGAAGGTGCAGTTTGTGACGACCGGGGAGGAGGCGCCGATGTTTGCCATTCCACCTCCGACGTCCTTCGCATCGTTTCGGGAGAATGTGCAGTCAGTCACCGTCGGACTGCTGTTGTCATTTTATATTCCGCCGCCATGATGACCTATATTTACGCCTTTCGCGATGTTTCCTTCGAAGGTGCAGTTCGTTATCGTCGGGTTGCTTCGGCTGTTGTACATCCCGCCGCCGCCGCCGAAGAAAATATCGGCGTTGTTGTTGGAGAAGATGCAGTTCGTTATCGTCGGGCTGCTGTCGACATTGTACATTCCGCCGCCTTCTCCTAAAGTCGTGTTTGAGGAGAAGATGCAATTCGTCACCGTCGGGTTGGACGCGTTGTTATACATTCCAGCACCCTTTTCAGTCGAGCGGTTTCTTGAAAAGACGCAGTTGCGCACCGTCGGGCTGGATTCGAAGTTGCGCATTCCGGCGCCTTCGCTCCATTCTTGGTTTTCAAAGTTCGCTTGGCCTGCGGTGACGATGAAACCGTCGAGGACGGCGGTTTCATCCACATGATTGGCACGAACGACGTTGTGGCTGTTGTCCTTCAGGGTTTCGAAGGTGGGGTTCGGTCCATCGTTCCCTAAAAGGTCGCCGGTGAGGATCGTCTTGAAGTACTCGGGATCGCGGTCGGCCATGCCGGGGGTTCCGGTCGCGGGGAACCCTCCGAAGAGCGCAACTCCGTTTTTCAGTTCGAAGGATTTCGTTCGGTCCTCATCCGCCGTCGGCTTATAGCTTCCCTCCGCCACCCATATCTCGTCTCCGTTGTTCGCATGAAGCAGCGCGTCCCGCAGTTCTTTATGCGCATCGGTCCACGAAGTGCCGTCGTTCGCGCCTCCCGCGGCGGCGTTCACGTAGCGGATCGCGGGACGATGCTGGTACGCCCCGATATGCACAGGCGCCGGAGCAACCGGACGGGGCGCGCCTCTTTGGTCCTTGTCCGGAACGACGATCGTTTTCCCGGCGATGATATGCATCCCTGCCGAGAGTCCTGCGCTGCGGGCGGGGCTGTCGTCGGCCAGCGCGTGCGTCTTCGTCGGGCCGCCGTTGTCCGCGAGCGGGCCGAGTTTGGGATCGACGTTCGTGTTGCCGGTACCGGGATACAGGGTCACGTCCACGATGGAATAGGTTATCATCGGCACGCCGTCTTCTGAAGTAAAAATCTGGTTGACCGGACTGTCCGTTCTCCAGAAGATGCAGTTCGTCACCGTCGGGCTGCTGCCGGCATTCAGCATTCCATCCCCGACCCACGCCGCACGGTTTCCTGAGAATGTGCAATTCGTCAGCACCGGACTGCTTTGGCTGTTGTTCATCCCGCCGCCCGTCCAACTGCCGTAGTTGTTCGAAAAGGTGCAATTCGTCAGCGTCGGGCTGCTTTGACTGTTGTACATCCCGCCGCCGGAGTACGCGATGTTTTCGGAGAAGGTGCAGTTCATCACCGTCGGGCTGCTTTGACTGTTGTACATCCCGCCGCCGCCGGCCGCTGCGCTGTTTCCGGAGAAGGCACAGTTGATGATCGTTGGGCGGGCGTTGTTGATGATATGCATCCCGCCGCCGTACCGAGCATCGTCGACTCCGTTCGCGTTACCTCCGGTGACGACGAAACCGTCGAGAACGGCCGCGTCGTCCACACCGTCGGCACGGACGACATGGTAGCTGTTGTCGCTGCCCGTTTCCAACTGATACCCTCCCATGTCGATGTCGAAATTGTCGTTATCGAGCAGATCTCCCGTGAGGATGGTCTTGTTGTTCACCATATCCCGCTGCTCCCGCGCAGATTCAATTCCGGCGAAACCTCCGTATAACTCGACGCCTCCCTTCAGCACGAAGGAGACCGCCCTGTCGCTCTCATGCGGCGTGTATTTTCCCGTCGCTAGCCAGTACTCCCCGTAGGAGTCGGCTGAGACTAGTTTCGTTCTGAACTCAGCCACGCTCATAGCGTTATTCCACGAATCTCCCGACTTGATACCGGCTCCCCCGACGGTGACGCGATAAATCGTCGCACCCTCCGCCGCCGGCGGCGCGTGAACGCAGAACATAAGAACAAACTGAAGCAAAATCACCGATAAAACCTTCGTGAAATACATTCGACATACGCACACTATAGATCCTCCGCCTCTCATGTCGATTTCCGTGAAAAGAAAGGCGCCACGCGTTCACGCTTCGATCCGCACAGCTTGCTCTCCTTTTTCCCGCATTATTTCATAGATGCGCAGCTCTCAACGCTCTCTCCCGGTTTTCTTCAGAAGAACGTGGATCCCACAGGCATTCCGCGGCGAATTGCGAGAAAATCCGAAGCTCACCGCATGAATTACACTTGATCTAATCCGACGAACGTATGATAACCTAATTCTACAGCACAAGTTGTATTTTCATGACACAAGCCTCAGACGTTCTCTCTCCTTCTTTTTAATTCTACAGCGCAAAAGGAGGCGCCGCGCTCCTTGAGAACCCGGGCGATCATCTCCGGAAGCCCGCCAGAAGCGCCAGGGGAGCTAGAAGCACGAGCAGTGAAGGAGAGAACGTGCCTCCCGAGACGCAGCCGCTTCCTCCGGTCGGGAGGTCCGGGTCGTCTTTGCGCGTCCCCTCCAGAAGAAACGCAGGGTCCGTCACGATGCCGTTCTCTTCGCCGTCGAGGTCGAAGCGGCCGCCGTCCTTGATGGCCAACGCTGCAAGGCAGTTCGCGGTGATCAGGTCGTCGGCTTCCAGCACACGCTTCAGCGTTTCGCCGTCGGAAGTCTTCTTCACCTCGACCACCGCCGCGCAGCCGTCAAGAAGATCCTCGAGCGAGTAGACCCGGATGAAGGCTTCCGCGCTCTCCGAGGAGAGCACCTTCACCACCTGAAGGCTGTCCGACCGTTTGCCGGTGAATTCCTCCGGAATCCGGAAGAAGACGATCGCCGTCGTTCCGCCGTTCGAGGCGGTCAGTTCGCTCCCTTCCGTTTCCAGCACAGCCCGGAAGACGGCCAGGGGCGAACCCTCCGCTCCTTCGGGGATGTCGAGGTCATCCAGGAGTTCCCGCAGACGCTCGATTCCCCCGTCCGCGATGAAGACCTGTCCGGCGGAGTCGACGTCCAGCAGATCGACTATCTCCTCGATAAGCTCCTCGGGGAAGAGAGCCTCGCGCAGGATCTGCCGCAGCGCCTCCTTCTTCTGCTCCGGAGTCGGGTTCGGAGGCAGCGGAACCACCAGCGCCGTCGCCGCGGATAATTGAGCCCCGTCGGGAAGCGGCATATCCGGCGGCACGACGGGCGGGTCCACCGGCTGGACGGGAATCGGGGTCGGCTTGGGCGGCGGCTCCGGTGTGGGCTCAGGAGTTGGAGTTGGAGTCGGAGTCGGAGTCGGCGCGCTTCCGTATTCGTGCGCGCCGATGTCGTAACCGGCCCCGTGGGGGCGCGTATGACCGTCGAAATCCTCCGCAAGCCCCGGTATGGCGGTTCCGCTGTCCACAACGGAGGACACCGGCGACGCAAGACGGAGATTGCCGCTCGCCGCCTGGACAAACCACGAGGCAAGGGCGTTCGTGACGTTGTGGGAGAGGGCGGCGTCTCCTCCGTCCCTCTTTGCGATGGCCCGGTTCGTGAGGTTGTTTCGGACGAATACTCCGGTCGTTCCTGCAAACCGGATCTCGACGGCGTTGAAATAGTCGCCTCCGAAATAAATCGTGTTGTTGTAGACCTGCGCGTTCGCGGCGTTCTCGAGGCCGATGCCGACATCGGGAAAGCTGCCCGTACCGGCGTTATGGATCATGTTGTTGCGTATAATGCCGCCGAGATGCCCGCGATCTCCGAGGCCGAAGCCTATTCCCCTGTCGCAGTCGAGAATGAGATTCCGTTCCACAAGCGTGTTCTCGGAGTCGGACCAGAAGTGCACCGCGTGTTCGGAAGGGCCTTCCTCGTCCGTTCCGGGGTTTTGAATGTTGCGGAACGTGTTGCCCCGTATCACCCAGTTCTTGCCGTTGTGCACGTCGATGCCGCCGATGTACCAGCGGGGGCCGACGCCTTCGGTGTACTCGAAGAGACAGTGCTCCACAAGGCCGTTGTCGCTGCCCGCGCCAGGATTGGAGGCGTCGTACGAGACCTTCAGCATCTGCTCTCCCGTGTTCCGGAAGACGACGTTCCGGACGACGGGGTTGTCGGCGTTCTGCTCGCCCTGTATCTGAAGTCCGTGATTGCGTACGTTGCGTATCGTCAGGTTTTCGAGGGTGAAGTTCTTCCCCGCCACGAGAAATCCGTGCGATACGCCGTCGTCGTCCTCCATTCCCAATCCCTGCACCACCACGTCGGCTCGCCGGCCCGAAACGCTCCTGATCGTCACGCCGTCGGCGGTGACGTACAGTCCGTCCCATTGCGGAATCCGATAGATTCCGTCCCGCAACAGAATGGTCCTGTCTCCCGTGCCGTTGTTTGCGGCCTCGACCGCGGCCTTCAGCTCCGCGAAGTTCCCCACAGTAACCGAGGCCGATGCCGGAAGAGGATGTCCGGCATCGAAGGAAGCGTATGAAGCGAGGAGAGCGGTGAAAACAACAAGAGCGAAGGCGCCGCATATTCTTTTCATGTGTTTATCACCTCGTTTGTTTCGGGATGCAACTCCGCCGCAACCCTTCGAGGCTACCGTACGGAAGAAGCGAGCATTGAATGTCCTGAAAAATGATCTCCCCGAAAGCCGGAGTTGTAAATTATTGTCCATATGCCATTATAGCCTGAAATATTGGAGTTTTGAGATTTTCAACGCGGAAAGCATGGAAAATTCTGCTTTGCGGATTGCGGAGCCTTTTCTTTAGGATGTATCCTGAATATTTTTGTTCCATTCCAATGAGGGAACATGCCGCCCGACGCTCCTCTTTCGGAACGTTTGCCGATACAAGCGTCCTGCGGGCCGGATTCTTCCTGTCCCGCCGCGGGAGGGATCCCCGTCCCAGGCTCCGCACGGAGAGCATTTCTCAGCCGATGTTCCTCTTCTCCGCGACGACGTAGACCGGCCTTCCCTTGACCTCTTCCAGCAGCTGGGCGAGGTACTCCCCGACAACCCCGAGCATCATGAGGACCACGCCGTTGAAGAAGAGCATGACCGCCATGAGGGAGGCCCACCCCTGCACGGCGCGGCCTGTGAAGAGCTTTTCATAGATGACGACGAGGATGTGCAGAAAGCTGAGCGCGGAGAGCCCGAATCCGATCCAGGTGGCCAGCCGGAGCGGTTTCGAGAAGTTCGTGAAGGCCGTGGTGGCCAGCAGGAAGAGCTTGAAGGGAGAGTACTTGGTCTTTCCGGCGAACCGCTCCTCCCGGACATAGTCCACTTCGGTCTGCCGGAAACCGGCCCAGCTCACCAGGCCGCGGATGTACCGGTTCCTCTCAGGCAGTCCCCGCAGCAGATCCCGCACCGAGCCGTCGATCAGGCGGAAGTCGCCGACGTCGACGGGAACCTCCCGGTCCGAGGCGGCGCGCAGCACCCTGTAGAAGAGAGAGGCGGAGACCTTCTTGAAGACCGTCTCGCCGTCTCGTCTGATTCTCTTTCCGTAGACGATCGCGAACCCTTCCCTCCAGCGTTCGATCATCCTCGGAATGACCTCCGGCGGATCCTGGAGGTCCGCGTCGATGAAGACGACGGCCCGTCCTCTCGAGAAGTCGATTCCCGCGCTCATTGCGGCCTGCTGGCCGAAATTCCGCGAGAAGGTGATCATCACGGAGCACGGGTCGCGGTCGCAGATGCTCCGCAGGATTCCGGCGGAGCCGTCGCGGCTGCCGTCGTCGACGAAAATCAGTTCGTACGCGCCGCCGACACCTTTCATGACGTCGGATATCCGTTTCCAGGAGGTCTCGAGCACCTCCTCCTCATTGTAGACGGGGATTATGACGGAGAAATCGATGCTGTCTCTTTCCACTGTATTCGCCTCTTTCCTGCAGAATAGGTCCGGCGCCTCTCTTCCGCCAGGGCGCGTGCACAACCGGACGCTTCCGAGCGGGCGGCGGCCCGAAATCAGGGAGCCGCGATTTCGATGATCTTCGAACCGTCGGCGTGCGTCAGAACGACGCGCCCCATCGATTCGAGCTTCTCCTTCCGGATATCGGGGAAGCGCTCCAGCTCCATCGTCCCGATCACGATATAGCGGATGCCGTACGCCTCCGCCAGGCGGCGGGTGAGAGCGGCGTCGCCCGATTCATAGAGGATGCGGACGTCGCGCCGGCGCGCGTTCGGCTCGTCCGCGCCCCCTCTCCAGAGCCACTGGTGCCCGAACCACCCGAGGAGCGTCGGGAGCCCCGTGGCGGAGGATATCCTGCCGTACCGGGAGTAGGCGTCTCCGTCGGCCTCGAGAATCACCGGCTGCCCCCGGACGTTGCCGCGGAACCACTCCACGATCGTGCGGTCGCCGGAAGAGAGGAAGGCGAGCCCGTCAAGCCGCCGGTACTGTCCGGAAGAGGGAGGAGAACCGTAAAAGCCGGGAACCGCCCAGTAGGCGTAGGTCATGGGCATAGCAGCGACGAGCGCGAAGAGCAGGGCGGCGGAGAGGCGGCGCGCCCGGGAGCGGAGGGACCCCGCGATGCGCGCGGCCGCGTAGGCGCTTGCCAGCGCGAAGAGGAGAAAAGCCTGGTAGGTGATCTTGAACACGGTATTTGCCCTCGGAAACTCGCCGCTGAAGAGATCCTTGACATAGACAATTTCAGGGACGGCGACGAGCAGGACGGCGGCGGCGAACATGCCCAACCCGACGATGTCGGAGGGAGTAATTCCGTCCGACAGGGCTCTTCCGCCGCCCGCCGCGGAATCGACCCTCAGCCGAAGCGCTCTCCGGAGTTCGAAGACGAAGAAGATCGCGAAGACGGCGGCGAAGAACGCCTGGTACCCCCACAGAACTCCCAGCTGCCAGATCGGGCTGGAGGCGGCGACCCTCCGGATTCCTCCGGTGAAGGACTCGAAGCGGAGCGTATACGGAAGGGCGGCGGCCTGCGAAACCAATATCAGCGTGAAGACGGCGAGCCCCGCCTCGGCGAGCGCGCGCCCGCTCATGCCGTGCCGCCGGAGGGCGATCGTGAGAGCCGCTCCGGCGAGCACCGCCAGGTAGATCGGGTAGTTCCACGTGTTCGTCATCCACGTCGCCCCGAGCAGCACGCCCGAGACGATCTCCGTCGCGGGGAAACGCACTCCGGGGGACGGCGCGCCGGACAGGAGCATGGACGATCCGATACCGACCGCGGCAAGGGAGGCGGGGATGTCGAGAGAATGGCCGTGCATCTCGCCGAGCACGAAGGTGAAGAGCGGGACCTCGTGGATGGTCTTGTCGTTCCCCGGAGGGTGATAGCCGAGAAAGCGCGTGGCGTCCCAGTAGCGGTATGGCCCTACTTCGCCCGCGTACAGCCCGGCGTTCTTGAGCGCGGGAAGGGCGACGCCGTAGACGAAGGGGTGCAGGGTGCCTCCTCCGGCGAGCAGCATCCCCGCGAGCAGGCCTCCGGCGACCGCCTTCCTGACGCCTTGCGGATCGACGCGGCGGAGCATGCTGAAGACAATTGAGAACGACAGCGTGAAGGCGAACGAGAAGAGCGAGGCGACCATCAGGTTGAACCCGATCTCGCCGGGCGTTCCGGTCAGGCGGCAGAGAAAGGCCGTGAAGAAGTGGCCGAAGTAGTAGTAGTTGATCGGCCTGCCGGAGAGCCACATGTCGACCGGGGGCATCCACTCCGCCCTCAGGCAGGCGTTGAGGAAACCGAGGTCCATGAATTTCTCGATGCTGTCCAGCTCCGGCCGGAGGCTCCGCAGAAACGTCCAGCCGACCAGGCAGAGCAGAAAGAGGTACTCCTCGGCGGCGACGACGCGCCGCTTTTTCCGGAGGAAGTCGAGCACCCTTCTCATGGAGCCCGGAACCGAGTAGTTGATCAGGGCCGCCAGTCCGGCGGAAGCAAGCACGGCGCCTTCGGAGAAGGGAACAAGCCGCAGCGACGAGGCGAGCCAGAGCGCGTAGGAGGTCAGCAGCAGGCCGAGAACGCGGGAGAAGAGGTACCCGCCGTCGGAGAAACCCCTGAAGAGGCGCAGCGTCAGCGGAAGGAAGGCGATTCCGAGAGCGGCCAAGGCCCCCCACCAGAGCACGACCCTGTGGAAGGACGGGTGCAGCAGAAAGTCGAGGAAGAGGCCGGGAATGCCGCTCACGGCGTCGTCTCCTCCTTCTCGTCTCCGGCGCGGCGGCGTTCGGCCTCCGCCGCGATCGGGCGGACTTCGACGATCTTCGAACCGTCGGGGTGCGTCAGAACGAGGCGACCCATCGACTCGAGCTTCGCCTCCCGGATATCGTGGAATCGTTCCCGTTCCGTCGCCCCGATCACGATATAGCGGATGCCGTACTTCTCCGCAAGCTCCCGGGTCTCCTCCATATCGCGGGACTCGTAGAGCGTCCGCACGTCCCGCCGCCGGGCGTCGGGCTCGGCCGGGCTTCCGCGCCAGATCCACTCGTGGGCGTGCCATCCGAGGAGCGTCGGGAGGCCGGTGGCCATGGAAATCCTGCCGGAGCGCGTGTAGCTTTCGCCGTCGGCCTCGAGAATGACCTGCCGGCCGGAAACGTTGCCGCGGAACCATTCCACGATCGCCCGGTCGCCGGAGGGGAGAAAGGCGAGTCCGTCGAGCCGGCGGTACTGTCCGGGTGAGGGGAGAGGGGCGTAAAATCCGGGGATCGCCCAGTACCCGTATGTCAAGGGCATCGCGGCAACGAGCGCGAAGAGGAGCCCGCCGGAGAGTCGCCGCGCCCGGGAGCGGAGGGCGCCCGCGATGCGCACCGACGCATAGCCGCTCGCAAGAGCGAAGAAGACGAAGGCCTGGTAGCCCATCTTGAACATGGTGTTGGCACGGTGATACTCCCGGCCGTAGATGTCCTTGACGTAGATGATCTCCGGAATGGCGACGAGGCAGAGTCCCGCGGCGAACATGCCGAGCGCGACGATGTCGGAGGGAGGCGTGCGGGAAAGAAGCGTTCCGCCGGTCACTGTCCGGTTTGCCTCCCGTTTCAGCGTATCACGGGCCGTTATGTAAAAGAAGATCGCGAAGCAGGCGGCGAAGAAGAGCTGGTACCCCCACAGGATCGCCAGCTGCCGGAGCGGACTGTTCGCCATCACGCGGTACACTCCCTTCGTCATGTTTTCGAAGTGGAGATCGTATGGCAGGGCGGCAAGGCGGGAGACGAGAAGCAGCGTCAGCGAGGCGAGCCCCGCCTCGGCGAGGGCGCGGGCGCCGCATCCGTGCCGCTTGAGCGCGAGCACCAGCGCCGCGCCGGAGAGCACCAGCAGGTGAACAGGGTAGTTCCAGGCGTTCGTCATCCACGTCGTCCCCAGGATGATGCCGGAGAGCGCCTCGGCCAGAGGAGGACGGATGGAGCGCGTTCCCGGCTGCACGGCGGAGGACGAGAGGAGCAGGGATGCGCCGATCCCGATCGACGCGAGCGAGGACGGCGTGTCGAGGACATGCCCGTGGAGGTCGGCGATCACGAAGGAGTAGAACGGGAACTCGGAAATTGTCTTGTCGTCCGTCGGAGGGTGGTGCCCGATGAAGCTCCGTGCCTGCGGATACCAGTAGTTCTGAACTTCCCAGCTGTACAGTCCGGCTTTCTTGAGCGCGGGAAGGGCGACGCCGAAGACGAAGGGGTGGAGGCTGGCTCCGCAGGCGAGCAGAAAGGCGGCGAGCAGACCGCCGGCGACGGCCTTTTTGACGCCTCTTGGGTCGACGCGGCGAAGCAGGTTCGAGACGATGGAGCACGAGAGGGAAAAGGCGAGCGAGAAGATCGTCGAGATCATCAGGTTGTAGGCGATCTCCGGCTGGATTTTCGTCAGCCTGACGAGAAAGGCCGTGACGAAGTGGCCGAAGTAGTAGTAATTGACCGGCCTGCCCGAGAGCCACATGTCCACGGGCGGCATCCACTCGGCACGGAGGGCGGCGTTGACGAAGCCGAGGTTCATGAACTTCTCGATGCCATCGATGTCCGGCTTGACGCTCCGCAGAAACGCCCACGCAAGGAAGGCGGCCAGAAAGAGATACTCCTCCGCGACGACGACGCGCCGCTTTTCCCGGAAGAACTCCCGCACCCGCTTCAAGGATCCGGGAATGGCGTAGTTGACGAGCGCCGCCGCCACGACCGAGAGCACCGCGACGCTCTCAGAGAACGGAGCCAGCTTCAGCGAGGAGGCGAGCCAGACGGTGTAGGAGGTCAGCAGCAGGCCGATCAGGCGGGAGAAGAGATACCCCCTGTCGGAAAACCCCTTGAACAGGGCCAGGGTCAATGGGAGGACTGCCAGACCGAGGACGACCAGCACGAGCCGCCATACGACGACCAGGCAGAAGCCGGGGTGCAGGACAAAATCGGCGACCAGTCCCAAAACCTGGTTGAAGGCGTTCATGGCGCGCCCGGGACAGATACGATCTTCATCGCGCGAGGAGACAGATGCCGCCCACGATGAGCGCGATGCCCAGCATCTGCTGCATTCCAACGGCCTCTCCCAGCCAGAGGCGGGAGACGAGAGCGAGCGTCAGCGCGATGCTTCCCGTCATCACGGGGTAGGCGACGCTGACGTTGAGCCTGGTCAGCATGAGGCCGTAAACGGCGAACCCCATGCCGTAGCAGAGGACCGCCGCATAGATGAAAGGCGTTCTCACCATGTGGAGGAAAGCCCCCGCTCCGGCGCCTCCGGCGAATTCCCTCATCCCCAGCTTCAGAAAGACGTTCGCCGCCACATTCAGGATCACGTTGAGTATTACCACGGAAAATGCCATTGTACGCTCCCTTGGAGATATCTGTCTTGGCCGCAGATATCCGGCGCTTTTTTACGGCCGCATCCGACGTGTCGCCTTACATCGGACAAATCCGGGAATTAGGGACGATCTGGAATAAATGATACCGTGCAGTGAAATCCTGTCAATGATTGTGAAATCTTTCTGACGTCTTATCGTGCCTAAGCATTCTTTGATGAATTTATCACATGCTTAGACTCTTGGCCTGAGGATTGACTTAATAATATTTTTTTATTTATTGTTTTCTATTTCATCTATTTTGACGGAAAACAATACGACAACATTGGCGAAATCGTCAAGTCACTGTAGAAAAATGCGCTATTATAAATTCTAAGCGCAACTTTATTCCATCAGCAGATCCCAAGCGTCCTTTTCGATAAGCAACTTTTCGATGTCTTCTCTAACCTGCGCAATGTATGTTTCCACATTCTCTTTGTCGATATAGACGCCGAAACATTCTGGAGGCTCCCCTCTGCCATGTATACGATCCGCCATCCACGAAGAGACTTCGGGAGAGTGATGACTTGGCTCCATCCAAAGCGAAGGGTCTCTTGTCACAACATTCACATCCATGAAGCCCCACACACCGCCGAAAATCGATACGCTTTCTCGGATCCAGCGCTCGTAATCGTCAAGACGCCCCGGAGTTTGCGCTATCAACCGCAGAAAAGGAGTCCCTACCGGGGTCAGCAAGGGTATCACTTCCGCATCCCCCGCTATCTGGAGAAATGAGGAGAGCCTGGTCGAAAAAGACTCGTTGTAATGAAATTCTTGATAGGTTTTATGATACGAAGCAATGGTTCCCGAAATAAGATTCTTGCGTTCCGCCGCATCTCCCGAAACGACAAAAAAAAGCTGGGTATCGAGACCGAGGTGGTCATATTTCATCATGTTTTTATACTCTTCCTCGGAAGCAGAGGCGCCTCTTCTGATCGCTTTTATACTGTATAGAAAAGTTTTCCAGTCGAGCAAACTAAAAAATCTGTATCCGATCTTTCTTGCGATCTCAAGAGAACTCTTCGTGGTGACGATACCTTCATCGCTCTGCTTTTCCTTTAGCCCGTTAGCGGCGAAGAAATCAAGGCCCAGAACAATTTTTTCCACGGGCAATTCCAATTCCCGGATATTGCTCATTAAAACAGAATATTCTAAAGGCGCCAATCCGGATACCGCATAGTTGAACCCGTTATCACCCCATGCCGAGGGGTCTGCATACATTTTTCGGCTGCTACCCAGCACAAGTGTCCGCACGGCAGGGCGGGTGAACAAAAGATAGTTGGTCTTCTGCTGCCGGTCATTGAAAAGTTCATGCCATGGAGCAAAAGAAACCGAATACTTGAAAGACCAGAGCGGATCGACCAGCCAGTTCGTAAAGGCAACTGCTCCCAGCGGTACGAAGAGACAGAGAACGAACAAGAGAATCCACCGTTTATACACGCTTTTTTTCATCGGCGCCATCCTCTCAAAACTGGAAATATAAAAATTCCGTAACTTTCTGCAACGAGAGCACAGCGCACAGGCACAGCACGGCAACGTATGCGGCGGAGAGTACCGGACGCTTGGTCCACGGAGAGGACTCGGTCCACTCGAGAGGATTCGGCAGGAAAAGCGTGATCAGGATACCGGCAAAAATGCCCGTAATCTGCCGGGCTCCTCCGAAAAACCACGAAGAGGGAACGGCAACCGCAATGCCGATCCTTTCAAGCAGAGGCGCCAGAAATGCAGGCACATAGTTCGGAGGCAGGACGATTCCATTCATGCCGATCATACCGGAGAGCATGTCTCCGGCCCTGGTAAAGCTGTCCGCCCTGAAAAACACCCATCCCACTATCACTGAAAAGGCCGTCAGCAGCCACCCGATAGTGCGCGGCACACGGAGCCGCACTCTTTCCCTCCACAGATGATTCACCGCCAGGTACGCTCCATGCAGCGCGCCCCAGGCAACGAACGTCCATCCCGCTCCGTGCCACAGTCCTCCGAGAAGCATCGAGACGAAAAGGTTTCCATATCGCCTGCCGCTCCCCTTCCGGTTTCCTCCGAGAGGAATATACAGGTAGTCGCGGAGGAACGCCGATAGCGTCATGTGCCAGCGCCGCCAGAACTCTATGATCGAGGTCGCCTTGTACGGGGAATTGAAGTTCACAGGAAGCGAGATGCCGAAAAAACGCCCGAGCCCGAGAGCCATATCAGAATATCCGGAGAAATCGAAGTAGATCTGCATCGTGTACGCGAGAGCACCGCCCCAGGCTTCGACGAACGTCAACGATTCGGTCGCGTCGAAGGCGACGGCAACCCACGGAGAGAAGGTATCGGCGAGAATAACCTTCTTGAACAGACCGAGAGAAAAAAGAGTGACGCCCGCGCACAGGTTTTTCCACGAAAAGGCGAAGGTCCTCCTGTTGTCGAATTGCGGCAGAATCGAATCGGCGAGAACGATCGGCCCTGCTATCAATTGCGGAAAGAAAGAGACGAAGAGGGCATATCGCGGAAAGCCTATTTTTCCCACCTTCCCCTTGTAGGTATCCACAAGACATGCTATCTGCTGGAACGTGAAGAAAGAGATGCCGAGAGGGAGAAAGATATTCCGCATCTGCCAGGAGGCCCCTGTAAACACGGCAAGGGACGAGACGAGGAAGTTCGTGTACTTGAAATAACCTATCAGCAGAAGATTAAGGCTTATACCCGCTGCAAGAAGGATTTTTGATACGTTCCCATCTAGCGCGTTGTTCCTGCGTATGGCTGTCGCTATGAGATTCTGTATGAAAAAGTTTGCTCCGATGGAACCGAGCAGCAGAAGAATATAGGGAGGATTCCAGTGGGCATAGAAAAAGAGAGAGCAGAGCAAAAGCGCTCCGATTGCGAGTTCGTGAAGGCGAACGCGGCACAGCATCCACCAAGCGGCAAAAGTCACAGGGAGAAAGAGAAAGATGAACTCCATCGAGTTGAAAAGCATTCGAACACATGCCTCCTGAAAAGGTGCTGCGGACATTATTGCGTCCGGGCATCCTGACTGTGAAAGTACTTCGGGAGGGGAAAAGCAGGTTATCGTGATCCTGCAGCAGCAAGAACGGAAAGCGGCATCCCCTGATCAGGGCAATCTCCCGTCTCGATCGACATTTCGGAGATCAAGGCCGATTCAACATCGTTTCTGCATGCGGGTCCAGAGAACGGAGTGCGTATTTCTGCTGAACTTCCGCCGAAGTCATCCGTGGAGAGGTGTCGTGAAAAGAGAGAGAATCGAGCCCGTACCGCCCTGCATCAGTTGCCGGTTCACCGCTCCGGAAAGGTCTCCGGCGACGCGAGCGCTCCTCCGAGGCCCGCGACGGAGACTGCGAAAGGAAGCAGCAGCGAGACGCGCCAGGCTGCGTCGACGGAGAGTCCGGCCGCGGCGTCGAGCGCCACACCCATCATGGAGGTCAGCACCGCGACCGCGAGAAAGGCGGCCGTGTTCAGCAGGGCGATGGCGACCGCCGTGAACTGCGGAGGGTTCATCTCCTTGGCCATGGACCAGGGAAGCACCAGCGCTCCCGCGAAAAAACCGAGGGAGAAGAGCGTTCCCGAGAGGACCGGCAGAGGAAGGGCTCGTCCGGACAGGAGGAGAATTCCCCAGCAGAGAGCATGAGCCGCCGCGAAGAGGCACAAAGGGCGCCGCCTGCTTCTCATCCTGTCCGAAATCCGGCCGGCGGCGACCGCTCCCGCCATGATCCCGACGACCATGAGCGTCATGTGCGCCGCCGCCGCTTCCATCCCGTGGACGGCGCGCAGATACGACACCCCCCACGTCCCGGAGAGAGCGAGGAAACAACTCTGGTTGGCGAGGTAGCTCAACCCGGTGAAGTACATCCCGCGCAGGCGGAGAATGGCTCGTACCCCCTTCTTCAGATCCGATACGGAAACGGGGCTTCTCCGCCCTGCGGGAAGGATGAAGAAGCAGAGCACGGCGAGGGCAAGACATACCGCGCCGAGCAGCAGGAAGGCCCCTCTCCAGGCGAGAGCTCCCACGAGAAGCGCAAGCGGCGCCTGGGCGGCGATTCCCCCGGCGTTCCCGATGAACGATGTGACGCCGGAAAGCGTCGCGAACCTGTCCTCACCGAAGTTTCCGGCGATGAACTTCATCACGCAGACAAAGATTCCGGCTACTCCCACACCCATGAACACTCTGCCGAGAAAGAGGACGGGGAGAGACTGCGCGGACGCGAAGAGCAGCGATCCCGCCCCCGCCAGCGCCATGCCGCCCGCGACGGTGGACCGCACGCCCCGCGTGTCCGCGAGCAGACCCGAAGGAATCTGCAGCAGCGTGTACGCGTAGAAGACCATCGACGACATCATTCCGAACGAAGACGCCGTTAGGGCGAACTCCGCCGCGAGCGGCTCCCTGAGAATTCCCGCCGAGAGGCGGATGACGTACGTCATGTGAAAACATACGGACAGCAGCAACAGTCCGATCCAACGCATTTTTTCAATCCCCTTCCGACATTTCCGGTCTGGCTTTTTCAACCGCTCCATTCTAGAATATTTTACGGCTGAATGATACCGCTCCGGCCGATTTCCGAAGTTTTTTAAAGAGAGGTTATTTTCATGGGAAAACAGCAGAAAAAGCCCCGCGTCGATGTCGGTTCCGAGGCTGCGCCGCTTTCGCTTTCACTGGGCTCGCTCCTTGGAAGGGAGGAAATGCCACCGCGTGCACCCGAAGAAACTTCGCGGGAGGAGAAGTCCACCCGCCCGCCGAGGGAGCTTCCAGGGCGGGTGATTCTCTCGCGCGAGACCAAGGGGCGGGGCGGCAAGACCGTGACGCGCATCTCCTTCCGGGAGGGAGCGCCGTCCGACCCGGCTGCTCTGGCCAAAAAACTTCGCAACGCCCTCGGCTGCGGAGGGACAGTCGAGGGAGAAGCAATCCTGCTTCAGGGAGACCAGACCGAAAGAGCGGGGGAATGGTTTGCCTCGCTCAACGTGAAGGTAACCAGGGCGAACTGACCGCATCGTACTTTTCAACGCTTCTCTCCGGCTTTTGCGCCGGAAGCCGCCCTGAAAATTTGACGAAACCATCCGATCGCATTAGCATGAGTATAGCCCGGCTTCCTCCGGGAACATTCGGTCTGTCCGAAAATCGACGTAAAGAAAGCGACTGAGATCTATGACAGTACCTCGAAAAGAACGGCTGTACGGCATCCTTCTCGTTCTCCTGGCGAGCATGTGCTGGGGAACGACCGGCACGCTTCAGGAGCTGGCCCCGGCAGGCGCTCATCCGCTTACCATCGGCTCGATCCGCATTACCCTCTCCGCGTTGATCCTGCTGCCCTGGTGCGCCTGGAGGGATGCCGGACTCGGTTTTCTCCGGAGAACATCGATTCCGTCTCTTCTCGCCGGCGCCGCGGGGCTGACCGGATTTCAGTTTGCCTTCTTCACCGCGCTCAAGCTGACGGGAGTCTCCGTCGGCACCATGATCGCAATCGGCGCCTCCCCTATGTTCGCCGGGGCGCTTGCTTTGCTCGTCCGGCGCGAACCGCTTTCGGCACGCTGGTTCGTCTCGACGCTGGTGGCCATGCTCGGCTGCGTGCTGCTGCTCCTTGGCGGATCCTCGGGACCGATGCTCCTCGAACCGTATGGAATCGGGCTCGCCTTCACGGCTTCTTTCTGTTACGCACTCATGGGGCTTGGATTCAAAATGCAGGGGACGAGGCTGAACGACGCCCAGACGATCGCCGTTACCACGGGAGCGTCCGCTTTCATCGCTCTTCCGGTGCTCATCGCGCTGGACTCATCATGGATCATCACCGGAGCCGGTTTGGCAATTTCATTCTCGCTCGGTTTCGCCACCATGGCTCTTCCGATGAGCCTTTTCTCACTTGGATTGAGGAAGATATACCTCAGAGACGCCTATACAATCTCCCTCGCCGAACCACTCACGGCCTGCGTCCTCTCCGCACTGGTGCTCGGAGAGCGTCTTTCTCCGCTCTCCATCGCCGGCGCCGGACTGATTTTCTGCGGCATCCTGCTGCTTCCGGTCGATTCGGAAGGCGGAAACGGAAGGGCGGAGAGACTCCCCGCAGCTGAACTCCCGCTCAATACCCGCAAATAATAGGAGGATTCCATGACAGGACATCCAGTTGTCTTCGCCTCGGGGAACGAGGCAATCGCGGAGGGCGCCCTCGCCGCGGGGGCGCGGTTCTACGCGGGATACCCGATCACCCCCTCATCGGAGATCGCGGAAGCTGCCGCTCGGAGGATGCCGGAGGTCGGCGGCGTCTATATCCAGATGGAGGACGAACTCTCGAGCATGGCCGCGATCATCGGCGCATCGGCCGCCGGAAAAAAGGCCTTCACCGCAACCAGCGGTCCCGGATTCTCTCTGATGCAGGAGAACCTCGGCATGGCCGTGATGGGCGAGATCCCCTGCGTGGTGGTGAACGTCCAGCGCTCCGGCCCCTCCACCGGTATGGCGACGAAACCGGCGCAGGGGGACGTGATGCAGGCGCGCTGGGGGACGCACGGCGACCACGGAATGATCGCGCTGGCCCCTTCGTCGGTGCAGGACTGCTACGATCTGACCATCCGCGCCTTTTCCCTCGCGGAGAAGTACCGCACGCCCGTGGTACTGCTGGCCGACGCGGCGATCGCGAAGCTGCGGGAGCGGGCCGTCTTCCGCGCCCCTTCTCCCGGCGAGATTGTCGAACGCGCGATGCCGACCTGCCAGCCCGAAGAGTTCCGCCCGTTCGCCGTCGACCCGGAGGAACGCGCGATCACGCCGCTTCCCCCTTTCGGCGGCGACTACGTTCTCCGCATCACCGGCTCGATGCACGACGAGCGGGGCGGCCAGAACGCCTCCCCCGCCATTGCGGACAAGATGATCCGCCATCTTACGGACAAGCTGGAGAAAAACCGCGCCGATATCGTCCAAATACGTGAATACGCGCTCGAAGACGCGGAGTACGCGCTCTTTTCCTTCGGCTGCTCCGCCCGGGCCTCGCGCGCCGCGGTGAAGACGGCCCGCGCCCGGGGGAAGCGCGTCGGCCTGCTGGAACTGACCACCCTCTGGCCCTTCCCCGACGACGAGGTGCGTTCGCTGCTCTCCCGCGTGAAAGGCGCCGCCGTGGTCGAGATGAACCTCGGGCAGGTCGAGCGCGAAGCCCGTCGCCTGAACGACTTCGGCGTGCCCGTCCTCGGCGTCCATCGGGTGGACGGGATGCTCATCACCCCCGCCGACATTCTCTCCTGCACGGAGGAGGCTTTTTCATGAGCATGCTCAACTTTATGGATTACCTTTCGGCGCACAAGCTGCCGACCATCTGGTGCCCCGGCTGCGGCAACGGAATCGTGCTCAAGGCCATTCTGAATGCCTTCGCAGACCTCGGGCTCGATCGGCGCAAGACCGTCGCGGTCTCGGGCATCGGCTGCTGGGGGTGGGCGGACGACTACATCGACGTCAACGCCTTCCACGGCACGCACGGCCGGGCGCTCGCCTTCGCCACCGGGATCAAGCTGGCGAACCCGGAACTGACCGTGATCGTGCTCATGGGCGACGGCGACGGCGCGACCATCGGCGGGAACCACCTGATCCACGCTGCGCGGCGGAACGTGGACCTCACCGCGGTGGTGGTGAACAACTTCAACTACGGAATGACCGGAGGGCAGTATTCCGGCACGACGCCGGCGGGAAGCAGGACATCCACCTCTCCACTGGGACACGCGGAGGATCCTTTCGACCTCTGCGCACTGACGGCCGCCGCGGGAGCTCCCTATGTGGCGCGCGGCTCGATCCGCGACGGGACAGCGATGCGGAGGCTCATCCGGAACGGGCTCTCAAGGAGGGGATTCTCGTTCATCGAGGCGCTCTCCGTCTGCCCCACGCACTTCGGGCGGCGGAACGACACACGGACGCCGTTCGAGATGTATCAAAGGCTTGGCGACATGACGCTCCCGCTGGAAACGAGCGCATCCCTGAGCGAGGAAGAGCGGCGCGGAAAACTCCTCCTGGGCACGTTCGCCGACAAAGCGCCGGACGACTGGACCACGCGGTATAAGCAGGCGGTGCGGAAAGGGGAGAGGTCATGAACGCACGGCATGAATTCATCGGCATCGTGCTCGCCGGAGTCGGCGGACAGGGGCTGGTCACGATCGGGACGCTTCTCGGCGAGGCGGCCGTGCTCGAAGGGAGGAACGCCTGTCTCTCCTCGACCTACGGCACGGAGGCGAGGGGGACGTTCACGAAGTCCGACGTCCTCATCGCCGACGGCGAGATCGACTTCATCGAGGCCGTCGAGCCCGACTTCGTCCTCTGCCTCGCGCAGGCCGCCTGCGACCGGTACACGCCGCTGCTCGGCGAAAAGTCGGTGTTGCTCTACGACAGTTCGCTCGTGACTCCTGCCGCTGCATGCCGGGCGACGATGATCGGCCTTCCGGTCTCGTCGCTCGCTTCGGAGGAAGGATTTGAACGAGCCGCCAACCTTCTGGCCCTGGGAGCCATCGTGGCGCTCTCCGGTGCGGTCGGAAAGGAGTCCGTCCTCTCGGTTCTCGAAAAAAGGAGGACCTCCGGCGCCCCTCTCGGGGAAAAGAGCGCGGAGGCCTTCGAAAAGGGGTTCAGGGAAGCGGAGAAACGCTCGTCCTGAAGTCCCCCGGATACGCCCGCAGGAAGGCTAGAGAAGGCGCATCCGGGGTGAAGCGGCGCAGAGGAGCCCGGTTTCGAACGTCCCGCCGCAGAAGCGCGTCACAAGCTCGATAACTTCGCCGCAGATGGATTCGACCTCGCCGGCGCTCACCGGAGGCAGGCCGTCCACGTTGAACTCGACGGAGCGGGACTCGGGCAGCGTGAGGGTGTGGTTACCCTGGCGCCAGCTCCAGCGGCGCGTCAGCACGACGTCCCCCTCGGCGAACACGATCTCACCCGGAAGCGGGTGCTCCGTCCCGGTCGAACCGAAAGGAACGAAGGTCTCCTGTCCGGTAGCTGCGCGGAGGACGAGGTCATTCTTCACCTCGTCGAGCGCGTGCCCGCCCACAGGAACGAGGCGCCGGAGCGACAGCACGTTGCCGATGTCCACGAGGGCGTTGATGGACGGAATCTCCTGCCCCTTGACGACACGGCGAGCCATGGCCTCTATCGACGAACGGAACTCGGCGGGCTTCACTCCGGTCTTGCGGAACGCCTCCCGCCACGACGCGATGCGCGGATACGCCGCGACGTCGCCCGTTCCGAGGCGTTCGCGAAGCGATTCCTCGGCCTCCCGCAGCAGCGCGGTCAGTTCCGCCGGGGCCGGGCCGTTCCGTACGTCCCGCGCGACCACGACACCCCGGACATACTCCGGAAAGGGCGAAAAAACATCCTCCGTAATGGTGTAGAAAATCTCTTTCATGTCCTGGACACTCATACCGGATCCTATTTGCCCGCTGTCATCGGCTTCGGCATCACGTCGTCGGGGATGGCGCAGCGGTAGGAATAGCCGTCCAGCCGCGTCCGCAGCTCCTCTTTCGCCCTCTCGATCAGCCCGGGATGTTCAAAAAA
This sequence comes from uncultured Synergistaceae bacterium, assembly GCA_964426245.1. Lineage (GTDB taxonomy): Bacteria > Synergistota > Synergistia > Synergistales > Aminobacteriaceae > JAAYLU01. The sequence continues at coordinate 27,285 of CAYRPJ010000041.1, forward strand.
GTCGACTGCCGCCGCGGCGAGCACTTTCCCCGCATGGAGCGTTCCCTTGTGCGCGAGCGAGGTAACGCCCGACGAGACAACCTGCCACGAATGCCCCGGAGTGTGGTTGGGCCAGGTAGCGACCCAGATCTGCCCGGTCGGCACGATCCAGCTCACGTCGCCCACGTCGGTTGAGCCGGGAAGGACGTAGTCGCTGGGACCGTAGGGGAGCAGCTCGTCGGCGATGGGACGCTCGCTGAGCCGCCGGGCCGCTTCGCGCCCTTCCTCCCCGCCGGGCGCCGAGTAGTTGTCGAGATCGGAGCTGCGCTCGGAGGGAGCGATTTTTTCGAAGATAGAACGCGCGAACCCGATATCTTCCGCCGAATACTCCGGCACGCCGAACTCGGTATAATTCGCGAAGAGCACTTCCTCCACGGTGTTGTTCGGAACGACGTTCGCGCACGCCTTGATGAAGCGGATCTCGAGCTCGGTCTCGGTCATCAGGGCGGCTCCCCGGGCGATCTTGTTCACCCTCTCGTAGATCTCCTCCACCTGCGGCGTGAGGGGGGCGCGAAGAAGGTAGAGCACCTCTGCCTCCGACTGAACCACGTTCGGCGAGAAACCGCCGGGGTTCGTGATGGCGTAGTGCATGCGCGCCTCGGGAATGACATGCTCCCTCAGGAAGTTCACGCCGATGTTCATCAGCTCCACCGCGTCGAGGGCGCTTCGTCCGAGGTGCGGACACGCCGCGGCGTGGGCGCTCGTTCCCTTGAAACGGTAGGCCGCCTGGAAGTTGGCGAGCGAGCTGAAGGGAAAGACCGCGTTCACCGAGCCCGGGTGCCACGTGAGGGCGACGTCCACGTCGTCGAAAACCCCTGCCCTGGCCATGAAAGCCTTTCCTGAGCCGCCTTCCTCTCCGGGGCAGCCGTAGTAGCGCACCGTGCCGCTCTTTCCGGCGCTCTCCAGGTACTCCCGAAAGGCAACGGCGGCGGCGAGGGCGCCGGCGCCGAGATTGTTGTGGCCGCACCCCTGCCCGTTTCCCCCCGCGACGAGAGGTTCCTTCTCCGCGGCTCCTCCCTTCTGGCTCAGTCCGGCGAGCGCGTCGTACTCGCCGAGAAAGGCGATGACCGGCGCTCCTTCCCCCCAAGAACCGCAGAAGGCCGTCTCGATCCCCGCAGTAGCCCGTTCGACGGAGAAACCCTCCTTTTCGAGGGCGCCGCACAGAAGCTCCGTCGACTGAAACTCCACGAACGCCGTCTCGGCGAACTCCCAGAGTTTATCGTTCAGCCCGATGAAAAAATCCCGCTTTTCCTCGATGATCCGACCAAGATCCTTCTTGAGCATGGTATGCCTCCTCTATTTTTCTCTTCGTTTCAGGAACACTCCCCTTCCGGGTCACGCGCCGTCCTCTCCCGGAATATGCGCCACGACGTCCATCTCCACGGCAAGCCCGTAGTGGATGTCCACTCCTCCGACCACGGTCCGGGCCGGAGGGAGCGTTCCGGTGAAATAGCGGCTGTAAACTTCGTTCACGCTGCCCCAGGAGGCGATATCGCGGAGAAAGACGCTCACCTTCAGCACCGACGCGAGCGACGACCCGTTCTCCTCCAGAATACCCCGGATGTTCTCGATCACCCGCTCCGTCTGTTCTTCGACCGACCCCTGCACGGACTCTCCGCTCTCCGGATCGACGGGAAGCTGACCCGCAGAGAAAAGGAGCGATCCGCACCGTACGGCCTGAGAATAGAATCCCTTGGGTTTCGGCGCCCTCGACGAGGAGACTGCTACAGGTTTCATTCCATCACCCTCCTTGATTCACGATAGATTTTCTCATACGAGGAGTATGGCATGTCTTCCGGCCCCCTGCAAGTTTCTTTTATGAGCATGAATCCGCAGGCTCCCAAGGCGGAGGGATCGTCGGCGGGCATTGCACCGGGTGAGCTTGATCTGCCTGCGGATTTGGAAAGGGAGGTTCTTCCCGCTCATCCGAAATCGGGCGCGCTTCTTGGAATCCTTTTTCCTCCATGGTATCATCAGCCGTGGACAGGACATTTTTTTCGAGAATTCGAGCATAACCGGCTCATTACTCGTAAGGAGGGTATTTCATGCACGATGTGAAGAAAAAGGCGCAGGCGATGAACAGCAGGATCGTCGAGTGGCGGCGGACGCTCCACGCGACGCCCGAACTCGGCTTCGACACACCCGTCACCGAGAAGTTTATCCTGGACGAGCTGAAGAAGATGGGGGTCGACGAGATCCGGCACGGCGGTGGAAAGCGCGGAATCGTTGCGCTCATCAAGGGCGGCAAGCCCGGAAAGGTCCTCGGTATCCGGGCCGACTACGATGCGCTCAACATGGCGGAGGATACGGGGCTTCCCTTCGCGGCGACGAACGGCAACATGCACGCCTGCGGACACGACGGTCATGCGGCGATGCTGCTGGGAACCGCGCAGATCCTCCTCGAATGCCGCGACGAACTCGCCGGAACGGTCAAGCTGATCTTCCAGCCCTCCGAGGAGAACGGAAAAGGCGCACCCGCAATGGTGGAGGACGGCGTCCTCGAAGATCCTGCGATGGACACCATCATCGGGCTGCACACCGGAAACCTGTGGAAAGGCTTCAAACCCGGCGAGGTCGGCTACCGCTTCGGCGCGCTCATGGCAGCCGCCGACTGGTTCAAGATAACCTTCGAGGGCAAGGGCGGACACGGCGCCACGCCGCACCTCACGGTGGACCCCGTGGCGATGGCCTGCCAGGCCGTCGGCCTGCTCCAGCAGATCGTCAGCCGCGAGACGAATCCGCTCGAACCGGCGGTGGTCACCGTCGGCACCATCCAGGGCGGCACGATGCCGAACATCATCGCGCCGAGCTGCACCATCGCCGGCACCGTCCGCTGCCTCTCACCCGAGGTGCGGAAACACCTCGAGACACGCATGCGGGAAATCTGCACGGACACGGCCCGCGCGCTCCGCGGAAGCGTCGCGATAGAGTACACCTACGGGCCCCCCCCGCTCATCAACGACAAGAGCGTCACGGAGACGCTGAAGGCCGTCATGGAGGAGATCATCGGCGCGGAGAACGTCCACGAGGTCGAGGAACCCACGATGGGCGGCGAGGACATGGCGTTCTTCCAGGAAAAGGTATCCGGCTCCTTCTTCTTCCTTCCGGCGAACTTCGAGGACGAGAGCCGCAATTTCCCGCATCACCACCCGAAGTTCGACCTCAACGAGGACGTCTTCTGGATCGGCCCCGCGGTGATGGCCGGCTTCGCGCTCTCCCGGCAGTAGAGAGACGACCATGCCGCTGCATCGGGAGACACCGCTGCTTGAATCCATCCCCCTGAGCACCGCCTCGGGACGGCGGGTCTTCTTGAAGATGGAGAACATGCAGCCCGCGGGATCCTTCAAACTTCGCGGCATCGGCCGCCTCTGCGAGGAGGCGGCCCGGAAGGGGGCGACGCGCTTTCTCTCCCCCTCCGGGGGCAACGCCGGATACGCCGCCGCATGGGCCGGACGGGAACTCGGAATATGCACCACGGTGATCGTCCCTGTGACCACCTCGGAGGAGGCGAAGAACGCCATCGCATCCCTCGGCGCCGAAGTCGTCGTCTCCGGGGCGAGCTGGAAAGAGTCCAACGAACTCGCCCTCTCAATGGCCGCTGAGGACGAAAACGCCAGGTACATCCACGCCTTCGACGACCCCGTGATGTGGGAGGGGCACGGCACTCTGATCGACGAGGCAGCCGTTCAGGGACCGAAGCCGGACCTGGTGATCCTGTCGGTAGGAGGCGGCGGCCTGTTCTGCGGCGTAGCCGCCGGAATGGAGCGCAACGGATGGAACGACGTCCCCATCCTGGCCTGCGAGACGGAGGGAGCCGCCTCCTTCGCGGCCGCGCTGAAGGCCGGGAAAATCGTCGAGATCGACGCCATCACCTCGGTGGCGACCTCCCTCGGCGCGCGAGCCGTCGCACCGAGGGCGCTCGAACTGGCGCACAGCCGCCCCGTGCTCTCCTACGTGAACTCGGATGCGGCGGCAGTGCGAGCATGCTCACTCTTTCTCGACAACCACCGCGTGCTCGTCGAACCGGCCTGCGGCATTTCGCTCTCCGCGCTCTACGACAGATCACCGCTGCTCGGAGATGCTCAGACCGTGCTCGCCGTCGTCTGCGGCGGCATCGGCATCAGCGCCGCGAAGCTGCGAAGCCTGGAAGAATCGACCGGCGCACACTGAGCACATCCTGAGATCCATCCGACTCGCTTTTTAGTATTTCACAAGAGCGGCCTCCTCCGGAGTTTCCGAGGGAGCCGCTCTTGTGCACTTTTCCTCGTATCAAAAACAACACAATTCATTGCAAAATTTTGATTTGCCGTATTTCGCGAGAAGCGTTACAATCGCCATGTCCTCGGGCACATCTGTTCGAATTCTCCAGGAGGTGGTGTTGGAATGAAAACATCCGGAACAGTGCGTTTCTCACGGCTTCGAAAAGCGGAGTATCGATGGCGAGGGGCCGTACCGGCACTATTCCTGTGCGCGCTCTTCCTCGCCTGCGCATGGACGTGTTCCTCTCAGCTCCGCCCCGCGTCGGGGGCGGAGCGCCAGTCGCGCATACTGGGAGACATCACCGTCGAGGCGGACAGCATTGCGCACTCCGGTCCGAACTTCGTCGCGACGGGGAACGTCACGCTGGCAATCGACCGTGCGGAACCGGTTCTCTCCGTCGGCGATCCGCCGGGGGGAACGGCGTCCCTCTACTTCGACTCCGGCGGCGGACGTCTCTGGACGGAAAGCCCGGTTCTGCTGGGCGCGCTGGACATTCGGCGACATTCCGAATCGGCGCCGAAGCTCTGGAGCCTCTGCCGTGGAAATATCCGCATCGACGGCACGACGATGGATCCCTTCACGGACGCCGTCCGGGTGACCCTCACCGACGGGGAATCCACGTTCGATCCGCTCTTCGGCCTCCCCTTCGCGTACAAGGACGACCCGCCCGTCTTCTCCGTGACGAAGGATTCCGTCGCCCTCCCGGACGTGCAGGGGAGCATCCCCGCTCTCGGTCTGCCATTCCCGATCCAGCAGGGGATGGTCCTCTCGAAGGATGGCTCCTCGATGCCGCCCCTCCACTTCAACACGTTCAGCGCTCCACTGTCGACGATCAGCGTCAAGAAATACGGCTGGCCCATACCGGACTTCACGGTGGACATCGACTTTCTCCAGCTCGATTTCGAGATGTCGGGCTTCATCACCATCCCCGGCCAGATCGAGACGTTCTCCGGCGGCAAGGGGGAGGGGGGGCTGGGCTTCGCCTTCGGCTTCAAGCTGGACCCGTTCTGCATCAACACCATCGGCGGCTCCATCGAACTCACCGAGTCGCACCTCTGCATCTTTCCGATGACCCAGTACAACCCCGTCGCGGCCGAGTGGAACGCCCTCGGATTCAAAATCAGCGAGATCTGCGACCCCTCGAAGCTCAGCATCCAGGGGAACATCGGGTTCCACCTCGTGGACATCGCGTACGCCCTCGACAAGTTCGCCGCAGTGACGGGCCTGAACCTGCTCGAAGGCAATCTGGCCTTCACGCTCACTCCGGCAAGCGGCGTCGCGTTCTCGGGGGACGTCGCGCTGCTCCACTACCTCCCGATCGGCGACGCGCGGATCGCGATCGGATGGGCAAAGCCCGGTCTCTCCCTCGAAGGGAACATCTACTGGTGGGGCGGCCTCTTCCACGGCGTCCAGAAGGGCTCGCTCTCCTACGCGAACGAAAAGATCGAGCAGACATTCGTCACGGAAGGAAGAATCGAAATTCCCAGGAACATCCCGATCATCGGAGGCTACCAGTTCGCAAACGTCAGCGCGGAAGGCCTGCTCCGCGGATCGGGCGCAGGAATCGAAAAAGCGTGGCTCGGAGCGAGGGTCGCCATTCACGTGATCTTCTTCGACTACAGCGTGGCGGTTGGCGTCGACTTCTCCGATCCGGCGCACCCGGCCTTCTCCGTGAACGGCATCCGCGTTCCGTTCAGCGTCTCCTCCGCAGCCGCCTCCGCAACGGCGCGGCAGACGCTCCGGCTCGACGAGACGGTCCCCTTCGCCTACTTCCTCGTCAGGAGTGAAAACGGTGTTCCGAAGGCGAACCTGATCTTCCCCGACGGAACGGAACATGCTTGGGAGAGCACCCCGACCTTCGGCCCCGGAGAGAACCCTCCGTCCGTCCTCGTCAGCCGCAGGGTGAACGACACTCTCGGAGAGAGCTACTTTCTCGTCGGGCAGCCTCCTCTCGGAGAGTACGCGCTGGAGATAGAAAACGCGCAGGAGCTGGAGAAATTCGAAATTCAGCTCGTCCTCCCCGACAATCCCCCTGAAGTCGCTTTCGCCGGACTGCATCAGGCGGTCGTATGGAACGGAGCTCCTCTTCCGGTGGAGTGGACCGTGAGCGACGATTTCCATCCGTCGCCGAAGGTCTCCCTGTACTACGGCGCCGGGGAGGACGGCTCGGACATGCAGCTTATTGCAGGCGACCTCGAAAACGACGGCGTCTTCCACTGGGACATCGAGACGATGAACATCCCGACCGGAACCTACTGGCTCTTCGTCGCCGCGTCCGATGAGAACAACCCGCGCACCATCGTCCGGAGCGGCGGCACGGTGACGGTACTCCATCCGGACGCCCCGCCGTCTCCCGTCCTCGCCAACGCGGACGTGACAGCGGGCGACGGTTTTGTCGAAGTGCTCTGGAATCCGGTGGAAGGAGTCCGCGAATACGTCGTGGAACTGCACGACGAGCGAAACGACATCGTAGAAATCCACCGCTTGAGGAGCGTCCTCTTCCCGGATGCGGACCCGGAATCGGGGCGGCATTCGGCGACGGTGGGCGGACTCCGCAACGGCAAGCGGTACGGTGTCTCGATCACCGCCCGGAACGAAGAGGGAATCGAAAGTCTTCCCGGCAATATCGTCTATTTCGTCCCGAACGGCCCCTTCGGAAGCTCCGGCAATCCCGACCTCGTCTTCGGCAGCGGCGGAACGAGCATCATCAGGAACACCGACGGCTCATACTCCGTCGTCGCCGAAATACGGAACGACGGGGAGTTTTCAAGCACGGGAGGCTCGGTCGCACTGCACATTGGAACGCTGACGCACGAGTCGCTCGTCGAATCCGTTCCTCTTCCCCGGATCGAACCGGACGGCTCGACGACGATCCGAATCGGAATTCCCCTGCTCCGGCTCGCACAAGCTCCCGTCATCAACGGGCAACGGGCGGTCTTCCTCTGCCTTGAGGACGTCCTTCCCGCCGAGCTGAACAGGTCGAACAACGTGATCGTCCGCTACATCGCGGCGGAAAGCGGCGGAAGCTCCGGATGCGGCGTCTTGTCCGGAGAGGGAGCATGGCCTGTTCTGCTGCTCGTGCCGGTACTCGCCCTGCTCGCCAAAGGACCGCGCGGAGGAAGGGGAAGGCGATGAGAGGCGCTACATGGATACTGAGGCGAAACTCTTGACGAACGCAGCAGGGTGAATGCAGAAGCAAAAGTGCGGTCACTGAAGAAGGCGGGGGACGAAAAATCCCCCGCCTTCTTCCTGCCGAAAGAACGGGGCGTACACGGATATGATTTGCCCGAGAGCTTCTGCCGTTTCACCCTGGATTCCCGCCTACTCATAACGAGGCCGGAGGCTGGACATCCATAGCCTCGTAGATTTTCCGCTGCTTCTCCAAAATCTCGCCGACAAGCAGCCTTTGTCCAGGGTGTTCGAAACATTCGATTACATCGAGCTTGTCCAGAAGCCCCTGCAGAGTGTAGTCCTTGAACAAGCCCGCATCCTGCATCCGCTTCTTTATGTAGGACAGGTAAATCAGGGCGATGAACTCCACGAACAGCTTGCCTTCGAGGCTTTGTTCCGAAGAAACAAGGGTGCGCCTCATGTTGAGCCGCTCCTTGAGGTTGCCGAAAGCCTTCTCCACCAGATCCTTGTTGCGGTAGAGCTCGAGAGCGGTAGAGGCGTCCATGGTCTCGTTGGACAGAAGAGCGAAAAAGCCGAACCAGCGCTTCC
>CAYRPJ010000042.1:0-34575 GCA_964426245.1 uncultured Synergistaceae bacterium
CCGCCCCCGGCAGCGAGCCGAGCCCGCCGACGACGATGAGGGCGAGGCACTTGTAAGCCGGAACGGCCCCCATGGTGGGATATACCTGGTTGAAGTAGATGCCGACGAGAATACCTGCGATCGCAGCCACGGCGGAGCCGAGGACGAAGGTCATGCTGATTGTGAAGGCGCTGTCGATCCCCATCGCCCCCGCGATGTCGCGGTCCTGCGAAGTGGCCCTCATTGCGAGCCCGAACTCTGTTTTCGTCACGATGAACCAGAGGATCAGGAGGACGGAGGCGCTCACGGCGTAGATGGAGATAATCGCCGGAGATATGACCACGCCGCGCACCGTGATCCCCGGGAAGGGAAGCTCGGCGGGGAAGGAAAGGATATAGGGGCCGCCGACGAGGCGGAAGATCTCTTCGAGCGCCAGAAAGACGGCGATGCTGCCGATGAGCGGCACGAACGGGGGAAACTTCAGAAGGGGCGTGTACACAAGGCGTTCGATGACCACCCCGAGGACGCCGCAGAAGGCCATGGCCCCGAAAACCGCAAGAAGGAGACTGCCTGTGAGAGAGTGGATATAGAGGCCGACGTAGGCTCCGGCTGTGTAGACACCCGCGTGGGCCACGTGCAGGATGCGGAGGACGCCGTAGACAAGGGCCAGCCCGAGCGTGATCAGGGCGTAGATAGCCCCCATGGCCGCCCCGTTCAGAAGTTGCTCGATAAAAAGCTGCATGACGGACACCAACCTCCAGAAGAGCCGGAATTCGGTTCGGAAAGAGCTTCCGTATTGCGGAACCAGGAGAGGTTCCTTCTGCGGAACGGAATATATTCTAGCATAAGCGCCTCTTTTCCCGAAGAGAAAAACAATCGGGCGGAAGGAAAACCTCCTTGCGTTTCAGCACTCCGAGAGGACTCAGTGCCTTCCGCCGGGGAGAAGGCTAGTGCTCCGTTCCTCCTCCTATCTTCGCGTCCTTTCCCGTGAGGACGAGAGCCTCGACGGCCGCTTCAAGGGCCGAAGCGATCGTCTCTGCCGACATCGAGGGGAGGGAATCCTTCGCCACCACCTGCTCCGGAAGGTAGGGAACATGGATGAAACCGGCCTTCACCGGCATCTCCCTCTTCGCGATCTCGTTCAGGACGCCGTAGAGGACGTGGTTGCAGACGAACGTTCCCGCCGTGTTGGAGACCTTCGCGGGAACGCCGATTTTTCGGATGCGCTCCACGACTGCCTTGACCGGTATCGTGGCGAAATAGGCCGCAGGTCCGTCCGGGTCGATAGGCTCGTCCACAGGCTGATTTCCCTCGTTGTCCGGAATCCGGGCGTCGTCCACGTTGATGCCGATCCTTTCGACGGTCATTTCGAAACGCCCTCCGGCCTGGCCGACCATCAGGACGCGGTCCGCTCCTCCCTCCTCAACGTGCCGCATGATCGCATCGATGGACTTGCGGAAGACCGTGGGGATCTCCAGCACCTCCACCCCGGCCCCGGCTACGGAAGCGGGAAGCCGCTTCACCGCCTCGAAGGCGGGGTTGACCGTCTCCCCTCCGAAAGGGTCGAAACCGGTGACGAGCACTTTCAGTGTTTTCTTCTTTTTTCCCGGAGCTTTCTTCTTCTCCGGCAGCACTTTCTTCGTCATGAGACGTGCACCTCCTATCTTCGTCCTTTCTTTTCCGGGGAGAGGAGAAGATCTCCCAGCGTCACGCCCGTGGGCCGCTCCGAGTCCCTGATGGTCCGCAGGGCCGCCGTGATCGTCGTGCGGATCTGTTCGGGAGAGTAGGAGGAGGGGAAGTAGAGCGCCGCGGAGTCGTCGTGTCCTCCGCCCCTGATCTTCCGGCCGTCTTTCAGCATTCCGACGACCTTGCCCGCGGTCTCGCTCCGGCTGCGCATCGAGACGACCCAGTCTCCGGAGAAACGCTTCGCCGTCACCGCCACCAAAAGGGGAGGATTCTCCATCCTGTCCAGAACCAGTCCGCCGAAGTCGGAAACGTCCCCGAACTCGAGGATTCCTGGCTCCACAAAAGCGAGATCGTCCCTGCTCCTGCCGATTTTCTCGACAGCGAGGGAGAACCGTTTCTCCTGCTTTTCGACGAACTCCTCCGCAGCGGCCCTTTCATGCGGCGCGAGGGTCGCGTCCGGATTCGCGGCCAGCCGGGCGAAGAGGCTGTGCGGGCCGCAGAGGGTGATAAGAGCCTGCCAGAGCCGGCTGTCCGGATTTTCGTTGATCCAGAGATCCCGATCGTTGGCCGTCTCGACGAGGGGAGCGAGAAATTCCAGCCCCTGCACCCCCGTCCGGAGGAGCCACCGATAATAGACCTTGGCCCCGCAGAAGGTTGTATCCACGACGGCCCACGGACGATTGCCGTATCGTGCTGCCGTGGTTTCGTGATGATCGAAGAGGAAGGGGGCGTCTCCTTCCTTGTGCCGCTTGTCGAGTTTTTCTATGGTTCTTTCATCCTGGCAGAAGAGGTCGACGACGATGAAATCCTGCCCGGCCTCCATACTTTCGAGGATGAGCGAGTCCACGGAACCGTACCCCGCCAGCGAGATCTTCAGAGGGCGCGTCCGCCAGCGGTGCCACGCGACGGCGGCGGCGGCGATGCCGTCGAGATCGGTGTGGCTGATGATATGAAGCAGCGAATGATCCATGGAAAAAACTCCTTCGACGTATATTGGAAACCTGATGTCCCATTCTACCCCTTCCGCTCCCTCTTTGAAATGCTTCGGAGAAAATAAAAATCCACAAAACTTATCCACATCAGTGGAAATCCTGTGGATAAGAAGTTTCGTCTGGTCTCTGCAAGCAGGGGGGGCATTGTGGACAGAAATCAAATTTTGTAACAACTCGGTTACACCCGTCCCCGTCCGCTATCTTTTCTATCCACAAAAAGAAACCCGGATTGTGTATATGTGGATAAGTTTTGTGGACAACCTTACTGTTTTTCCCGCTGAAATCCGCCGCGGAGGGAAAAACACTCCTTTTTTGATGAAAGGCATAAAGTTATCAACAGGCTTTGTGATAATATGGTGGCATTCTCAGTATGAGGTGAAGGATTGTGGACAAAGATTTACATTATCTATGGGAAGAGGTCATCAACGAGGCGGCCTCGAAACTTCCCGCCGGTACCGCCGACCTGTGGCTTAGAACCTGCGCCCCTACTGATTTCACGGATGGAGTGCTTGTTCTGGACGTGCCGAACGTCTTCGTGAAGGAACAGATATCGTCACGCTTTCTCAAGGATCTTATCCACATATTTTCAGAGAGCGGAGGGGGCCGATCCATTGAACTGAGGGTCGGAACCGAAACACGGAAGGACGAACGGGAGCGCGCCGAGAGGGCTGCGTCGTCGGGAAACCTCGAGTCGAGGGGAGGACTGAACCCCAACTATCGTTTCAACTCCTTCGTCGTCGGAAAATCGAACAGGCTCGGACATGCGGCAAGCCTCGCCGTGGCGGAGACGCCGGGCGAAGCATACAACCCGCTGTTCATCTGGGGAGGCGTCGGACTTGGAAAGACACACCTCATGCACGCCATCGGACATTACGTGCTCGACCGCAATTCGAACCTCCGGGTGACCTACGTCAGCTCCGAAAAGTTCATCAACGAGTTCATCCAGTCGATAAAGAACAACAAAACGCAGGAATTCAAGTCGAAGTACAGGAGCGTTGACGTCCTCCTCATAGACGACATCCAGTTTCTGGGAAACAAGGGAAGCAGCCAAGAGGAGTTTTTTCACACTTTCAACCAGCTCCACGTGTCGAAAAAACAGATCGTCATCTGCTCCGACCGGCCGCCGAAGGAGATCCAGAGCATCGAGGACCGCCTGGTCAGCCGTTTTGAATGGGGTCTCGTCACCGATATCCAGTCTCCCGACCTGGAGACGCGAATCGCCATTCTCCAGAAGAAGGCGCAGCTCCGTCAGTATAATATTCCCGACGAGGTCATCAACTTTCTCGCGGTCAATATTCCCAGCAACATCCGCGAACTGGAAGGAGCACTCAACCGTGTCGTGGCCTGTTCCGAACTCGCGAGCGAGCCTATCAACGAAGAGAATACCGCGGAATGGCTCAAGGACGTCATCCGGAAGGACATGCGCGGTCCTGTCAGCATAGATTCCATCCAGAGCACCGTGGCCGATTTCTTCAACATGAGCGTGGATGAACTGCTCAGCTCGAAGAGGACATCCGATCTCGCCCTGGCCCGGCAGATGGCCATGTACCTCTGCAGAAAGATAACGGATTCAAGCCTTCAGCAGATCGGGCTCTCTTTCCGCAAGAAGGATCACACGACCGTATTGCACGCGCACAGGAAAATTTCCCAGATGATCAAGGAACAGCCCAGGATAAAGCAGATTGTGGATACTATAGAGGGAAAACTGTGAACGCGGGCGCCGATATGTGGATAACTTTCATCACAGCACAATAAATCTGAATAAGCCTGTGGATACTGTGGATAATTTCTGAATGAAGTCCCCATGTCTGTACACATCCGCTTCATCCGTGGTAGGAATGCGTCGGGACAGTTATCCACAATGATCACACCCCTTATTACCATTACTGTTACTAAAAACAAGATCAATAAAAGATGAACACCCCGGGAGGGAAAAGGATGAGACTTCAAATCAACAAGGGAGAATTCATGAAAAATTGGCAGATCGCCGAAAGGAGCGCAAGCTCGAAAAGCACGATCAACTCCCTTACAGGCGTCTTTATTCGAACATCGGAGACGGACAATTCTATCCTGATGGAGGCGACCGACTTGAAAACCTCCGTCAAGTGCGTCTCTCAAGGCGTCCTCGTCGAGGAAGAAGGCGAAGCGGTACTTCCCGTGCGCCTTGTCGGCGAACTCTTCAAAAAGGCTCCGACGAACATCTTCACTGTCTCCATTACCGAAGGAAAAGGAACGATCATCGCAGGGCGGAACAGGTACAAGTTCACAACCTACGCTCCGAGAGAGTTTCCCAAACTTCCTGTCTCGGAGAGCGCGGCTTTTTTCTGTGCCGCTTCCGCATCCGAACTGCTTCGGACTCTTTCGGAGGGAACCGTTGCCAGCACAACGGGCGAGGAATTTCCGAAGTACTTGGGAACAGCTCTTTTCCAACTTCGAGAAGGGGAATTCCGGATAGTCTCGACGGACGGACGCCGCCTCTCTCTTTCGAAATGCCACCCGGTACGGAGCGGTGAAGACTGCGATTTTCTGCTTCCCATCGCCGGAATACGCGAACTTCAACGTCTCCTCTCCTCGATGGACGGCGAAACATCCATCGAAATTCTTGTCGACAACACGCTTGCTTTTTTCCAGATGGGAACCCTGGAATTCTCCGTACGACGGGTTGAAGCAAACTTCCCGAATTATGAGAAAATTTTAACCTCCCAAAGCACCACTACGGTCGATATCGATCGTCACGAACTGATATCGGCGCTCGAGCGGGTCGACGTCATCGTCCGGGATTTCAGCAAGATGGTGCTCTTCAAGCTCTCTCCCGAAGGAGATCTCATGCTCACCGGAAAAGCTCCGGAAACCGGCGCCGTACAGGAGATTGTCGATGCGAAAATCGAGGGGGAGCGGCTGACCGTGGCCTTCAATGTCGGTTTTTTCCTCGAGGGTTTGAAAGCGCTCTACGGCGACCGCGCCTTTCTGAGCTTCAACGGGTCCGACGGCCAGATGAGCATGCTCAGACCGGGAGAAAAAGATTTCCTCTACATGGCCATGCCCATCAAGATCAGCGAGAACGATCTCGTCTCCGATGAAATCGACGACGGCGACAACGGGGGCGAGGATGGAGAGGCTCTTCCTGAATAGGAAACACGATGTGGTGTAGGTCGCTGCACCTTCGCAACTTCAAGAATATCACCAACGGAACGCTTTCTTTCCATCCGGGAATGAATCTCTTCGCGGGAAGCAACGGGGCGGGAAAGACGAACTGCCTCGAAGCGTTCCATCTTCTCCTGGGGTGGGGCCCCCTGAGCGACCGTAAAGATATCGCGACATGGGACAGCGAAGAGAAAAGAACATATATCACCGGAGATTTCGAGGGCGAGGAAGAAGCTTTTCTCGCCCTCGGCATCGGGGGCAACACCATCGTCAAGTACAACGGGAAGCGATGTTCCTTTCCCGATATCCGGTCCGCCGTTCCGGCTCTCGCTTTTCTACCGGCCGACATGGCGCTTCTCGACGGGGCTCCCTCCCGGAGGCGTTCCTTTCTCGATCGCCTGTGCGCGCTCCTCTACCCGATGTATGCCAGGCGTCTCGGAGAATTCAGGAAAGCGGTACGACACAGATCCGTTCTCCTACGGCAGGGGGGGAACCTTGCTCCTCTCTCGAGGGCGGCAGCTCCTCTCGCTGCATGGATATGGGGGGCCCGCCGCGCCGCCGCCGGGGTTCTTGCGGAAAGACTGCAGGAACTGGATGATATTCTCCCCCGTTCGATCGATCTCTTCCATCTTCGCGGCGGCGGAGGCAGGGAGGAGGATCCCCTCGAGGACTGGTGGAAATCGCTCGATGCCCAGCGGGAAAAGGAACGTCTCAGCTGCGTTCCGCTGGTGGGACCTCATCGCGACGATCTCGCCGTTTGTTGCGGGGAGCGCCTTGCAGCTTCCTGTTTCAGCAGGGGCCAGAAGAGGCGCGCTTCGGTGGCGCTGATAGTCGCTGCGGGAAAATGCGTCGAACGCCGTCTGCGCCGGAAACCGCTTCTTCTTCTGGACGAAATTGCCTCGGAACTCGATATGGAGGGGCGCGAAATTACGGTCTCCGCTCTCTCCAGGACGGGATGGCAGATTTTCGCCACCGCCGCGGAGGAAGTGGTACGGCAGTGGCCCGGGAAAATTTGGAATATAGAAAAAGGCAGGATTTCTCCTCTCTCCTGAAAGGTCTGTGATGAATAATGCCCCTCTATGAAAAAAAATACGATGTTCTCGTCGTCGGCGGAGGACACGCCGGATGCGAAGCCGCTCTCGCGGCAGCCAGAATGGGAGCGTCGACGCTCCAGCTCAATCTCTATCTCGACAATACCGCCCTGATGCCGTGCAATCCGTCGATCGGCGGCCCGGCGAAGGGGCATCTCGTCCGCGAGGGGAGCGCTCTCGGAGGAGAGCAGGCCGAGGCCGCGGACGCCTCGGCGATGCTTGTCCGGTGGCTGAACACATCGAAGGGCCCGGCGGTCCGGGCGCTCCGCGCTCAGTGCGACCTCGAGGAGTACGCACGCTATTTCACCCTGAAAATCGAGACGCAGCCCGGCCTGGAGGTCCGACAGGAGATGGTGACGGATCTCCGGATTGAGAACGGGGCAGTCAGGGGAGTGCGGACAAAGTACGGGTACGACTATGAAGCCCGTACCGTGGTCCTCGCGACGGGAACGTACCTCGGAGGGAAGGTTCACATCGGACCGAAACAATTTCCGTCTGGGCCGCTCGGGCAGACGCCGTCCGGCGATCTGACGAAGTCGCTCACGGAGAACGGTATAGTAACAGCGAGAATGCGCACCGACACGACGCCCCGGCTCCATTTCGACACGCTCGATCTCTCCTCGCTCACTTCGCAGGCGAGCGCCGATGAACCTCTCTCCTTCTCCCTCTGGAACGAGGGGAGCGTCCACGAAGGGTACTTCTGCTACCTGACGAGGAGCAATCCGAAAACGCACGACATCATCCGCTCGAACCTCCACCGGTCGCCGCTCTCCATGGGGTGGATGGAAGGATCAGGCCCGAGGTACTGCCCCTCCATCGAGGACAAGGTGATCAGGTTTCCAGAGAAGGAGAGCCATCTCATTTTTCTCGAACCGGTCTCGAGGAGCAACAAGGAAGTGTACGTCCAGAACTTCTCCACGAGCCTTCCTCTCGACGTGCAGCTCGAGATGGTCCGGTCGCTTCCCGGATGCGGCCGCGCCCACATCACGAGGCCCGGCTACGCTATCGAGTACGACTACGTGATTCCGACGCAGCTCTTCCCCTCCCTGGAGATGAAGCGCATTTCCGGCCTCTTCTGCGCCGGGCAGATCAACGGAACGTCCGGATATGAAGAGGCTGCGGCCCAGGGACTTCTCGCGGGAATCAACGCCGCTCTGAAGGCAAGGGGGGAGGATGCGGTCGTGCTTTCGAGGTCGGAGTCCTATATCGGGGTTCTCGTTGACGACCTTGTCACCAAGGGGACCGGAGAGCCGTACAGGATGCTCACCAGCCGATGCGAACATCGGCTTCTGCTCCGCCACGACAACGCCGGCCGCAGGCTCGCTCCGATCGGCCGCAGGCTCGGCCTGATCGGCGACGAGCGATGGAAACGCCTGTCGGAAGGGTGCAAGAGAATCGACAACGAACGGGAACGCCTCGAGCACGTCAGGATATTCCCTTCCGACGGAATGAACAGGGAGCTGGTTGCTCTCGATTCCGCCCCCCTCTCCGAAAGCGTCCTCGCGGTCGATCTGCTTCGTCGTCCGGGAGTGCCGTATTCTCTGGTGGAGAAATATTCTCCTTCTCCGGAACCTCCGAGGGGAGATGAGGTGCTCGCGCTTGAAGTGGAGATCAAGTACGAGGGGTATATTCAGAGGCAGTACAGGCAGGTTTCGCGCATGGAGAAGATGGAGGACGTGCACCTCCCGGACGATATCGACTATAGGAGAATTCCGGGCCTGCTCGCCGAGAGCAGGCAGAAGCTCGAGACGGTCCGGCCGAGGACCCTGGGGCAGGCCGGGCGCATATCGGGCGTCACGCCGACCGACATTCACCTTCTCTCGGTCTTTCTGAACGCCATTTCGAGGAGGAAAATAGCGGATGAAAAGGACGAGCAGTAGCGGCACTCCCGCGAAAGTGGAGGCTCTTCTTCGACGGGCGCTTCCTCCGCGTGCCGGGGAAAAACTCGCTCTTCCGGATATTCGGAAGGAGTGGACGTCGCTTGTGGGATCGGCTGTGGGCTCGAAATCGTACCCGGACGACCTCGATGAAGGAGTGTTGTTCGTGAAGGCTTCAAGCCCTGCAGCCGCGAAGGTGATATCCATGAAAGGGGCGTCCCTGGCGAGGGAGATTACGAAGAGAACAGGAATATCGGTATCGGGCGTCCGGGTGATGGTAGGCAAAGCATCATCTCCGCGGAATCCAGAACGTCATGGAAGGGAGCCGTCGAGAATAGTGCCTCCCCGGCAGGAGGTGGAGCGCAACCTCGAGGAGATAAGGGAGAATTTTTCTCCGGAAAAAGAGGCGCTCGCGAAGAGATTGGCTTCTCTGATGGCGCTCTTTCAGAGGCGTTTCCCCGGCAGATGAGCCGGAAGATTCTTCCCCGTTCCCGAAGCCCGTCCTCTACTTTTCGAACTCGCTTCTTATCGCTCGCTCGACTTTCGTGAAGATATATTTCAACTCGGCGAAGAGCCGGAGAACCGCCGGCAGGTTTTCCTCTTTCGCCGCCTGCTGGAGAGCCTTGGCGTGCCTGCTCATCAGGGGGGCGCATGCATTTCCGGCAGTCCCCTTCAGAGTATGGGAGAGCGCGGCAATCCTGTCGTAATCCTCTTCAGCGATGGATTGCTCCAGAAGGGCCATATCGTCCGGCACCGACTCCAGGAAGAGTTCGAGAAGTTCCTCCCCCTCCTGGCGGTCGTCGAAAAGCATCGAGAAAAAACTCTTCGCATCGAAAAATTCTTGCTTGGAATCGTCGTCCTGCTCCGGAGAGAGAGCGGCCTTTTTTCCATGGCCCTGCATCCGCCCGGAGAGCGGTATCCACTTGTAGAGCACTGCAAGAAGATCGGACGATGAAAACGGCTTGGGAAGATAGTCGTCCATTCCCCTCGAGAGGCACTTCTCCCGGAATCCCTCCGCCGCATGCGCCGTCAGGGCGACGATCGGGACGCCGTGATCGAGCACCGGGGACAGGGGATCCCGGATGAAGGATGTGGCCTCGTAGCCGTCCATCTCCGGCATCTGGATATCCATCAGGACGAGGTCGAAATTCTCTTTCGAAAGAAGGTGGATAGCTTCCCTGCCGTCGCACGCAAGCGCCGTATTGTAACCCGCCTTGCGCAGAAGGAGGCGAACCAGCTCCCTGTTGACCTTGTTGTCCTCGACCACGAGGACGGACGCCCTTGTGTCCGTCCTCGCCGCGGAAGGAACGTGAGGAGCGACTCTCTCCACACGGATTTCTCTCGATTCGTCTTTCTCGAAGGAGAGGAGGAAGGAGAAAACCGACCCTTCTCCTAAAGTGCTCTCGACGTTGAGAACACCTCCCATCATCTCGGCCAGCTGGCTCGAAATGGCCAGTCCGAGCCCGGTGCCTCCGTATCTCCTTGTGAGAAAGGCTTCTCCTTGCCTGAAAGGAGAGAAAATATCCTCCAGAAGGTGGTCGGGAATTCCGGGCCCCGTGTCGGCGACCGAAAAGAGGATGTCCGCGCTGTCTTTTCCGTTCCGCAGCACCGATGCGGAGAGAATGACCGAGCCTTCCCGGGTGAATTTGACGGCGTTGGAGACGAGATTCATCAATATCTGGCGGAGGCGGACCGCGTCGCCGAGCAGAACGGGAGGCAGTTCCGGGTCGATGCGCTGCTCGAGGGAGATGTTTTTTTCCTTTGCTTGGGGAGCGAAAAGTTCCGAAACCTCATGCAGCAGAGTGAGCGGAGAAAAGGAGAAAGAATTCAGCGTCATTCTGCCTGCTTCAATCTTCGAGAAGTCGAGGATATCGTTCAGCACGCCGAGCAGGTTCGAGGCGCTCGTATGGACCATCCGGGCCAGTTTTTGCTGTTCCTCCCGGAGTTCGGTCTCCAGGAGCAGCTCGGACAGGCCGAGAATGCCGTTCATCGGTGTCCGGATCTCGTGGCTGACATTGGCCATGAATTCTGACTTGGCCTCGCTTGCCATCTGTGCCTGGTTCTTGGCGGCCCGCAGCGCTTCATCGGCGATTTTTCGTTCGGTGATATCCTCTCCGACTCCCTGGAGAAACTGGATTCTGCCCTCCGGATCGAAAAAAGCCCGGTTCATCCAGCGATGCCAGCGGAGCGCACCGTCGTCGATGAGGACCCGCTCCTCGATCACGGAGAGGGGATCCTCCGCAGTCATTTCGGCGATGGAGCGGATGACTGTCTCCCTGTCCTCCTCGATCAGGAAATCAAGGAAGGACGTTCCCAGGATTTCGTCCCTTCCGGAACCGAACTGGGAGCAGTAAGCCTTGTTGGCGTAGAGGATTGTACCGTCCGCAAGGGTCGTGGAGATCATCAGGGGCATGTCCTCCGCAAGCGAACGGAAGCGGTGTTCACTCTCCCGGAGGGCTTCCATGGCATTTTTCAGCGGCGTGATGTCGAAACTGCATCCGACGACGCCGACGATTTCGCCCCCGGCTCCCAGGAGAGGAGTCTTGAGGACTTTATGCCATTGAGTTGTCTCTTCCTTTCCGCGGGCAAGACGTTCCTCCGCCGAGACGGTCTCTCCCGTCTCAAGAACGAGCCGGTCCTCTTCCGCCGCGATAAGAGCTGTCTTTCTCTCGAGAATGTCGAATACAGACTTTCCGATGAACTCCTCCCGGGGAATCCCCTTGAAGTCGGAGAACGACTTGTTCGCCAGGAGATACCGCCCCTGCTTGTCCTTGAGGTAGAGATGGACGGGGATCGCGTCGAATATGTTCTTCCTGAGTTCCAGCTCCTGCTGGAGTTTGTGTTCCAGCGCTTTCCGCCCGGAGATATCCTCCATGTAGCCGTCGATGTGAAGAGGGGTTCCATCAGGCGAAAAGACGGCGCGATGATGCAGCTGGACGTCGAAAAGCGATCCGTCACGCTTCCGGAACACCGTCTCCCGGGTGCTCCATTCGTTCGGATGCGCCAGAAGCGCTTGAATAATAGCGTCCCTCTCTTCCGATTTGCTGTAATGAGTATTGTTAATCAATTTGTTGTTGATATCGTCCCGGAGATCTTCCGGCGAGTCGTAACCGAAGAGCTGCGCCTGTTTCAGATTGACGGTGAGATACTTTCCCTCGAACGTCACCTGGTAGATTCCAACGGGCGCGTTCTCGAAGAGATAGCGGAAGTAGCGCTCCTTCTCGGCGACGGAGGAGTGCCTGTTTATGATGTCCGTGATGTTGCGCGTGACCTCGAAGGCGGCGATCACTTCGTCTTTCTCGTCGAAGACAGGGATTCCCCTGCTCGAAAAATGTTTTTGCTGGTCAGGATGAAAGATCTCCCGCTCGACGGTCTTTCCTGTCCGAAGAGCGTCGACGACCGGGCAGTCGGGGCATGGGAAGGAGTAGGAGTGGTGGAGGCGAAAGCACTCTTCGCCGAGGATTTCTTCGCGCGGGCGTCCGAGGACGGATTCCATGGAAGACGAGACCCAAAGGTAGCGCATTCCGGGATCGACAAGGGACAATTCGTCTCCCATGGAGTCGAGCAGAGGTTCGAGATTGTGTATTTTGGCGATCAGTTCCCGGATGGAGCCCGCTCTTTGAATTTCCACGAAGAGACCTCCCCTCTTATTAACCGATGGTATTGTACAGGAAAAGCAGGGGTGATGTCATTATTATCTGAAAAAGGCTCTGTGAAAGCATGCTCGCTCTTCTCAAGACGAATGAAAGAGTATATAATAATTGATCATCACTGACTAAAATTCTGAGTCAGGATATCACACTGCGGAAATGAAATACAATGAATTTCCACGAAGAAAGCGGTGAGGTGTATGAATATCAAAAAGATGTTCGGTTCTGTTGTCGTGCTTCTGATTTTCATATCCGGAAGCTCGGCGGAGGATCTAGAACAAAGGTTCAATATTTTGTCGCAGCGCTACGCGGCAACGAGAGAGGCACGGGCAGAAATATCGGAACTTCGCAAAACACTGGAAGCTGAGGCCGATATGCTCCATCCCCTTCAACTCTGGCAATCCCTCTTCGTTCCGGAAACGACTCCGGAAAAAGGCGCGGCGAATGCGCTCGCGCTCCTGAACCAGCTCGTGGAAAATGGTGATCCGGCCAAATGGGAGAGGACCGCCGGTTTCATTCTCCCCTCTCTCGTTCCGAAACCGCTGATGGCGGCCGACGCGGTCTACATGGCGGCCCACTTTCTGCTCGATATGGATTCCCCTGCTTCGGGAGAGTTGGCCTCCTGGCTGCTGCAGCGTTTTTCGGATTCCCCGAAGGCGAAATTCTTCTTCGTCCTGACAGCGCCTGAGGAGTACACCATTTTGACCCGGACGATGACCGAGAGGGAGATTCTTCCCCCCTTCGGCAGATGGACCGGAGGGGAGACGGAGGGAAAACTTCCCTTTGCCTCTCCGGTCCGCGGCTACATCACGCGCGACAGTGCGGAGTCGGCAGGAATGATCTTTCTGAACGCAGCGGGTCAGCCGGTATCGAACGGTAATTACGCTTGGGACAGAAGGACGGGGCGGATTTACCACGTGTATGAAATTTGGTTCGATTTTTGATCGAACCACGGTTCCCGATAAAACAACAAGGGCGTCCGGTCTTCTCTGCCGGACGCCCTTGTTTCATGAGAAAAACGAAAAAAGCTCTTGACCTCAGCGGAGGTACTTCGCCGGGTTCACCGTCTTTCCTTTGATCAGGACACTGAAATGGAGGTGCGGACAGGTTGTCCGACCGCTGCGGCCGACCTTTGCAATCGGCTGTCCCTGGCGCACGGTATCTCCTTTTTTGACGAGATTGGTGCTGTTGTGGCTGTAGCGCGTCGTCATACCGTCGCCGTGGTCGATGGAGACCGTCAGGCCGAACCCCCGGATCGTCCCGGAGAAGACGACCTTTCCGGAACGCGCCGCAAGGATGGGTGTTCCGGCAGGCGCGGGAATGTCGATTCCGTCGTGAAGCCGTCCTCCCCTCATGCCGTAGGGGGAGGAGATACGTCCCTCGAGCGGTCGAAGAAACGGCTGTTCCGGCCTCGATACCGTTTCCTTCGGAACGGCCGGGGCAATGACGGGCGGTTCTTCCTTCCGGAGGAGGTGGAGTACCGTCTCCCCCCTGTGACGCGCTCTCACTTCGGCAAGGGTGGCGAGAAGATCTTCCTCCCTTTTCGGAACAAGGATCTTCTCTCCTGCCGCGAGGTCTTTTTCGCCGGTGGTGAGTTCGTTGGCGCGTTCCACTGTCTTCGGAGAGACGCCGTACCGCTCCGCGATGACTTCGACCGAGTCCCCTTTCCGGACGGAGTGCTCCACCCACGGAAGGTTGCGGGCGGATGACGGTGAGACGAGGAAAAAAAGAAAAAAGATGCAGAATAACGGATGTTTCAGGGGGGGGAGCACGATACTTCGCTGCAAGGGGGAGCGGAAAAGGTTCATATGCTGTTCCTCCCGAGTTTTGATATGTCGCTTTATTTTTTATGATACAGGAAAACGGAATATCGGAATAAGTAGAAATACTGATGCTTTTTCTTTTAAAAATATCGAAAAAAGTGGAGACGGAGAAAAATGAAATTCCGACAATACCAGGATATGCATGTTTCTCAATGTAACGCAAGGAAGCGGGCGGTATCATTCGGCCAGACGGTAAAGAGTTTCTCCGCCTTTTAAGAGGTGAATAAACTCTTTTTATATAGAGTGTAAATTTTACAAGAACTCTTTCGGTCGGAGCTCTTTTTTTGGAGAAGTATCAAAGCGCTGGTTGAACGGTATGATTATAATGACTCGCAAGAAATGCCGGATTTCGGGGGTGGTTCCAGATGAGCGAGAAAAAGCGGTCCAGTGGTCGTATCGAAAAATTCATAATGTCCTGGAGTATCGTCGGGATCACGGCGGTCATGATCTTCAACGTAATCGCCCGCTATTTCTTCAATAAAAGCTGGACGCCCACGGAGGAAGTCTGTCTGACGCTTGTGATAGTGTCTACATGTGTCGGGGCAAGCTACGCGGTTCGTAAAGGAGAGCATCTGTTCGTGAGCGTCATATTCGATCTCCCTATGATCCCTGTGCGGTTCAAGCGTTTTCTCTCGATCATGATATCCTCCGTCGGTTGTTTTACATGCACCGCGATCGGCTGGTACGGAATCCAGTACGTGATGAGCACATACAGAATGGGACGCGTGACGCCGTCGCTCGGCATTCCGATGTACCTCATCTATATTGCGTTTCCCGCCGGATTTTTGGTGATGGCATTTCATTTTTTCCACGGTATCCGTAAAAACCTCCGGAGCGCAACCTACTTCCTCGGCCCCGAAGCTGAAAGGAGGGAGGATTAGTTCATGCTCGCCCTCATGTTCTCTCTTCTTTTTTTGTTGCTCTTTACCGGATTTCCTCTCTTCATCGTGTTACTGCTCCCCTCATGGATAGTGGCGTATTTTTTCTTTCCGACCGTCTCTCTCGTGGTGATTCCTCAGCAGATGATCGACGGCATCCGAATTTTTTCGCTCCTGGCGGTGCCTCTTTTCATCTTCGCCGGCAGCATTATGAGCCGCGGCGAAATCGCGGACAGGCTGGTGAAATTCGTCCTCACTCTTCTCGGGCATATTCCCGGAGGGCTTGCCCACACCACCGTGGGAAGCTGCGCGCTCTTCGGCGCCATCTCGGGATCAACCCAGGCGACCGTGGCCTCGATCGGAAAGGTGATGTACCCGAGACTGCTTAAAGCCGGCTACCGCGATTCCTTCAGCCTCGGACTGATCGTGAACGCCAGCAACCTGGCCGCGCTCATCCCTCCGAGCATCATTCTGATCCTCTACGGTATCAATGTCCGCGCTTCCATCGGGCAGCTCTTCATGGCCGGAATAGGCCCCGGCTTGCTCGTGGCGGCACTTTTCATCGCGTACTGCTACGTATGGGCCAGGCGCAGCGGAATTCCTCTTGAACCGAGATCCGGTGCGCGTGAAATTCTCCGAGCCGCCGCCGATGCAAAATGGGCTTTGGGTATGCCGGTCATCATTCTCGGAGGCATCTACGGCGGCGTCTTCAGTCCCGCCGAAACGGCCGCCGTGTCGGTGGTCTATGCCGTGCTGGTGGAGATGGCGGTCTATAAATCCCTTTCGTGGAGCGACGTCCTCGACATCGCTTTCGATACGGCTTCCGTGAACGCCGTCATTTTCATTCTCATCGGGGCGGGGCAGCTCTTCTCCTGGCTTCTTACCTTCACGGGCTTCCCCCAGCAGCTCATTCAGTTCGTCCTGGGGCTGGAGCTTTCCCGCCTTGTCTTTCTTCTGTTCGTCAATCTGGTGTTCTTCGTAGCCTGCATGTTCGTCGACGCCACAGCCGCCATCGTGGTGATCACACCCTTGATCTATCCCATCGCCATGAGATTCGGGATAGATCCTATCCATCTCGGGATGATCATCGGGCTGCAGTCAACCATCGGAGCGGGGACTCCTCCGTTCGGCGTGAACATCTTCACGGCATGCGCGGTCTTTAAAAAAAGCTACTTCGATGTCATCCGCGAATCGCATATGTTCATTCTTATTCTTGTCGCAGCGGCGGTCCTGATCACAGTCTTCCCGTCGCTCGCCCTTTTCACGCACAATATATTCTACGGGCACTGACCGAACTTAAGAAAGGACGGAAAGGAGGATGCGATGACGATCTACACGATCAAGAAAGGCCGGGCGTGGTGCGGGGAGGCTGTGGGAATTCTCGTCTTGGACGAGCATATTGCAAGGGCGCCCGGAAGCGTCAACAACGCGCTGACTTTCCCGTTTCCTGTGAGGTACAAGAAAGTGAAAAACGCATCGGTTGAGCGTCTTCTGAAGCGGCGGGATCCGGAGCTTCTGCAACCGTTTCTGGAGGCGGCCGGGGAGTTGGAGGACGACGGCGTCGGCTCCATTGCCGGAGGTTGCGGTTTCATGGCTTTGTTTCAGGAGCAGGTAGCGGACGCTGTCGATATACCGGTTTTTCTCTCAAGCCTGCTGCAGCTTCCGCTTATGCTCCGGTCGCTGAACAGGAGGAGGAAAGTCGGCATCATCACGGCCGATTCTTCGAGTCTCGGTGATGAACACTATCGTCAGGCCGGCGTCGCCGATACCTCGCGTATCGTCGTCGAAGGGCTGCAGGATCAGGAGGAATGCCGGCGATCGATGTTGGAGGAAAGCGGGGATATGGATACGGAGAAGATGCGCAGGGAGGTTCTGGCGGTCGCGCGGCGCATGATCGAGAAACATCCGGACGTCGGCTCCATTCTTCTTGAATGCAGCGAACTACCCGCGTACGGAAAGGCCGTCCGGGACGCGACGGGTCTGCCGGTCTTCGATTTCGCCACGCTTCTTTTTTACGCGCGGTCGGTTGTCGAACAAAGAGAATACGGCGCTTGAGAGGCGATGGATACCGCAGCATCGCGCGGATGGAGGCGGAAAGATCCGCCTTGGAAAAAAGATCATGAAGGAGGAGAGGAAAATATGTCGAAATGCACGAGGATTCTTGTTGTCATGCTCGTTTTCGGATTGGCGT
The DNA here is from genome assembly GCA_964426245.1 of uncultured Synergistaceae bacterium. Classification (GTDB taxonomy): domain Bacteria; phylum Synergistota; class Synergistia; order Synergistales; family Aminobacteriaceae; genus JAAYLU01. Next base: position 17,312 of record CAYRPJ010000042.1, read on the forward strand.
TCTGTTCATTGGCTCCGGGAGTGAAAAACGCCGAAGCCGCCGCACAGTACACTTTCAAGCTCAGCCACGAAGTGGTGGAGGATTCGCTTCAGGATCTTTACGCCAAGAAACTGAAGGAATACGTGGAAGAAAAGACCGGCGGCGCGGTGCAAATTCAGATTTTCATCGCCAACCAGCTGGGGGATCCCATCTCCGTCATCGAATCCATACAGAACGGCACGATCGAACTCGGAGTCATCAACACCGGAAGTTCGGGGACCATCTTGCGGGATTTCAACATTTTCAACGTGCCCATGCTCTTCCCCCGGGACATGGAAAAGATACACAAGGTCTTCAACAGCGGAATAGTCCAAAAGCTTGCGGTGAACGCCGAACGGATGGGACTTCTGGCGCTGGGCGGTTTTTCGGAGCCGTACATGCAGGTTACGGCGAAGAAGCCCATTCGCACACCCGAGGATATCAGGGGGCTGAAGATCCGGGTGATGAACTCGCCCATTCTGATCGCCACATACCAGGGGCTCGGAGCGAACCCGACTCCCATCCCCTTTTCCGAGGTCTACTCGAGCCTTCAGGTAGGCGTGGTAGACGCCCAGGAAAATCCTTTCGACATCATCAATGAAATGGCCTACTATGAAGTTCAGACACACCTGATGACGACGAGACACTCCATTCCGGTGAACATCTGCTGGATGAACAAGCGCATCTTCGACGGCTTGCCCGAGGATATACGGAAGGCGTTCGTCGAAGGCGGTCAGGTCGCTCAGGACTATCTCTTCGGAATCGTTCCTCATGTTTCGGAGCAAAACCGCAAGGCGCTCGAGGAAAAAGGAATGACGATCGTCGAACCGGAAAAGAGCTTGGTGGACGCCTATGCGGCCGCGAGCGCCAAGGCGGAGGAAGAGTTCGTCAAACTCGTAGGGACGGAGAACGGCAAGGCTCTTCTTTCGATGGTCAAAGAGGCCATAGAAAGCCACGGCAAATAGATCGTCACTCTACCGGAGCGACCTGCGGAAATCACGGCGGATTGCCGCGGGTCGCTCCCTGGGCGCAGGGAGGATTCTGGAAATGAAAAAACATTTTACCATTCTTGGTATTCCTTGGGACATGGGAGCTTCCCTTGGCCGCCCGGGAGCGAGATATGCTCCCAAGGTCGTTCGGGAACAGATGCAGTGGTTTCTTCGCCGAATACACAACGGCAGGATATACGACGTCGAGCGGCATAGGCTGGTCGACATGAGCGAAATCGTCATAGAGGACGCAGGCGATCTTGCGTTGCGATACAGCGATGAATCCGCCTCCCTGGAGATAATGCGTTCCGCCGCCCGCGATATTTTGAAAAAAGAAAGTATCCCGATGGTCATCGGAGGGGATCACTCGATCAGCTGGCCGATCATTCAGGCGCTTCACGATGAAAAACAGGGACCGATAGGGCTTATACAGTTCGACGCCCATCTGGATCTGCTGGACGAGAATTTCGCCCAGGGCAGGTTTTCACAGAGCAGCGAGATCTACAGGGCCATGGAACTCGAAGGCGTCGACCCTCGCAACGTGGTTCAGATAGGAGTGCGCGGATACAATTATCCCGAGGCATACGAACTCGTCGAAAAAACGGGAATCGTGCAGTACACTCCGCGGGGGCTTCGGGAAAAAGGCGTCGACCGGTGCGCGAAGGAAGTGCTGGCACGATTCGACAAAGCAGGGTGCAGCTCGATTTACATGACGCTGGACATCGATGTTCTGGATCCTGCCTTCGCTCCGGGTACCGGAGCCGACGATCCCGACGGTCTCTTCCCCGGCGAACTTTTCAGAATGCTGGAGATCTTCGCTCCCCGCGTGAATGCCTTCGATGTCGCCGAGGTCAACCCGGTTTTCGATACTCACGGAATGACCGCTTCGGTGGCGGCCAAAGCGTTGTTCGCCGTCATGGTCAACGCCGCGGCGGGAACTGGGGATGCCGAATAGGTTTCCGGCTTTTCTTCGGGAGAAATGCCGCTGTCTGAGAGGTGAACGATGCGCAAAGATACGGACGAAACGGCGCGCCGGCTCGGGATCCGGATCCTTCAGAATCTCATACGAATCCGGACGCACCAGCCCGATGGGAATGAAAAAGATCTGGTCAAGTATATTCTCGAACTGCTCCCGGAAGGAGTTTTCGAGAATACCGTTGTGGACCACGGAGGCAACCGTGCGTCTCTTGCCGCGATGCTGCCCGGGCGAAGACGGGATCGCGCGGTAGCTTTCGTGGGGCATCTGGATACCGTCGCCGTCGGCCGGTCCGTCGGATGGAGCCATCCTCCTTTCGCTGCGGATCTGGAAGACGATTCGGTATACGGAAGGGGCGCCGCCAACATGAAGGGCGGTCTGACATCCATGATTCTCTGCGCTCTTTCCCTGGCTTCGAGAGCCGATCCTCCTCCTCAGGACGTTTATTTCAGCTTCAATGCGGACGGAGACTACAACGGCTACGGCGCGGAGTGCCTGGCGGCGGGAGGGTACCTGGGCAAAGTCCGGGAGTTTTTCTTTCTGGATCCCACGGAATGCAAGATCGGCATCCGCCAGAAAGGAGCTTTATGGCTGGATGTAGGGGTGACCGGAAAATTTTCGTACTCCTGTTTTCCGGAGCACGGCATCAATGCCGTCGAGGCTTTCATGGAATTCGTCCGAAAGGTTGAGAATATGCTTCGAAACGAGTTCAAATCCAGAATAAACGCAGATTGGCGGCCGACATGCGTTCCGACTAAAATTTCGAGCGAAGCGGAAGAAGAGCTCAACTATACGGTTCCCAACCGCGCGCGGGGCTTTCTGGATATCAGAACGCTTCCGGGAGCCGACCATCAGAGAATTGTCGAGAAGATCGGAGAAATAGCGGTCGTTCTCGAAAGTGAAAAACCGCCGCTGGAAATCACGTTCGATGTGGTGAATAACCGCCTTCCCATAGCGATGAGCCCCGACGCTCCGACTGTCCGAAAGGTGGAGAAGATCATCCGGGAGCTTGGGCGGAAACCCGAAAAGAAAGGGTTGAATTTTTTCACCGACGCATCGAGGCTCATCCCGATTCTCGGAGTACCCTTCGTCATTTTCGGGCCGGGAACCGATATTTTCTGCACCCTCAAAGAGGAAAACGTCTCCATGGAATCCGTTCTCTTCGTCAAAAGTGTAATAGAACGCTATGCCCTCGAAGAGGTTCTTTGATCATGAATGTGCGTGGCATATCCGTCGAAGAAACGGAAGTTCTTGTCGTAGGAAGCGGGGGCGCGGGCCTGAGAGCAGCGATAGCGGCCCATGACGCGGGCGCCCGGGTTCTGATACTCACCAAGGGACGTTTCGGTCTGGACGGCGCAACAGTGGCCGCCGAGGCCGACATGGCGGTGGACAGCGCCAGCTGCGCCCGCCGGTTCGGCCTGCCCGGAGATACCGAAGACTCTTGCGATGCCTTTCTCAGGGACATGATCGTGGAGGGAGAATATCTGAACGATCAGAAACTCGCCCGGCGTCACGTCGAGGATGCCCCGGAGAGGCTCGCGGATCTGGTCGAATGGGGGGCTTCGCTCCGTGAGCTCGTTCTGACTCCGGGACACAGCGCCCCGAGAGGAGTATGGATACCGGGGCGCGATCTCGCCTCGATTCTTCGAAAGCAGACGCAAAAACGCGCCGTTCCGGTACGGGAACATACATTTGCGACCAGACTCGTGAAAGGGGATGACGGTCTTCTCGGCGTCCTTGCTCTGGACGCCTCTTCGGGAGAACACGTCTTTTTCAGAGGGAGAGCGGTGATTCTCTGCACCGGAGGAGCAGCCAGAATTTATCCGTACGCTACCGTTTCGGAGTATCTCACCGGAGACGGACTCTCCATGGCCTTCGATGCCGGTGCGGAAATCGCCGACATGGAATTTCCGATGTTTCTGCCCTACACGTTACTCTCTCCGAAAGCCGTCAGGGGCATCCCCTTCACCCACGACGTCACAAACTATCTTGATGCCTGGGCGCTGAACAGGGAAGGGGTACGCTATATGCGGTCCTGGGACCCGGTCCGCATGGAGAGGACGACGAGGGATGTCAATTCGGCCGCGGCGGGCGTCGAAATACTGGAAGGACGGGGAAGTCCGTCCGGCGGTACCTGGCTCTCTCTGGCGCACCTTCCGGCCAATCTCATCGCCCATTCCGCGCAGTGGTTTCCGGAATCGCTCCGCAACTGGCGTTACGGCGGCATTGATCTTGGGGCAATACTCCCCGATCTTTCCCGGGAGGCCGTCGAAACTATTCCTGCGGCTCATTTTTGGAACGGCGGCATTCGAATCGACGAAAAGGGAGCTACGAACGTTCCCGGTCTATTCGCCGCGGGAGAGGGGACTTCAGGCATTCACGGCGCCAATCGGATTTCCGGAAATGCGATCACCCAGATCTTCGTGTGGGGCGCGCGGGCGGGGGCTTCGGCTGCGGAGTACTCCAGGGGCGTCGGAACGACTTCACCCGACATGGAGATGATAGAGCGCTTCGTATTGGACGATCTGAAATACCTGGAAAAAGAGAACGGCGTCTCTCCGGCCGATCTGCGGCGAAAAATACGGAAAACCGCTTGGAACAACGCCGGTCTTGTACGGGATGAAGAGCGCCTTCGGACGGCTTTGAAGGATGCGAAGACCCTGGCAGCGTCGGCGGAACTTCAGACGGTCTCCACGCGGCGCAGAATTTTCAATCGGGAATGGTTGTGCGCCATAAGCAACACCCGAATGATTCAAGTGCTTCGCCTCACTGCGGAAGCGGCGTTCCTTCGGAAGGAATCCAGAGGCGCCCACTTCCGGCGCGACTTTCCGGAAACCGACGACGCTTCCTGGCTGCACAGGATACTCATGAAGAAGTCTCCCTCCGGAGATGTGACAATAGAGAGAGTTCCCGTCGAATTTCCGTATTTCGTCCCTGAAGGGGGAAAACGACCCTACGGGAGGAAAGGAGGGGGGCATAGTGAAAAGAAAACGAAACGTCACCATCCGGCGATTTGATCCGGAAAGCGGAGAATCCTGCGTTCGGAGCTACCAGGTGGAAGCCGGCGAGGAGAAAGAGAGCGTCATGAACGTCCTCGACGCCATCGCCGAATCGGTGGATCCCTCGCTCGCGTATTACGGACCTTGCCGGGCGGGCAAATGCGGCGGATGTCTCATGCTCGTCAACGGAAAAGCCTCTTTGGCCTGTTCCGTTATTGCCGAAGGAGACCTCCTTCTGGAGCCCCTGCCGGACAGGAGGATCCTGGCCGATCTCATTACCGAATGAGGGCAATGAGGGCAAAGAGCATTATAATATCTTCATATCCTGAACTGCCGGGTTGTGATGCTCTGTGGCCGTCACGATAGAACAGTATTTCGAAATTCTTCGTCCGGAAGGGCTTGTTCCGCTGACGGATTTCCCCGGGCGGGACACGCTTCTCGACGATGTCCTTGTTCATGGACTGGACGATCCCGGAGAGGTCTGCGGCGCGATCCTTGCGCATCTTCCCTTGCGGAGCGGAGGCGGAAAGAAATTGCTGCCGGAAAATTTGCCTCCGGGCAGCCCGCTGCTTCTCTGCATCGTAGGAAATCCCGCTGAACAGGACAGAGATTCGCTGGTGGCCCAATGCCGCTCCGGAGGAATTCACCTTTGTTCGGCGCCGTCGACGCTGACTCTGCGGAAGATGCTCACCGTCGTTTCCTCCTGCGATGTAACGGAATGCCTTCTTCGGCTGAATACCCATCTCTCCAAAGCTGTCTCCCGCCGCCTGCCGCTGGATGACGTGCTGATGCTGATCCGTGCCTGGTCCGGAGTTGAAGCGGCTTTTCGCGACGCCGAGACCAACATGGTTTCCGTGGCGGACAAGGAGAGCGTTTTCTCGGAACATGCCATGACCTACCCTCTTCTGGAACTCTTTCGTCTCTACCGGCACTATCGACGCCGAATCGTGGACGCGGAGGGTGAAATTCACGGACATCTCATCCTCGGTCTTGCGCCTGGAAAAGAAGGAGAACGGGATGCTCTGCGTTTCATGGACCTGGCGATTCCCTGGCTTTCGGTCTATCAGTATGTAGGAAGGCTTCTCAGGGAGCCGAAAAAATCCCTTCAGCACGGAATTCTGCGGGAATTGCTGGGGGAGCTGCCTTCGGATGCGCGCAACATGGGGGAACGCCTGCGGCGCGCATCGCTGGACGAAAAACATCCGGTCGCTGTTATCGTCGTTCCGGCGCTTCAGACGGACGAATCCGTCGGACTCTCAACGCTCGAAGCCCGCCTTCGCCCCTACTTCGAGGAATCTTTTCTGCTCTACGACAACGGACAGGGCGTTTTCATATGTCTCCTCCGAAAAAAAACGGAAGAGCAGGCGCTTCTGCACAATCTTCGCCAGGCCGTCCGCAGTTTTTCGAAGATGAGTGGAATTTCTTCCCTGTCAGCCGGAATAGGAGGGCTGGGACGCCCCCTGCTCCGTCTTCGGGAAAGCTACATTGAAGCGTTGCGCGCCCTGCGGACCGCGAGGCTGTCGGGAGAGGAACGGATATTGTACTGGAGTGAGCTCGGAGTGGATCAGGTGATCGCCACGGTGGCCGAGAATGCCGGGACCGTCGAATTCTGCGGCGGCATCCTGAAACCTCTTTTCATGCACGACGAGACATTTGGAACGGATCTGGCGAAGACAATTCTCACGCTGGAGGAGAAGGCCTGGAATATCACCGCGACAGCGGACAGTCTTGCAGTTCATTACAATACGGTGAAATATCGCGCCGACAAGGCTCTGAACATCATCGGAATCGACAGAAACAATCCCAAGGAACGCTTTGCTCTTTCCCTGGCGGTGTTCATTCACCGCTTCGGACTATGATCTTCATCAACCTTCCATAGCGCACATTCTGAAACCCTGGGAGTCTTTCGCAGCATCCGCTGAAGCGAGGATCATACTTCTCGGTAGTCTTAAGAATTCGCATACAATCGGAGTATCGGCGATGTCCGCCGGGATCGGCGACACATCCTCCGTTTTGGAACCTGCGTCAAGGAACAGTTTGTGTTGACTTCCCCTATAGGTGATGCTACAGTCTTGATGGTCGACCGGTCGACCACGTGTAATATTCTCTATTCAATAAGAATTTTTTTCGAGGGAGGATATGTCGTGCTGAAATATATTCTGAAGCGAATTGCCCTCTTGGTACCTGTTGTATTGAGTGTGATGATAATTTTATTTACCATTCTATATTTTACTCCGGGTGACCCTGCTCGCATTGTGTTGGGACAGGATGTGACGGCCGAGGCGATAGCCGCTTTTCGATCCGAGCGCGGACTTGACGATCCCTACCTGGTGCAGCTGGGGCGGTATATCTACCGCGCCGTCGTGCATGCGGATCTTGGGTATTCTTATGTAATGAGAAGTTCGGTCTCCTCGGAGCTTTCGTCCAGAATTCCGGTCACGATCAAACTTGCTTTCTGGGCTGTCGCTTTCAGCACCCTTCTGGGAATCCCCCTTGGGATTATTTGCGCCGTCAAGCAGTACTCTCTGCTTGACAGCGTTACGACCCTTCTTACCCTCCTCGGTGTGTCGATGCCGACTTTTTGGACCGGCCTGCTGCTTATCCTGGCCTTTTCCGTTCATCTTGGATGGTTTCCTTCCATGGGTTTTAGCTCCGTCAACGAAATGGTCCTTCCGATCGTCACCTTGTCAGGCTCCGCTATCGCTCTTATTGCCAGGATCACCCGTTCAAGCATGCTCGAAGTCATAAAATCGGATTATATACGCACAGCGCGTGCAAAAGGGCAGAAGGAGAGCATCGTGATTTTCCGTCACGCCCTTCCAAATGCGATGATCCCTATTCTCACGATTATCGGAATGCAGTTCGGTATGCTTTTAGGAGGCTCCATCATCACCGAGGCTGTCTTTTCGATATCGGGAGTGGGCAGGCTCATGCTTGACGCGATCAACATGAGGGATTACCCAATCATCCAGGGTGGAGTGCTTTTCATCTCCATTGCGTTCTGCATCATCAATCTTGTGGTCGATCTTTTATACGCATTCATCGATCCTCGTATTCATGTAAGGTAAGAGGAGGATATGACGATGTTCAGGCTGCATAACAACTCTATGCTGAAATATACGCTCATCCGGCTGAAGAGGAATTATTTGGCGGTTGTAGGATTTATTATCCTTTTTTTCTTGATAATTACCGCTATTTTTGCCGATAAGCTTGCTCCCTATGGATACGCGGAACAAAACTACATGATGATCCGGCAGCCTCCTTCCTCGACGCATATGCTCGGTACCGACGAGTTCGGCCGCGACGTCCTCAGCCGCCTTATATTCGGCTCGAGAGTGTCGCTCCAGGTCGGACTTATCGCCGTGTCGATCTCCCTGATAGCAGGCGGAGCGATAGGCGCCGTGGCGGGGTATTTCGGAGGAAGGACCGAGAACCTGCTGATGCGTGTTATGGACGTTCAGCTCGCCATACCGACCATTCTGCTGGCGATCGTCATTTCATCAGCTCTCGGCCCCGGCCTGTTCAACCTCATGATCGCGGTCGGAATCACATCGATCCCCCGGTTCGCCCGTCTTATGCGCGCCGCGGTCCTCTCCGTCAAGGGGATGGAGTTCATCGAGGCTGCGCGTGCAATGGGGGCGAGCCACTTCAGGATTATCATGCTGTACATCCTGCCGAACTGCATGGCGCCCCTTATTGTCCAGTCCACCCTGAGCGTCGCGAACGCGATTCTTTTCGCCGCCACTCTGAGTTTTCTCGGACTCGGCATCCAGCCGCCGTATCCGGAGTGGGGGGGGATGCTTTCCGCCGCGAGGCCGTATCTCAGGAACAGCGCGTATTTGAGCATCTTCCCCGGGCTTGCGATCATGATCACGATTGTTGCCCTCAATTGTATCGGGGATGGCCTGAGAGACGCGCTCGACCCTAAACAGAAGAGGTAGGTATTCCTAATGAAAAGCCTGCATCGGGAAATTCCTCTGCTGGACATTCGTAATCTCTCGGTCCGCTTCAATACCGATTCAGGTGTTGTGCATGCCGTCAATAATTTAAATTTTTCGCTTCGGAAAGGAAAGTCTTTGGGGCTGGTCGGCGAGACCGGGGCAGGAAAGACGACGACCGCCCTCGCGACGCTTCAATTGATTCCGAATCCTCCCGGCGAGATCACAAGCGGTGAGATTCTTTTCAACGGGCAGGATATCAGGAAGATGACTGAAGCTGAAAAAAGACTGGTGAGAGGAAACAGGATCTCGATGATTTTTCAGGATCCGATGACTTCCCTGAACCCTATCATGACGGTGGAGGAGCAGATAGTTGAGATGATTGCGCTCCATTCGCCGATGAAGGGATCGAGGGCGAAGAAACGTGCCTTGGAAATGCTCGATCTGGTAGGGATCCGTCCTGAAAGAGCGGGGGAGTATCCGCACCAGTTCTCGGGAGGTATGCGACAAAGGGTGGGCATCGCCATCGCCCTGGCGTGCGAACCCGCGCTCCTTATTGCGGACGAGCCCACGACAGCTCTGGATGTGACCATCCAGGCGCAGGTCCTGGAGCTTATAAAGGAAATTCAGAAGATACTTCATACATCTCTTCTTCTGATCACGCACGATCTTGGCGTCGTAGCTGAAATTTGCGATGAGGTCGCGATCATGTACGCCGGTTCGCTGGTCGAATATGCCGATCTACGCACTCTCTACAGGAAGCCGATGCATCCGTACACACAGGGGCTTTTCAACGCCGTCCCGAAGCTCGACAGCGAACCGGGAGGGCGCCTTGCCGTCATTTCCGGCCTTATGCCCGATCCGGTCGATCTGCCTGCAGGCTGCACCTTTTCTCCGCGCTGCCCGTATGCCGGAGAAGTCTGCCTCGAGAAACCATGCGGTATGAAAGAATACGAGACCGGTCATTTTGTCGATTGTTACTTCCCGCTGCGGAACAAAGGGGGCGACCTCGGATGAACGAAAAACTCGACGGAATGAAACCTCTTCTCGAGATACGATCCCTGAAAAAGTATTTTCCTGTCAGGAGCGGCTTGCTGCATGCAGTCGACGATGTCGACCTTTCCATTGAAAGAGGAAGGACGCTCGGTCTTGTCGGGGAATCCGGCTGCGGCAAGTCCACTCTGGGAAGGGTCGTGATCGGGCTGATAGAGGCTACTTCGGGATCTATCCTCTTCAAAGGGGAGGATATGCTGCATCATAACTCCGCCCGGAGGGCGGAGTTTCGGAAAAGGGCGCAGATAGTCTTCCAGGACCCTTTTTCCTCGCTGAATCCGAGAATGTCCGTCTTTCAACTGATCGCGGAACCTCTCTTTATCAATAAGGCCTTCAGGAGCAGGAAAGAAACGGAGAGACGAGTCCACGAGCTTATGGATACGGTGGGGCTTGCACGGCGCCTTGTCACCTCGTTTCCTCACGAGCTTGACGGAGGGCGGAGACAGCGTATAGGGGTCGCCCGCGCCCTCGCTTTGAATCCCGAGTTCATCGTCCTCGACGAGCCGGTTTCCGCTCTGGATGTATGTATTCAGGCGCAGATTCTCAATCTGCTGGGCGACCTGAAACGGGACCATGGATACACGTATCTTTTCATCTCTCATGATCTGAGCGTCGTCAGATATGTTTCGGATGAAGTGGCCGTCATGTATCTCGGACAGGTCGTCGAAAAGGCCACGAATACGGAGCTTTTCAGGAGACCGCTCCATCCCTACACGCAGGCATTGCTCTCGGCCGTGCCGGTGGTCGACATTGACAACAGGAAAAAGAGGATTGTCCTCGAAGGCGATGTTCCCAGTCCGATCAATCCGCCTGCGGGGTGCCGATTCGCCCCTCGCTGCAGATACCGGCAGAATCGTTGCGGAAATGAAAGCCCGTCGATCACGGAAGTGGAGCCGAATCATTTCGTCTCATGCCACTATGCGGGGAGCATCCTGGATTATGTGTGAAAAAGCCGAAGGAAATGCAGTCCGAACCTTCTGAAGCCGGAATTCTTCGCTGGTTTACCGGAGTTCCGATAGGAACGAACCCGCTTGTTCTGAAGGATCTTGGATTGGCTCTGTTTCTGGCTTGGACGGGGATGAGCCTGTTTCTTCTCCTGGTGCAGCTATTTTTCGGTGCAGGTTTCACCGGAGAGCAGATGAAGGTGTTTCTCTCTTATTCAAATGTGCTTGCTGCAGGTATTATGATTGGTTTTCTGGTAGTTTCTTTTGTTTTTTTGCGCAATAGATATGTGGTTCTTGTGTGCCTTGACTCAGATGGTGTTTATTGCGAGAGCATGAGAAGAGGAAGAGGCCCCTTCGATGAGAGTTTTCACTGGAGGGCATTTCCAGTGGTTTACACGCCGTTTCAAATGAAGGGCATCGTGAGACAGGTTTTCTGGAATGAGGTGCTGAGCGTGCTCTTTCTTCCTGTTTACAGGGTGCTTGTGTTGAAGCTTCAATCCGGCGCTAACCTGCGGATATATTGTCCTGACAGTACTCTTTTCATCAAGGCGCAGCTTTTTATACAGAATGCCGTATCCGAATCGAAAAATGTACAAGGTGAGGGAGTGTGTTCTGGTACTACAAATCCATACAGAAGGAGTGGTTGAAGTGAAAGTGAAATTGTTTTACGGTCTGTTGTTTGCGCTCTTGTCGGTGGTGCTGGTAGCGGGATCGGGTCTTGCGGCCGGCATGGAGACGTTTGTCATGGGCCTTCCCGGCGATGCCAGAAGTCTTGATCCTCATAAGGCTGCGGATACCATGTCGTTTACTGTCATCAGGCATATCAATGAACCTCTTGTGACTGTGGACGGGAAATCCCGTCGCCTCGTTCCCGTGCTGGCGGAACGGTGGGAAATGATCGATCCGCAGACGTACAAATTTTATCTGAAAAAAGGCGTGAAGTTTCACAACGGGAATGACTTTACGGCGGAGGACGTCGTTTTCTCCCTGAAGCGTGCAGCTTCTCCCGAATCGATGCATGCAGGATCGAGAGGAAAGTTCATCGATCCGGAAGGTTTCGAGATTATCGACGATCATACGGTTATCGTGAAAACGCGCGGTCCCATCGGCGGTTGGCTGGAAACTATGAAGCATCCTTATGCCAACATCTTCAGTAAAAAATCAGTCGAAGAGGCGGGGGAAGAGTATTTCAGAAATCCTGTCGGAACCGGGCCTTTCAAGTTCAAGAACTGGATCCGGGGAGAGAGAATAGAACTCGCTTCCTTTGATGGATATCACGGGAAGAAACCGAATTTCGAAAACTTGACTTTCATGGTGCTTCCCGATACGAGCAGTAGGGTAATTGCTCTGGAGACAGGAAAGGTCGACATGATCTACGGAGTACCCTCGAGCGATCAGGAGCGCCTGAAGAACTCCCCTGATGTTCAGATTGTGGAGGCTACCGGCTTGCGGCTCATGTACCTGGGCATGAACATGGAGAAAAAACCTCTCGACGACATCAGGGTACGCCAGGCGATCGAATACGCGATCAACAAAGAGGCCTATTCCGCGGTCGTCTATCAGAGGAACGCCGTGATAGCAAAAGGACCTCTTCCCGGGGCGAGCACGTTCTCTCCCGAAGTCAAAAAACATCACTCGGTTGACCTCGAGAAAGCGAAAGCCCTTCTGGCCGAGGCCGGATATCCCAACGGGATGACCCTGGAGCTCTGGACGAGCAACTTCCAGGACCGTGTCGACGGCGCCACCATTATTCAGGCGATGCTCTCCCAGATCGGCATTCAGGCGAATATTCAAGTTTTTGAGGCGGGTGCTTTCAACACCAGGATGAACGGGAACGAACATGACCTGTTTATCGGCCAATGGGGGATGCAGACAAGCCGTGACGCGGGTACCTTCTGGACAAGTCTTTTCTACTCGGGAGGTATCGGTGCGACGAACTGGGGCAGGCTTCGTGACAGCGAAATCGATGCACTGATCGAAAAAGCGCAGTTGACTGTCAATGACGCAGAACGTTCCGAATGGCTGCAAAAAATCTGGGACCGGTTGAACGAAATGACTCCTATGGTTCCGATTGTCGTCCCGGACGAGATTTACGCCACAAGAAAAAATCTGGAAGGCGTGAAGGATCTTGCCGACGGACAGATCAACTACCTTGGAGACCTCTTGCTGAAAAAGTGAATTTCCCTGTTTCTTGACCGGCTTTTAGGGATGTTCCCTGAGTGTGCGCCGGTAGTGATTTTGTTCAATTCCCGCTTGCGGAGTACGAACATGATTCATTCTTTCCTCGGGAAGTGCGGATAGATGCGACGACCGGCGGCTGTTTCAAGGGAAGTTTAGAGCAGCCGCCTGTTTCTTGCCAAATATCGTGTATTTCAATACAACAATAGCGTGGTAATGGATGCTTTCATTATGAAAGGAGCTTTTTCATGAAATTGGAAGAGCGCTTCAACGGATTGATTGAACTTCTGAAACAGAACAACGTGGATGCCGTCTTTCTCGCTCCTTCTTCGGACCTGAAGTACGTGACGGGACTGGATATGCGCTCGGATTCACGTTTGAAGGGGCTTGTCGTCACGAAGCGAGGTGCGAGTTTTTTTCTCTGCCCCTCACTGCACAGGGATGACGTTGGAATTCTCGGAGAAAGAACGCGAATCGTTGAATGGCATGACGGAGACGGATTTCGGGACGCGTTTAGGGAAGGGATGAGGGAAGCGGGGCTCACCACGGGATCAATCGTTGCATTTTCAAGGGGAATTGAGGCGGGCGACATGATCGATCTATTGGAAGGAGCCTCGTTAAAGTGTGTTAATGGCTTCTCTCTGCTCTCCCCCATGCGCTCCGTGAAATCGAAAGAAGAACAGGTTCTTATGCGAAATGCGTCCTTGATGAACGATAGGATGATGGAAGCCCTTACGAATTTCCTGAGACCGGGGCTATTTGAATCCGAGATTATGAAATTCATAATGAACTTTCATGAATCTTGCGGAGGGAAGCCGCGTGTTCCTGCCGTCTGTACCGGTGTCAACAGCGCGAAACCTCACTACGGCAGAGATAACGACCGTGCGATAGAGGAGCGGGACATCGTGATGGTGGATTGCGGCGGATGGTACGATGGGTACAGTCATGACATGACGCGAACCTTTTTCATAGGCGAGCCTTCGGAGGAGCAGCGCAGGGTCTATGAGGCGGTGCTCGATGCCCAGACAGCGGCCGTTCTGGAGGTACGGGCAGGGGCTATTCCCGCGGAGATCGACAGGACAGCCAGGGATATCATAGGAAAGGCCGGATATGCGGATGCATTCAACCACCGGCTGGGACACGGCATAGGTATGGACGGGCATGAAGCCCCTTATATTTCGTCTTCAAACAGAGTTCCTCTTGTCGAGGGAAACTGCTTCAGCATCGAACCTGGTATTTACCTTACCGGCAAATTCGGCGTCCGTATAGAAGATCTGATGATGCTCACGGAATCAGGGCCGGAAATTCTCAATCATTTTCCTAAAGAGATTATTATTTTATAATTATATATTTTAAAACAGTATTATATTATGATTGGGGGATTTTTATGGCCTCGGAAACTCTTGAGAAAGCTCTTGATATCTCCGGATATTTGGTTCGAATAAAGAGAGAAATTCACTCGAATCCAGAACTTGGAATGCGGGAGTTTGCCACGACTGCACTGGTAAGGTCGGAACTGGAAAATCTGGGAGTGGAGGTCGTTCCGCTCGGGCTGAATGTGGGGATCCTCGGAATCATCAGGGGCGGGAAGAGCGGCCGAGGGCTTGTCACCGGGCTCCGCGCCGATATGGACGCGCTTCCGATACAGGAGACCGCCGACGTCCCGGATCGATCGACGGTTCCGGGCGTCATGCACGCTTGCGGACACGACGCGCATACAGCCATGCTTCTGGGCGCCGCGAAAATCCTTGTCTCAATGAAGGATCGTTTCTCTGGAACGGTCAAGCTGCTCTTCCAGCCTGCTGAAGAGACCCTCGGCGGCTCGCTCTACATGATCGAACATGGGGTGCTGGAAAACCCAAAGGTCGATCATATATTCGGCCTTCATGGACACTCCTCGTACCGGGTGGGAGAAATCGCCTTTCGTGAAGGACCCTCCATGGCTTCATCGGACTTTTTCACCGTGAGGATAAAAGGAACAAGCGGGCACGGAGCGTATCCGCACCGCGTGGGCTGCGACCCGGTCCTGGCGGCCTCCAACTCCGTGATGGCGCTCCAAAGCATCGTCACAAGGCAGATAGACGCCCTCGACAGCGTGGTCATCTCGGTCTGCGAGATCCACGGAGGCTCCGCGAAGAACATTATTCCCGACGTTGTGGAGTTTTCGGGCTCGGTGCGGTGCCAGAGCATGGAGACGAGAAATTCCATAGAGGGGCGCGTTCTCGATATCATCCGCGGAATTTCCGCTTCGTATAAGTGCTTGGCCGAGCTTGACTATCAATACGGTGTTCCGCCTCTCGTCAACGCTCCCCCGCTCACCGAAACCGGCAGGGAAAGCGCCCGTAAACTCGTTGGAGCCGATAGGGTGAAGAACATCGATTTCCCTGCAATGGGCTCCGAGGATTTTTCCAGGTACCTTGAGAAGGTCCCGGAGGGTGTCTTCGCGCGCCTTGGAATCGCCGTACCGGGAAAGCCGGCCCCGGTCTTTCACAACGGGAACTTCATGTTTGCCGAGGAGGCTCTCCCTTACGGAACGGCACTCTTCGTCCAGTTTGTTCTGGATGTGAACGGTTAGGATTCAGGAGTTTTCGAATAGCCCGAGAGAAAAGGAAAATGTCACTCTCTATCCTTCTTTCTCATGAGACTCGAACACCGGAGATGCTCCCGATCAAACTGTCCGACGTCTCGTCCGTCGCCTCCGCTGAAAAAAGAGTATTGTTCTTCCCTATTATAACGACTAGAACGACAAACGACATTCCCCTGTCCCGTCAGAGCTTTGAAAAAGTTTTGAAAAAGATCATTGACTTCGGATAAATTATAGGTACAATGCGTTCTAAAGTTTATGCTGTTCAGTGGAGTGCAGTGCAGAAGAACTCTATCCATCTCCGCGGGCCGGACTTACGCGGAAAATCTTGCGGATAATTCCCAAGAAACAGCCTTCGATACCATTCATTGTTTCCGATTGTGAATGACATGTCGTTGACGGACATACTGCAATACCGCTTGAAAAGTTTCTGAATTCGCCGCAGGACAAGGAGTAGATGCGATGAAGAATGGCATGTTGAACTGCGAACTGGATACGGCGCTGATAAACGGCAGCGTCGTCACCGTCGATGAAAAAGAGGATATTGCCGAGGCGCTCGGAATCAAGGGAAATCGCATCGCCTACGTCGGAAGCGACCGGGGCATCGAACATTTTGTTTCGAAAGACACCCGTGTTGTCGATCTTGCTGGAAGGACGCTCATGCCCGGCATCGTCGACACGCACTTTCACCCTATCCTCAACGGCCTTCTCGGCTCGCACCACGATGCAGGGATGATCGATACGACGAGGAAGCGCTGCGATTCACTGCGCATGATGCTCGGCATGATCCGGAACGCGGCGGAACGGAAGCGGCCGGGCGAATGGATCTCCATGATGGGGTACGAACCGGAGCTGTTCACCGACGAGAAGCGCCATCCGACCATCGGAGAACTGGACGCCGCAGCGCCGGAGAACCCCGTCCACTGCATGCACGGGGGCGGGCACATCTGCATGTACAACACCGAGGCGCTCGCATACCTCGGCGTGCATGCTCCGGAGGACGCGGAAAAATACCCTCAGGACGAGGTCGAGGTGGTGGGCGGAAGGCTCACTGGAATGGTGCGCGGGCATACGCACTTCAAGCTGTGGGGGGTGGTGGGCTACACCGAGGCGCAGCAGGCCGCGGCGGCCATGAAATCGCACCGGCAGGCCCTGGAAGCGGGAATCACCTCCGTAGGGGACATGGGCGAATGCGGCCCGGTCTCGTACCGCATCATGCAGAAGCTCTGCCGAGACGGAATATTCAAGATCCGCGTCAACATGGCGCTGCACAGCATCTTCGGGAAGAGCTACTCCCTGGAGGAAAACGACCATTGGATGCAGCTCGGGTTCGTCACCGGACTGGGGGACGAACGCTTCCGGATCGGACCCTGCAAGTTCATGATCGACGGGGGGTCGGGAGCGCCTTCCTGCGCGACCCGCGAGCCCTACTCCCACGACCCGTCCATGGTGCGGGAGCGCGGCTGGGAGCGCGAAGAGACGGCGCGGTATATCGAGCGGATCGTCGAAGCGGAGTGTCAGTGCACAGCCCACGCCATCGGCGATCTGGCCGTCGAGTTCATGGTCGAGGGGTACGAACGCTGTT
>CAYRPJ010000043.1:0-3910 GCA_964426245.1 uncultured Synergistaceae bacterium
CCCCCTACTCGCTTAGCAGGCGAGCGCCTTCGACCTACTCGGCCAACCCACCACAGACAGCGGGATCTATTCTATAAAAGCACGGAATTAATGTCAATAGGAAAAATCCTCCAATACGTTAATTCTTTGCCTCTTCACTCTTCACAGGAGTCTCGCCCGCGGAGGAAACCACATCGCCGTCCTTCTGCTCCGGCGCCGCAGGCTTGGGGAACAGATCGGCATCGAGGATGACCACGGAAGCCTTCTCACGAAGGTCCTTGAAGAACGCGGCCTGGGCTTCGCGTTTTTTCTCCTCCGTGAGAAGAGCCTTGACATCGCCGCTCACTGCTTCGAAAGGCACCGTGGACTCCTCGACTTTTTCCCGCTTGATCCCGATGAAGAAATCATCGCTTGCAACCGCAACAGGTCCGCCTATTCTCCCGATTTCCAGCTCGACGAATGGAGCCAGTTCCTCCTGAAATGCGGATCCCACCACGAAGACGGGGCCTGTCTCCGGAGTCCGTTCGATGATATCGGCCGAGGCAACGGATTCCCAAACCGAATTCCATTCGGCTCCCTGTCCGACCGCCTCGACGATCTTCACGGCGGCATCCTCGTTCTTCAGCCTGGCGTAGTCCATCGTGTAGCCCGCAGGGGAGTGGAAAAAGAGATCCTTGGTCTTGTCGTAAAACTCGAGGGCATCCTCGTCCGTCGCGGCAATACCGGCCGAGACGCGGTCCACAAGCTTTCTCTGGACAATCTGGGTGGAGAGATTTTCACGAAACTCGGCCATTCTGATCCCCGACTGGTCGAGGAACTGCATGAAAGCCTCCTTCGTCGGGAACTGTTCGCTTACTTCCCGCACGGCCTCGTTGATCTCATCCTCGGTCGCTTTTAAACCCGAACGTTCAGCCTCCACCGCAAGACGATGTGTAATGACAAGGCTTTCGAGCGTCGCCTCGTAAAGGCGGGGTATGTCGTCGGGAGTAATATCGCGCACATTCATCCTGTCGACATAGTTTCGGACGCTCTGGTCGAGCGCGGAGCGCATCACGGATCTTCCGTCGATCTCGGCGACGACGTAATCCCCGCCCTCTCCTTCTTGCGGACGGCCTCTGCTCGAGCCTTGAAAACCATACATTCCGAAAATGGACAGGACGAACAGAACTGCCACCGCTATCATGATCCAACGTACCTGGGACCTCAGGGTTCTCATCAACAAGGGACATCTTCCTCTCTTTCAAATATCCGAACTCCAAGGGAGAATTGTACCACAGAAGAGCGCATTCCGCCGTTCAAAGCCCGGCGAGATTTCGCCCTTTTTTCGCCTCGACTTTCAGAGGAACGGAGAGGCTCGCCGCTCCTTCCATGATCCTGACCAGCTCCGCCTCCACTTCCGCCGTCTCCTCGCGAGGGCATTCGCAGACGAGCGAGTCGTGTACCTGGAGAACCAGCCGGACACTGCCGTTTTTCGGGAAACGCCGGGCAAAATCGACCATCGCCTTTCGGGCGATATCCGCCGCGCTCCCTTGGATAGGGGTGTTCACGGCGACCCTGCGAAGGGCGTCCCGGTCCCTCGGACTGACCAACACCTCGTCGAGAGGACGGATGCGTCCGCTTGTCGTCCGCGTGTATCCTCTCTCCTTCGCCTCTTTGTAGCTTGCCTCGAGATACTCTTTGACTCCGGGAAGCGCCTCGAAGTAGCGCTTCACGATGTCGGATGCCTCCTGACGGCCGATGGAGAGACGCTGCGCGAGGCCGAAAGCGCTCATGCCGTAGAGAAGGCCGAAGTTGATCATCTTGGCGACGCGCCGTAGCTCAGGGGTCACAAGGGCGGGCTCGGTCATGAAGACCCAGGACGCCGTCTCCGTGTGGATGTCGCGCCCGGAGGCAAAAGCGTCCAGCAGCCGCCTGTCGCCGCAGAGGTGAGCCAGGATGCGGAGTTCGATCTGCGAATAGTCCGCGGCGACGAACATTCTCTTCTCGTCGTGAGGCTGCAGCCCTTCTTTGACTCTGCGCGACCACTCGCCGAAGGAGGGGAGGTTCTGCAGGTTCGGATCCCTGCTGCTCAGCCTTCCCGTTCCGGTGACCGCGGGCTCGAAGATTCCGTGGATCACGCCTTCCCCCGCCTCCGCCGCCCTGGAAAGAGGCTGCACAAAGCCGGAGAGCATTTTTGCAAGCTCCCGGTGTTCGATCAGAAGGTTCGGGACTTCATCGAACGGGCGGCCGAGAGCGGAAAGCCCCTCCAGCACCGAAATATCCGTGGAGTACCCTGTCTTGGTCTTCTTTCCGGCCGGAAGCCCCAGTTTGGTGAAGAGCAGCTCCGCCACCTGCTTCGGAGAGTTGAGATTGATTCTCTCCCCCGCCTTCGACGCGATCTCCTCCTCGATCTCCGACAGCCGGGCGGAGAGGTCTTCCTCCAAGACACGGAATTTTTCCGAACAGCAGGAGATGCCGTACTGTTCCATATCCACCAGCACCGGGATCAGCGGTAGGTCGACGGAGCGCATCAGATCCCGCAGGCCGGGGTATTTCCCCAGTGTTTCGTCGATTTTCGCGTACTCTTCGCTCAGAAAAAGAGCCTTCTTTTCGAGAGATAGCAAGGCATAGTCGGGAATGAGCGTCTCCGGCGAATGGGAGTTCCCGTCCGGGTGCAGCAGATAGTGCGCCGTCTTGAAGTCCAGCACGAATCCGGATGCAGGCAGGTCCGTACCGAGACACGCGGATGCCTCCTTGAAATCCGGAAGCAGCAGCTTCGCTTCGCTTTTCTCAACAATTCGCGCAAGGACTCCGGGGATCTCTTCCCCGGCGAAAAAGCCGTACCTCCCTTCCGCGTCAAGCAGAACCGCCTCCTTCAGAGAGAGATGAAGCGGATATTTCCCCTCGACGACGGGAAGAAGGACCAGATTTCCGGCGGATGAAAACGCATCACCCTCGATCCGGCGCAGTTCCGGAGACGGGCTCTCCTGCAACTCTCCGAACGGCGCCGCCGAACCGGAGGGCGCGAACTTCGCCGCCAGGGTGCGCAGCCCGAGCGCGGTGCATTTCTCAAGAAGGCGATCCGTGTCAACCGGGTGCGGCTCAAAGATGTTCAGGTTCTCATCGGTGTCGCAGCGGAGGCGCGTCAGCTCGCGGCTCTGAAAGGCCTGCCCGCGGTTCTCCTCCATCTTTTTCCGGAGAGCTCCCTTGAGCTCCCCGACGTGCTCGTAAATTCCCTCGAGCGTCCCGTAGTCCGAGAGCAGTTTTTTTGCCGTCTTCTCTCCAACCCCCGGCACCCCCGGAACATTGTCCACGGCGTCGCCCAGAAGAGCGAGATAGTCCGGCATGGACGCGGGGGAAAAACCGTACTCCTCCTCGAACGCCCTTCCGTCCATCGTCCGGAAGGTGCTGATCCCTTTCTGCGGCCGGAGAACCGTAACCTCCCTGTCGAGGATCTGCAGAATGTCCTTGTCCGAGGAGAGGACAAGCGTCTCCATCTTCTCCGACGCGGCGGTACAGGCAGTCGACGCGAGAACGTCGTCAGCCTCCACGCCCTCCCGCATCACGACGGGAACACCCATGGAATCGAGAAGCTCCAGGATCAGCGGAAGCTGCGTTTTGAACTCGGGAGGCGTCGGCTTCCGCCCGGCCTTGTACTCCGCGTACGCCTCATGGCGGAAGGTCGGCCCCGGCGCATCGAAGACGACGCCGCAGAGGTCCGGATTCCACTCTTCCCGTATCTTCTGGAACATGTTGAAAAAACCGACGATCGCGTTCGTGGGGGTTCCGTCAGGCGCGTTCAGCTCCCGGACGGCGTAAAAGGCACGAAAAGCCAGCCCGTGCCCGTCAACAAGGAGTATTTTTTTTCTGTCCAGCAAACTCACATCCTTTATTAAGCAGACATCCGATTCGCCGTTCTTGCGAATCGTGATGGTCGCTTAGGCGGCATGTT
>CAYRPJ010000043.1:4010-33504 GCA_964426245.1 uncultured Synergistaceae bacterium
TAGGCGGCATGTTCCCGGCCGCCTGCCCGATTTCCATCCAACTGGTCTTTCTTTGTCCAACTAGGTTATAATACCCTATTGCAGGAGTTCATGCACAAAAAATGCGCGGCAAAACGCACCATCAGGGAGGAACTGAAATGGCAGACACAGTACGGGTTCGATTCGCTCCAAGCCCGACGGGAGCGCTCCACATCGGCGGCGGCCACACGGCCCTTTTCAACTGGCTCTGGGCGCGGCACACCGGGGGTAAGTTCATTCTCCGGATCGAGGACACGGACAGGGAACGTTCCACCAAGGAGTACGAGGAAACCATCATGTCAGGCATGCACTGGCTCGGCCTCGACTGGGACGAGGGACCCGACGTCGGCGGCCCCTTCGGCCCCTACAGGCAGTCCGAACGCCTCTCGACCTACCGGGAGGCGGCCGAGCGGCTTCTCGACGAGGGGAAAGCATACAAGGACGGGGACGCCGTCATCTTCCGGGTTCCCGGAGGCGTCTCGCTCGTCTTCGACGATCTCGTCTACGGGCGAATCGAAGTGCAAAGCGAAACGTTGAAGGACGTCGTCATGCTCAAGAGCGACGGAATGCCCACGTACAACTACGCCGTCGTCGTGGACGACCACACGATGGGCATCACGCACGTCATCCGGGGCGAGGATCACATCTCCAACACGCCGAAGCAGCTTCTCCTCTACGACGCGCTCGGCTGGGAGTACCCGACCTTCGCTCATCTTCCGATGATCCTTGGCAAGGACAAGAAGAAGCTCTCGAAACGGCACGGCGCCACCAGCGTCTACGAGTACCGCGACATGGGGTACATGCCCGATTCCGTCTTCAACTTCCTGGCGCTGCTCGGATGGTCTCCCGGGGAGAACAACGAGATCTTCTCGCGCGAAGAAGCGATCGCTCTTTTCGAGCTTTCGCGCGTCACGAAAAAACCGTCCGTGTTCGACACGGACAAGCTGAACTTCATCAACCAGGAGCACCTGAAGCGGCTCCCGCCTTACGAGCGGCTCGCCCTGGTGGAACCGTTCTGGAGAGAGATGGGGCTCCCGGTGGACGAGCATTCGAAAGAATATCTCGCCCAGTCGCTCGTCGTGCTCTGCGGCAGGGGCCAGACCGCAAAGGAGGCGGCGGGGTACTCCGACTATTTCCTGACGTTCGAAGCGGTAAAGGAGCGGTACGACGGATCGGACATCGGCGACGGGCAGCGCGAGGTACTGCGCAGGTTCAACGCCGAGCTACTCTCTCTTCCCGAATGGAAGGCGGAGGAGATGGAAAATTTCACGCGGCAGTGGAGCGAGACAAACGAAGTGAAGATGAAAGAGATCGCCATGCCGCTTCGCATGGGGATTTCCGGGATGAAGGTCAGTCCCGGAGTCTTCGAAGTCGCCGAGCATCTTGGACGGGACGAGGTCAGGAAAAGACTCGAATATTTCGGATTCGTCGGGGCATAGGCCTCGCGCCGCTTCAACAAGAAACGCTTACGAAAGAGGCGGGCCTCCGTGAAGGAGGTCCGCCTCTTTCATGTGCTTATTGCTGCCGGGAAAAAGAGAGCGTTGCCCCGGCACGCTTTCTTTCCGCTATCAGCCCGAAACCTCCACCATGTCCACGGCGTCCTTCGGGCAGACTTCAGCGCATTTGCCGCAGCCGATGCACTTCGCCTCGTCGATGACGTGCTTCTCCTTCACCTTCCCGGAGATGCACGAAACCGGGCAGCTTCGGGCGCATTTCGTGCAGCCGATGCACTTTTCGGGGTCGATCCGGTAGACGGTCTTCGAGGCCGGAGCCTCTCCTCCCTCCGGCTTCCCCGTGTCGGTGACGATCTGCGCCTTGCGGTCGTAAGATGAGATAAGGAATTCCCCCGACATGGAGAGGCACTTCACGGGGCAGATTTCGACGCACTGGGCGCAGAAACAGCAACGGTCGATGTGGATCTGAATTTTCTTCTCTTCCGGAAGAAAGACCGTCGCGTTGGCGGGACAGACCTTGATGCAGAGCTTGCAGCCGATGCACGCGCTCTTGTCGTAGTTCAGGCGTCCGCGGAAGTGTTCGTTGACTTCCACCGCGGGATTAAGGTCGATGGTCCCCTCTTCGGCGGCCTTCAGAGCGTCGGTGAGGGAATCCGGCATATAGGCCACCGGAAACGGGTTCGTAAAGACCTTCTGCCTGATCTGGCGAAACAATTGAACGATCATTCGATTGAGCATTCCATCCCACCCCTTCCTACATCAAGAGATCCAGGGATGCAAGGATCATCCCTGCGATAGAAAGGCCCGCAACCTTGATGAGATAGAACTCGGACGCCTGCCAGATCTTGAACCGTCCGAACGCCGTCCGCATCAGCGTCACCACGAAAACCTGCACGACGAAGACCTTCACCCAGAACCAGAGGAAGTCGAAGGCAAAGAGGAAGATCCCGCCGAGGCGAAGGAACGGTCCCGGCGACCAGGGGAAGAAGAGCACGACGATCAGTGCCGAAAGGGCCAGCGCCCGCAAGGCGAAGGTAATCTTGAACATGGCCAGGTTTCTGCCGGAATACTCGATGATGAGTCCGTCGAGGATCTCGGTCTTCGCCTCCGGAATGTCCATCGGTCCCTTCCCCGTCTCGCCGGGAACGACCAGGACGAGGGCGATCAGGAGGCAGAGCATGCCGATGAATCCGACCTTGCCCGTCACGCTCCAGACCGACATCCCGGCGAATGTCTCCAGGTTGAACGGATCCCCCGGCATCCCGGTCTTGTGGGCCATCCATGCCAGGGTGGCCGCGACCACCGCGAGGGGCAGCTCGTAGCTCATCATCAGGATCATCTCGCGCTGGGCGCCCACATTCGCGATCGGATTGCCGCTGGCGAACCCGCCGACGGCCATCGCGACTCCCGAAAGACCGAGGAGATAGAGGATCAGGATAAGATCCCCGTGCGTGCCGAGCACCGGGGGCAGAGACCCTATCGGGATATAGAGAAATACAAGGATCATGCTGGCGGCGGCAACCCAGGGGGCGCCGTTGAATGCCCATGGAACTGCTCTGCGCGGTACGATGTTCTCCTTGCCGAGCAGCTTCAGCAGGTCGAGAAACGGCTGAAGAAGAGGCGGTCCCAGGCGGCGCTGCATGCGGGCGCTGATTATCCTGTCCGCCCCGTCGTAAAGGAACGCAAGCACGACAACAAGAAGCATGAGCGCCGTGCCGGCGATGAGGCGCATAACAATCGCGATCATTTCTGCATCAGCCTCCTTGTCTTCTCCCTGCTCATTTCAAGAAGCTCCGCCCGGGTGACGACCTTCCTGCCGCCGCTTGCGGTATCCGTGACGAGCATGCGCTCCATGCACGAAATGCAGGGATCAATGCTGTTGATGATGAGCGGCGCATCCGCCAGTTCATTGTTCCGGAACATGAGCGGCCACGAGACGGCGTTTGCATACGTCGGGGCGCGCACCTTCCACCAGTTCACATTCTCGTCGCCGGCCTTCAGGTGAACCACGTGGGTGTCGTCGCCCCGCGGAGCCTCGATGATTCCGAGCCCCGTGCCTTCCGCCTTCTTCAGCGTTGCAAGCACCTTGTTCAGATTCTTCTCATGAACGATATCGCCTTCGGGGAGGCCTTCCATGATCCTCTCGACGATATTGAGAGACTGCTGCACCTCCAGGACGCGGACGAGAAAACGGTCGAACACGTCTCCGTACGCCTTTCCGTAATAGTCCTGAGGCACGATCGCCTTCACGTTGAAGTCGGCGTACGCCTCGTAGGGCGACATCTCGCGGATATCGCAGCGGATGCCGCTGGCGCGCGCCGTCGGTCCCACGGCATTGTAGCGGACGGCCTCTTCCGCGGTCAGCACGCCGACATTTCTCATCCTGGCCTTCGCGATGTGGTCGGCCGTCACGACGTCGTAAAAAACGCCGAACTCGGCCCGGTAAAATTTCACCATCTCCCGGACCGCCTTCCCGACCTCGGGGGTGATATCCCACCGCACGCCGCCCACTGTGGCGACGCCGTAGTTGACGCGGTTTCCCGAAAGGGCTTCCAGGACGTCCATCACTTTTTCACGGAGGACCATCCCCAGATGGAAGGCGGAATCGAACCCGATCGAGTAGCAGGCGACTCCCGCCCAGAGGATGTGCGAGTGAAGCCTTTCAAGTTCCAGGACGAGGGCACGGATATACTGCGCGCGGATGGGCACCGGATAATCGGAAGCATCCTCCACTGCACGGAGAAACGCGATCACGTGAGCAAAGGAGCAAATGCCGCAGATCCGCTCGGAGAGATAAATCACCTGGATGGGGTTCCGATCGCGGGCCATGAATTCGATGCCGCGATGGATCGCCCCCGGGCGCACCGTCGCGCCGACGATTTTTTCGCCTTCAAGATCCAGCCATGCGGTGATGGGCTCCTTCAAACCCACATGGACGGGACCTATTGGAATTGTATATTTTTTTTCCATATCTCTTCCTCCTAGGAAAGCTCCCGTACATTTTCGGGCTTGGGTCCCGTCTCGTCCCTGCGCCACGGCTTGACGGCCTCGTCCCAGTCCTCCGGAAGGAAAATCAAAGCCTTGTTGGGAAGACCGTCGAATTCGATGCCGAGCATCTCGCGCATTTCCCGCTCGCTGTACTCCACTCCCGGAATGCGCGAAAAGAGCGATGGAATGACAAGATCGCTTTTCGGAACCGGAACGGAAATGGTCGCTCCGAACCGTTTTCCCCTCCCCGCGCACTGAAAGATGCCGAAGTGGTAATTGAGCGTCACCACGTCGCCGTCATCGTTTCCGGACATCACGTGGAACATCGGAAAATCGAATTCGGCGAGAGTGTCGACCATCTCCAGGAAACGTTCTTTCTGCACCGAAAGCCAAAGATCGTAATACTGTACCTCTTTCTTGAGCCCGTCGGCATGAGGCCTTACCCTCGCAACGGCGGACTCGCCGAAGACCTCACGGATTCGGGCGAGAACCTCCTCCGGCTCCCGGCCCTCTTCCCTGTTTATTCCATTTACCGGAAAAGTCATGAGACTGCCTCACCCGCCTTCTTCTGGTTGCCTTCCTTCAGTGATTCCAGCTTCAATACCGCTTTCGCCACGCCCTCGATGATCGCCTCGGGGCGGGGCGGGCATCCGTGGACATAGACATCCACCGGGATGATCCGGTCCACCGGCCCGTCGAGATTGTACGACTTGTAGAAAACATCTCCGGAAGCGCCGCAGTTGCCGACGACGACGACAGCCTTGGGATCGGGCATCTGGTTGTAGATCCGCAGCAGCCTGTCGCGCATGTAGCGAGTCACGGGGCCCGTCACGATCAGCACGTCGGCGTGGCGGGGGGTTCCCACCAGCTTCATGCCGAAACGCTCGATATCGTAGCGCGGGCTGATGGTGGCGACGATCTCGATATCGCACCCGTTGCACGACCCCGAATTGCAGGTGGTCACCCAGAGCGATTTCGGAAGAATATCCAGATATTTCTCAAGCAAAAAGTTGATCATGACGTCTTCCTCCTACGCGATGAGAATGAACACGGCCATGAACGCGACGACGAGGACGTAGAAGCCCACGATGTCGGTCGCGATTCCCGTGTGCATTCCGATCAGCCTGTTGTAATACGGCTCCAGGGCCTTGCGAAACCCCCAGTATGCGGAGGAAGCCGGTACGGAAATATCCTCTCCGTCCTCGGGGACAACGTTGCCGGACCAGTATATTTCGTCCTGGTCCGTGCCTTCCTTGTAATCATCCCGCCCCTGTGCACGGAGCCAGAGCGTGAGCCCGGCCGCGATACCGAAGAAGAGAATCCACGACGTCACGTCCCAGTAGCCGAAGCCCGTATAGACAGTACCGAACATCAGAGACCACCTCCCATGACCGCGCCGATGTACCCGGCCTGATCAACCAGAGCCTTCGCAGCCGGCTCGACAAGGTTGGAAAGAGTCCACGCCGGGAAGAGCGATGCTCCGAGAACCGCTACTGTGAGCACTCCCATGCCCAGAAGCATCCCCGCGGGAACCTCCCTTGTCGAAACGAGAGCGTTCTTTTCGGGGCCGAGAAAGGCCGTCTGAAAGACCTTCACAAAGGAGGCCAGCGTGAGCACCGAAGTCACCAGCGCCACGACGGTCAGCGCCGGATGAACCGCAAAAACCGACTCGTAGATCAGGAGCTTCGAGACGAAGCCGTTGAAGG
This sequence comes from uncultured Synergistaceae bacterium, assembly GCA_964426245.1. Lineage (GTDB taxonomy): Bacteria > Synergistota > Synergistia > Synergistales > Aminobacteriaceae > JAAYLU01. Next base: position 10,177 of record CAYRPJ010000043.1, read on the forward strand.
GAGGCAGACCCGAGATCGCGGCGGCCGCGATGACGAACATGAAGGTCGTAAAGGGCATCCTTCGCGCCAGGCCGCCAAGCTGGTTGAGATCCCTCTTTCCCGTCGCGTAGTAGATCGCTCCGGCGGCAAGGAAGAGCAGCGCCTTGTACATCGTATAGTTGAAGATATGGAAGATGCCGCCCTTCATGGCGGTGAAGCCGTACTCGGCCATGCTCCGGGCATCCTTCAGCACCAGAAGCCCGACGCCGAGCCCGAGAAGCATGTACCCCACCTGTGAGACCGAATGGTAGCCTATCAGGCGCTTTATCTCATGCTGCACGACGGCCATGGAGACGCCGAAGAACATCGACGCGAGCCCCATCGCGATGATCATCCACGGAATGAACGATCCGCCCAGATTGATACCGTAGAGTGAAAAACAAACCCGCATGAGGCCGTAAAGGGACGCCTGGCTGACCGCAACGAGAAGACAGGTAACTCCCGAAGGAGCTTCGGCGTAGGCATCCGGAAGCCACATGTGCATCGGAAAAGCCCCGCACTTCATCGCGAGGGAGCCCACGAAGAAAACAAGGACGAGCTTCTCCATCGTTCCGAACTGCAAGAGACTCCCCACCGCCGCCATGTTCAAGGCATTGTACTTGCCGTACAGACACCCCGCGGCGATCAGGAAGACCATCGATCCCACCTGGGAGACCAGCGCGTACTTCAGACTCGCTTCGATCGCCTCCGGCTTGTCCCGCCAGAAAGCGATGAGACCGAAGGAGGCTATCGAGGCGATCTCGATGAAGATGAAGAAGTTGAAAAGGTCGCCCGTCACCATCATGCCGAGCATGCCGACGGTCAGGAGGAAGTAGAGCGAAGTGAAACGCCCCATTCCGGAGAATTTCTCCATGTAGTTCGTCGAGAAAAGAGCCCCGGCGAAGGCGGCTATTGCTCCGCACAGAACCATGAATGCGCTGAAGGCGTCGGCTTCCAGGATGATACGGATCGGAAGAGCCATACCGGAGGGCAGAGCGATATTGAAGCTCTCCCCACCCATCACATAGATCGCGGGACCTCCGGCCAGCACGTTTTTCCAGAGAAGCAGCGCGATAATGAGCGTGATGAAAGTAATGCCCGTCATCAAAATATTGCGCGTCGTCTTTCCGAAAAGACAAACAACGGGAGCTATGAACGCGCCGAAGAGAGGAACGGCGAGCAGCAGCGCGGGAAGGTGTTCATTCCAGTTCATCCTCTCAACCTCCTGATTTCGTCCACGTTAAGCGTGCCGTAATGACGGTAGACGAGCATGATGATGGAAAGAAGAAGGGCCGTCGTGGCGAGAGCGATGACGATGGCGGTGAGCGTCATGGCCTGCGGCGTCGGAAGCACCATGACGGTTCCCTCGCCTGCGAGATAGTGAATCGGTATCGTCGCTCCGGTACGGTATCCCAAAGCAACCAGAAAGAGATTGACCGCGGAACTGATGATGCTTATGGCGATAGCGATCTTGATGAGATTTTTTTCCATGAAAATCGCCACCAGCGCCGCCAGAAAAAGAATACCTACGACAAAAAAAGGAGCGTTACCTATCATGGCCCAACTCCTCCTCGAAACGGACTTCGCGGAAAAGGCGGATACCCTTGAACATATAGAACACGATAAGAGAAAGAGCGCCTGCGACCTGAAGTCCGACCGCTATGTCCATAAGCGCGATGGTACCCGAGGGGGGGATGACGCCATGTCCGGTGGCATGGACGATTTCATACGACAGCGCGAGAAAGTTGTAGAGAAAGGTGTTGGGGAAGCCCCAAAAACCCAGCAGGATAAAGGCCAGAAGGCCCAGGATAACCAATCCGTTGAAAATTCCGACGTTCACCCAGGAAAGCAGCTTCTTTCCGCCGTAGGCCACCAGAAGAAAGCTGAGAAACGTCGCGACGACGGCTCCTCCCTGGAATCCTCCCCCAGGAGTAACATCGCCGTGGATTATTATGTTGGCTCCGAAAATCACCAAAAACCAGGCAAAAATATCGCATGCGGTACGAACAACAACCGAAAGGGACCTCACGGTCTCATCCTCCCTTCCTGGAAAACGCGCTCGTCCCGCCGAGAGAGGGGAACAGAGCAGGCGATTTTCCAATAGTCACACCAATGCCGACAGACGAGCGGGATACGCATTGCCCGAGGACTCTCTCGACGAGCGGTTTGCCGATCGGCGAAAAATGCGCCCGGCAAGAGAAGTACTGCGCAGAAAAGAGAGCGCTATCTGTCATGCCCGAATTCCCCCTCCGGGGGAGTCTCTCCGAAAAGCCGTATCCCTTTGTACATCGTCAGGACTATCAACGTGAGCGCGCCGGTTACTTCCAATCCGACCGCAACAGACATGAATTCTATCGTTCCGACTCCGGGCAGGACGCCCGAAACCGCCTCCGTCAAAGGCCTGGCAAGAAAATTATAGAAAAAGGTCCTCGGAAATCCCAAAAAAGCCAGGGCGATGAAAGCCAACAGACCGATGTCATCAAAGAAGAATTCGTACATCTTCTCATTCGCCCATGAGAGAACCTTCTTGCCGCCATATCCGACCAGCAACAGCGCCATAAAAGTCGCCACGACCGCTCCTCCCTGGAACCCTCCGCCGGGGGTCGCGTAGCCGTGAAGAACGATATTGACGCCGAAGATGATCATAAACCAGGCGAAAACATCGCACCCTGTCCGTACAACAATGGAAAGCGGGTTCACGGCTTTTTTCTCCCTTCACGGAAAAAGGCGGTGATTGCGCAGAGCGCCGTGAAAAGAACCGCCGCCTCTCCGATGGTGTCGAATCCTCTGTAGTCGAAAACAATCGCTGTGACGATATTTTCGGATGATCGCTCCTGCAAGGCCTGCGATATGAAATAGTCGTCCATCGGCGCCTTTCCGGGATCGCCGAACGGATGCACATTGTCGACTGCTCCCATGATCAACGCGCCGAGAATGATCGCCGAGACGACAAAAATGGTCTTTTTCATTGCTGCCGCCCTCCTTCGCGTTTTTTAACGCGGCTGCACGCCCGAATCGAGATAACGAAGATCGTCGTGCTCAGGCCGGCCCCTATAGCAGCTTCCGCCATTGCAACATCAGGAGCCTGCAGAAGATAGAACTCCAGGGCCATCATCAGGCTGAAAACGGCGAAGGCGATCACCGACGAGATGAGATCCTTGAACCAGAGAGCGAAGAACGCCGAAACGACAAGCACCGCCAATACCGCGACATGCAGAACATTGTTCGTCATGAGGATGCACCTCCCTTGCGGCTCTCTTTTTCCGCAAGCCTGTCCACAACGGCCTTTGCCGGCATCAGGCCGCTTCGATGAGCAGCCCGCGCGATGGCGTGGGCTCCGGTGGCATTCGTCACGAGGAGCACCAATACCGCGATGAGCGTATGCACGATCAGAACTGTGAAACGAGACTCCCCCTTCTCCAGGTAGCGACCGATCGAATAGACGATGACCGAAAACGCCATGAAAATCGTTCCGAACGTGGTGCATTTGGTAGCGCCGTGAAGCCTGGTGTACACATCGGGAAAACGGTACAGGGAAAAAGCCCCGAGGGAGTTGAAGAAAAGGCTCACAACAAGACAAAGCACCATAAGCAGGACAAAGAACACGGATCTACACCTCCCCTTCTATGTACCGCGCGATGAACATGGTTCCCACGAAAGAGAGGGAGGCGTAGACTATGGCCACATCCACCATGACAACCGAATCGTACGCAACGGCGAGAAGAAGCATCACTCCCACCACCAGCGTATTGAGCGTATCCAGCGCGACAGCCCTGTCGGGAACCGTAGGGCCGGCTATGAGACGCCCGAGAACGAGGACGGCAAGGATACCCATTGCCGCCGCGGCAAACCACACAATATGGACCGTCATTCAGCCAACCTCCTTGCCCACTGAGCAAAATTACCGTATAGCTGTTCTTCGGCCGGATTTTCGTCCTCCACATAGAGCCAGTGGATATAGAAAAAACCGGCATCATCAACATCAACGGTGAGCGTTCCCGGCGTCAGCGTGATCGAATCCGCAAGAAGCGTCCTTCCGACATCGGTTTTCAGATCAGGACGCACCTTGACGATCCCGGGACGGATGTTGCCCGTTATCACCCTTTTTGCCACGTCGATGTTCGCCTTAGCCAGCCCTTTTGCGAAAGGACCGCAAAGATAGACCACAAAGCCGAACCACCGTCTCGGGTCAAGACCCCGTCTGCTGAGTTTCTTCTCCGGATGCCAGGTTCGGTAGGCTATCGTGATGACCGTCGCAAGAAGCACGCCTATCACGACTTCGATCATCGGGATGCCGTCCCCGGACCAGACCAGGAGAAGGTACATCAGAAACGAGGCGATAAAAATGAACACATACTCCACCTCCCGTCGCAAAAATATGAAAAAACAGAAAAAGGATCGGAACAGAATCGCATGAAATGCATCGAATACATTATACTACCTATCCCGACGTTGTAAATGAAAGTTAATCCTCTCACAAGATAGAAACTGAAGGGAATCAAAAAAGCACCGCCGGAAAGAGAGTCCGGTCGTGGAACTTTGAACGGAAGATGCTATACTCTTCCGGTATTTCATCTGCTACGCAGAAATTCATCGTGCATCAGGAGTGAACCTTATGCGTCTGTCTTCGACCGTAAAAACAGTTCTTGCGGATATTTCCCTCGTCTTCGTCGCCCTCTTCTGGGGCATCGGCTTCGTCGCGATGAAGGACGCCCTCGACAGCTTCCCCACATTCTGGCTGCTGACGCTTCGCTTCGGCTCCGCGGGCCTCCTGATGTGCTGTTTCTTTTCCCGCAGAATCGCCGCCCTGACACGGAGCGACCTCAAGGCCGGCGCGATCATCGGGGTCTTTCTCTTTCTGGGCTTCTCCACGCAGACCCTGGGTCTGAACTATACGACTCCGGGCAAACAGGCGTTTCTGACCGCCACCTACGTCGTGATCGTTCCCTTTCTCTCGTGGGGGCTGCGCCGGATTTTCCCCGGCCTGCTTTCGTTTTTCGCCTCCGTCCTCTGCCTCGCCGGTATGGGACTCCTGACGCTGCAGGAGGGGGCCTTCGCCATCGGAAAGGGGGATTTGCTCACCCTGGTCTGCGCATTCTTCTTCGCCTGCCATCTCATCGCGATCGAAAACTTCGCCTCGAAAAAGGATCCCATGATCCTGGCGACTCTCCAGATCGTTATGGTGGCTCTCCTGAGCCTTCCGGCCGCCCTTCTCTTCGAAACGTGGCCCGGTTTCCGGGACGGCGGCGGTCTCTGGAGCATCGCCTATACCGTCGTCTTCTGCACCATCGTCGCGTTCGCGGTTCAGAACAAGGCGCAGAGGTTCACCCCCTCCACGCACACCGCCATCCTGCTCAGCCTCGAATCGGTCTTCGGGGCGCTCGCGGGCATCTACTTCCTGGGAGAGATCTTCACCTCCCGGATGGCGGCGGGCTGCCTTCTCATCTTCGTGGCCGTCCTTCTCACCGAGGCCGGGCCGATACTGATGCGTTCCCTTTCGCTCCGGATCGCGGCCGCAAGGGAAAAAGCCTGATCCTACCCGCGTCTCTTCGAGGCGCGCGGCTTCCTCTCCGGGGAGCGCGCGCCTCTTTTTCCCGGCTCCCTGTGCTGCGGACGGACGAGGCACTTCGGGTCCGTTCCGATCAGATCCTTCCGGCCTGCGATCTCCAGCGCCTCGATGACCGCCTGCCGGTTCGACGGTTCCACGTACTGCAGCAGCACCCGCTGCATCTTCCGCTCCTTCCGGTCCTTCGCGGCAGGAACAGGCTCCCCGGTGAACGGGTTCAATCCCGTGTAGTACATGCACGTCGAGAGACTGCCGGGCGTCGGAATGAAATCCTGCACCTGCTCCGGCTGGAAATGAATGTCCCGGAGGTACTCGGCCAGCTCGACGGCGTCCTTCAACGTCGCGCCCGGGTGGGAGGCGATGAAGTACGGAACGAGATACTGCTTCTTCCCGAGTTTTTCGTTCACTGCGGCGTATGCCCTGCGAAAATTCTCGTAGACGCTCATTCCGGGCTTTCCCATCAGCGAAAGGACACGCGAGGAGACGTGTTCGGGAGCGACCTTCAGCTGTCCGCTCACGTGGTGCTCGCAGAGCTCCTCCAGGAAACCGCTCTTCCGGTCCGCCATAAGGTAGTCGAAGCGGATGCCGGAACGGATGAACACCTTCTTCACTCCCGGAATCGCCCGCAGCTTCCGCAGAAGGGAGATGTAGTCCGAGTGATCCGCCCGAAGCTTCGGGCAAGGGGCTGGGAAAAGGCACTGCCGGTTTCTGCATGCCCCGCGGACGAGCTGCTGGTCGCACGCAGGAGTACGAAAATTCGCCGTCGGCCCTCCGACGTCGTGAATATACCCCTTGAAATCGGGAAGCGCTGTCAGAATTTCCGCTTCCTTAAGAATCGATTCGTGGCTCCTGCTCTGGATGATGCGCCCCTGGTGATAGTGAATGGCGCAGAACGAACAGCTTCCGAAGCACCCGCGATGGCTCGTCAGGCTGAAGCGGACCTCGTTGATTGCCGGAACTCCCCCTTCTTCCTCGTACATCGGGTGGTACGTTCTCGGATAGGGGAAGGCGTAAACGGCGTCCATCTCCTCCGTCGAAAGGAGGTGCGCCGGAGGATTCTGGACGATCCACGAATCGCCGTGACGCTGCAGGACCGTCTTGCCGGAAAACGGGTCCTGTTCTGCGTACTGTTCCCTGAACGCTTCGGCGAAGCGCCGCTTGTCGGCCAGCACCTCCTCGAAGGACGGAATCTCCACGAACTTGCCGGAAAGCTCCGGAACGATGTTCGTGCGATAGGAGGTCCCCCGGATATTCCGTATCCGCTCCACAGGTACTCCCTTCGCCAGCAGCTCGGCAATCTCGGCGATCTGACGCTCGCCCATGCCGTAGACGAGAAGATCGGCCTGGCTGTCGAAGAGAACGGAGCGGCGCACCTCGTCCGACCAGTAGTCGTAGTGAGCGAATCGGCGAAGACTCGCCTCGACGCCTCCTATGATGAGGGGGATGTCCTTCCAGCACTCCCGGATCCGGCTGCAATAGACGATCGTCGCCCTGTCCGGGCGCATTCCCGGCTTGCCTCCCGGAGAATAGCTGTCATTGCTGCGGCTCTTCTTCGAAGCCGTCAGCTTGTTCAGCATGGAGTCCAGGTTGCCGGCGGAGACGAGCACGGCGTACCGCGGCCGCCCCATCGAGAGGAAAGCTTCCCGGGAACGCCAGTCCGGCTGGGGCAGCATTCCGACGCGAAACCCGGCATCCTCCAAAACTCTTGCGATGACTGCGGGGCCGAAGGACGGGTGGTCGACGTACGCGTCGCCGGTGACAAACAGAAAATCGAGCTGATCCCAGCCCCGCTCCTCCATATCCTTCCTGCCCACCGGGAAGAACCGCGTATCCGGAACAGGAGGAATTCTCATGACGCCGCGGGTCAATTCAGGGAACCGACGTGAATCGTCCTGACCGTGTAGTTCTCGTACCGGATTCGGATCCCGTGCCCCGCATCCGCGCGATACACCTCGTTCCCCTTGTCCAGCGCGTTCGGCAGACCCAGGATCGAGAGGACGGCCCTGCGGTCGATTCCAGTGGCGAGCCCTCCGTCGAGAGACTTTCCGGCGGATGTGATCGTCAGCGACTTCACCTCGGAAGAGGGGCTCTTCTCCAGCAGAACCGCCACTGCGCCGTCGAAGGTCAGCGTCACCTCGTCGACAGGGGCGCCGGAGACGGTGACCTTTCTTGAAGCGGTCTTCCGCGGAGTTCCGAGAGCGGCGACAAGCTGCTCTCTCGTCGATCCGAACGAGGAGAGGGATCGATCGAGGAACGTCGCCGAAAGCGTGTTGTCCCTGGGATTGAGCACCGTGATGAACTTGCCGAAGATCCACCCCTCCTTGCCGCTCCGCGGACGGATACGGTACCAGGGCCAGGAGTGGGGGTTGCTCATATTCGATGCCGCGACGGTATACGGAGTCTTCGCCCTGTCCTCGGGAAGGGCCACCCGGAGCATCCCCCTCGAGTCGGGACCGGAGAGCACGGAGACTCCGCGCCCCCTTGTTATGCGGACGGTCTTTCCGTCGGCCGCGGTCAGCTCCACATCGACAAGTGCGACGACTTCAGCCCCCTCGTCGCTTGTCCACGACTCGAGCACCTCGACTTCGTTGCCTGTCGAAACCTTGCCCACCACGGGACTCGTCACGGAGTGAGAGCCTCTGAGATTCACATTCGAGCCGAGCACAACGCCTTTCGTCGGACGCGATATTTCGAGGACATCGGCCTGAACGGCGGGGGACGCGGGCAACTGCGGAACGACGGCCCTCGTCTCCGGAGATCCTCCCGGAGTCGACGGCGGAGGTGCGTCCGCATTCCTTCCGTCGGAAGCCGGGCGAGCAGGCTCTACCGCAGGCCTGCGCACCACGTCGCTGTCCCACGGGATCTGCTCGGCCTGGTGAAGAAACCAGTATACTCCTCCGCCGAGCGCGGCGACGAACATCAGGAAAAGAACGATGAGAAAGATCCCGCCCTGGCGGTCCCTCCGCTCCCGGCGGTCTCTGATCGCCGCGTTGAACTGGCGGAAGCTGGTTCCCGCACGGTCCACACTCGAATGGAGAGGCTGAATCGGCATCGAAATGGAAACCGCCCCGTCATCGGCGCCCTCCTGCCGGTAATACGGGACGTCCTGCCGGGGAAAAGGTTCCTGTCGTCCTTCCGTCGGTCTTCCGTTTCCGGGGCGGTCCCGGTTCATTACGGATCCGGGGGCGTCATCCGGTATGAAGCTGCCGCATCCGGAACAGAAACGGAAGTTGTTCTCGACCCGCTCTCCGCACTCGGGGCAGATACGGGCGCCGCTTCCCCCTTCTTTTCCGGGAACCCCGGAACTGTCCGTATTTCTCATATTCAGGAAACCTCCTCTCGAAGCCACGGAAAAACATCCTCGCAGAGCGTTCCGTTGCATATCCTATTTATTGTATCATTTCCCTGCAGGGGAGCCCTCCGTAAATCCGGCGGCTTCCCGCTGATACGTCGCCTTCACACATTCCTTTCAGACGGAACCCCGCAATCACTCGGTCTGCCCTTTCTGCTGCATTTTCGCCCACGAATCCTTCAACGCGACCGTCCGATTGAAGACCGGACGCTCCGGCGTCGAGTCGGCATCCGCGCAGAAGTATCCCTGCCGGAGGAACTGGAAGCGGTCGAGCGGCTTCGCACCCGCGATCATCGGCTCGACGAAGCAGTTTCCGAGCACTTTTAAAGAGTCGGGGTTCAGATAGTCGGAGTAGCTCTTCCCCTCCTCCATCTCACTCATGTCGCGCAGTGTGAAAAGGTTCTCGTACAGCCTTATCTCGGCCTTCACCGCGTGCGGCACGGAGACCCAGTGCAGCGTCCCCTTCACGCGACGCCCGTCGGGCGCTTCGCCGCCCCTCGAGAGAGGATCGTAGATGCACCGGAGCTCGACGATCTCCCCGGCCCCGTTCCGGACGACCTCTTTGCACGTGATGAAGTAAGCGTGCTTCAGCCGGACCTCGCTCCCCGGAGAGAGGCGGAAAAACTTCTTCGGCGGGTTCTCCATGAAATCGTCCCGCTCGATATAGAGTTCGCGCGAAAACGGGATCGTTCTCGTCCCGGCGTTCGGATCCTCAGGATTGTTCTCGGCCTCCAGCATCTCGACCTGCCCCTCCGGGTAGTTTTCAATGACCACCTTCAGCGGATCGAGCACCGCCATCGCCCGCTGCGCCGACGCGTTCAGCTCCTCGCGGATGATGAACTGGAGGAACTCGATATCGACCATACTGTTCGACTTCGAAACGCCGATCTCCGAGCAGAAGCGCCGGATGGCGGACGGCGTGTACCCTCTCCGCCGGATTCCGCTGATCGTGGGCATCCGCGGGTCGTCCCAGCCGGAGACGATCTTCCTGTTCACCAGCTCCAGCAGCAGCCGCTTGCTCATCACCGTGTAGGTCAGGTTCAGCCGGGCGAACTCGAACTGGCGCGGCTTGCACGGAACCGAGACGTTGTCGAGGAGCCACTCGTACAACGGGCGGTGATCCTCGAACTCGAGCGTGCAGATCGAGTGGGTGACTCCTTCGATGGCGTCCTCGTACCCGTGCGCGAAGTCGTACATCGGGTAGATGCACCACTCGTCGCCGCTCCTGAAATGATGCCTGTGCAGGATACGGTAGAGCACCGGGTCGCGCATGTTGATATTCGGGTGGTTCATGTCGATCTTCGCCCGGAGCACGCACGTTCCGTCCTCCAGCTCCCCGCCCTTCATCTGCCGGAAGAGGGCGAGGTTTTCCTCCACAGTGCGGCTCCGGTAGGGAGACTCGTCCCCCGGCGCCGTCAGCGTGCCGCGTGTCTCGCGGATCTGGTCGGGCGTCTGGTGATCCACGAAAGCCTTCCCCGCATGAATCAGCTCCAGCGCCCACTCGTAAAACTGCTGAAAGTAGTCCGACGCGAAGCAGAGCGCGTGCCAGCGAAATCCAAGCCACTGCACGTCGCGCATGATGGACTCGACGTACTCCGTCTCCTCCTTGGCAGGGTTCGTGTCGTCGAAACGCAGGTTGCACTTGCCGCCGAACTGCTCCGCGAGGCCGAAGTTCAGGCAGATCGACTTCGCGTGGCCGATGTGGAGGTAGCCGTTGGGCTCGGGGGGAAAGCGGGTATGGACTTCCTGAACGACGCCGTTCTTCAGGTCGTCGAGAATGATCTGCTCGATAAAATGCGGGCCTTTGCCGGATGATGTCTCCATGGGTCAGAAAACGCTCCTTTGCATATACGGGATAAACGTCCGCACTCTTCTCGCGAACGTCTTTATCTTCAATACAAGGACAGTATGCGCCCTGCGGACGCACACGCACCTATTTTTACACGGAGAGGCCGAAATGTAAAACTTCCGGACTCAAAAAAGAAAGGAGATCAACGGGGTTCCTGACCGGAAGGGGAAGGGGCGACCGGTTCCATGTGCAGCGAGATGTGCGTATCCCTGCCGAAGAGACCCCACAGCTCCTCCTCGACACGGCGTGAAACGTCGTGCGCCTCCGTCAGGGAGAGCTTCCCGTCCATCTGGATATGCACGTCGACGGCGATCGAGCTGCCGATACGCCTGGTCTTCAGCTTGTGAAAGGACTTCACCCGGGCAACACCGAGAATGGCGTTTTTCATGCGCTCCTCCAGCTCGTCCGGCAGAGACGCCTCGATCAGCTCGTCCAGACTGTCACGGAGGATGGGCAGCGCCGCCTTCGCGATGAAATAGGTCACCACCACCGCCGCCAGCGGATCGAGCACGCGCCACCGCTCCCCGAGGAAGATGGCGCCCGATATTCCCGCGAGCGTTCCTATCGAGGAGAAAGAGTCCGACCGGTGGTCCCAGGCCTTGGCCATCAAGGCGTTGCTGTCAAGGCGTCTTCCCCAGAAGATCGTGTACCGGTACAAAATTTCCTTCACGCCCACCGAAACGACGGCAGCAATCAGGGCAATGCCACCCGGACGCGGAACAACAACCCCCCGGAAGTAACTCACGATATTCCCCATGCCCGAGAGAAAAATGCCCCCTCCCGCCAAAAGCAACGTAAAGCCGCACAATGCGGCGAGGATCGCCTCGATCTTTCCGTGGCCGTAAGGATGGGACGAGTCGGCGGGCTTTCCCGCCGCCGAAAGGCCGAAAAAAACAACCGCGTCGGTCAGCAGATCGGATAGAGAATGCGTGGCATCGGCGATCATCGCGGAACTCGCGCCCCAGAAACCCGCCGCGTATTTGAAAGCCGCGAGGAGAACATTGACGATCAGGCCGAGCAGCGTGATCTTTCGAGCCTGTTGAATGCGGTCCAAAGAAACAACCTCCTTGATCTGTGAAAAGGCGTTGTAAAATCAAGGGACATTATGAGCCTTTTCCGAGGAGTGTCAAGGAAAAAACCGAAGGGAAAAATCCTTACTGCCGCCTCTCCTTATAACCCGTATTTCGCACCTCAGCTAAAGGGAATCTGTATTTTCTGTGGACGATGCCTGCCTAATGGAAAGTGCTGATATCCCCGCACCTTGTCAACCGAATATCGTCACCGGGCATTCCAGCCCGCCCACTCAAGGAGAGTTAGGCTGTAAAAGTCCACGCAACACCTTTTTCCGTCGGAACAACGGAATCAATCGGCGACTCCACAAATCTTCGCCTCGCTTCGCCGCGCTGCCGCGGAATGCTCTCCTCAGCTGCGGAAACGCTCCATGAAGCGGTCCTCGCAGTCTCCGCAGGTGAACAGCTCCCAGGAGAAGCCGAGCGCGTCCATGACGCGGGCCGTATTGCCTCCCGGCGGTTGCGGCATGAAGCGTCTCCCTCCGCTCTCCAGCAGCGGCACGGTTCCGAAATGATACAGGATCGTCTGCGTCGTAGGACGGACGAACCTCTGTCCTCCGACCCGCAGCGCGTCGCCTTCCTTCTCAAGCGTCGCCCGCACCCGGTATTCAAGATACTTCGCCAGGAGCAGCACGAGAAGAAAGACGTAGCCGAGCGCTTCCACCCGCCCCGGCTTCTTCAGCAGGACGGGGCCGAGATGGATCGGCTGCTTGAGGAAGCGAAAGCCCTGTTCCACGACGTTCTGGTTCTTGTACGTCCTCAGGATTTCAGCAGGGTTCTTCCGCTCGACCGCCTTCTCCATCCGATACACGAGCACGAATGTCGATTCCCGATCCATGGCGGACTTCCACGCTTCCTCCTCGACCTCTCCTATTTCGACGACTGCCCTCCACGTACGGTCCGTCGCCGGAGGGGGAGCGTCCTTCTTCGGTCCGCGCTTGCCCCGTACGGCTTTCTCCTCGAGCTCGACGGAGGCGGAGGAGACGAACCCCTGCTTCACGACCTTCCCCAGCAGCTCCGCTCCGCCTCTTCGGGCGTCCTCCTCGCAGGCGAACTCCCGCTTCCGCAGCGCGAGCCCCTCTTTGCGAAGTTCGGTGCGCAGTCTGTCGAAACGGCCTTTCAGACTCCTCTCCTTCAGGGTTTCGAGCTTCGTGGAGTGGACCACGAGAAAGTCGTACCGTCTTCCCTCGATCTCCTCCCGGACGCTCCGCGTCTTGTAGCGCGCGCTCTTCTCGTCGGGATCGCGGGCGAGAGCGCCGAGGTCCGTCCACTTCTCTTCGCGCCACGCTCTCTCCTTGAGTTCCTTCTCCAGAGAGAATGTTCCGGGGAGCAGCGTCACGAAATCCATTCCTCCGTCGGCGAGCTCCGCCAGGTTCTCCTTGCTTGCGAGCGCGCTGTCGGCCACGAAAACGGCGTCTCCGTTCCACGTCCGGTCGGAAGCGGCGCCGGAGAGAAGTTCCCCCGTGAGCGGAATTCCGTCCTCCTGCACCGCGAGACCGATCTTGATCTGCTTCAGGTCAGGACGACGATCCTTGGAGTGTCCGTAACCAATCTCGAAAGAGGCTTCTCCGGCTTCCGCAGCGGCGCATCCGGATTCCTCCCCGCCTCCGCTCTTCTCCCCTCTCTCCTCCTTCGTCGTCGCATAGTCGCCTTCCACGGAGACCGACGTCGTGTCGAAATGCACGGTCGAAATCTTGATCCCGTGCGCCGTCCTGAGTCTGAACGCCACGGTCTCCACTATTCCGCGCATGTCGCATTCGGAGAACCTGTCCAGAAGCCGCGCGTACACATCGTCGTTCAGCTGCTCCGGCACGACGCCGTTCCTCTCGAACCAGGCGGCGCATCCGGACTCCTCCCAGAAGGACTTCATGTTGTAGAGCGCCCGACAGCCGCAAAGAAGAGCCGAAACAAGCGTTTCCGCCGCTATTCCGGGAGAGATGGAGCATCGGGAACGGTCCCACGACACGCTCCTGTCCACCGTTTCTCCGATTCCGCCTATGCGCGCGAGTTTCAGAGCGACGGGAGCGGAGCCGGGGGTGGGCACCTTTATGGATTCAAGCGCGATTGTCTCCGTTGCGGCTTTTGCGCCGCCAGTCTTGTTTGTATTCATAAGACGTATTGTATGGCAAATACGACACCTTGTCATCCTCTTCAGAAAAATATCCGATCATGCAAATCGACATGCGAAATACGGGTTATAAACGCATACTATGGAGACGAAAAACCCGGTCATCAGGATTGGTACGGCAACCGCCTGAAGTCTCAATGCGCAGTAGTAAGCCTTTGCTCTCCCCGGCAAGTCGAAGGATTCCTTCTTCGTGGAGTTCCGTCATATCTACATGCGATTCTTTTCTCTTGACTCCAGCCTTGATTATTCAGCTCGCCATTAAAAAAACCCGCCGGCGTTTCCAGGATCAATACGGCAGGGGGTTATCCAACTCGACGGCAATCTGCGAGGGGGTGATTATGCCGTTATTCACCAGCATCGACTCAACGGCCTGGGTGCTGACTCCATAATATGCGGCGGCGTCTTCGAGCATGGATTCGGAGAAATCGGAACCAATGAACTCCTGCAACCCCGACAAAGGACTGAGGAACTCGGCTGCGAAAGCTCTCTGGTACTTCTGTCTCGAGGTTCGCAAATCGGTGGAGGCCAGCCAATATGCATCTTCCTCTCCGTACTGAAGATAATCTCCCAGAAGGCGTGCAAGCTCGAATCGTTTAGCGACGGGGTGTCTCTTCCGAAGATGAAAACGAAGCCCTCCATTCTCCTGCGGGGCGGCCAGAGAAACCCGTTGCTCTTTCGGGGGACTCCACTCTTCCACCTCGGTGCTCTTCACTCCCAGAACTTCGCAAAGATCTTCCGTGGAAAGGGGGTTGTCGCCAATATCCATTATTTTCCGTATGCGGCGGGCTGCTTCACCGCCCCGCTTCCAAGGCACTCCGAATATCTGTTCCATAGCAGGGGTCAAAGGCTTTCCGTTAAAGCCGTAAGAAGCGATGAGTTTTTGCAACCCAGCCAAGGGACGGCTCTCCTCTGAGGCATATCGCCCGTAGGCCGGAGCAACTTCGGAAAGCGTCTTTTTTCCAAGAATGGAGGACAATGCAAGCGCCTCCTCGACGACCGCCTCCGGACATTCGTCGGTATCGAATCCCATCTCGGCTTCCCGTTGCCTATATTCCGAGGCATGCGGATCGTTTGTCTCGTCCAAGACTTCCCTCCAAAGCGAGGAGAGCGCCGATTCATGAACTCCGACAGCTTCCAGACGTTCGATGACGGAGTGAATAAACGACGCGGTTTCGTGCTCGAATTCGCGGCAACCAATCGCGACCGGAACCGCAAGTCCGTTCATGTACCGGACAGACTGGTTTTCGGAATTCGGGGACGATGTCGCCCAAACGAGGATAGACTCACCGTCCGGCGCTATGACAATTCGGGGCCAGAGAAATCCTTCGTTTGCGGCCGTTGCTTCGTGTGCCATTCTCCAATCAGCCGACGGCCTGATTCCGCGGGGTGGAAGAGGTTCATGAAGAAGTCTCCACCATGATGATGATAACCATGTTGCCAAAGGATAGGCGGAAAGCAATACGTTCTCCCTTATGGTTCGGGACCAGGTGTCCTCGTTTTCGGTCACGTTTACTCCTCCGGCGACCAAGCGGAAAAAACCGGTCGTCTGCTGGATCTCCGGGGCACCGCCTCCTGCTCTGAACCAGTCGAAATGAATTTTAAACAGTGTCATTCCGCTCCCATCTTTCGAGCACCTTATCGCAGAAGGGATCTTGCTCCTGCAAAGGGTATCCGTGATACACACCTGTTTCCGGAGACTCCAACTGCGCTTCAAGCGCTCTTCCGTCCTTGACGGACCATATGTTCTTCGGCCAGCCATTTTCGAGCCTCTTACTGACCAAGCCTTTCCTGCACCCTTGGTGCAACAGTTTCAATGCTTCTTTCCGCGCATACACTTCGACTTCGTCGCATAAGGATTTTCCCGGTCGTGGACCGCTCGAGGGCGTCAAAGCAAAATTTCCGGGATTGCGTTTATGCTCGGGATTACCGCCGTAACGGACTTTCCGCGCAAGAAGGTCAAGACGTTCCCCATCCCACTCGTCCAAGTTCGCCAATTGTCGTTTCGGATTGAAGTGCCCGTTCCGTCTTCGCAATACCTCACCTCAACTATCGTCCACCAGTTTTTGTTCCTAAGGCAATCATAACACCCGAAAAGAGGGAAGGGAAGCTATCGGCTCTTTCAAGAACACCTCAGGCAGTTCACCCTCGCCTGATGCTTTATCAGCACATAAATCGCGACCGGAACCGCAAGTCCGTTCATGTACCGGACCGACCGTCACAGTACCGGACCGACTGCCTTGCGAACTTCCCCGGACGCCTCTATAATACAGGTATGGGAAATCAGGATAAAGGGTACAAACTGCTCTTTTCAAACAGAGAGATCGTGCGGGATCTTCTTACGGAGTTCGTCGACCCCGAAATCGTAAAGGAGGACGATGTAAAGCACCTTGCTCCCTGGAAGCTCTCCTTGCGCCCGTTTCCACCGCGGTGGCCCGCTACACGCCTGCTCTGAGCTATCTGCGGCGTGCATTCGCGGTTTTCATTCGCAATGTACTGCTGCCGAAGAAGACCGGACGGAGCGAATTTCCGGAAGTTTCGGATCTTGTGGAGGTGGAAAGAATGATCGTTGAAGGACAGCACGAATGGGCCGAAAACTGGCTTAAAGAAGGCGAACAGCGGGGCGAACAGCGGGGTGAGCAGCGGGGTGAGCAGCGGGGCAAACAGCAGGCGAAGATTGAAATGGCGCTTGAAATGCTGGAAGCGGGCGAGCCCGCCGAAAAAATCCTCCGCTACACCAAAATATCCAGAGAACAGCTCGAAGAACTGCGCCTTTCGCTCGGCAACTGATTTAAGGCGGAGCGGGTACACCAAAGCAAATCGAGCGGGGGAGCCTTTTGGATGAACTCCGTCCGATCCGGAGGCAGACGAAAAATGCGATAAGACCTTCAAAAGTTTGAGGAAACTCTGATTAAAGGGGTTTTCATCTTGATGGAGCTCGATTGTTTCAAATTTTTGCGAGGCCAACTCAGCTTTATTCAGAGGTTCCTTGATATACCACACGTTCTTCGAAAACCAAGGTTCATTCCAAATCCGCGCCGTGTACATCATGTTCATCAATGGCAGTCGCCCACAGAAAATCCAAAAGGCATTAATCGAAAAGCATTCCTCAATACAATACAGCGCGGAAACCGTCGAAATGATTTTTAACAGCCTCATTCCGCTCCCATCCTACGAGCACCTTATCGCAGAAGGGATCCTGCTCCTGCAAAGGAGGTCCGTAATATGCAGCTCTTTCCGCTGCTTTTACGTACGAATCAGTCCTTCCGCTTCGACAGTTCCCTGACTCGATCCTCAGGAAAACCGGTCATCTCGGACACCAGAGAGATCGCCATTCCGCGTTCCAGCAGCCTGATCACGATCTCCTCGCGCCCTTCCTCGCGCCCTTCCCGGCGCGCTTTCCTGAACTCCTTCTGCATATAGGCCAGCATGATATCAGCGTCCTCCCGTTCCAAACAAAGATCCAAGGCTTCGTCGACAGTCAGCCCTTCCTTTTCTGCAAGGATCTTTAAATATCCTCGCAAATGGTTCGTCGTCAAATCCCTCTCTTCCTTCGAAAGCCCTTGAAGGAAGATGCGCACTCTTTCCGCAGCCTCGTCGAAATTCTCCGCCTTCGAGGGATTCGCCAGGTAGAACATCGCCCCCAAAGCATCCTTGATCGACAGTATCTCCTCGGGCGTCTTCTCACGGAGCGAGATCAGAAGATACTCGAAATTCGGGACGTGATTCCCGAAGTCGCGCGCGTTATCCACCTTGTCAACGAAGTGCGGCGACACAGTCCACCGCTTTTCTCCCTCGTAGAACACCACCGGCAGCACCGGAGGCAGCATAAAATCCTTCCTCTCCGCAGCCCTTCCCGCCTTTTCCACACACCGTCTCCAGAATTGCACCATATACGAAAGAAGGCGAAAGGGCATCAGGTAGTTCACGCTCGACTGATGCTCAATCAGCACGTAAATATACACCTCGGCGTTTCCTCTCCGGATGCGGTACAAAACATCCGACTGACGCTTGGAGAGTTCCGGAGGTATGAAGGAGATATCCTCTCGATACACGTCTTCGGGAGTCAAAGCCGCCACGTCGATCACATTCGGCATGTGCTGTTTCAGAAAGCGACGAATGAACCTCACGAAGAGATGCTCGTCCGCCAAAAGCCGCTGGACCGCATCATCCCTGTCCCCCATCGGGTTCTCCTTCACTTATAGTATTTTCAATTATTATAGCACCTTTTGATAGCGCTCCGACTGCTGGTGTACATCGGCCTTCTCTAGAGCATTATCCTGCGTCAGTGCCCTTTTCAGATACTTCTTCTACGACGAGAGCTCACAGAGCCTATGTAATACGAATCCATCTTACACAAGGTCAGCCCATCTCATGTCAGGACATCCAGAATGGCTTTCGCAGCCGCCTGCGAGCCTTTCGGATGAACACCGCCCGGCCCGGGGGCAGTCGAAATATGGGAAAGCGCCTTCTCAAGTTCAAAAGCCCCCCACGTTCTCCAGAAACCAAGGTTCGTTCCCAGTCCGCGCCGTTCTATCTCGCGCCCTATTCCAATCTGATTCTCCGCCGTCTGAAAGACCACCAGCGGCTTCCGCAGCGCCAATGCCTCGTACGACGTGACGCTTGAGGTACACAGCACTGCCCGCGACCGTGCCATCCTTGCGGGCAGATCAGGCGGATTATGGATTACGGAGAAATTCGGCAGTATTTGGACGACCTCGCTCAAGTGTTCCACCGTCGATCGTTCCACCAGCGGACCGAGGACGAGCTCCGCACGAGGCCAGTCGCTCCTCCACCATTCGGCGAACTGTTCCCCGACGTTCAGCAGATCGCTCGCGCCCGGGATGATCAGGATGCCGTCTCCCTTTTCGGGCGCCAGACTCCAGAATTCGCTCCGCAACAAACAGTACTCCGGACCCAGCAGCAGCTCTGCGTATCCCCGCGCGTACCCCAGAAGTTCCGCGTTGAGGTTGTAGTTCAGCACCACATCGCACTCGCGCTCAACAGGCCACACCCGGCAGTCGTCCACCAGTACGACCGGAGAGAGCTGGCGAAGCTCCCCCAAAAACTGCGGAGAGGCGTCGTATCCGTCCACGACACAGAGAGAGGGACGAAAGCGCGAAAGCGCAGAAAACACTTCGTCCGCCCCGGCGTCGAATGGACTCTCGATCACCGACACGAACGATTCCGCACCCCCCCTGCTCATTACAATCTCCCCGGCGGGAGCGTTCACCAGCCAGCGGACCGGCACACCGAACGAGGCAAACCCCTCGGCCAACGCCGAGCAGCGGCTCGCGTGCCCGCCCCCGATGGAACGCCCCGCGTGGGTTATGATGACGACGTCCCTGCGCTGAATCATTCGATCGACTCCGTTTACTGGATATTCACCACCGCGGCGCTTCCGTGTTTCCCCCGTGCTGTGCTATCATTATATTACATGCAAAGGAGGCGGCGCAGTGATCAACGACATGCATGCGGAACAGGTCATCGCAAACGAGAACAACAGACGCTCCGAGGACGAACTATGGAAAGAGCTCCTCAACGGTTCGTTTTATGACATGCTCCGTTCCTGCTAAGAAGCAAAAACCCCTTCGACTTCTTTTTTTCGGTATTACCCCCTACAAACAGCCATACCCGCCATCCACATCTATAACGCTCCCTGTCATCCACCGCGACGCCGGACTCAGCAGAAAGGCAACCGTGTTCGCCACGTCTTCCGGCTTGCCGACGCCTAGGGGGTGCATTCTGTTCATCGTCGTATCGAACTCCTCTTCCGAAGAGTACAGCGCTTTTAGCTTCTCCAACATGGGGGTTTGCACGTATCCGGGGCAGATGCAGTTGAACCGGATTCCTTTGGGCGCGTACTCGACTGCCAACGTTCGGATCAGGGAGATCAGCGCACCCTTCGACGCTGAATACATGGTATTGCCCGAAACGCCGAACTTCGCTGCGATTGAGGCGATTCCGACCACGGAGAGGTTTTCTTTGTGCTTTCCCTTGCGAAGGATCTCCTTGCAGACTGTCCAGAATGCGTCCAGATTCACCCGCATCAGTTCGTGCAGGTCTTCCAGGGAGGTTGACCGGAAGGGGAGCGTCCGTTCAAGGCCGGCGCAGTGTACAAAGCCAGAGAGCGGTCCGGTTTCCGATAAGACGCGTGCGATCATCTCCGGGACGAACTCTTCGTCCGCCAGATCGCCCGGCAGCAACAGATGCCTCTCTCCGCTCAGGCTTCGGCGGGTCTCCTCAAGGCGCTCCTCGTCCCTTCCCGAAAGGAGGCAGACGCCGCCGAGAAGCGATATCCGGAGGGCAGTCGCCCTGCCGATGCCAGAGGAGGCGCCGGTGACAAGAACGGTTGTTCCTTCCAGGGAAAACGGATTCCTGTTCATCTTTCCTGCATATACTCCAGAATGTCGTTGATCGTCTTGAGGGCTTTAATCTGATCAGCCTTGAGCTGGATTTTGTACTTCTTGTCCAGCATGGAGATAACGGCGATCACTCCCATGGAGTCCCATTCTTCTAGTTCTTCAAGGACTTTTTCCGGTGTGATCACTTCTTTGTCCGCATCTAGGGCATCGGCGATAAGGGCGAGTTTTTCTTCCATGATATTTCGTGCTGTCCCCTTTTTTGAAAAATTGGCGTTTGCCTCTCGTTGTGCTAGAGACGGAGTACCGTGGCGCCCCAAGAGTATCCTACGCCGAATCCGGCGATAAGGACTATTGATCCCTCTCGTATCAGCCCGTTGTCGAGCGCGTTCCTAAGTGCTATGGGAATGGTTGCACTTACTGTGTTTCCCGTTTCCTCGACGTCGATGTAGAAGCGTTCCTCCGGTATTTCGAGACGGTCGCGAAGGTTCTCCAGAATAAAACGGTTGGCTTGATGAAAGACGTACAGGTCGATCTCTTCTGCGGAAAGTTCGTTTCTTTCCAAGGTGCGCCGGACCATATCCGGTACTGCCCTGAGGGTGAAGGAGAAGATTTCCGGTCCGTTCATGTAGATGTTGTCCATCGAGCGGACGTTACCCGCCTCGTCGGTCTGCTCGTTCGCGGTTTCGGAGGAGCGCGGACAGGCCATTCCGCCGGAGGGGACAATGAGGTTGGGCGCGCCGGAGCCGTCCGTGCCGAGGACAAACTTGCCTATCCGCGAAATATCCTCTCTGTGGAGCAGAGTGGCTGCGGCTGCGTCGCCGAAGATCGTGCGCGTGCTCTTGTCCATCGGATGGATGTGCCGGGTGTATGTTTCCGACATAATGAGCAGGATCTTTGAGGCTGCTCTAGTACTTAACAGGCCCTGAGCGAGCGAAAGGCCATACACGAAGCCGGAACATCCGAGATTGAAGTCGAGCGCCCCTGTAGACTTTGGCAGGCTTAGGCGATGCTGGACGAGACACGCCGTCGTCGGCAGGAAGTAGTCCGGGCTTTGTGTGCAAAGCAGCAAAAAGTCCACGGAGTTTCGGTCGATTTCGTACTCCTCGAAAAGACGCTCGGCTGCTCCCACTGCAAGGTCGGAGACGAGTTCATCCATGACCACGGGGCGGGACCGGATACCTGTCTTGCAGTATATCTTCGACGCCGACCATTTAGGCTCATTATAAAACGCAGCTAAATCATCATTCGTGACACTCTGCGCACCTAACTCAAATTGAAATAACATGTGTACTCTTCCCCTTTAGCTAAATCATCCATTCTAAACAAGGCCGTCTTTGAACCCATCTATCCAGAAAAAGAGCTAAAAAATAGACATCCAAAAAACTATCATCACGTGCTATCTGTTGCCTCTGACAACCCTCTATCTCAAATCCAAATTCTTTGTGAAATTTTATTACTCTTCTGTTGTTGGATAGAACTTTACAAGTCAGCTTTCTTAATGCCAATATATTAAAAGCATAGTCAAGTGCAATAATTTCCATTTGCAGTCCAATATTCTGTGTAAAATTATAAACGTCCTTATAATAACCAAAATCTGCAACTCCGTTCATATCATCTATTTCAAAATACACAACTCCAGCCGCAACATTTTCAAGACTAAAAATTAGATTCGTACGCCCGCTTCCGGAAAGTTGTCGTTCGAACCAATTACAATGGTTATCATATGAAATTTCTTCTGAATTGAAAGAGGCCTCTCTAACTTGAGGAGCATTTCTCCAACGAAATATAATTTCACAATCCTCTCTATTAATAGGCCGCAATGATACTCCTCGAAAATTCACGGTTCATATCACCTCCCAATCGATCCATTCGTCAGCCTCAAGAGAGCGTTTCACTGAACGCCCTAAAATCAAAGGCAAGAATTTTGGGGCAATACCATATCCGGGGCGCTTACATACAAGCATTTCCTCCCGGACTACCGTTCCCGCCGGAATATTCACTGCGGCATGCACGCTCCTTCTTGCTTTTTGAAAATTTTCCATCTCCTCGGCAGCAGGACCAAGTTTCCGCCCGTCGCCCATTGCCGCCTCCACTTCCCTAATCTGCCGCACAAGCTCTTTCAGTTCGTCGGGCTCGATGGCGAAGGGGTGATCCGGCCCCTCCATCGTCCTGTCCAGAGTGAAGTGCTTCTCGATGATGCTCGCCCCCATCGCGGCGGCGGCCACGCTGATGTGAATCCCTCGTGTATGGTCGGAGAGGCCGATCGGCACGCCGAAAGCCCTGCGGATCGTCTCCATGCTCCGCAGGTTCATGATGGAGGCTGGTGCCGGGTACATCGAAGCACATTGCAAAAAGGCAACCTGCTCGTTCCCCGCCTCGCGGCAGGCGAGAAAAGCGTCCTCTATCTCCTCCATGTTCGCCAGTCCAGTCGAGATGATCATCGGCTTCCCCTTCGAAGCGCAATACCGCAGCAACGGCAGATCCACCAATTCAAACGAGGCGATCTTGAAGAACGAACTCACTTCGTCCAGTTCATCCACCGCCCTATTGTCGAAGGGCGTTGCGAAAAAGAGAATTTCCTTCTTCGTACAATAGTCGGCAAGTTCGGGGAGCCAGATCCGAGGCGTCTCGATCTCCTTGATCAGGTCGAAGAGCTCCTTGCCATACCCCGAGTGGCGCGGCGTTTTCCGCGAATAGAGCGTCTCCGCGCTGTAAATCTGGAACTTTACGGCGTCGGCTCGCGCCTCGGCCGCCGCGTCGATCATCTCTTTCGCCAGGGAGAGCGAGCGATTGTGGTTCGCACCTATCTCGGCGATGATGAAACAGGAGGCGTCAGGGCCGATCTTCCTTCCGTTCTTCAGCCTCAACATGGTATTATTGTACTTTTGCGAAAGATGAGGATTGACAGCATCAAAACACGTCACTCCACATCTACATCGCCGAAATCGATGGGATGATATTTATTTTCGTACTCCTCAATAGC
>CAYRPJ010000044.1:0-31279 GCA_964426245.1 uncultured Synergistaceae bacterium
CTTGTCCACTTCGGCTTTGATGAAGCAAGGCTCATGACTTGTTCATGAAGCCCTAAATACAGGAAAGGTTTTTTGCACGCAGATTTTTAGTTCTGCAAAATCAAAATACTAATATGGTTAATATATCGCCCTCTAGAAATCTTTCGAGTTTAATAAAAACCGTCCGGCCTGAATTGACTACGTTAACAATCAGGCTGTTATGTGATTGGCAAAAACTTATTAAAAATGAGTATTGGTGCGTATGATTTGAAAAGATTACACAAAATAGAGACGCAACGAGAAGAAAAACGCTCACAAAAGGGAGAATATATCTTTCGTGGGCGTTGAAAAAATTTTTCGGATCCGTATTTGTGCGAATTCCCTACCCTGTGGCGCTTATGACAAGAGGTCTCGGAGGCAAGTCCGAAGGGCTCCTGGTTGAAAAAATCCACCTATTGCATGTTCTCTTTTCAAATCGTCGTAAGGAGGCAAAATAGTGATATCTCCTCGCTTCTGCTGCATTGGAAGGGAAGAAAGCCAATCAAGGTATTACTGTTTCTTTTTCACGAGAACGCATTCTTTGTCGGCGTCGACCCGGACCCAGTCTCCGTCTTCGATGATCAGGTACGGGTCTTTCTCGACTCTGTCCACCAGCGGAACTTCGACGACATACACCGACGAGACCAGTACAGGATCGGCATCCATGACGATCATCGCCAGAGGGAGCTTCCCCTGCTCCTTCATCTGAAAGAGGCCGTCGAGCTGCACGACGGAACTTCCTTTCCCGGAGGTGAGCAGAAGCACTTTGTTCGCAAGACTTTTTCCTTTCAAATGATGATTCTTGTCAAGCAGCTCCCCGGTTTCCGGATCGCAAAGGTAAAAGCATATGGCTTCGCGCGAAACGATCGCCTCCCCCTCCGCACAGCCGCCTATCAACTTTCTGCAGTCCAGCGAAATCGCATTTTCGTTCATCGCACTTCCCCCTCGATAGCGGCATCGATGCAGTCGGCAAGGCTCCGGAGCGCGAACGGCAAGCCTCTTCTTTTTTGGTAATGAGCGCATTTCGCGGAATCCGTCAGATTCAGCATGCCTTTGAAACCGTCGAAACAGGGTTGATCCATGCATGTGTCCGGTACCGCCCGAATGCCGGACGCCTCGAGGATCTCCAGGTGCCCGCTTCTTTTCGCCAGTTCGATCGCGTCGAAAGACGTCAGAATCCAAAAGTGGACATCCTTGTGTATTTTCCTCCCCCGGACACCCTCCGCTGCTTCCTTGAGCTGCTCGTAGGTGTAGTGGGGGCATCCTAGAAGGACAAGATTGATTTTCCCAGCGGGATCGCTCACAAGACGCTCGGCTTCGTCGAGATCGCGTCGTGTCACCGTAATTTCGTACTCTGTTGCGTTGCCTCCGAACGCGACCTCGAGCGTTGGTGCTTCGGGAGTCACCCCCGCGATGTGGAACATAGGCACGGCGCCGCTCGTGCTGGATTCCGTGGTGAAATAGAGCAGCTCTTCCGGAGTTGGGCGAGTCCATCTGTACGCTTCTTTTCGGAGCACAAGGACCGGAACGCGATTGCCGGCATGCATTCCGACACACCACCCGAGCAGTCCCCAGTCGTACGCTCCGTGAAGCTCGACATCGACGTTTACGAGCATGTTGCCCTTTCTGTTTTCGTCAAGATGCAGCCCGTAGTACGGCGTTCGTCCGGTTACCGCCGAGGCGAGAGCGCTCACGGACGACTCCCTGTTCGAACGAGCTCCGAGGACCGCGTTGACGTAGGGAGTGGCGCTTGATTCGGAGAACGCCACGTGCTCGCCGAACACCGGAACGTTGCCGGCCAGTTCGGGCGTGCAGCAATGCGTCATGACGGCTCCGATTCGACGATAGACGTCCTCGGTGCGGGCGGCGAGAAAAAGTTTCGCGGGCGACACCGGATAGTGTTTGTTCAGTGTGGCGACATCCCAATTCGGGTTGGTGGTGGGCGGTATCAGGCAACGGGCTCCGCCGTCCACCAGCAGTTCGCACCAGTACGTGTCCCCTTCCTGACCGCTCAAGGCGACGTGGGTCCGCGACACCTTGATCATTTTTTCGGCATCGAAAGCCTTCCCCAAAGCCACGAGCATATCCATCGCCTTGCGGACACCTTCGCCCATTTCCCCCTGGAGCATTCGCTCCTCTTCGTCCGTCAGATACACTCCGCTCTTCCTCCTTCATAGAACACGGTTTTTCTGTTATACGGAAGGTTCTTGTATCAAAGATTGCTCGAAATATGGAAAACAAACTCCTCCGTAAGGAGACCGCAATGCATCCGCTCCCGGAAAGAGCCTTTCCGCCTCTTCAAGGAGACTGCCCATATCATCGAACACCTTGAAAAAACCGAACGATTCGAGCGTCTTCCGCGGCACGCCGGGGCAGTAGAGATATATCTCCGCTTTTCGAAGTGCTTCTCCGTTGCTGTGCGTCAGAAATGTCTCATAAAAAGAATATCGGCGCCCGGATTCTCTCTCCCTCTCCCGGACGTATTCTTCGATTCCGATTCCGCGGATTCTGTCCCGCGTCTCTTCGTAGCTCATTCCAGAAGGAGGAACGCAGTAGTCGCCAAGGCCGTTTTCGACACTCAGGCAGGCGATCAGCAATCCGCCTTCCCTGACCGCACCGATTCCCGTCCCGAATGCCTTCGAAGCCTGACAGAGATCGGAATTCATGGGATTCGAACTCAGCACCAGAACATCCACCTTGGAGGAAACCGGAGCGCCCCATGTTTTTCGCGCCACTGCACATCCTTCGCGAAACGCTGCATCAGGATCTCCGCAGAAGAGCCCCACCGGTTTACCGGAGGGGTCGAGGACTGTATTGACCAGGAAACAGTCCTTCCCGATCATAAGCGCGGCTTCGTGGATGCGCTGTCTGACGGCGCACTCCGAAACGTCTCGGCCGACGTTGCCGAAGCGCTCTCGCGCAGGTCCGAGAAGATGGGTATCCATGATGGTTTCGATTCCAGCGCACCCCGGCACGAGGTTTTTCACTCCTCCTCCGAACCCCGCCATAATGTGCGGCTCGATTGTTCCGACGAGAAAGAGCGAGTCGGCCTCCATCACCGCCTTGTTGACGGATACTCTCATTCCGGAGGAGGATGTTCCCAGAAGAACAATAGCCTCCTGCGAAAAACAATCGTGATTGAGGATGCGTATGCCGTTGCATGCCGATAAGCCGAGCCGCTCGAGAATCTTGCTCCCGTTCATCGGAGCGTGTGTGCCGCACGCGACGAGAACGGTCAAGTTTTCTTCCCGAACCCCACGCTCTTTCAGGAAGCTGAGGAGAACGGGGAAAAGACGATGGACCGGTGTCGGGCGCGTGGCATCGTCGACGACGACGCATACGCGTTTCGAGCTATAATCCTCTCGCGAAAGAGACCGCGCTTCATTTGAACGCACGAGCCTTTCCCGAAATTCGGACTCAAGATCGATCTCCCCGAAGTTTGCGGAAGGCCGGATCGCGCCTGCATCGATCCACGATGACGGCATCTTGAATTCAATCGAAGTCTTTCCGAAAGGCAGTCGTATTTTCATTGTCCTCCTCGGCTTATCTGTAGACGAAATGCACTAGTCCGGTGCTCAATACGGGGATGTAGGTGATGAGAAGAAGGACACCGATAAGCACCACGCAAAAGAACCAGACCTTTCGAGTTATTTTTTCAATAGAAACTCCGGAAATGGAGGATGCGACGAAAAGATTCGGACCGTACGGCGGTGTGATGAAGCCGATCGCAAGAGCCACGGTTGAAATCACTCCGAAATGGAGCGGATCGACGCCGAAACTTGTGACGACAGGCAAGAGAATGGGAACCAGAATGATTGCGGCGGAGAGGTTGTCGATAAAGCAGCCGACGGCAAGAAAAATGATATTGACGAGCAGGAGAGTGATCGCCCCGTTCTGGGTGAATTCAAGAATGCTCGTCGTTATGAATCTCGGCACGCCGGCGATGGTGAGAAAACGGGCGAAGGCCATGGATAGACCGATCATGAAGGTTACGGCTCCGTTCACCAGCACTGTCTCGAGAAATGCCGAAAACAGCTTCTCCCCGCTCAGTTCCTTGTAGACGAACCAGCCCACGAAGAGCGAATAGACCACCGCGACGCCCGCCGCCTCGGTCGGGGTGAAGATGCCGCCGTAAATACCTCCGAGAATAATCACGGGAACCATTATCGCCGCAAAGGAGTCTTTCAAGGAGGCGATGAAGTCCTTCATCGAGGGGTAGGTTTCCCCTTTGGGGTAGTCGTTCTTCTTCGAAACGATATATGCGACTGCCATCATGGCGAATCCAAGGAGCAGGCCGGGGATGATTCCGGCGATGAAAAGCTCTCCTATGGAGACGCCCGTCATGACGCCGTAGACCACGAACGAAATGCTCGGCGGAATGATGACGCCGAGAGATCCCGCAGCCGCCGTCAGCGCCGCCGCGAAACCAGCGTCGTACTTCTTTTTCCGCATCTCGGGAATCATGAAGCTTCCGATGCCGGAAACCGTCGCCACCGACGATCCCGATATGGCGCTGAAGAACATGCAGGCCATCACCGTCACCATGGCGAGGCCGCCGGTCACGAACCCCACCATGCTGTCCGCAAGCCTGACAAGGCGTCGGGAGATTCCTCCGTAGCTCATAAGGTTTCCTGAAAGAATGAAAAGCGGCACCGCCAGAAGCGGAAAGGAGTCGAGCGCGGTAAAGGCGTTCTGGCTGATGAAAACAAGCGGAGTATTGCTCGTCAGATACATTGTCACCGCGGTCGAGACGCCGACCGCGATGCCGATGGGGACGCCGATGGTCATCGTGAACGCGATGAGTCCGAAAACGAGAAGGACCACCATTCCGCTCATTTCGACACCTCCGCGGAAGCCCGGCTCGTTTTTTCCCGCAGAGTCCGCCGGAGTTGGACAAGCAATCGTAAGAACATAAGGCCTGCGCCGACCGGGACTGCGGCATACGCCCACGCCATCCGAATTTCGAGAACGGGGGAAAGCTGATTTCTTCGGAAGAGAATCATGGTCAGCTCTCCCCCTTTCCATGCGAGAAACGCGCTGAAAGCGATCCAGATAAGAAGCGCGAGGATATCGATATTTTTCCGACTCTTCGAGGAAAGCTTCTGAATGAAGGCCTCGATCTTCAAATGTGCCTGACGTTTGGCCGCATAGGCGGCTCCGAGCCAAACGAGCCACAGAAAGAGAAATCGGGCGATCTCCTCGCTCCACGTCAGGCTCGTCTGAAAAAAGTACCGCATGACCACCTGAAGAAAGACGAGAAAAACCAGTACGGCAAGCCCGCCTACGAGAACATACTCTTCGAATCGGTCAAAAAAACTCTTCATCGCGCTTCCCCTCGATCCATCGCGGCAGAATTCCGTTTCAGCGTCTTATTTCAGGAGAGAAAGAATTTTTTCGTACAGCTCTTTTCTTCCTTCTCTCTGCGAGTATTTTTGCCGGACCGGTTCGGTCGCCTCGACAAAAAGACGTCGTTCATCCTCGGAAAGCTCGTTGACAATCATTCCTTTTTCCTTCAGTTCGGCGAGGTTCGAGACTTCCTGCTCGGAATTGATTCGCCGCTGTTCCGCGCAGAAAAGGTCAACGCCTTTCCGGACAACGCTCTTCAACTCGTCGGGAAGAGAGTCCAGGAAATTTTCGCTGACGATGATCGAAATCGTCGAGTACGCCTCTCCTGTAAGGCTCAAATATTTCTGAACCTCGTTGAACTTCATGTTCCGAATCACGTTGACGCCTTGTTCCTGACCGTCGACGACCCGCTGCTGCAAAGCGGTGTACACTTCGCCGAACGACATCGGCGTCGGATTGTATCCTATCGCCTTTGCGGTATCGATGTACACCGGATTTTCCATGACGCGGATCTTCAGTCCTTGGGTATCTTCCGGTTTTGTGATAGGTCTGTCGCTGTTCGTCAGATGCATGAATCCGATATCCGCGAACCCGAGAATATGCATCCCCTGGTTCCGCGCTTTTTGCACTATGATCGAACCGATGGGCCCGCCGATGTCGACTATTTTGTACACCTGTTCCTTCGAACCGAAAAGATACGGAAGATCAAGGAGCTGGAGTTCGGGAATGAAGCTTGCAAGCACGGTCGTGGAGGGAAAAGCCATCTCGAGTGAGCCTATCTGGACCGCTTCGCAGAGCTGGCGGTCTCCTCCGAGCTGACCGCTGGGATAGAGCTCCACCAGAATTTTTCCTCCCGACTCCTTTTCGATATAGGGTTTGAGAAAGTCGCGCGCGGCGATGTGATGAGGGTAGCTTTCGGGAACAACGTAACCTACTTTCAGCGTAAATTCCGCCGCGGACCCGATTCCGGCGGCGCAGAGCACACACACGCAAAGAAGAAAAATCGTACCTGCTGTTCTTTTCATTTTTTGCCCCCCTTGATTTGGAATTTTTCGAAACCCGTCCATCCCGGAAAATCCCTTTTTCCGAACATTTTAAGAGTAGCCTGTTTCGCTCCCCCGCTCCATCCTTTTTTGATACGAGAATCATTGCCTCTCAATAGTATAATGATACTATTCCGATCGATAAAGCAAATTTCTCGTTGTGCGGGTTCTCTCTTTGAATTAAACTCGCTTCGGAGGGACTGTTTCGTTCCGTTGCCGACAGGAGAAAAAAGAGGGGAAATGTCGTCATGACTACTCAAGAGAGAAGCGAGCACTGCTTCAACGAGCGAATCAAGCGGCTTGAACACAAAATCCGATTCACTGAAAAACTGCTTGAAATACTGCCCGTTCCCGTTTTTTATCAGGATATTCACGGCCGCTATCTGGGCTGCAGCAAAGCCTTCGCGGAATTCATGGGAAAGAGGGAGGATGAGATACTGGGGCGAACGATCTTCGACATCGTCGATGCCGAGAGAGCGGCGGAATATTCGGGCAGAGACCAAAAGATGATCGCCGAAAAGAAAAACAATCTCGTGGAAGAGCGCCAGATGCTTCACAGCGACGGCACTTTCCACGACGTGGTCTTCTATAAGACGTTGATCATCGAGGAAAGCGGCGAAGTCTCCGGATTGATCGGCGTGTTCTTCGACATAACGGACAGAAAAAAAGCCGAGGCGCGGGAACGGGAGTACCTCGAACGCCTTCGGAAGCTGACATACGCCCTCTCGATCACCCAGGAACAGGAACGAAGGATCATCGCCATGGAAATCCATGATTCGATCAGCCAGAATCTGGCGATCTCCAAACTCCGGCTGCGCCTTCTCGGTGAATCCATCGACTCGCCCGCTCTCAAAGACGAACTGGACCAGGTCGTCGCGACGCTCGATGAGACGCTGCAACGCACTCGGGCCCATACCTTCAATCTTGGCCTTCCGGTCCTGTATCAGTTCGGCCTTGAACATGCCATTCTCTGCTTGAAAGAGGATCTTCTGAAAAAACACGGCCTTCGAATTTCCTTTTCAATCGATCCGCTGCCTCATAACCTGAACGACCATTTCAAGGCGTTCATCTTCCGTTCGGTTCAGGAGCTTCTTATGAACGTCGTCAAACACGCCGGTACGGACGAAGCCTTCGTCTGTATTTCCGAAAAAAACGGGCGAATTCTTCTGGACATATCGGACAACGGTCAGGGATTCGATCTCGATGTTCTCGACGAAGCGAGTATTTCCGCGAACTCGTACGGCCTCTTCAGCCTGAAGACGATGGTCGTTCTCATGGGAGGCAAGATGGAGATCCGGTCGACACCGCTCAACGGGACCTGGATAGGACTGTCCTTCCCGGTCGAGGCATTTTCAGAGACGAAAACAAATATTTCGAGCAGGGGGGAGGATGCGGAATGGATATTCTGATCGCCGACGACCACAAAATTTTACGGGATGGGCTGAAAGCGCTTCTCTGCAGGCGACCGGACATGAATGTCGTCGGAGAATCGTCGGACGGAGCGGAAACGGTGCATCTTGTACAGAAGATACATCCGGACATCGTCGTTATGGATGTCATGATGCCTGTAATGAACGGAGTCGAAGCTACAGTGGCCATCAAGGCCTTCGATCCGTCGATCCATGTCGTCGCGCTCTCCATGTATGCGAATGCCAGTTTCGTCTACGAGATGTTCCGGGCCGGCGCTTCGGCTTTTTTGGTCAAGGATTGCGCATTCGAGGAACTGGAAGACGCGGTGCGCGTTGTCAGCAGGGGAGAAAAATATGTCGGGGCCTGCCTGAAAAATCTGCTCTCGGAGATGTTTCTCATCTCTTTATCGGGCAATAAGCAAAAGCTGCTCGACGAAGAACTTTCCTCCAGGGAAATCGAGGTTCTCAGCCTTCTCGCAGAGGGACTGACGAACAAGGAAGCAGCCGACAGGCTCCATCTCAGCATCAATACGGTGGCGTCGCACAGACAGAACATCATGAGAAAACTGGCCCTGAAAAACACCGTGGAAATGACAAAATACGCCATCAGGAAAGGCTACATCGGTTTGTAGCTCCGGAACGAAGCGATGCGATTAGTCTGTTCATACTAGGAGTGCGCCCGTACATCTCCTGAATAGAAAGGATGTTCAATCCTCGTTCTATGTCTTACCTTTTGAGAAAGAAGATACAACGCTCAGGAGGTCCGACGAATGAACACGATGGATTTCGTTACACTGAAAGAAGCCATGAAAGTCCGCTTGGACGACGCGCTTCCTCCATACCCAAATTTTGTCGAAGGAGTGCGCCGCGCGCCCGGAAGAGGCTTTTCTCTTTCTCCGGAGCAGTCCGAAACGGCGCTGAAGAACGCGCTCCGGTACATTCCGCCCCACCTCCATCAACAGCTTGCCCCGGAATTCATGGAAGAGCTCTCCGCATACGGAAGAATCTATGCCTACCGCTACAGACCGGAGGGCCATATACAAGGCAAAAACATCGGCGAGTACAGGGGGCGGTGTCTTGAAGCGAAGGCGCTTCAGGTGATGATCGATAACAATCTCGACTTCGACGTTGCTTTGTATCCTTATGAACTCGTAACGTACGGCGAATCGGGCCAGGTCTTCCAGAACTGGCTTCAATACCGGCTCGTGAAAAAATACCTCGAAATACTCGAATCGGACCAGACTCTGGTCATTCATTCGGGCCATCCGCTGGGAATATTCAAGTCGTTTCCCCATGCCCCCAGGGTGATCAACACGAACGGACTCATGGTGGGAATGTACGACAACTTTCCCGACTGGGAGATCGCGGCTTCGATGGGTGTGACGAACTACGGTCAGATGACTGCGGGCGGCTGGTTTTTCATCGGGCCGCAGGGTATAATCCACGGCTGTTTCAACATGCTCCTCAATGCCGCCAGAAAAGCGCACGTCGGCTCCGAAGACGATCTGCGGGGCGTTCTCTATGTGACCGCCGGAATAGGAAGCATCAGCAGCGCGCAAGGCAAGGCGGCGCAAATAGCCGGATGCGTGGCCATAATAGCGGAAGTCAACAATTCTATGATCGATCTGAGACTTAAGAAAGGATGGCTCGATTTCGCATCCGACGATCTCTCTCTTCTCACGGAAAGAGCGCTCGACGCTCTTCGGAAAAAAGAAGGCCTCGTCGTAGCGTATCGCGGCAACACCGTGGATCTTCTGGAACATCTCGTGCGCAGCGATATCACTCCCCACATCCTTTCCGACCAGACATCGTGCCATATTCCGTACAGCGGAGGATACACTCCTCAAGGGCTTTCTTTCGATGAAGGAAGAGAAGCCCTCGCCAAAGACCGCGAACGTTTCAAAAATCTGGTGAACGAAAGCCTGCGGCGGCACTGGGAGTGTTTTAAAGCGCTCACCGGAAGAGGCGCGTGGTTTCTCGAATACGGAAACTCCATCATGGAAGCGATGTTCGACGCCGGTGTGTCGGAACTCTCCAGAAACGGCAAGGACAAGAAAGACGGCTTCATCTTCCCCGACTTCATCGAGGCGATCACAGGTCCGGAGCTTTTCGACCGGGGGTACGGCCCGTTCCGGTGGGTGTGCCTGAGCGGAAAGGACGAAGATCTTGAAAAAACCGACATGGCGGCCCTGGAGTGCATCGATCCTGCCCGGTCTCCTCAGGACAGGGACAATTACAACTGGATACGGCGCGCCGGCGAAAACAATCTGGTCATCGGGACGAGAGCGCGAATGCTTTATCAGGACCTCTCCGGAAGGATTGCGATATCCCTTCGATTCAACGAGATGGTCCGCAGGGGCGAGGTCGGACCGATCATGATCGGAAGGGATCATCACGATACGGGAGGCGCGGACTGCCCCACGCGAGAAACATCCAACATCCGCGACGGAAGCAACGTGACGGCGGATATGTCCGCGCACTGCTTCGCGGGGGACGCCGCCCGGGGAATGACGTTCGTCTCGCTCCACAACGGAGGTGGAGTGGGTATCGGCAGAAGCATCCACTGCGGCTTCTCGCTTCTTCTCGACGGCAGCGAACGAGTGGACGGAATCATTCGAAACGCCATACAATGGGACGTCATGGGCGGAGTCGCGCGCCGTTCCTGGGCGCGCAACGGAAACGCGATGCACGTTGCCGCCGAACACAATCTCCGCTCAACGGACTGCATTACGCTGCCCTGGATAGCTGAAGATGATCTTGTGAAAAAAACGGTGCGCTCCTTCCTGACCCCGTTGAAAGAGGTTTCGGAATGATGTTCGAGGCGCTGTTTCAACCTATGCGCATCGGCTCGATAGAATTGAGAAACAGGATCTCCCTGGCTCCGATGGGACTGAGCGGTCTTGTCACTTCGGAGGGAGGATTCACTCCGCGAGGCATCGAGTACTTCGTCGAGCGGGCCAAGAACGACGTCGGACTGCTGATCACCGGATGCGCAAAGGTCGAGCACCTTGTGGAGCCTTTCGTCATGCCGTCGCAGCCCAACCCAACGTTCAATCCGGCCCATTTCATCCAGACATCCATCGAAATGAACGAGCGGATACACGCCTACGGCAGCAAAATATTCCTTCAGATGACATTCGGATTCGGCCGTGTCGTCCATCCGTCGACCGCATTGCAGCATCCGGTGTCGCCCTCTCCCGTCCCGAATTTCTGGAATCGCTCGCTCATGTGCAGGGAGCTGACCACGGAAGAGACGGAGTATATGATCGAGCAGTTCGCGAAAGCGGCGCTTGTAGCCCGCGAGAGCGGTTTTGACGGAGTGGAGGTTCACGCCGTCCACGAGGGGTACCTTCTGGACCAGTTCACGATGCCTCTCTTCAATCAAAGAACGGACAAATACGGAGGGAGCTTCGAGAACCGCATGAGGGCGCCCATCGAACTCCTCGAACGGACGAAAGCGGTCGCCGGAAGGGATTTTCCGGTGATGCTGCGCTACGGGGTCAAGAGCTACATGAAAGGCTTCCATCAAGGAATTCTGCCCGGCGAAGACGCGGTCGAAATCGGCAGAGACACGCCGGAAGGACTGGAAATCGCGCGCGTTCTTGAAAAAGCCGGATACGACGCGTTCAACGCCGACGGAGGAGTCTACGACTCGTGGTACTGGGCGCATCCTCCCATGTACATGCAGGAGGGTTGCTATCTTCATCTCACGAAGGAACTGAAGGCGGCCGTCGGCGTTCCTGTTCTGGCCGCAGGAAAAATGGGCAATCCCGTTCTCGCCGAAAAGGCGCTCATTGAGGGATGGGCGGACGGAGTCTCTCTCGGAAGGCCGTTGCTGGCCGACCCTCAGTGGGCGCGAAAAGTGCGGACAGGGCGGACGGAAAGCATCCGTCCGTGCATAGGATGTCATGAAGCCTGTTTGAAGCGTATTGCACGGTGCAAACCTTTAAGCTGCGCGGTCAATCCTACGGCGGGTCGGGAAAAGGAGTACGCTCTTCAAAAAACGCAGACCCCTCTTTCGGTGCACATCGCCGGAGGAGGAATCGCCGGAATGGAAGCCGCTCGAGTCTCCGCTCTGCGAGGGCACGAGGTATTTCTCTATGAGAGCACGAACGCGCTCGGAGGGCACGTGCTGGAAGGTTCCGTGCCCGATTTCAAGGAAGACGACAGGCGCCTTCTGGAATGGTATCGGAGAGAGATGAGAGAGTTGGGTGTACACGTATCGCTCAATGTTGCCGTAAGCGTGGAGGGCATTCTTGAAATCAACCCTCAGGTGCTTTTCGTCGCGACGGGGTCGAAGCCCGTTCTCCCTCCGATTCCGGGACTGGACGTTGAAGATCCCCGGATTCTCACAACGCGCCAGGCTCTTCTCGGCGAAAAAAAGCTGGGACAAAAAATCGTCATGGTCGGAGGCGGCCTTGTCGGATGCGAAATGTCCCTCTGGCTTTCGCGTAAAGGGCATCACGTCACCATTCTGGAGCGGTTGCCCGAACTCATGATGGTGGGCGATGTCGCCTACCCGAACAAAACGATGCTTCTTGAACTGCTTGCACAGATGAAAGTCCCCGTGCTGACCGATGCGGCAGCCGCAAAAATAACACCCGCCGGCATCGAGACGGCGGACGGCGAAGAACTTGCCGCCGATTCACTTGTTTTCGCTACAGGCTATCGCGCGGAGAACAGTCTCTACAATGCTCTCGCAACACGATTGCCGCGTATCCACCTTGTCGGCGACGCTCTTCACCCCGTCAATATCAAGCACGCTGTCTGGAGCGCCTACGAGGTGGCAAGTCAGATTTAGCATAGGCTTCTTCCATCTGATGATACATGTTGATCGTTATTCCAGACGCGGAAAAATAGGCGCCTGCGTTCATCCTGCACCTTTCAGAGATCTTCAGAGTATATCGTTCATGGTTTGTTTTTCCTGAGACTCAGAAAACCTCGTTATGCTGGACTGCTTGAACAGCCGCTCTTGTTGTAAAATGGGAAAAGAGGCCTAACCGGGGGTAGGGAAAGGCCTCTTATGGTTTTTTCGCCGGTAGGAAAAAAGTTTGTAATCAGTCTGCGAATAATGGTTCTCCAGGGATTCCTTCCGGTCTCCCCTACCCCGCCGAGTCCACGGCCGCGCGGAGCGAGCCGATGAACTCCGTTGCCTTTTCCTCGATCTGTTTCCTGTCGGCTCCGCACGGCTCCAGCAGCGAGATGAGCGCGCTGCCGACGATCACGCCGTCGGCGACGCTCGCCGCCGCCTTCGCCCTCTCCGGCGTACCGACGCCGAAGCCGAGCGCGAGCGGGAGCTTCGTGCAGGAGCGCACACGCTGTATGTACTCCTCGACGGGGGCGTTCCCCTTCTCCTCGTTTCCCGTCACGCCGAGGAGCGAGACGCAGTAGAGGAAACCGGACGCCTTCTCCGCGATGGCCGAAAGGCGCTCTTGAGTGCTGTTGGGCGTGACCATCAGGATGAAGTCCACCCCGCGGGAGCGGAGCTGCCCGGCGAGCTCTTCGCTCTGGTGGAAGGGGAGGTCGGGGACGATGACGCCCGCGACGCCCGCTTCGGCGGCGTCCTTCGCGAAGGCTTCGAGGCCGTAGGCCATAAGTGAATTCATGTATCCCATGAGGACGAGCGGGGCGTTGACCTCCTCCTTCAGCGACGCGAGCATTGCGAGGAGCTTTTTGAGCGTCGTCCCGCTCTTGAGGGCGCGCTGCCCTGCCTGCTGGATCACGGGGCCGTCGGCGAGCGGATCGGAGAAGGGGATGCCCACTTCGAGGATGTCCACTCCCCTTTCATCCAGCAGCTTCAGCAGGAAGGCGGTCGTTTCAAGGTCCGGATCACCCGCAGTGATGTAGGTGATGAGCGCTTTTTTGCCGTCGAAGGCCTGAGAAATGCCGTTCATGATCGGTCGCTCCTTTCAAAGGGACAAAATGGTGTCCATATCCTTGTCGCCTCTGCCGGAGAGGTTCACAAGCACGATCGTCTCCTTCGGGAGGGCGGCGGCGGTCCGGTAGACGTGCGCGAGCGCGTGTGCGCTTTCAAGAGCCGGAATGATCCCCTCGAGTCGGCAGGTGCGCCGGAATGCCTCAACGGCCTCGTCGTCTGTGACGGAGACGTAGGTCGCGCGCCCCGTCGCGGCGAGGTGACTGTGTTCCGGTCCGACTCCGGGGTAGTCCAGGCCGGCGGAGATGGAGTGCGCGGGCTGGATCTGCCCGTCTTCGTCGAAGAGGACGTACGAATACGACCCGTGGAGCACGCCAGGCTTTCCGCCCGAGATGGTGGCGGCGTGAAGTCCCGTGTCGACGCCCTTGCCGGCCGCCTCGACACCGATCAGGGCGACATCCGGATCCTGAATGAAGGCGTGGAAGATTCCCATCGCGTTGCTTCCGCCGCCGACGCAGGCGATCACCTGGTCGGGGAGCCGCCCCTCCTTTTCGAGCATCTGTGCCCGGACCTCCTCGCCGATTATTTTCTGGAAGTTGCGCACCATCAGCGGATAGGGGTGCGGCCCCATCACGGAGCCGATGACGTAGAAGGAGTTTTCGACGTTGGTGACCCAGTCCCGGATCGCCTCGTTGATCGCGTCCTTGAGCGTGCTCGTTCCGGAGGTGACGGGAACGACCTTTGTCCCGAGGAGGTCCATCCGGGCCACGTTGGGGGCCTGCCGATGAACGTCCTCCTCCCCCATGTAGACGATGCACTCCAGCCCGAAGAGCGCCGCCGCCGTGGCGACGGCGACGCCGTGCTGCCCCGCGCCGGTCTCGGCGATGATGCGCTTCTTCCCCATCCGGGAGGCCAGCAGCACCTGCCCGAGCGCGTTGTTGATCTTGTGCGCTCCGGTATGGTTCAGGTCCTCGCGCTTGAGGTACACCCGCGCTCCTCCGAGGGATTCGGTGATGCGCGGCGCGAAGTAGAGGGGGGTGGGGCGGCCGTCGTAATCCTTCAGCAGCATTCGCAGTTCCTCGTTGAAGGAAGAGTCGTTCATGCTTTCGAGGTAGGCCGTCTCCAGTTCGTCGAGGGCCGGAACGAGCGTCTCGGGGACGTACTGCCCTCCGAAGGGGCCGAAGTACATGGATGTTTTCATCGCTGCTCTCTCCTTTCGGAATAATCGAAGTTCCGCACAGTCGCCACGGCGACGGCGAGCTGCACTCTGTCTTTGACGCCAGGAGCCGACTCTACGCCGCTGTTCAGGTCGACGCCGAAAGGACGGACCTGTTTCAGCGCGTCGCGCAGGTTGAAAGGTCCGAGCCCTCCGGCGAGCAGAAACGGCTTGAAGAAGGTCCTCCCCTGCAGCAGCGCGTGGTCGAACGCCTCTCCCTTTCCGAGAGTTCTCTTTTTGCTGTCGAAGAGGAAGAAGGCGGCGTCGCCGTAGTCCGCCGTCCGCTCCAGGTCGGCTTCCCCGGAGACGGAGAACGCCTTGATCACGTCGAGAGATCTGCCGCGCAGCATATCGGGCGGCTCCGAGCCGTGAAGCTGGATGCAGTCGAACGCGCCGCACCCTTCCACCGCTTCGACTTCGGCGACGGAAGGGTTTTTCATCACCGCCACGCGGCGCACGGGCTCCGGGACCAGCTCCGCCAGAGCCGCGGCCTCTTCGAGCGAAAGGGCGCGCGGACTCTCCGGAACGAGGATGAATCCGAGCGCGTCGCATCCCAGTTCCACAGCGGCATCCGCATCCTCCCGCCGGGTTATGCCGCAGAGCTTCACGAATGTCATGCCGCGCGCCTCCCGCTCTTTTTGAAGGAACGGAGCATCTCCTCGGGATTTTCAGCGCGCATCAGGGCTTCTCCGACGAGGATGCCGTTCACTCCCAACGACGCGAGATATTCGGCGTCCTCGACGCTCCGCACGCCGCTCTCGGAGACGACGACTCGGCTAGCCTCCCCCTCGGCGGAGGCGAGGATGCGCATCAGTTTTTCGGTGGTGCGAAGGTCGACGCTGAAGTCGTTCAGGTTCCGGTTGTTGATTCCGAGAATCGGCGCGGGAGTTCCCATCACGGAGCGAAGCTCCTCCTCGGTGTGGACCTCCACGATTGCTTCCATGCCCAGAGAATATGTGAGTGAGAGCAGCTCTTCGAGACGAGTTTTTTCGAGGGCCGCGGCGATGAGCAGCAGCGCGTCCGCACCGAGGAAGAGAGTCTCGTAGATCTGCACCTCCGTCACCAGAAAGTCCTTCCGGAGCAGGGGGAGCGATGTCCGCGAGCGGAGGGAGCGGAAATCGTCGTTGCTGCCGCCGAAGAATGTCCGGTCGGTGAGGATGGAGACCGAGTCCGCTCCGCCCTGTTCGTACAGGCG
Source organism: uncultured Synergistaceae bacterium (assembly GCA_964426245.1). GTDB lineage: Bacteria > Synergistota > Synergistia > Synergistales > Aminobacteriaceae > JAAYLU01. Next base: position 16,103 of record CAYRPJ010000044.1, read on the forward strand.
GAGCTGTTTCAGCGGGTCGACGACGCCGTTGATGATTCCCTTGCTGGGAGAGGCCCGCTTGATCTCCCCGATCACGGAAAGCCCCTTCCGCTTCAATGCTTCCGACATCCGCGTCCGCGGCTGAACCAGTTCCGCCGTTTCTTCCAGTTTCTGTTTCAGAATGCGTTCGAGAATCATGGCAACGACCTCCTTGCCCTGTTCCGGGTTCCGTTCTACGCTGAACGGAGCACGACTTCCCCGCGCTGTTGCGAGAAAGAACGAATCTTCTCAAGAACACGAGCCGCGGCGCCCGAGTCGATGCTCTCGGCGGCCATCGCCGCTCCCTCTTTCCAGCGGGCAGCCCTGCCGGAGGCGAGAAAAACCGCGGCCGCGTTCAGCAACACCACGTCCCTGGCGGCGCCTTTTTTTCCGGCGAGGACGTCTTCGATGATTGAGGCGTTCTGGGAAGCGTCGCCTCCGAGGACTTCGTCCTCGTCCCTGCGGACGAGTCCGGCCTCCTCCGGTGTAACAAGAGCTTCTTTCACGCCCTCTTCCGAAAAGAAGGCCACGCGGTTGGGACCGCTCAGGGAGAGTTCGTCGAAACCGCCGTGCCCGGAGATCACCATGCCTCCCTTCCGTCCGAGGCTGCGGAGGACTTCCGCGAGCAGAACGCCCAGGTCGGGGTCGAAGACGCCCATCACCTGGTGGGTGAGCGGCGCCGGGTTGAGAAGGGGGCCGAGAATGTTGAAGATCGTGCGGACGCCCAGCGCCTTCCGGACCTCCGCCACGTTCCGCAGTATCGGGTGGAAGTGGGGTGCGAAGAGAAGCACCAGTCCGGCGGTATCGAGGCAGGATGCCGCGCGTCCGGGAGTGCTGGGCATCTCCGCGCCCAGGGCCTCGGCCACGTCCGCGCTTCCGCATCTGCTCGAGACGGAGCGGTTGCCGTGCTTCGCCATCGGGATACCGCCGCCCGCCGCCACGAAGGCCGACGCCGTCGAGATGTTGAACGTCCCCTTGCAGTCGCCGCCCGTGCCGCAGTTGTCCATGAGCAGAGGACGGTGCGCCTCGACACGGTGTGCTTTCCGCAGGAGCAGGCGCACCGCGCCTCCGATCTCCTTGCTCGTCTCCCCCTTCGCCCGCAGCGCCGCCAGGAACGCGGCGGTCTGTACAGGAGAAACGTTCCCGTCGACAAGCGCCTCCATGGCCTCCTCCATTTCCGCTACTTCCAGGTTTTTACGCTCCAAAACTTTTGCAAGAGTGTGTGTGAACATTGTGCATCCTCCTTTGCCCTGATAAAGAGAAAGCGGGGGAGAGAAACCTTTCCGGCCTCTCTCCCCCGCTGGGAATATAAAAAGGCCGTAGAGTGCGATCCCTTGAGGGACCTGCCTCCACGGCCTTAAAGAACACGCGTTTTCGTTACTTTTTCGCGAGCTTTACGGTCACGGGCGGCAGGCGCTAAGCCCGCCACCACCAGTTTTGGTTGAGTATGGTACGAATCATGAGAATTGCCTCCCTGATTTCGATTGCGACAGACATTATCACAGAAGAGGAGGTTTTGTCAAGCGGAAAATTTGTTCCTGAATACGCAGATTTCCAAGGCAGAGGGTGTGTTGCCGGGCATCAGGTGAATTTGCCCCGTCAGGGGCAAAGAAAATACCCTCTCTGCGTGCGGATTCGGGTTTCTTTCGGTGGAAATTTTGTTTCGGGCACAGAAAATAAGTTTCTTCAGGTGCATCTTTCCTCTTGACAAGGAGAATTCCATGGACTATTCATAGGAGTGGGGCGGAAATCGCATCTCGTCGTGTTTCCGGCGAAATGCCGGGGGTGTGCGCGGCGATGCGCTGCAACAACACGGTACGGGCCCTTCCCGGCCGAAATCGAGGAGGTATCGAATGAAACTTCGAGTGGGTGTGCTGCAGCTCGATATCGCCATCGGCGAGAAAGAGCGGAACTATGAGAATATTGCGGAATGGATGGCCTCGTTCTACGTTCCTTCGGAGCTTCCGACGGCTGTTGTCGTTCCCGAGATGTGGAACGTCGGGTACGCGCTGGAGCGCGCGAAGGAGCTTGCCGACCCCGAAGGGGCCGAGGCTGCGGCTTTCCTCGGCGATCTGGCCCGCAAATACGGCGTCTGGTTCGTCGGCGGGTCGGTTCTCGCGGCGACAAAAAAAGGGTACGCCAACCGGGCGCAGGTGATAAACCCCGAGGGGAAGCTGGTGGCACAGTACGACAAGGTGCATCTCATCCGTCTGATGGAGGAGGAGAAATACTTCACGGGAGGACGGAAGGAGTGCCTCTTCGACCTGGAGGGAGCGAAAGCCGGATGCGTTATCTGCTACGACATTCGTTTCTGCGAGTGGGTGCGTACCTACGCCCTCAAGGGGACGGAAGTGCTCTTCGTCAGCGCGCAATGGCCCTCCGCGAGGGCGGATCATTGGAGAACGCTGCTTCGGGCACGCGCCATCGAGAACCAGATGTACGTGGTGGCCTGCAACCGCTGCGGAACGTCGAGGGAGACCCATTTCGGCGGAGGCTCCCTGATCCTCGGCCCGAAGGGAGAGGTCTTCTTCGAAGGAGGAAACGGCGAGGAGTCCGCTTTCGCAGCGATCGACCTCGATGCGGTCGCCGAGACCCGGAATTTTCTTACCGTTTTCAAGGACAGGGTTCCCCAACTATACTCGATGAAATAGCAACGGAAAACATTGCGTTCACGTTGAGCGTGAGAGGGGATTATTCGGATACATAGAACGCGGGAGAAGGCTTCCCCGGCGGGTGGCAGCCTCCTCCCGCGTTCGCCGCTTTATGGAACGGTTTACTCGTACTCGGCGTCGCCGTTCTTCAGGAGCGTGATCCCGGATATTCGGAGCAGGTTGAACTCGTACCACTCGAGGGCGTTGCCGTCGCAGTCCTCCACGCGGATGTCCCAGTGTTCGACGTCGGTTCCGGGAGCGAAGTTGATCTTGACTGAGTTTCCGCTGGGCAGGGTGTCCACGCTGAGCACATCCTCTTCCCAGTCCTCGCTACGGGAAAGCGGGCGCTGCCTACTCCGCCTTCATCAGCGCGGCGTGTTTCGCGGCGATGGCGTCGGCCAGTTCGTCGAGGGCCTTCAAATCCTCCGCGCGCGGCATTCCCTTGCACATCACCGTCCCCAGGACCTCGACCTTCAGGTTGGGAATCAGGCCGGAGATCTGCTCCACGGCCTTGGTGCCCCATCCGTAGGATCCGATGATGGCGGCGTACTTCACCTTGGGGCGCAGCGCGTTCGCCAGGTGCGTCGCGGAGAAGACCGCCGGGTGCGGCCCGAAATGGACGGTCGGCGTCCCGATGACGATGGTGGCCGCGTCGACCAGGTCGATCGCCAGCTTGCCGATATCGGTGACCGAGAGTTCGTACTTCTGGACTTTGACGCCGCGCTCCACCAGTGCGTCGAGGAGGCGGTTCACCATGATCTCCGTGCTCCCGTGCATGGAGATGTACGGAATCGCCACGAAGTTCTCGACCTTGTCTGACGTCCAGTCGCGGTAGGCGTTCAGGATGAAGTCCGGTTTGTCGTAGGCCGGGCCGTGGCTCGGCGCGATGATATCGATCCCGTACCCCTCGAGCTTCTTCATATTGCTCTTCACGATGGAGCGGAAAGGCATCATGATTTCGGCGTAGTAGCGCTTCGCCCCCTCGTAGATCAAGGGGTTCTCTCCGGCGTACATGTCCGACGTCGCGAGGTGCGAACCGAAGAAGTCGCACGAGAAGAGAATCTTCTCCTCCTGCAGATAGGCGCACATCGTCTCCGGCCAGTGGACCCACGGCGTGTGGATGAAGGTGAAGTTCCTGTCGCCGAGGGAGAGCGTCTCTCCGTCCGCCATGGTGTCGATCACCGACTCGTCGAGATGCAGGTGGTCGACGAGAAGGTCTTTCGCCTTCGGTGAACAGATAACGCGGGCCCCGGGATACTTGGCGAGCACCGTCGGAATGGCGCCCGAGTGGTCCTGCTCGGTGTGCAGCGAGATGATGTAGTCTATCCGCTCCACGTCCTCGAGCTGCTCCATCAGGACATGCTCGAGTTCCGGGTCGGCGGTGTCGATGAGGGCGACTTTTTCGCTCCCCTTCACCATGTACGAATTGTAACTCGTCCCCTCCGGAAGGGGGATGAGCGAATCGAACAGCCTGCGGTTCCAGTCCACCGCTCCCATCATCCAGACGCCGTCGCGCATGATTCTCTTTTTCATTGCTGTATCTCCTTTCATTCCGTCGCTGTAAAAAGATATATGACCGTCCCTGTGTCCGGTCGTGAAATACTCCTCAAGCGTATAAATTATAGCAATAAAACTTTTTCGGCGCAAGAAGACAAGAACTGCCTTTCAAGCATCGATTTGAGCGGGAGCATTCATCCGGGTCCAGTATATCGCGTCGGCCGAAAACGCGCATCTCCGGCCGAAAACAGTTGATTCGGTCTGTTTTCGTGTATTTGACAACAGGTATTGTACATGCTATGTTTTCCGGGAACGGAACAGACGGTTGAATTTTGATAGTGTGTCCAATCTTCTTTCAAAAAGGAGGCTGTATCGTGTTTACCGATTCGTCGGCGTGGCAGTCCAGTCGTTCCCGGAGTAAAAGCGAGAAGTTTCTTGAAGGGGCCATCGATCTTCACGTCCACCCCGGACCGCATCTCATCAGCAGCCCCAGGAGCACCGACCCGATCAAGACGGCTATCGAGGCCAGGGACGCCGGAATGAGGGCGTTCGCCATAATGGACGTCTTCAACATGTCCGTGGGAACAGCCTGGATGGTGCAGCAGGTCGTCGAAGGCATCGAGGTGTACGGAGGCATCATTCTCAACACGGTCTTCGGAGGAATGAATCCGAGAGCCGTCAAGACCGCGGTCTATTACGGATCGGGGGCGCGGTACGTGACGTTCGGCGCCCATTCGACGTACTACCAGGCGGCCAAGGAGGGGCGGTTCGAGGACGGGCAATGGATCCTGCTGAGGGACAAGTATCCGAAATTCGTCACGGAGGAACTCGACAGGTGCATTCGAATTCCGGAGGGAGAGCCGGACGAGAATCTGACGGAAATCCTGGAGGTGATCGCGGCCAATCCGCAGATATACATGGAGACGGGGCATGTTTCCAATGCGGAGGCCTTCCGGCTCATCGAGCTGGCGAAGCGTTTCGGAATAAAAAAGGTCGTCGTGTCCAACGCGGTCGTCGAGAATTTCTCCGACGCGGAGATGCATCGGGCGATCGATTCCGGCGCGGTGATAGAGCGCCTGCTTGCCGCGCACACGCATACGACGCCGATTCCCAAGACGCACTATTACGTGGAGCCGGAATACCGTGCCATGGACGAGGGGCTGCAATCCTCGACCGCCGGCGGAGTGGCCAAGGTGGCGGACCAGATCCGGAGGTTCGGAGCCGATCACTTCATCATAGGGACCGATTTCGGAGTCTACACGCTCCCCACACCTGTCGAGGGGTTCAGGGAATTCATCGCGTGCCTGATGGATCTCGGACTGTCCGACGAGGAGATCCGCAAGGTGAGCAGCGTCAATCCCGGAAAACTGGTGGACCTGAACGATTAAGAATCCGCATCCGCGCGGTGAGGGGGATGCGGCGGAAACTGGCAGCACACTTCAAGAAGGAGGGAAGCGCACATGGTGAAGAAAAGAAACCTTGTCCTGGTAGCGGTGGCGTGTCTCATGATGTTCCTTGTCTGTTCTGTTGGTGAAGCGGCGGAGTTTCCGAAGGCGAAACAGATTCGGCTGGTGGTTCCCTACGGGGCCGGAGGCGGCGTGGATATTTCATCGAGAATTCTCGCCGCACCTGCCCAGGAGCTTCTCGGACAGCGTGTCGATGTTGTGTGCATGCCTGGAGCGGGAGGGCAGGAGGGGATCAATTTCGTCCTGCAGCAGCCCCGTGACGGATATACGCTCCTCGTCACCGATTACGGCCCGCTCGTGACCACCGCGCTGACCGAAGAGGTCGGCTACGATCTGTCCGACTGGATCCCGCTCGTTCAGATCACGGAAGTCGTTCCCACGTTCTTCGTGCTGGCGGAGTCTCCGATAAAGACCGTCGAGGACTGGGTGAAAATCGCCCGTGAAAAACCGGAATCTCTTACGGTGGCACACGGCAGGCACCTGAGCGTTCCTCACCTTCCGCTCATTCTCTTCGAGAAGGTCTCCGGCATCAAGAACACGCATGTTCCCACGACGGGCGGTTCCGAGGCCCTCGCGTTCGTCCTCGGGAAGAAGGTGGACATGGGAGCCTCCGTTCCAAGCACGATCGCGGCCACGGTCGGTGCGGGAACGACGCGGCCGGTCGCCGTCTGCTCTCTCGACCGGGTGGCGACGCTTCCCGACACTCCTACGATGAAGGAGCTGGGGTATGACGTCGTCCTTCCCGCGTGGTACACCGTCTTCGCACCGAAGGGAGTTCCCGAGGACGTGCTCGGAATTCTCGAGGCCAAGTTCATCGAAGCGCTGAAATCGGCCGAGGCCATCGAGATGGCCGGAAAGGCGAAGGTCCTGCTGACCCCGTACGGACGGGACAAGACGCAGGGGTTGTACGACGGGACGATATCCAGCCTGAAGACCATTCTGGCGGACATCGAAAAGAAGTAAGCGGCATTCGGTGCTGCAAGGCGGGAATACCCTGGAAACGAGAGGGGATTCCCGCCTTTTTTGAAGAAACCTTCGTCGGACTATCGAAACGTCTTGCAAGGAGGACGAAGCTGTGAGTGAACTCTTTATCCAGGTACTCGAAGGGGCGTTCGCCCCCTCGGTGATCCTGTATACGACCGTCGGCGTCTTTCTCGGCGTCACCGTGGGGGCGATCCCAGGCCTGAGCGGGGACATGGCGATAGCGCTGTTGCTGCCTCTGATCTACCGGGTCGCTCCCGCAGCAGCCCTGGGGATGCTGATGGGCATTTACAAGGGGAGCATGTTCGGTGGTTCGATCTCGGCGATCTCTTTCGGAGTGCCCGGAACTCCCGCCGCCGTCGCGACGGTCGAGGACGGGTATCCCGCGAAGCTGAAAGGCCGCCCGAAACAGGCGATGCTGACGGCGTTGTACTCCTCCGTGACGGGCGACCTTCTGAGCACGCTGATCCTTGTCTTCGTCGCGGTTCCGATGGCGAAAGCCGCGCTGCATTTCGGGCCCGTCGAATTTTTCGCGCTCTACGTTTTCGCCCTGATGATGATCTCGCTTCTCGTGGTCGGAGAGATGAAAAAGGGAATTGCCGCCGCCGCGATCGGTCTGTTCATCGGGACGATAGGAATGGACCCGATGATGGGTTCGATCAGGCTGACGTTCGGGATCTCCAGCTTCAGGGGAGGAATTCCGCTCATTCCGCTTCTCGTCGGTGTTTTCGCCGTCTCCGAGCTGCTCGTGCAGTTCGGAAAAGAGTGCGCCAGGCTCTCCGGGGAAAAAATGGCGAAAATGGAGGAGCATGCCCGGGAACTCGTCGGATACGACCCGGCGAAGGACAGGATGAACTGGAAAATTTACTGGTCCACGTTCAAGGCGACGCTTCTCGGCTCCGGAATGGGGACGTTCATCGGAGCCCTGCCGGGCGCCGGTTCTTCCCTCGCCGCTTTCATGAGCTACGGCCTTGCCCGAAAACTCTCCAAAAGACAGGAGGAGTTCGGGAAGGGGTCGCTCGAGGGGGTAGCCGCTCCCGAAGCCGGAAACAGCGCGACGGCCGGAGCTTCCCTCATCCCCCTGTTCGCCTTCGGTATTCCCGGAAGCGCGACGGCCGCCCTCTTCGGCGCCGCGCTCGTCATGCAGGGCATCAGCCCGGGGCCGATGATGATCGAAGAGAACAAGGTGATCATCTACACTCTTTTCGTTATCATCATCTACGCGACATTCATCAACCTTTTTCTCTCCCACGGACTGATCCCCATCTACGCGAAGCTCTCCCGGATCCGGGCGTGCTACCTTGTCCCCACGGTCTTCGCGCTGGCCCTGCTGGGAACGTACGCGTCCCGGAACTCGCTTTTCGACGTCTGGATTCTGCTCGCCGCCGGGGTGCTGGGAATTTTCCTCCGGAAGTACGATTTTCCTCTCGGGCCGCTCGTCCTCGGTTTCATCGTCGGTCCCGGAGCCGAAAAGGCGCTCCGCCAGGCTCTTCTGATGGGGCGCGGGGAGTGGTCCTTCCTGCTGAAAAGCCCGATCGCTCTTTCCTTTTACGGCCTGTGCATCCTCTCGCTGGTGCTTCTTCATTATTCCGCCCTGAAGAAAAAGATCGTGGAGGAGGACTGATCGCCATGCAGAAAAAGAACGACATCAAGTCTATAAATGCGCGGAGCCGCTTCAGCCTCGATTCCGACAAGCTGCCGGGGCTGCTTCTCATGCTTGCTTCGCTGTTCTTTTTCACCTTCACCCTGACAGGAAGATGGAGCAGCGGGGCAGGTATCGGCGCCCGACTTTTCCCCCAGCTGACGCTCGGCTTGATGTTTTTTTCGGGTCTCGTCGTCTTTCGAAGCGCAGGAGGGAAAGAAGCGAAGGAAAAGTTCAAAGATCTCGATATGCGGCTGATCCTCGCGTTTCTCGCTCTCGCCGTCCTGTTTTTTTTCGCGGTGCTCCACCTGGGCCTGGCCGTGGGCGTTTTCCTCTATCTTCTCTCGATGTTCCTCTTTCAGCTGCGTGAAAGAAGGATTTTTTTTCGGGCGGCGCTCCTGCCGGCTTTCGGAATTACCGTCTTCATATGGGCGCTGTTCACCTATTTTGTCCGCATCGTGCTGCCGACGCCTCTCCTTTTTTGATATGAACCTGAAAAACGTACAGGAGGATTGAACGATATGAAAAAGCTGAAGGTCTCTTTCGTCGACGAAAATGTGTCCGCGGTCGCCGTGCTTCTTGAAGAGAAGGCGCCTGCGACATGCTCCTGCCTCTGGAACGCCCTTGAAACCCCCGCTGAAGGGATGTGCATTCATGCGATGTGGACCGGGCGGGAAATCTCCTTTCCGTTCCCCGGCGGCGCCTTCCCGGCGGACGAAGGGCTGCACCTGCCTCCCGAGAACCAGATTACGATTCCCCTTCCGGGGGACATCGTCTGGAACGCCTACGCCCCGTACCAGTGGCAGGGAAATCCGGGCATCGTCTATGATTTCGGAGTGTTCTACGGACGGGACAGCCGCCTGCTCCTGCCGATGGGATGGAAACCGAGCACGCTCTTCGCCCGTATCGAAGAGGATCTCGCTCCCTTTGCGCAGGTCTGCGCCCGCTGCCAGGGCGAAGGAAGAAAAAAACTCCGGATCGAGCGGCTCGGATAGATAAACGACATCCGCGTCGAAGCCGCCGGGCACCCCGTTGCGCGGCGGCTTCGACAGTTCTTCAAGGTCCTTTCAGGCCGGAATCCGGCTTCCCGGAGACCGCGCCGCCGTTCTGCATTTCATCCCCGGCATTTCCTCCTTCGCGGCGGATCGTCACTCGTTCAGGTCGACCAGTCTCCCCGGGTTGATACTGCTGACCTTGCGGATTTCCTCGTCCGAAAGGCCGAGGTCCATCAGGCATGCGATGAATTCCCTGAGCCCCTCCACGGGAGTGGGAAGAGTGTACATTCCGAAATCCGTCCCGATCACGAAGTGGTCGGCGCCGAACGTTCGTATCTGCCGCGCGATTCCGGAGACTCCGCCGTACGATACGACGCGTCCGCCCCTGCTCATTGCCCGGTACTCCGGTTCGACGTAATAATGTGTCTTGGGTATGGACGTCGAGTGAGTGTTTCCGGCCAGAAGCCTTTCGATAAGGGCTCCCATGTCGATCGCCCTCTGTATTTCGGCGTCGTTCATATTGACGACGACCGCGTTGGATACAAGGAGTTTCCTGATTCCGCGGACTTTCGCGAGTTCAAGAAGACGGAACGCCTCCCGGTTTGAAACGTGCCCGGTCTCGAGATAGATCTGCGGGTTCACCGCGATGACTTCCAGAATCTCCTCAAGTTCAGGAGAGGGTTCTTCGTCGGGAATTCGAATGCATCGGCTCAACTCTTCCCTGACAAACTTCGGATATTTTTCTCTCAGGGTGATCCAAGAACCATCGTCGTCGAAGCGTCCCTCGTTGTATGCCTGGTAGTAGGTCGAATGTGTTCCGAACGTGACGTACCTCGCTCCCGACCCGTAATGGACGGCGGTCTTCACCGCGCGCGGATTCATCCCTCCGCATACGGTGTTCAGGCTGATGCCGCCGTATACTTCGATCCCTTCCACAACCTGCTGCACCATCCAGGCCGTTCCCACGGACATGTTGAAGACGTCCATGATGGCGAAACCCCGCATACCGGCAGCCTTGGCCTCAAGGGCGTTTCGGACCGGGTCGGTGCTCCTCGGACTGCTGAAAAGATGCGGCCCCGGATGGACATGAAGATCGAGAGCCCCCACCAGGAACTCCTCGCTCTTGTGTCTCGATCTTGATGAACGCCAGTCATTCTCCATGATGATCTTTCCTCCTGTCGGGATGCTGTGCCGCTGTTTGCGCGCTTGGTCGGGGTGACCGCACAAACCGCCGGTCTCTCCTGCCGCTCAGGAGATCGCTTTCTGTTTTCGATGCGCGAGGGAGGATGCCCAATCGGCAATTTCCCGACGTTGCATCGGAGATAACAGAACACAGAGCGCGAAAAGCCCAAGCCCGGCGAGGTCCGTCAGAATACCGCTGTAGAGGCTGAGCATCGCCCCGACGAAAAAAACGAACCGCTGAACGATGTTCAGGGAACCGAAAAAATATCCCTGGATGGATGTAGCCAGGATGCAGATTCCGATGACTGAGGACACCACTCCGGCAAGAATTTCTCCCATCGTTCCCTCAAGCATCAGCGAAGGGCTGTACGCGAACATGAAGGGGACGATGAAAGCCGCGGAGGCCAGTTTGACGCCTTCTATTCCGACCTTCGTCACGTTGGCCCGGGCTATTCCCGCCGCAGTGTACGAGGCCAGCGCAATGGGCGGCGTCACCACGGAGAGCACGGCGTAGTAGAAGATGAAGAGATGAGCTGTCAGCATCGGCATCTTCGCCATTCCAAGCGCGGGGCCGACGACCGACACTGCGACGATGTAGGACGGCGTCGATGGAAGCCCCATGCCGAGGACGATGCTGAGCAGCATTCCGGCGATGAGAATCAGGAAGAGGTTTCCCCCGGAGATCTGGATCAGAAAGTTCCCGAGCTTGGAGCCCAGTCCCGTCATGGCGAGAACGCCGATCACGATGCCGGCGACGGCGCAGGAGGCGAGGATTCCCATGACTGAGAGCGCCCCGTCGGCGAGCGCGTCGAAGAAATGCCTGAAGCGAACGTCCCTGTTTCTTGAGAGGACGGGGACGAAGATCGCCGTTACAATGCCGTAGAGAGCGGCGCGGGCCGTGCTGACGTTGAGGATGAGAAGCGACGAGAAGACGGTGATGACCGGGAGCAGATACGCCCATTTTTTCAGAAGGAGCTTCTTCACAGACGGGAGCTCTTCTCTGGGTAGACCTCTCAGAGACGATTTCACGGCCTCGCAATGGACCATCACCAGCACCGAGAAAAAAAAGAGGATGGCCGGCAGCATCGCCGCGAGGGCGACGGTCGAATATGGGACTCCGACTATCTCCGCCATCACGAACGCGGTGGCTCCCATTATCGGAGGCATTATCTGCCCTCCGGTGGAGGCCGCGGCTTCGACTGCGCCTGCGAACTCTGCCCTGTAGCCTGTCCTCTTCATCAACGGAATCGTGAACGTCCCGGTCGCCGCGACGTTCGCAATCGAGCTTCCGGCGATGGTGCCGAAAAGAGCGCTCGAAAGCACCGCGATCTTCGCGGGGCCTCCGCGATATCTCCCTGCGATTCCCGTCGCAAGATCGATGAAGACCTCGCCGCACCCGAACTTGTTCAGGAATTCTCCGAAGACCACGAACAGGAGGACGAATGTCGCCCCTGCCTCGAGCGCGGAGCCGAAGATGCCGTTTTCGTTGTACATGAAAACGACGATTCGCCTGAAGGAAAAACCTTCATGACGGAAGATGCCGGGCAGATACTGCCCCCAGAAGGCGTACGCCAGAAAGACGACGGCGATGATGGAGAGCCCTTTCCCGATGGTGCGTCGGGAAAGTTCGAGACAGACGATGATGGTGATGGAGCTGACGACGATATCCTCGAAATCCGGAACCGCCACGCGGTAGAGAAGATCCTCGTAATAATGGGCGTAGTACCATGACGCCAGGATCGTCAGCGCGATGAGGAGAAAGTCGACGCTGTAGGCGAGGCGAGGGCTGAATCGCTCCAGGGGGCTTTTGTAGCGGGTGAAGACGATCACGCCGATGAATCCCAGGTTGGTGGCAAGGTGCACCCAGGGCCTGAAAACGAGCACGAAAATTCCGAGGAAATTATAGACGCAGCAAAGAACCGCAGTGATGTAGACAAAGCTGTTGAAAAAGAGGTTCGACTTGAAAGAGCGAATGTGTCCGACCTCGTCCAGTTCCGTACGATCCATGATACTCCCTCCCGCCGCGTCGTATTCCGGAGGGAGGAAACCTCCCTCCGGAACGAACTGTTTCTACTGTTTCGGAATCAAGCGCTCAGGAACCGTAAGTCCGATCTCCTGGTAGTAGCGGACGGCTCCCGGATGGAGGGGGATGGCCACGCGCAGAGCGTTTTCAGGAGTGACCGCGCTGCCGAACGTGTCCGCCTTGACGAATTCCTCCCGGTTCTCGAAGACGGCCTTGACGAGACGGTAGACTACATCCTCCGGAAGATCCTTGTCGACGACGAAGAAATTGGAGAGGACGAAGGTCTGGATATCCTTTTCCTGTCCCTTGTACGATCCCGCCGGAATGACTGCCCTGTTGAAGTACGGGTACTTCTCCAGGATTTTGTTGTAGTCCTCGTCTTCTATCCCCAGCAGTTTGATGTCTGTCGTGAGCTGAAGTTCGACGTAGTAGTTCGAGGGGAAGGCCGGCGAAGCGACGGCATGAACGTCGAGTCTGCGTTCCTTCAGCATGTCGATCGCCGGGACCGGGCCGATGTAGACGTTTTCCGCCGTCTTGATACCGAGAGCGTCGAAGGAGGCGCGAAGCACCACGTCGACCGACGCGCCGGGCGCCTGGAGGAGCACGCGCTTTCCTTCCATGTCGCGGATGCTGTTCAGATCGTTTCGGGATGCGAGGGCGACTGCCTGGATATACGACGATGCGATGGCGAAGATGGCGCGCACTCTCTGATGTTGCTTCCCCCTGGCCCAGCCTGCGCCGGTCCAGCCGTCATAGGCCACCGGGTCGGTCGCCATGCCGATCTTCATTTCTCCGGCTTCAATCAGCTGGATGTTCTGGGCCGGACCGTTCGTGATCTGGATGGAAGCGGTCGTATCGGGGAGCGTCTTCGCGATGATGTTGCCGAAGACCGTCCCATATATCTGCCATGTGCTTCCCATGGACGTCGTCCCGATGGTGAAATTCTGAGCGCCAAAAGCGGGGAGAGCCGTTATCGCAAGAACCAGAACAATACTCAGAAACACTTTCTTCACTTACAATCTCTCCTTCCTGCAATCGAGCAAGAAATGGTTCGCCGAAAGTTCAACCCTTTCCTCGCGGAGCGCACGCTGCCGTCAAAAATGTGCATTATCCTATGGCACAATACAATCCTGACATGGTAATATCCGGCGGCTTCGAGCGCTTCCTCGTGTTCTTCTGCGATGTGTAGAAACGAACCCGACCTTCTCCCCGCTTGTTCACCTCCTTGTGCCTGCGAATAAGAGCTGGAAAAAAGAAACTGTTCCCCAAATTCCGACATAAAATATCATGCGCATTACCTTGTGTCAAATGTATGAATTTAGGTGACAAAGCATGAAATCCCTCCGGAGACGGGCCTTGGAGTTCGTGGAGCTCCTGTTGTATTCTTGAGCGGGAATATGAAAGGCGAGGTGAAGGTTCGTGATCGATGAAGAGTCCGCTGTTCTTCCTCCCGGGTGTGTTCCTGCCTGCGGCGCGTGCGAACGGCCGCGCTCCGCTGCGGAGTCGCTCGCCGGGAAGCGGGCCCGTGCTGTTCGTGCCCTCTTCCGCTGGGAGGATCGCATTGAGAATGTCGTGTCGCCCCCCGAGGAGCGGCGCCTCGGCTACCGCGACAGGACCGCGCTGAAGGCGCTCTGGACGAAGGAAGAGGGGTGGCGCTTCGGAATGGAGGGCGTCCGGGCGGACGTTCGCGGTCCGCTGCGCTTCGCGCGCCCCCGCCCCTTCGTCCCGCTGACGGACTGTCCGGTGCATACCGGACGGATCCGGAAGACTCTGTACCTGCTGGCATTCTCGCTGCCCCCCGACGAACCGGAGGGGAGCTTCCCGCTGCGTTTTCTCGTCGTCTCAGGTGCTCAGGCGACGCTCGTCTTCAAGGCGAAGACGGCGCCGCCGGACGGCTGGCTCTTCGCGTCGCGTCACGGCCGCTCCTCCCCCGCCGAAGAACTTGCGGACATCGGAATCGAAGGGATCTGGTTCCACTCGAACCCGGCGGCCGGGGTGAAGCTCTTCGGCAAGCGTGGCTGGCGGCTTGCATGGGGCGCGCCCCGCTCCGCCGACTCCCGCGGACTGCTCTACGGTCCGACCTCCTTCTCCCAGCTTCTGCCGGAGCTGCACGACGCCTCGCTCGACGAAGCGCGCCGCTTCCTCGCCTCCGTGCGGGGCGACGCCGTCGCGGATCTCTACTGCGGCATCGGCGCCGGCCTGCGCCTCTGGCGGGAATGCGGCGCCGAAACGCTCGGCGTGGAGGGGAGCGGCGAGGCCGTGGAGTGCTCGCTCCGCAACGCGCCGGGAGCGGCGGTGCTTCGGGGGAGCTGTGCCGACCGAGTGCCGATGATCTCGGAGTTTCTGCGCTCCGTGCCGCCCGAACGCCGAATCGCGTACGTAAACCCTCCCCGCACGGGGCTGGAACTTCCGGTCACGGAGCTGCTCGCGTCGCACAGGCTGCGGGGATTGGCCTATCTCTCGTGCAGTCCCGGCACGCTGGAGCGCGACCTGGCGATCCTGGAGAGGGCGTACTCGGTGGAGCGGCTCGTTCCGTACGACTTCTTTCCGCGCACCGCCGCCGTCGAGGTGCTTGCATTATTGCGGGGGAGATAACAATACGGGGGACCGCCGTCCGCCCGGCGGCCCCCCGTATATTGTATGTTCCGCGCGTCTTCAGCGCTTGACGATGCTCTCCGCGGGCTCCTTGCCCAGGAAGTAGGCGAGGGCGAAGGTCGCCAGG
>CAYRPJ010000045.1:0-29594 GCA_964426245.1 uncultured Synergistaceae bacterium
GGCGCTCTCCATAGACATCGATGAAAAGGGCCGCATCACGGGGCTCTTCTAGGTGCGCCGGGTAAATCTCTCACAAGAGATTGATTTCCAAGCCGGGAGGAGCGTGTCTGAGCATGCGTTCCTCCCTCGTTTCTTATCGGGAATTTGAAAGAACCGTTGACCTTTTATCCATGGATTGTGGTATAAATAGGTCGAAAAGATTGTTCGTGAAACGGAAGTTAGGAAACGAGGAGAACAGCAGGTCTTCTGCCTCACGAAGATATGTGTATTTAGAAAAGGAGGAAGTACAGTGACACTTCTCAGAGAAATGAACCTCGCATCATTCACCGACGAGCTTGCTTCCGATTCCGCCGCTCCCGGAGGCGGAAGCGTTGCGGCTCTGTCCGGCGCCCTTGGAGCATCCCTTGTCTCGATGGTCTGTCGTCTCACCATAGGCAAAAAGGGATATGAAGAGTACGAGGAAGAAATAAAGGAGGCGCTTCTGGAGTCCGAGAAGCTGCGAAATAGACTCCTGGAGGCAATTGATATCGATGCCCAGGCCTTCGGGAAAGTTATGGAGGCGTTCGCGGCGCCGAAAACCACCGATGAAGAAAAAGCTCTCAGGAAAGAAGCGATTCAGTCCGCTTTCAAAGGAGCCTGCGAATCACCCCGCAATACTGCGATCGATTGTCTTGAAGTCCTCCGCCTGTGCTCGAAAATAGCGGACAGAACGAACGCCAATGCGGCCAGCGACCTCGGAGTAGGTGCGGGGCATGCTCTCGCAGGCCTTGAAGGGGCAGCTCTGAACGTGCTCATCAATCTTCCTTCGATAAAGGACGAGGAGTATGTCGATGAAAGAAGTTCCGAGATGGAGGCCATGCAGGACGAGGCCCGAATTCTGAAGGCGGGCGTCCTTCGCGAAGTCTCTCTCCATATCGGCGGAAACTGACTTTTTCTTTCGGCATCCCGTTCTTTTGAATTGTTTCAAGGCCTGCGGAGAGTATATTGCTTCCTCGCCGGAGGTTTTCATGCTTGGTGGTGCCGATTAACGGCAGTCCCCCGGTTTGATCCTGTCTTTGCGGAAAAGTCGACCGGGGGACTCTCCTTTCTCTGCAGTCCGTGTATTCAGATTACTCTGCACGGAGGCTTATGAAAAAACTCTCTCCAGGTAAATTTCCGAGACGAAACAGTAAGTAATGAGAACAATGCAACGAACGATATTTCCACGCTCTCCGCAGCGCTTGGATGAAGGGCTCTTCGTATGCTCGATCATCCTCCGGCTTCTTCGTCTCGAAGGAGAGTGTTATGTACCTCACCTCCATGCTTTTCTTTTATCTATTGACATGTGAACAAAAAGCTCTTTATAATAAAGACTCAAAAAGCAATTCCGTAATGATCAATAGTGTTCCATAATACGGGATAGAACGGTGGCATATCCTGGCGAAGGAGGTTTCATGAGGAACAAAAAGACAGCATCCACTGGAGTCCAATCTATAGAAAGGGCTTTCGCGGTGATTGAACTTCTGGATTCTCATGGCGAATTAGGCATTTCCGAAATCAGCAGGCTTCTCTCGCTTGAACGCAGCACAGTGCATCGTATTGTCTCCACAGTCCGAAATCTTGGGTATCTCAATCAGAACCCATGCAACCACAAGTATTCAAACAGTTTCAAGTTTTTCGAGATAGGAAACGATGTCGTAAAACGCCTCGGTCTTCGACAGCAGGCAGCCCCTTTTCTAAGAGAACTATCCGAAAAGACACACGAAGCAGTGAATCTTGCTATTCTTGACGGAGACCGGGTGATCTACATCGACAAAATCGAAAGCCAGTCGACTATTAAAGTCGACCTTTCGGTTGGAAAACGTTTTCCTCCTTACTGTACGGGATTGGGAAAGATCCTCCTTGCCTGGCTGCCGGAGGAGAAGGTTTTGGAAATAGTGGGCCCTCCCCCTTTCAGGAAATACACGGAGAACACGACAACGTCCATGGAAGTGCTGCTCTCTCAACTTCGGGAGATACGAAGCAGAGAAATCGCGTGGGATAACGAAGAATACGTCCAGGGACTTTTTTGTATTGCAGCTCCTGTTCGTGGCAGTTCAGGGGATGTGGTTGCGGCCTTGAGTGTCGCTCTCCCGAAGTTCGTCTACGCAGGTGAGAAGCGGAAGATCGAGTCGATCGGAGATCTGTTGCTGGATGTCGCGAGAAGGTTCTCTCGTTCGCTCGGATATAAAGACCTTACATCATCTTAAGGAGGTACGAGTTAATGGCAAAAGTAACGATTCAGCAGCTCAAGGAAATGAAGCAGAAGGGCGAGAAGATCTCCATGGTGACCGCCTATGACTACTCCCAGGCGGTACTGGTCGAAAAGGCGGGAATCGAGATCATTCTTGTCGGCGACTCCCTCTCCATGACCATGCTCGGTTACCCCGGGACGGTGAATCTGACGACCGACGAGATGATCCACCACATCAAGCCTGTGGTAAAGGGTGCTCCCACTCCTATGATCGTCGGCGACATGGTCTTCGGCTCCTACAACGAGAGCCCAAGGCAGGCAATCGCGAGCGCCAACCGGTTGATGAAAGAGGGCGGCTGCGACGTGATCAAGCTCGAAGGCGGGCGTCCCGACATAGTCTACCCCCTTGTCGAGGCAGGGATCCCGGTGCAGGGACATATCGGTCTGACGCCGCAGACCGCATCGATGCTCGGCGGATTCAAGGTCCAGGGAAAGAGTCTCGACGCCGCGAAGAAGATCATCGACGAGGCGAAGGCCCTCGAGGAAGCAGGCGCCTTTTCGATCGTGCTTGAATGCGTTCCCGAGGAGCTGGGACGCGCCGTCAGCCAGGCCGTCTCGATTCCCATCATCGGCATAGGAGCGGGCAGATTCTGCGACGGCCAAGTGCTCGTCTTCCACGACATGCTCGGTATGTTCGACAAGTTCCTTCCAAAGTTCGTGAAGCAGTACGCACAGATAGGGCAGGAGATCGTGAAGGCCCTCGAACAGTATAAGCAGGAAATCAAAGGGGGCGGGTTCCCGGAGGAGAAGCACAGTTTCGGTGGACTATCCGCCGAAGATCTGAAGGGGCTTGAGTAGGGATTCCTATGAAAACCGTTATCCTGGGCTCAGGCGCGATGGGATCCCTCTACGGCGGAAAGATCGCCGAAGCGGGCTTCGACGTGACGCTCGTGGATGTCTGGAAGGAGCACATCGACACGGTGAATGCCTCGGGACTCTCGATAGAGGGAATCGGCGGCGACCGCACCGTGAAAAACATTCGCGGAGTGACCGATCCCGCACAGGCCGGCAAGGCGGATCTCGTCATCGTCTTCGTCAAGGCGACGGCGACGGCGGAGGCCATGAAGGGGGCGCTCTCTCTTCTCGGCCCTGAAACCGCCGTGCTAACGCTGCAGAACGGCCTTGGGAACGTGGAAAAGCTGGCAGAAACCGCCGGTGAGAAAAGAGTGATGGCCGGGATCACGGGCCACGGCTGTACCCTCCTCGGCCCGGGAAGAATCCGACACGCGGGGCAGGGTGACACCGTACTCGGCGAGCCTCTCGGTCCGGTGAGCGACAGGTTGAAATCGGCCGGCTCAATGCTGGAGAAGGCCGGATTTTCTGTAAAGCTCTCCGCGAACGTTATGGGGCTCATCTGGGGAAAGCTGATGGTCAATATCGGAATCAATGCGCTGACCGCTGTTACGGGACTCCTGAACGGCAGGCTCGTCGAGTTTCCGGAGACGGAAGAGCTTCTGGAGCTGGCTGTCCGCGAAGCTATGGAAATTGCGGCCCGGAAGGAAATCCGGCTCGAAACGGAAGATCCCGTCGAACATACGAAAAAGGTTGCGCGGCTTACGGCGGCGAACCGTTCGTCGATGCTCCAGGACGTCTCGAACCGACGACAGACCGAGATCGACGTGATCAACGGCGCGATCGTGGACGAGGGGAAAAGACTGGGAGTATCCACTCCCGTCAACAAGGTGCTGACCAACCTGATACGGGTTCGTCAGAAGACGTACCAGAGAAATTGATGCTTTAGAGCAAAAAGTACTGATAGCAATATAATATTAAATAAATATAAGGAGTGTGAGCAAATATGGTGAAGGTGAAAAGAAAACTTGCTTTGTTCTTGATGTGTTGTTTTGTCTTTGTTCTCTGGGGAGCCTTTTCGTTTTCTTTGGACGAGGCTGAAGCGTCCTCCCACGGAACGGTTATTAAATGGCAGGTTGCGACCGGCTGGCCTGAATCGATGTTTTTACACGCGATTCCGAAGAAGTGGGCTGAAGACATCAACAAGGCCTCCGGCGGAAGATTG
The DNA here is from genome assembly GCA_964426245.1 of uncultured Synergistaceae bacterium. Classification (GTDB taxonomy): domain Bacteria; phylum Synergistota; class Synergistia; order Synergistales; family Aminobacteriaceae; genus JAAYLU01. Next base: position 4,290 of record CAYRPJ010000045.1, read on the forward strand.
GTCATCGAGCTTTATCCTGCAGGCGCCTTAGTGGCCGCGCAAGAATTGCTCGACGCAGCCAATATGGGAATCATCAATGCATATCACGCGGCTACGAATCTTTGGGTCGGTAAAATGACGGCGGCTCCGTTCTTTTGCTCTTTCCCTATGATTTTCTCAGAGCCCGGTATGCAGCTGGGGTGGCTTTATGAAGGCGGAGGCCTGGAGCTTTGGCAGAAAATGTACGATCAGGCGGGCTATAATGTAAAGATTTTTCCTCTCGGATTTACCGGACCTGAAACTCTAGCCTGGTCCAATGTGAAAATAGAGAAGATAGATGACTGGAAAGGCCTCAAGTATAGGGGGGCCGGCTGGTGGGCCGAACTGCTGAGAAATATCGGAGTCTCTGTAACGACGCTTCCTCCTGGAGAATTGTATCAGGCTTTGGAGAGAGGTGTCCTCGATGCGTTGGAGTTCAGCACGCCCAATGACGACAAGAACCTGGGCTACTACGAGATTGCGAAATATAATGCCGGACCCGGAATGCATCAGCCTCACACAGTTTATTATCTTGGCATCAACAAGGCCAGTTGGGAATCACTTCCTGATGACATGAAGGCTCTTGTCGAGCTTGCTGCTCGAGCCACTACGATGTGGAGCTACACCCACGATCTTGAGAAGAGCATGCAAGCGAACGAATATTTTCAGAGTAAAGGTGTTATTCCTGTAAAAGTTGACGAAGCAAGTCAGCAGAGGCTCTACGAAGATATCAACGCATTACTGGATAAAAAAGCACAGGAACAGGGAGGCCTCTTTGCGGAGACCTGGACTTCCATAAAGGAATACCGTGAGAGGTTTCTCAAATTTGAAGATTTTATGAAACCGATTTCCGGCAAGTAGCCTGCTGGAAGATTGGGGACAAGGCGATTATCCTTGTCCCTAATCTTCCAAGAAATAAAGTTGATTGAATAAGGGAAAAGGATGAGCGAAATGAAAATGATTAAACTCTTTTGTTTGTCTATCGACAAATTGAATGAATGTATCGCCAAAGCTTCAGCTTGGCTGATTCTTATCCTCTTGTCCGCGATAGGTTACGAAGTGGTCGCAAGGTACGTTTTTAACAGCCCGACGATTTGGAGTTACGAAGTGACATACTTTCTGTCCAGCTTTCTGATAGTAATGGGAATGGGCTATACCCTGAAAAGGAAGGGGCATGTCGGTGTCGATATATTAGTCAATGTCTTTCCAATGAGGGCAAGAGCGGCATTATCAATTATATTTTCTCTGATATTTTTCTTTCCTATGCTTTTTTTGATAATAAAAATGATGATTCCGAACGTTCTTTTCTCGTTTACCTCCAATGAAAAAAGTTGGGTTGGAAGCTGGCTCCCGATCATATGGCCATTCAAATCATGGATATTGGCTGGTCTTGTTTTGCTTTTTTTGCAGGGAATCGTAGAATTGATTCGTGACATCGCAAAGCTGTGGAGTGGGAGGGAGTCATTTGAGTCTTGATTTTTTAAGCCCTGGCGCAATCGCCTTCACTATGATATCTTCAATGGTTTTTTTCATTATCTTGGGCTATCCTGTCGCGTTCGTCCTGGGCGGACTTGCCACGATTTTCGGTCTTCTCTTCATCGGTCAGAACGTCATCGGATTTTTTGTCTTTAGGGTATACGGTATATTTGCTGACTACCTTCTGGTTGCGGTGCCTCTTTTTGTCTTTATGGGCATGATTATTGATAAATCCGGTCTTGCAGTCCGACTGTACGATGCAACGCATGTTTTGATGGGGAGGCTGCGGGGAGGCTTAGCTATTGCCACGGTTGTGACCTCGACTATATTTGCCGCTGCAACCGGGGTTGTGGGGGCGTCGGTTATCACAATGGGGCTTTTGGCGCTTCCGGCGATGTTGAAACATAAGTATGACAAGTCCTTGGCGACCGGTGCGATATGTTCCGGAGGAACGCTTGGTGTGCTGATTCCTCCAAGTGTATTGTTGCTTATATATGGACCAACCGCGGGTTTATCTGTCGGAAGGCTTTTTATGGCGGCTTTCATTCCCGGATTACTCCTTTCTGCTATGTATGTAGGTTATATTGGTATCCGTTGCTATTTTAACCCCTCATTAGGACCTGCACTCCCTTACGAAGAAGTGAACATTCCGCTTCGAAATAAGTTGTATCTTTTCCTAACCTCTGTTCTCCCTGTCGCTGCGTTGATTCTTGCAGTCCTTGGTAGCATATTTTTTGGGATCGCTGCTCCAACAGAGGCTGCAGGAATAGGAGCGCTGGCTTCGCTTGTATTGGTAGCTCTATACGGGCAATTGACCTGGAAAAATCTTAAGGACGCTGTGTATCGTACTGCCACGATTAGTGCGATGACATTTCTCATCCTCATCGGCGCCGGATTCTTCACGATCATTTTTGTTCGTCTCGGCGGCAATCAGATTATTCAGCAGCTTTTAATGGGGCTGCCTCTTCCTAAGGGCGGAGTCCTTGCAGTGATTCTTTTGCTTGTATTCGTTATGGGGATGTTTCTGGATTCTCTGGCTACGATCATGGTGGCAGTGCCTATTATCACTCCCATAGCTTCGTCGCTCGGTTATGATCCCATTTGGTTCGCGATGATGATCATGGTCACGATGCAGACCGGTTTTTTGAGCCCTCCGTTTGCACTGTCGGTTTTTTATTTAAAGGGGGTTGTTCCTCCGGAAATAAGTACATTGGATATTTATAAAGGTGTCTTGCCTTTCATTCTGATACAGATTACCGCGCTTTTTATTTTAACAATCTTTCCGGGATTGATAACCTGGTTGCCTAATTTGATGATTAATTGATCCATTGTTGTGATTTGCGGTGAGAGATTGTTGTATTGCCGGATTCTAGCTGAAACATCGATCGTGGACGAGGGGAAAAGACTGGGAGTATCCACTCCCGTCAACAAGGTGCTGACCAACCTGATACGGGTTCGTCAGAAGACGTACGACGAGTTCCCCGTCTGAAAACGCGGGGACGAAATACAATTCACGTAAGGAGGGAAAGAAACATGAAATTGAAAGGTTCAGTGGCAGTAGTTTTGGTGTGCGCGGTGCTCTTCTCGTTCGTATCCTTGGGCGAGGCTGCAAAGTATCAGTTCAAACTGGGACATGCGGTGAGCGATCAGCATCCGTACCATAGTGGCGCCGAAAAGTTCAAGGAAATTGTGGAGAGGGAAACCAAAGGAGAGATCGAAATCGCTCTCTTCCCTAATAATCAGCTCGGAACGGGAGAGCGTGATCTCCTCGAGGGACTCCAACTCGGAACGGTGGATCTCTACGTCGGGTCGACGGGGCCGATGGGCGGTTTCGAGAAACGGTTCATGATGTTCGACTTCCCGTTCCTCTTCAAGGACAAGGCGCAAGCATACTCCGTGCTTGACGGGGAGATCGGAAATTATGTCATGGGACTTCTCGACAGAATCGGCATCACCGGTTTGGCGTGGTACGAGAACGGGTTCAGGCATTTCACGAATTCGAAGCGTCCGGTGAATGCTCCTGAAGATGTGAAAGGCATGAAACTGCGCACGATGGAGAACAAGATCCACATGGCCCTGTGGAGGGCCATGGGAGCGGATCCCACGCCGATGGCCTGGGGAGAGGTCTTCACCGCGCTGCAGCAGGGGACTGTCGATGGGCAGGAAAATCCCGTTCCCATCATATATGTCCAGAAGGTCTATGAAGTCCAAAAGCACCTCGCTCTTACGGGGCACGTCTTCTCGCCGGCGATGATCGCCATAGCAAAGGCGAAGTTCGATTCTCTCCCGGAGGGTCACAAGGAGATTATCCGTAAGGCTGCGCACGAGTCGGCGCTTTTCCAGCGCGAACAGATCTCGAAAATGGAAAGCGAACAGGTGGCGAAACTGAAGGAACTCGGCATGGAAGTGACCGCTCCCGACGTGACTCCTTTCCGCGAAGCGACGAAAGCCGTCTACGACGAGTTCAGGGGCGAGCTCGGGGATGACGCGAAACTCCTGGATGCGATTCTGAGCGGTAATTAAGCACCTTTCCCGTTGCCTAACGAGCGGGGAGGAGGCAAATCCTCGCTCGTTTCGGCAAATCGGCCCCGAAGGATTATGTTGTTGAAAGGGGAGGTTTCATGCTGTTTTGCAGAAAAATGCTCGATAGGGCAAACGCACTGGCTGAGTATGCCGTCTGCGGATTTCTCGCAGTGATGGTGGTGGTTGTCTTTCTCCAGGTGATCTTCCGTTTTGTGATCCGTTCCTCGCTCCCTTGGTCCGAGGAGCTTGCACGGTACATCATGGTCTGGATCACTTTTCTCGGGGCGAGCATCGGAGTCAAAAGAAAGTCCCATATCGGGGTCGAGGCTGTGGTCACACTTCTTCCGGAGCGCCTTCGAAGCTGGGCGGCGGTCTTTGTACATGCGGTCTCATGCATCTTCTTCGCTTACATGGTGATATACGGACGGGCGATCCTTCGTGTCGTCGGATTTCAGCTCTCGCCTGCGATGGAAATCTCGATGGCGATACCTTACAGCGCCGTATTCGCCGGAGGCGTCCTGATGTTTCTTCACGCTTTTTTCCAGATGTTTGAACAGATGTTTCATGCTGTTTCCGGAAGGATGGTGAAAAACACATGACGGCCGTTCTCTTCGGAAGCCTTGTCTTTTTCTTCCTGTTGAATGTCCCCATTGCGGTTTCGATAGGTCTCGCATCCCTTGCGGCTATCCTGTGGTCGGGAACCATTCCTCCGGTGGTCCTGGTCCAGAAGATGTTTACCGCGACGGACTCTTTTCCTTTGATGGCGGTTCCCTTTTTTATCCTGGCGGGTTCGTTGATGGAGTTCGGAGGCATTTCCCGGAGGCTTGTGAACTTTGCGAACTCAGTCGTGGGGCGTTTTTCCGGCGGGCTTGCCTTCGTCGCCATCATCGCCAGCATGTTCTTCGGCGCGATTTCGGGAGCTGCTGCGGCGTGTGTCGCGGCAATCGGAACAATTCTCATTCCCGCAATGGTCCGCAGAGGCTACGACACGCCGTACGCAACGGCGGTGCAGGCGACTGCGGGTACGCTTGGCGTCATGATCCCCCCGAGCATACCGATGATCATCTACGGCGTCCTGACCGGGGTCTCTATAGGAGCTCTTTTCATGGGAGGAATTCTTCCGGGTTTCCTCGTCGGAGGCTCTCTCATGTTCGTTGCCTGGCTGATCGCACGAAAAAAAGGGTACAAGGGAGACGAGAAGGCCAGCGGAGCGAAGATCTGGGCTACTTTCAAGGATGCGATTCTCGCTCTTCTGATGCCGGTCATCATTCTCGGCGGCATCTACGGCGGCGTCTTCACACCCACGGAGGCCGCGGTGGTGGCGGTGATCTATGGTTTCATCGTAGGACTGTTCGTCTACCGGGAGCTTTCGCTGTCCAAGCTGAAGGACATCCTGGTGAACACGTCGGTGAGCACGGCGATGATCATGTTCATTATCGCGACATCGTCGGTTTTTAGCTGGATTTTGACGGCTCAGAGAGTGCCCCAGGCGGTGGCCTCGGCTATCCTCTCTTTTTCTACAAACCCGATCGTCATCCTCACGCTCATAAATCTCCTTCTGCTGTTCATCGGAACTTTCATGGAAACGGTAGCCTCGATCATTATTCTCGTTCCCGTCCTTTTACCCGTTGTGACGCAGATCGGCGTAGATCCTCTCCATTTCGGCATCATCATCGTGGTGAACCTAGCCATCGGGATGGTGACGCCTCCTCTCGGCGTCTGTCTCTTCGTGGGGTGCGGAATTTCCGGCATTACGCTGGAGGCCATTTCCAAGGCAGTCTGGCCGTTCATTCTGAGCATGATCTTCGCGGTTCTCCTTTTGACCTATATCCCCTGGATTAGTATCGCCCTTCCGAGATTGGCCGGAATCTACTGATTCATCCTCATTTCAGGCCCCGGCTCAAAATCATGCGCCGGGGTCATTGACCGGGATTGCGCAATACTGTCTTTCCGTGTGACGCACTTGAACCGACACGTTTCGATTCAATCAAGACATCAACAAGCCCACAATGCCCTTAAGTGATTGAAAAAGTTATAAAATGCATGAATAAAAGGTTTTATTGTGAATGCAGCTGTGATCTTGACAGGCTTCTTGCTGTTTTGTATCGTATCTGTAAATTCCTTTTACTGGTTTTTATTTCCGTCTGTCGGGAATGATCTCGGTGAAAGATACTATACGGTATCAGAGGTGAAACTGTTATGCGGAAGATAACGATCGGAGTCGTCGGAAGCGGTTTCGCGTGTCATTTTCACAGCAGGGCCCTCGGCAGGGTTTCCGGTGTGTCGGTGCGCCTCAAGTCCGTTGCGGACATTGAAATCGAGAAGGCGAAAGCCGTTGCCGAAGCCTATCATTATGAAGAATATCACGACGATTACCGGGTACTCTTGCGTGACCCGGAGATCGACGTTATCGACATATGCACCCCGCCCTTTCTGCATCCGCGGATTACGATGGAAGCAGTGACCGCAGCAAAACATGTTATCTGTGAGAAACCTCTCACGGGCTATTTCGGGCTTCCCGGCGACGCGGAACCCATCGGGGATACTGTTCCCAAATCCAGGATGTACAAGGGTGTTCTGGATGAGATCGGGATGCTGAAAAAGGCCCTTTCCGGAAGCGACCGCCTCTTTATGTATGCTGAAAACTATGTCTATTCCCCGAATATACTGAAAGCCGCCGAGATTATCCGGTCGAAAAAAAGCAAGATCCTCTTCATGAAGGGGGAAGAGAGTCTGAAGGGCTCGACATCACCTGTTGCCGGACAATGGGCGAAGACCGGCGGCGGATCGCTCATCCGTGTGGGGTGTCACCCTCTCGGAGGAATTCTTTGGCTGAAGAGGGAGGAGGCGAGGTCCCGGAACATTCATATCGGAGTAAAAAGCGTCCTCTGCGACACCGGCAGAATGACGCCGGGGCTTACGGAATACGAGCATCGGCACATCAGCGTCCGGCCTGTCGACGTAGAGGACTACGCGTCGGTAGCGATCACCTTCACCGATGACACGAAAGCCCTCGTCATCGCGGGAGACACGATGCTCGGAGGAACGAGAAACTACGTCGAAGTCTATGCCAACGACGCCGTGATGTACTGCCAGATAACGCCGTCGGACACCATGAGCACCTATATGCTCGACGAAGACGGTATGGAGAATGTCTACATCTCCGAGATGCTTCCCGCGAAGACCGGCTGGCAGAAGCCGTTCGTGGCGGAGGAACATCTGCGCGGCTACGCAGCGCAATTTCAGGATTTCGTCGAGTGTGCCGCCACGGGACGGGCGCCTCTCTCTGACTTCGAACTCGCCTGTGATACGATCCGGGTTATCTACGCGGCCTATCTCTCGGCAGAGGAAGGAAGGCGGATCGTTTTATGACCGGGTACTCCCGGAAGCCTTCCGTTCGCGGAGAGAAACTGCGTGCCGAAAGAGGAGAAAATCGAAATCTCAGATGACTTGTACTGCAGGAACATGAGGGGTGATCCTGCAGCACGGACCGGCTTTCAGCAGCGAACTGTCGGTTTCGTGACCGACCCATTTCCGGAGTTCTCGAGCGAGCGCCAGCATGAGGTCGAGGTCCACCCCGGTCTCGATGCCCATTTCGTGAAGCATGTGGAGCATGTCCTCGGACGCTACATTGCCCGATGCTCCCGGAGCGAAAGGACATCCTCCGAGTCCTGCCAGCGAGGCGTCGTAGCGTATCACGCCGGCCTGGAGTCCCGCGAGCATGTTCGCCAGGGCCATGCCCCTGGTGTTATGGAAATGAAGGAACCAGCGGATAAGCGGAAATCTCTGTTTCATATGTGTTGACAGTTCGAAGACCTGCCTCGGATTTGCCATGCCCGTCGTGTCTGAGAGGGAGAGTTCCCTGATTCCGAGGCCAGACAAGCGAAGGGCAATTTCCTCGACATTTTCCGGAGGGACCTTCCCCTCGAATGGACAACCGAAGGCGGTGGAAATGGCTCCGGAAACTTCGATTCCATTGGCGCCTGCGAATTCGACGCACCTTTTAAAGCCCTCTATAAGTTCGAACGGAGTCCTGTTCAAATTCGCTTTTGCATGCGATTCGCTGGCCGAGACGGTGAGCTTTACCTTTGTCACTCTCGAGGCCAAGGCACGTTCCACACCCTTGAGGTTTGCTACAAGCGCCCTGTATTCGACTCCTTTCACGCGGCGTATCTTCCGGGCGACTTCGTCGGTGTCGGCCATCTGCGGTACCGCCTTGGGATGGACGAACGAACCGATCTCTATTATCTTCACTCCCGCGTCGACGGCTCCCTCGATAAGGCGGATCTTGCGTTCCACCGGGAGGATGGCCGCTTCATTCTGGAGCCCGTCGCGCGGACCGACCTCGCAAAACAGTATCTTTTCCGGCAGCAGGATGCTCATTTATGGTTCCTCCTCACATGCTGGCTGATGGATTTTTTGTTTCGAAAGCAACATTACTCCAAGAGGGGGATTTCTGTCAAACGGCTGTTATTTCCGTAGGGCGGGAAAATTTCAGGAGGCTTTCTCGGGGACACGAAAACATCTTTCAGTGGATAGAAAAACGGGAGGTCTGTATTGACAAAAGAGTGTGCTTTCGCTATTGTGTAAACATTTCTCAAGATCGGTTTGAGTTTCCGTTCTTCGGAAACTCTTTCTTACAAACAACTTTTTCGTGTGGTTCCTAAAAATTGCAATGGAGGTGCCGAAAAAATGCACAAGGATTTGGTGTCGTTTCAGCTCGTCAAATTTCTGGAGGCACGGGGCGTTGAGAAGATCTTCGGCCTTTGCGGGCACACGGTCATCGGGTTTCTGGATGCTCTCAAGGAGAGCAGGATCAAGTTCATTTCCGTACGCCACGAGCAGATAGCCGCCCACGCCGCCGACGGCTACGCCCGCGGCAAGGGCTGCAGGGTTCCAGGCATTCTTCTGACCCATCTCGGACCCGGGCTTGCAAACGCTACAACAGGCGTCGCCGAGGCGGGACTCAACTCAATTCCCATGGTCGTTATCGCCGGAGACGTTCCAAGCTGCTATTTCGGCCGCCACCCCCACCAGGAGGTCAATCTGCACGCAGACGCGAGCCAGTACGAGATATTCCGCCCGTTCGTAAAACGCGCATGGAGGGTCGACAGGCCGGAACTGCTCCCCGAGGTGATGGACAAGGCCTTCCGTCTTGCCCTCACCGGACGCCCGGGGCCCGTTCTTGTCTCTATTCCCATGGATATCTTCTCGATGGAGATCGATACACGCTTCTTCGAGCAGCGTATGCACAACACGCCGCAACTTCCCCGTCCCGGACTCGACGAAAAAACAGCCGAAGAGATCGCGGTGCTCCTCGCCGAGGCGAAGAGCCCGGTGCTGTATCCAGGCGGAGGCGTCATTTCCTCCGGAGCGGCCGCGGCATTGACGGAACTTGCATCATTCTTTGAAATTCCGGTTCTGTACACCCTGATGGGAAAGGGATCCATTCCGGACGATCATCCTCTCGCCGTCGGCATGACGGGTTTCTGGGGTACCGAGTTCAACAACACGACCGCGATGAAGGCCGACGTCATGATGGCTGTCGGCACAAGGCTCTCTGAAGCCGACTGCAGCTCCTGGTACTTCGGCGAGACATTCGATGTTCCCCCGACAAAGCTGATTCATATCGACATCAACCAGGAGGAGATCGGGCGGAACTACAAGACGGAGATCGGCGCGGTATGCGACGCGAAGATGGCCCTCGACGCCATTCTTGCAGCCGCTAGAAGGAAGTATCCGGATGGTGTGAAACGCCCGGACAAGGTCAGGGAGATCGCCGAAGCCAAGGCGGCCTATCGCGCGACCATCGCCGAGGCGCAGAAATCGGACCAGTTCCCGATGCGTCCCGAACGGATCCTCGCTGACCTGCGGGAAGTCCTTCCCCGCGACGGTTTTGTCGTGGCGGACGTCGGTTGGAATAAAAACGGCGTCGGGCAGCAGTTCGAAATCTACGAACCCGGAACGTTCGTCGCTCCCGGCGGACTGGCGACTATGGGGTACGGCCCTTCGGCGGCCCTGGGCGTGAAGGTCGCCTGCCCGGACAAAAAAGTAGTGGCGCTCATAGGCGACGGCGGCATGGGAGCGAACGTATCACCTTTCGCCACCGGCGCAGTGGAGAACATCGCGGTCGTCTGGGTTGTGATGAACAACTGCGCCTTCGGTACGATCGCCGGCCTTGAGAGGCAGCACTACGAGCATGAGTTCGGCACGATTTTCGAACGGGATGGAAAACCGTACAGCCCTGATTTTGCGGCGATTGCGAGGGCGTACGGAATCGAAGGCTACACGGTGGAGCGGGCCGGGGATTTCAAGCCGATGCTCCAAAAAGCCCTCGCCTCGGAGAAACCGTGCGTTCTGGACGTTCGGATGGAGAATGCTCCTGTTGTCACGAAAGGGTGCTGGAACATCAACGATATTTTCAGGAAGCGCGGCGAGGAGAAGCCATGGAGGGTCTGGTCCTGGGAGGATATCGAGCCCTGGAGGATGTAGGAATTGCACGTTTTCTCCATTCATCAGGCGGAGTTCGTGTCGATCGTAAAGATGGTTTGTAAAGGAGATGACGAGGCTGCATGGCGAAAAAAGAATTGACTGAAGCGCAGCGACAGACCCTGGAAGCTGTTTTCGAGAGGGCCCGCGTTGCGGAGAAGATCATAGAGAACTACGATCAGGAGCGCGTTGACCGTATGTGCCGTTGCATTGCGTGGTCGGCGGCCAATCCGCGCGATTTCGACCGCTTCTGCAAGATGGGAGTGGAGGAGAGCGGAGCGGGAGACTGGAGCGGCCGTTTCGGAAAGAGGCATAAGATTCTCGGAGTCCTGCGGGACGCCCTGCGGCAGAAGAGCGTCGGCATCATCGAGGTGAATCCGGAGAAGGGGCTTGTCCGCTACGGAAAACCCGCCGGCCTGATCTCGTCGCTCATTCCGATGACCAATCCGGAGCTTACACCGATTGTAACCGCGATCTACGCATTGAAGGCACGGGATGTCGTCGTCTTCTCCCCGCACCCCAGGACGAAAAAAACTACCTTCGAGGTCGTGGAGAGCATGCGCCGGGGGCTGAAATCCATCGGGGAGCCCGAGGATTTTCTTCAGTGTATTACAGAGGTCAACATGGCGATCGTGGAGCAGCTCATGACAATGGGAGATCTCGTGATGGCGACGGGCGGCCTCGCCATGAGCAGGGCCGCGCACAGCTCGGGCAAGCCCGCTTACTGCTCCGGCGCCGGAAACGCCACGATGATCTTCGACGAGACGACGGACGTGGCGGAGGCGGCCATGAACACCAGGATCAGCAAGACCTCGGATTTCGGGTCCGGATGCTCCGCCGACGGCAACCTCGTCATTCACGGGAGCATCTACGAGAAAATGGTCGCGCAGCTCGTCAAGGAAGGCGGATATCTCGCCGGCGACGAGGAGCGGGAGAAGCTGAAAAAAGCGATGTGGGACGACGAGGGGCACAGGATCGTGGAGACGGTCGCCGTAGCCCCGCAGAAATTGTGCAAGGCCGCCGGATTCGAGATCCCCGGGGACAGAAAGTTCGTCATGGTGACAGGCGACGGCATAGGAAAGGACTACCCCTTCTCCGGCGAGAAACTCACAACGCTGCTTGCGCTCTACCGCTACGAGGGAGATTTCGAAAACGCACTGAAGATGGTCGACGAAATCTATAAGGTCGGTGGCAGGGGGCACTCCTGCGGCATATACAGCTTCAACGACGAGCATATTCACGCCCTGGCCCTCCGCGCACCCGTCACCCGCATCATGGTCCGGCAGCCGCAGTCCAAGGCGAACGCCGGGAGCGCGAACAACGGCATGCCGATGACGTCGAGCATGGGATGCGGTACCTGGGGAGGGAACCAGGTCTCCGAGAACATCGCACTGAAGCATTACATGAACAGCACGTGGGTCGCAAAGCCGATTTTGACGGACGCTCCTTCGGAGGAAGTTCTCTTCGGCGAGTTTTTTGATCCGACGAACAAACGGGAGGTTTAATACACTCTTTGCTCCGGCATGGGGCGGACCGCGGTCGGTGCATGAGTGGAAAACGCGTGGTGCTTCGCTGAGCAGGTGAGGAACGTATCACGCCATTTTAGAAAGCGAGGAGGAGTTGAAATGAAGAAGTTCGGTCTTGTGTGTCTCTCGGTTGTGTTGGTAATGGCTTTTGCTTGTGCGGGATTCGCGGCGTACCCGGAGAAAAACCTCCAGGGACTGATCATGTGGGGTGCAGGAGGCGGCACGGACAATTTCGCCCGGGCGATCACTCCCCTGGCGGAGAAGCATCTCGGCCAGACAATCATCCTTCAGAACAGAACAGGCGCTTCCGGAGCAGTGGCGACGACGGTCGTGGTGAACTCGGCCGCCGACGGCTACACGCTGCTGTACGGAGCCGAGAATCCCGCGACGTACCGCGTGCTCGGCCTCTCCCCCCTGGGCTTCCATGACCTTACGCCGGTTTTGATCGGCGTCGAAGGCGCTGTTGTTATCTGCGTCAACCCGGATACGCCCTATAATACGATGCAGGAACTCGTTGAGGCCGCGAAGTCCGAAAAAAGAATCAGGATGGCAACCTCCGGAGTCGGAGGATTGCCCTATGTTGCCGGCGCCATGATGAAGGGGATGCACGGAACCGATTTCAACTACATCCAGTTCGATGGAGACGGTCCCGGAGCAACTGCTGTGATGGGCGGCCATGCCGATGTCATGCCGCTCGCTCTCTCGACCTCGGTCGAGTATATCCGTGCCGGAAGGCTCCGCGGTCTTGCGGTTCTGACGACAAAACGGGTTCCGCAACTCCCCGATGTTCCCGCGATCACGGAGATTTATCCCGAATACGAGCAGTATCTTCCGTGGGGTCCGTTCTACGGCGTCTTCGTCAAGAAGGGAACACCCGCCGATATCGTGGCGGCTCTCAGCGATGCCTTCTCCAAGGCCATGGATGAGCCCCGCTTCGAGGAGTACGTAAAGAACTCCGGAGGCTTCAAGAACGGCAGTACCGGAGAAGCAGCCGTCAAATTCCTGGAGAAGTTCGAGTCCACCGCGAGCTGGCTGATCTTCAACGCGGGCGGTGCAAAACATTCTCCAGCGGAGTTCGGTATCCCCGAGCCGCAGAAGTAACCGCCGATCTTACGGGCGGGGGGCATAAGCCGGGCTGCTTCCCCGCCCGCTCCAATACAAAGAATTCGATTACGTTCTGCAGCAATGGAAGGAAGTGAAGATTCATGGACGATCCGAAAGGCATTGGATCGGGAGGAAAGCCGAACGAAACCGCAGCGGTGAAAGATCTTTCCGTCTATGTTCCCGAGGCCAGGCGAAGACCGGGCGAACTGGGAATAACGGTCATCACCTTTATCATAGGCGCTCTCGGCTACTATTTTGCGCTGGGTATGACAAGCGGCGAGTTCTCTTCTCCTTCCGTCTTTCCGAAGCTTGCTTCGACAGTGATCATGGTTTGTTCCGCAGTCAACTTCCGGAAGGCGGTAAAAAGAGAGCGGCCTGAAGAATCCGACTCGTCGGTGGTTCACTATCTCCTGCCGAGAGATGTCGTCGTGATGCTCTCTCTCCTGGTGATCTACTGTTTCGCGCTTCCGCAGATTCGATTCATCGCCTCCTCCTATGCCTTCATGGTGGCAGGGATGATCTATCTTCAAAGAGGAAAGAACATCGTCCGGGCACTGCTGATTTCAGCAGCTTCCCTTGCGGTGCTGGTAGTGATTTTCCGCTACCTCTTCCTCGTGATCCTTCCGTAAAGGGGGCCCGGAGACAATGGAACAGAACCTCCAGTACTTTCTCATTCCGTTCCTGCATTGGGAGATGATGCTCCTGATCTGGATCGGTGTCTTCGCAGGAATCTGGGTCGGCGCGATTCCGGGACTCTCCGTGACGATGGCGGCGTCCCTGCTGATATCGTTCACATTCTCGTGGGATCTGAACAACGCGCTCGCGCTGATCTGCGGCGTTTTCGTAGGAGGCGTCTACGGCGGTTCGATCACGGCCATCCTGCTCAATATTCCGGGAGCGCCCGCGGCCATCGCCACCGGAATCGAGGGCTATCCGCTGGCTCAGCTCGGAGAAGCCGGCAAGGCCATCGGTCTCTGCACGACGGTTTCCGTTTTCGCGAGTTTCGTGGGTATTGTTGTCCTTGCTGTAGCGGCCCCGGTGATCGCGAACTTTTCTCTCAAGTTCTCTCCAAGGGATTTTTTCCTGCTGGCTGTAATGGGTCTCCTGCTCATAGGCAGCATCGGAGGAGGCGATCCTGTGAAAGGGATCACCGCAGGAGCTGTCGGTGTCCTTCTGAGCATGGTCGGCATGGACCCCTCCACCGGAGAGCTTCGCTATACCTTCGGCAATATCTACCTGATGGCGGGGATAAGCTTCGTCACCGCAATGATCGGCCTTTTCGGCGTCTCGGAAGCCCTGACGCAGTTCCGAAGTGCAGGAAAGCAATCGCCCAAGCAGAATCTCGACAAGATCATTCCGAACTGGGAGACCTTCATCAGGTTTCTGCCTCTTTCCATCCGCTCTTCTCTCCTCGGAGTCTTCATAGGAGCGCTTCCCGGAACCGGCGGAGACGTGGCGGCCCTCCTGGCCTACGACCAGGCGAAGCGATCGGTACGCAATCCCTCCAGACCTTTCGGAACGGGAGCATATGAAGGAATCGTCGCCCCGGAGACCGCGAACAAAGGGGCAATCGGCGGCGCGTTCATCCCGATGCTGACACTGGGTATTCCGGGTGACGCCGTGACCGCCATCATCATCGGCGCTCTCTTTATTCACGGTCTGAAGCCGGGGCCGATGCTCATGATCGAGACGCCGCACCTCTTCTGGATGATCGTGAGCTGCCTGAGCATCGCGAGCGTGGCGCTGATGGTGCTGGGACTGGTGAGCGTGAAACCGTTCGCGAGGATCATCGACATTCCGAAGTCGATCATCATGCCGGTGGTCATCATACTCTCCGTGATCGGAACATACGCGATCCAGAACAGCGTGGTGGACATCTTCTACATGATCGGATTCGGCATTATCGGCTACTTCATGAGACTCTACGGCTACGCTACCGGTCCGATGGTACTGGGCCTGATCCTCGGCCCGATGCTGGACGCGAACTACCGCAGGGCGATGCAGGGAGCGGAAAATCAGCTGATTCCCTTTCTGCAGGGGTTCGTGACGAATCCGATCAGCCTTGTGCTTACGCTGTCGATCGTATTCCTGGTTTTCTCGCAGACGAAAACCTACAGGAGGTGGCGGGGGCTTTCCTGACGGAATCCTGTTTTTTCGCATTGCGATGACAATGTCGCGGATGTGCAATGACGAAGGAAAAGATGTTCCAGCAATTCCAATACTAAAGAGGAGGAACGATTCATGAAAAAAATGTCTCTCGCATTGCTGCTTGTGTTGTTTGTAGCCGGCGCCGCCTCGGCGGCCTATCCCGAGAAGAATCTTCAGGGGTACATCATGTGGGGCGCCGGGGGCGCCATGGACAACACGACACGCGCCATCGTCCCCATCGCCCAGGAGCATCTCGGAAGAACGATCATCCTTCAGAACAGGACCGGCGCGACGGGCGCCATCGCAACCACTTTCGTCGCCAACCAGCCTGCCGACGGATACAGCATTCTCTTCGGCGCGGAGAACCCGAACCTCTACAAGGTGACGGGTCTCTCCCAGATCGACTACGATCAGTTCGAGCCCGTGTTCCTGATGATGGCGAACGTCGGCGTCGTCCTAGTGGGCAAGGATTCTCCTTATACCACGTATCAGGAACTGATCGATGCCGCGCTCTCCGGGAAGACGATCACCATGGGCTCCACGGGTCCCGGGGGATTGCCATACGTCGCAATGGCCATGATAGAGAATATCCACGACCTGAAATTCAACAGGATGCAGTTCGACGGGGAAGGTCCCTGCATCACGGCGCTCATGGGCGGACATATCGATGCCGTCCCGGTAGGCCTGCTCGCCGCCGCAAGCTTCATTCAGTCAGGAGCGGTACGCGGGCTCGCCGTCATCGGCAAGGAGCGGATTGACAGTATTCCGTCGGTTCCCGCAATCGTCGAGGCATACAAAGAGTACGATCCGTACCTCCCGTGGGGAGCTTTCTTCGGTGCATTCGTTCGGAAAGGCACTCCGCAGGAAGCTATCGATACGCTTCAGGCGGCATTTCAGAAAGGATACGAAGATCCGAGGTTCGACGAGTTCGCGACGAAGATGGGCGGCGTCAAGCTCGGCCTGACAGGAGAGAAGGCACGCGAGTACATCAGGCAGAACCAATCCGTCAGCGCGTGGCTCCTCTACGACGCGGGGGGAGCGAAGCACTCTCCCGAGGAGTTCGGAATTCCCAGGCCGTAGCGCTCCGATGCAGGAAAGCGCTCCTCCTTCGGGGGGCGCTTTCCAAATACGGTGTACGCTACTCGCAGCAGAAGCCACTGAATGCAGGGGAGGGAACGTGTATCATGCAGCTTAAATTCTCCTTGGCACAACTTACCGTGTTGAAGACGTCGCCGCCTGAGATTGCGCAGATAGCAGCGGATTGCGGCTATGACTACGTAAGTATGCGCCAGATATATATGGGACTTCCCGAGGAACCCGATTACGACCTGTCCAAGAACAAAAAACTGATGGCGGAGACGAAAGCCGTCTTTGCCGCTACCGGCATCAAGCTGCTCGATATCGAACTGGCCCGGATTTTCGACGACATGGATGTGAAAAGATACGAACCGGCGATGGAAACAGCAGCCCAATTGGGCGGAAAACACGTGCTGAGCAGCATCTGGACTTTGAACCGGGAGTACGCGATCGAGCGGTTCGCCGACGTATGCGACCTGGCGAAGCAGTACGGCTTGACGGTCGAGCTCGAATACGTTCCGATAGCCGGTGTAAGAACATTGCAGAGCACTGTCGACGTGCTTCGCAAGGTGAATCGCCCGAACGCAGGAATCCTGATCGACATCCATCACTTTCACAGGGCGCAGGACGACCCGAAGGAGCTTTCCAAGCTTCCGAAGGAGTGGTTTCATATGGCGCATTTATGCGACGCTCCCGTTGAGATTCCGACCGAGCAGACCGAGATGGTGCGAATCCTCAGAGAAGCCCGCTCGTATGTGGGTGAGGGGGGCATCGATATCGCCTCAATCCTGAACGCGATTCCCGCCGTTCCGTACTCGATCGAGCTTCCGAACCTTCAAAGGGTGGAGGAGTTCGGATATAAAGAGCATGCCAGGCGTTGTCTTGAATCGGCGAAGTCCTATTGCGAGCTGCATCTGAAGGATAGCCGGGGCTAGTCCGCGAAAGGGGTTCTTTTCAATTGTTCAATACGACGGTGAAAACGCGTTTCTTCGGTCTTTTGGGAAACCCCCTGGGACAGAGCGCGGCGGCGTTCATGCACAACAGCGTCTATCAGAAAATGGGGCTCGATTTGCTCTATGTTCCCCTGGAGCTTGAGATCGGGCAGCTTGAGACGGTCGTCCGAACCATGGAGCATTTCAACTACGCCGGGTCGGGCGTGACCATGCCTTTCAAGACGCTGGTTCATAAGTATCTCGACGGATTGGCGGACTCCGCCGTTTTCACCGAGGTGGTCAACACCATCGTCATCGAAAAAGACGGCCGCAAGATAGGGCACAATACCGACGGAACAGGGTTTGTCCGTTCTCTTGAGGACCGCGCCGGGCTGAAGATTCCCGATCATCGCTACCTTATTCTCGGTTCGGGAGGCGCGGCTACGGCAATAGCCTGTGCGCTCGCCGCGAAGGGGGCCGCCCGGATGCGTTCTCTTTGCATCCTGCAGGATTTTTCCTGCGCCGAGGCGCTCTATTCGAGAGTGAATACGCACTTCCCCGGCATATGCGAGATCGGAGAAATGAATGAAGAGACGATTCGGAGAGGGCTGCACGAGTTCGACGTGATCATTCACGCGACCAAGGTGGGGCTCTACCCCAAAGTCGACGAGGTTCTTTTCGATACGACGCTTCTGGACGAATCCCACTTGGTCTGCGACGTGGTCTATGTCCCGATGGAGACGAGGCTCCTGAAGGAGTCCGGAAAAAGAGGGTGCCGCACCCTCTCGGGAATATGGATGAACGTCTACCAGGCGGCGGAGCAGATGCGCCTCTGGGCAGGAATCGACCCGCCCGTCGACTTCATGTACCAGTGCGGTATCGAATACCTTGCGAGAGAAGGCAAACTGAGCGCCTGATTTCCCCGGCGCCGGGAATTCGGGTCGTTTGAGGGGGGCATGCGCTTGCAGACAATCGAAAATGCATCGAGACTGTCGGGATCCGCGGAGGAAAAGGCTGTACGCTCGGTGGAGCGGGCTTTTTCGATCCTTATGTGTTTCACTCTCGACGAAGATGAACTGACGCTTATGGATATCGCGCGGAAAATGCAGCTTCCGACGACGACTGTCTCGAGAATGGTCAATACCCTGGTCCGCATCGGCTTTCTTGAAAAAAGCCCGGCGAAAACATATTCACTCGGAGCGAATCTGTACTATCTGGGGGCTGTCGCCCGCAATCATTTCAAGCTTCAGAAGATCGCGTATCCGTACATGAAGCAGGTCCGGGATACCACTAAGGAGGCTGTGTCGCTCTACGTTCTCGACGGAGACGCCCGCGTCTGTTACGAACACGTGGAAAGCCTTCTGAGCATGCGTTGCGTGGTTCGCGTAGGAGATCGGTTTCCGCTGTGGGCAGGAGCAGCGGGCAAGTGTATTCTCGCGTATGCGGATTCCGAACTCGTTGACCGCGAGATCGCCAAAGCGAAGCCGATCACGCCGAATACCCTCGTCTCACGGGAGGGCTTTCTGGCCGACCTCGAATCGATACGAAAAAAAGGGTATGCCATCAGTTACGGTGAAAGAGAGGAGGGAATCACGTCAATAGCAATCCCTATTTTTCACCCCAGGAATAAAGTGACGATTGTTTTTTCCGTCGCCGGGCCATCCGTTCGGTTTACCGACGAGGTCGTCGAGGAACTGCTTCCTGTTCTGAAGAAGATGACGGCGGAAATTTCAAAGAGCCTGTCATATCGCTGACGAGCCGCTCCTATTTCAACACAGCCTGCGGAGAGCGAAAGGTATAAGTCATGCCTCCGCTATCCGCAGACTGTTGGAGGAGATCCTTGTTTTCAGGAAATGGCGCTGACGACAGCCCTGAGTCCGAGGAGATAGCTGTCGAGTCCGAATCCGCAGATCTGCCCTTTCACGATCTCGGCGAAGACGGAATGGTGCCGGAATTCCTCCCGGGCATGAATATTCGACATGTGAATCTCCGCCACCGGGACGGTGAGGATCGCCAGCGCGTCGCGGATGGCGTAGCTGTAGTGCGTCCAGGCGCCTGCATTGATGATGACGCCGTCCATTTCCTCCTGGAATGCCTGGTGGATGCGCTCGCACATGTCTCCTTCGGAGTTCGTCTGGAAGCTGACGACCTCGACTCCGAGCTCCCTGCCCAGTTCGCGAAGTTTCTCGTCGATTTCGTCGAGCGTAATCGTTCCGTACTGTGCCGGATCCCGTTTGCCGAACATGTTGTGATTCACTCCGTGAAGCATGAGCACTTTTTTCATGATCTTTCCTTCATCTCCTTTTTTGAGATATTGATGATGCCTGCCCGAGGCACGATGGGCAAGATCTCCGCAATCGGCTTTTCACCGATCCTGTGTTACATTGCGCTTCATAATGTCTCTTCAGAATCTTATTGAAAGAAACATCCTGACGGCGATTCCCGCGATGAGGGCCGAGGCGATCATGATGGCCATCGAGGCGGCCATTCGCCTGCCTCCGAGTTCCTTCCACAGTACGATGAACGTAGCGATGCACGGGAAGGTCATCGACAGCGTCACCGTTGCCACGACCAGCTGTACCGGAGACAGTCCGAGCGTTCCGAGCATGCCGACCGCGACATCCTTCCGGAGGATTCCGAGAAGAATAGGGCCCGATGCCTCGGCGGGAAGCCCGAGTAAACCGTTGAAGACAGGGGCAAGGAGCCTTGATAGAATAGAGGTGACGCCCGTCGAGTCCAGCAACCCGACGAGAAGAATGCCGCCGAGCACCAAGGGGACTGCTTCGAGAAGGAATCCCCTGATCCGCATCCAGAGCTTGAGGAATAATGATTTGAACGACGGAATGCGATAGGGAGGGATCTCGACGATCAGTTCAGGGCTGAAGCCGGGCAGGAGCGAGTGAAGGAGGCGTCCGAGTATCAGCCACGAGAGGATGAGGGTTCCGTAGACCGCCAGAACCCATTGCATTCCCATCTCTCCGACCGTTCCAAGGATCATGGCCTGCAGCCCCGCGCACGGGATCGCGACGGAGATGAGTGTCGCAGCGATGAAACGTTCCCGGTCCGAGTCGAGCACTCTCGTGGCGAGTATCCCCGGGACATTGCAGCCGAAGCCCAGAAGCGAAGGGACGATGGCGAAACCGTGGAGTCCCATCCGGTGGAGGAGGGCGTCGAATATGACGGCGAGCCGCGGAAGGTAGCCGAAGTCCTCGAGGAGGCTGAGTACAAGGTAGAAGGAGGTGACATAGGGGAGCACCATCACCAGTGGTACATAGAGTCCCGTGGTAAGCAGACCGAAGCTCTGTTCGAAGTCGATGGCTCCGTTGATGAGACGCCCGACGACGATGTCGTGAAGCAGGCCTTCTCCTCCGAGAACGGAAGATATTCTCTCCGCGACGGGCAACAGCAGGAAATCGAAGAGGGGGTCGAGGAATTCGTCGATGAGTCCTTCACCGAGAAATCGGATGGAAACGAAGCTGGCGACGATGACGAACACTCCGATAAGAAGTCCCCAGAAGGAATCCACGGAAGCGTCTTCGAGCTTGTCGAGCAAGGTGTGGTGACGGTGGCTGACCTTCTGGACTTTTTCGACGATCCGTCCGATGGCGGCCCAGCGTTCCTCCTTGCCGGGAACCACTATTTCCCCGGAGGTTGCCGGAAAACCGCCTGGTCGAGCCTCGGGAAGCCGCTCCAGAAGACGGCTGATACCCTGTCCCGTAACTGCCACAGTAGGAACGACCGGAACTCCGAGCAGGATCTCCAGGGATTCCGGGTCGATGTCGATTCCCTTGTGGCGCGCCTCGTCCACCATGTTGAGCGCGATAATGACCGGCAATCGCCGCTCCATCGTCTGAAACGCGAGGAAGAGATTTCGCTCAAGCGCCGTGGCGTCGAGGACAAGAACAACCACATCGGCGCCTTCGTTCACCATGCGTTCGGCGACCTCCTCCGCTTCGTTGGTGGGAGAGAGCGTGTAGGCGCCGGGAACGTCGATCACCCGCCAAACGTTCTCTTTTTGTCGAAGCCACCCTTCGAGAAAGCCAACCGTCGTTCCGGGATAGTTTGAGGATACCGCATGAACTCCTGTAATTCGGGTGAAAAGAGCACTCTTGCCGACATTCGGGTTGCCGACAAGCAGGAGTTTCTTAGTCTCGCTCCGGGTTTCGTCCATGCGGATATTCTCTCTCTTTCAAGGGTGCCACCAGTACGTGCGAGGAAATATTCCAGCCTACGGCGATCTGTCTTCCGTCGAGAAGAAGGGTTACCGGGCCGTGAAAAGGCATTCCGGAAATCTTTTCGACGATCTTCCCGACGCGGAGACCAAGAGCTTCAAGTCTTGCGGCGCAACAATCGAAAGGATGCGATGCCGGTCCCTTTCTCTGGGGGGAAACGATCTCCACGATACGGGCGGTTGTTCCGTTCGGCAGGTCGCGGAGCGCGATGACCGCATTACCCTGATTTTTTTGGGGCTGCCTTGAGCAACGAGCGACAAGCCTGAAGAAGTTCAATTTACATGCTGCCTCCTTCCCGGAGGCTTCGTATCCGAAGCTGGCCGCAGGCTGCGTCGATATCTTTTCCCTTTTCTTTACGGATCTCGTTTTCGATGCCGAGCTTGGTCAGGATCGCGGAAAAGGCTTTGACGCGTTCCGGATTGGAGCGCTGGAACTCTTGTCCTGTCGGATCCGGCAGATCGACCGGGTTGTAAGGAATCAGGTTCACGTAGACGCCGAGCCCCGAGAGGAGCGCCGCCAGTTCGTAGGCGAATTCCGGTTCGTCGTTTACCTTCAACAGCATCACGTATTCGATCGTGATACGCTCTCCGGTCTTCTGCCGGTAGAACTTCAAAGAGTCGACGAGGGATCCGAGAGAATACTTCTTGTTCACCGGCATGATCCTGCTGCGAAGGGAGTCGTTCGGTGCATGCAGAGAAACGGAAAGACGGACCGGAATTGGAAATTCGGCGAGTTCGAGGATTCCCGGCACGACGCCGGACGTCGAGATGGTGATATGGCGGGCCCCGAGGTTGCGCATCTTGGGTGAGTTCAGAATACGGATTGCCTTGAAAAGCTCCGCCGAGTTCAGGAACGGCTCTCCCATCCCCATGAAGACGATGTTGTTGATATTCTGCCCCAAGCGTTTCTCCATCGCCAGGAACTGACCGACCATCTCTCCGGCTGTCAGATCCCGGGTGAAGCCCGACTTCCCTGTGGCGCAGAAGGAACAGTTCAGCGGGCAGCCCACCTGGCTGGAGATGCATGCCGTAGTGTGGGAGCCGTGCGAGAGGAGGACCGATTCTATCCGCTCGCCGTCGTAGAGCTGCCAGAGGAATTTTTTTGTGCCGTCCTTCGAGGTATCCTCGCGGACGGCGATTGGCGGAAGGATCATCAACCCGTAGACAAGATTTTCCCGCAGTTCCTTTGAAAGATTCGACATCTCGTGAACGTTGAAGATTTTCTTGTCGTAAATCCACTGACAGAGCTGGTCTGCCCTGTACTTTGGAAGATGCCATGTATTGACGCAGAGATCGACCCACTCTTCGTACGACAGTTCAAGGGCGTGAATTGCTTCGCTCATGCTGTTGCCTCCTGAGGGCGCCGCATGCCGCGGGCGCCGCAAAATTTCAAACAGAAATGATGTCATGGAAAGGCGCAATCTGTCAACAGCAATGAGCGCATTTCCTCTTGTTATGAATCTTTTTCAATCGGTTGCAAAAAAGAAAGAGACAAAGCGTTCTGTCCATGCCGGATCGAACTGGGTGCCTGCGCAGCGGAGGAGTTCGGCCGCGGCCTCATTCGGTTCAAGAGGAGTACGATAGGTCTTGTCTCCAGTCATTGCTTCATACGCGTCGACGATCGCCATAATACGGCTTTCAAGAGGGATGGTCTCTCCGCCTTCGCCTTCCGGGTACCCTTTGCCGTTCCACCAGCGATGGTGCAGTCGAATGGATTCGGCAAGATCCGCCAGTTCGGGAAAGATGGAAGCGATCCGGGCGCCTGTCTCGGGGTGGCGCTTGATCATCGAGTACTCCTCTTCGGTCAATTTGCCCGGTTTCCGGATAATCTCCGGCGGCACTTCAACGAAACCGATATCATGGTTTTGAGCGAGACGGACGAGGAAATCGCTTTGTATGGATGAGAGGTCCGGCTGAGCCTTGACGAAGACCTCCATAATCGCGCTGCATGCCGCCGTGTGCCTGTCTCTTGAACCCTTCCGTACGCGATCGAGCCGGGAGGAGAGGTATTCCATAATTTCCCTTCGGGAGCGCGTCCGTTCCGCCTGTTTTGAGGCGTACATCTTCTTGTCCGCCTCTTGAAAGATGGACTCCGGATTTCGGTCCTTTCCTGAAGTCGTTGCGGCTCCGCAGGCGATATTCAGAGGAAGCGAGTCATCATGCTCCTTGTATTTCGCTATCTCCAGATCAATGCGCTCCACTATCCGTGCCCCCATATCCCCGGAGGTTTTCGGCATAAGAAGTGCGTACTCGTCTCCTCCTATCCGGGCGATGATGTCGCTCTTTCGCCCCGCCTTTTCAAGGACTCCGGCAGCTGCCTTGAGCAGTTCGTCTCCTGCCTTGTGTCCGAGCGTGTCGTTGATCAGTTTCAGGCCGTTTACATCGCAGACCACCACGGTTACGGGATCGAATCTGCCCGAATCGAAGCGCGCCATGGCGTCCTCGAAGAACGCGCGGTTGTAAAGACCGGTCAGTTCGTCATGAAATGACCGGAACTCCAGTTCGGATGTCTTGCGGCGGATCGTCTCGGCCATAGAGCTGAAGGCTATTCCGAGTTCCCGAAGTTCGTAGGGAGCCTCTTCCAGCAGGGATGGATCAAGAGAGTCGTATTGACCCTGCTCGGCTTTCGCCACGCCTTCGAAAAGATGACTGAGAGAACGGTCCACTCTTGTATTGAGCTTTCGTGTGATGAAGAGGGCCGCGAGCAGAAGGACTCCCGCCGCGGTCACAAAATAGAGCATATTGGCAACGAACGGGCCCAGGAATTCGGCGTACTCGATAGTTGCTACAAGAAAAAACTGTGTTTTATCGAGCATTTTGCCCCGTGCGAGATATTTTTTGCCTGTCTGATCCGAGAACGAGAAAGATACCGAATGTCCGTTGGAAGAACGGAGGGCGTCGAACGCTTTCTGCGGGAATTCTCTATCTCCTGCTGCTTGCACCGCCATTCCCTTTGAGTCGAGAAGGAGAAAACGTCCCGTTGTTCCGAAATTTGTGGAAAGAATGGTTTTCAGCAGCGTATCGAAACGGATGGAGCTGAAAACGAGCCCCTGGAAGCCGTCGTCTCCCATCAGGGGAATCGAGAAGATAATGATTGGAATGCCGGAAGTCCGGCCGATGATAACGTCGGTGATGTACGGAGTTCCTTCCTCGGCTTTCTTGAAGTAGTCGCGGTCGGAGAGGTTGAGGTACAGGTGAGTATCGACGCCCGATTCGCTCCGGACGCGCGGTCTGCCTCCGGTATCCACGTAGACGATGGAGTCGAAGTTCGCGTTTGTCCTGGCGAAGCTCTGAAAATCCGCGTACATTCTTTCGTAGTCCCTTGCCTGGACCGAAGGAAGGCTTGCGATCGACCGGATATTGTTCTTGTGGATGCCGAACCATCGCTGCAGAGCCGTCGTCTGGGCGTTCAACGCGTGATCCAGATCCCGGTTTGCAGCTCTCCATGCCTTGCCGAGATCGTAAATTCCTATCAGCACAGGGAAAATGACCATCGCCACCGCAAGGAGCATGGTGTAAAAGTTTAAAACTCCGCGAATACTCCGTAAATTGCCAGCCAATCTGCTTCCTCCCCGTGCAGTTTTCGTTTCAAATTCATAATACCATACACACGAGGATTTCCTCAGCAGGCACAAAGCTCTTGAAAAGAATGATAAGAAATATGGACAGAAAACTCTTGTGGAGTAAACTTTTACCAATGAACGTTTGAAGCGTTCAATTTTTTAAAAAGGAGACCAGCTATCAAAAGTCAATAGGGGCAGTTGAGAAAAAGTAAAGAGAT
>CAYRPJ010000046.1:0-29254 GCA_964426245.1 uncultured Synergistaceae bacterium
ATGGTCGACCTTCTCTACGCCTGGATCGACCCGAGAATCAGAGCGCAGTACAGGTAGGGGAGGAAAAAGAATGAGCGGAAATACTGCACCTCGAATGAAGAGCGAAGCGGGACTCCTCGATATCTGGAGGCGTCTCCGCAAGAACCCGTTGGCAATGTTCGGCCTTTTTATCGTTGTCCTTCTTATCTTCTTCGCGATCACCGCCGATATCGTCGCGCCGTTCAAGTACTATGAACAGAACCTGATCAACTCGTTTCAGTCCCCCTCGAAAGAGCACCTCTTCGGCACGGACGAATTCGGACGCGATATCTTCAGCCGCATCATCCACGGCTCGCGCATTTCACTCCAGGTCGGCCTTATCGCAGTCGGCATCTCCGTCATCCTCGGAGGGTTCTTCGGATCGGTCGCGGGCTATTACGGAGGACGAATCGACAATCTCATCATGAGGGGTATGGACATCCTGCTCTCCATTCCGTCGATCCTCCTCGCAATCGCCATTGCCGCATCCCTCGGTCCGGGCCTGTACAACATGATGATCGCCGTCGGAATTTCGACGACCCCGCAGTATGCACGCATCATCCGCGGTTCAGTGCTCTCGCTGCGGGGAGAGGAGTTCGTCGAGGCGGCAAAGGCGGTAGGCTCCTCCGATACGAGGATCATCCTGAAGCATATTCTTCCGAACTGCCTCGCGCCGATCATCGTCCAGTCGACGCTGGGTGTGGCGAGCGCCATCCTGACGGCAGCCGGTCTCTCCTTCATCGGCCTGGGCATTCAGCCTCCCACTCCCGAGTGGGGCGCCATGCTCTCCGGCGGGCGCGAGTACATCCGGGACTACGCGTACATGACGATCTTCCCGGGGCTGGCCATCATGATCACCATCCTGGCGCTCAACTTCCTCGGTGACGGGCTGCGCGACGTTCTCGACCCCAAGCTGAAGCGATAGAAGGCGGAGGCGAACGACTATGGAAAACAAGAAACTGCTTCTGGACATTCAGGATTTGAGCATTCACTACGAGGCCGAGAGCGGAACAGTGCATGCAGTCGAAAGACTCAACCTGGCTCTCGACTACGGCGAAAACCTCGGCTTTGTCGGCGAGACGGGCGCAGGAAAGACCACGACGGCACTGGGCATCATGGGGCTGATCCCGAACCCCCCGGGCAGGGTGACGGGAGGAAGGATCCTCTTCGAAGGGGAAGATCTCCTCGGAAAGAGCGCGCGCCAGATGCGGGAAATCAGGGGCGGCAAGATCGCGATGATCTTCCAGGATCCCATGACTTCGCTCAATCCGGTGATGACCGTCGACAGGCAGATTGCCGAGATGGTCATGCTCCACAACGACGTGAGCGAACGCGAGGCGCAGGCGCGGGCGGAAGAGATGCTCGAACTGGTCGGCATCAAGAAGGAACGCGCGAGGGACTATCCTCACCAGTTCAGCGGGGGGATGAAACAGCGTGTGGTGATCGCCATCGCGCTGGCGTGCAATCCGATCCTGCTGATTGCGGACGAACCCACGACGGCGCTCGACGTGACCATCCAGGCGCAGGTCCTGGAATTGATGCACGAGCTGCGCCGCAAGATCAACACATCGCTGATCATGATCACGCACGATCTGGGGATCGTCGCCGAGATGTGCGACAAGGTGGCGATCATGTACGCAGGAAGAGTTGTGGAGTACGCCGCAACAGAGGCGCTGTACAACCGTCCTGCCCACCCCTATACCGAAGGGCTGTTCAACTCCATTCCCGATATCGACCGGGACGAGGACGAGCTGAAAGTGATTCCGGGATTGCTGCCGGATCCGACAAACCTGCCGAGCGGCTGCTCATTCCATCCCCGCTGCCCCTACGCGATCGAATCCTGCTCGAAGGAAGCCCCGCCGATGGTGGAGATCGAAGCGGGGCATTTCGTGGCGTGCCCGGTGCGCTTCGAACATTGGCGGACCAACGGGAACGGAGGTGGAAAACAATGAATCCGAACGCCGAGAAGATTGTTGAAGTCAATAATCTGAAGAAGTATTTCCACACCAAAAAGGGGATGCTCCACGCCGTGGACGATGTCTCCTTTTCGATAAAGAGGGGAGAGACGCTCGGACTCGTCGGCGAGTCCGGCTGCGGCAAGTCAACCCTCGGAAGGGTGATGATCCGGCTCCTGGAGGCTACCAGCGGCGAGGTCAGGTTCTGGGGAGAGGATATTCTCAAGTACTCATCCTCGAAGATGAAGGAGATGCGCAAACGGGTCCAGATCGTCTTTCAGGATCCCTACTCGAGTCTGAACCCGCGCCTTGCGGTCTCCGAGCTCATTGCGGAGCCCCTGTTGGTGAACAGCGTCTACCGTTCGTCCGGGGAACGGAGCAGGAAAATCCTGGAGCTGATGGACACCGTAGGTCTTGCGAAACGCCTTGTGAACAGCTACCCCCACGAACTCGACGGCGGCCGCCGCCAGCGTATCGGCATCGCACGATCCCTTGCTCTTGCGCCCGAGTTCATCGTGCTCGACGAACCGGTCTCGGCACTTGACGTCTGCATCCAGGCGCAGATACTCAACCTCCTGAACAGCCTGCAGAAACAGTTCGGCTATACCTACGTCTTCATCTCGCACAACCTGAGCGTCGTGAAACATGTCTCGGACAGGATTGCGGTGATGTACCTCGGAAAGATCGTCGAGATGTCGGATTACCGGAACCTTTTCAAGGAGCCTTTGCATCCGTACACGCAGGCCCTTCTCTCCGCGATTCCCCTTGCGAAAGCCGGCAGGAAGAGGGAGCGAATCATCCTCGAGGGAGACGTTCCCAGCCCGATCGAGCCTCCGGAAGGGTGCCGGTTCCAGGGGCGGTGCTTCTACCGGCAGGAACTCTGCATCGGAAAGACTCCAGAGCTTCGGGAACTCGAACCGGGCCGTTCCGTCGCCTGCCATTTCGCGAGGCGGCTGGTCAGGACAAATGGCCGTTAGGAAAGGATGACTCCGAATTATATGAAGACAGACACGCAGTATGTTATGGCTCTTCTCGAGGAGCTCGTGAATATTCCGTCGGTCGCCGGCGATTGCCGTGCGATTATGGAACGGGTGAAGAAGGAGTTTGTCTCACTGGGACTCTCCGTGGAGAAGACGCGCAAGGGAGCGCTTCTGGCGACGATGAAGGGGAAGAGCGACACGGACCGGAGAATGGTCTCCGCCCATGTGGACACGCTCGGAGCAATCGTCAGGGAGATCAAGCCGGACGGGCGCCTGCGCCTGCTCCAGATCGGCGGATTTGCATGGACCTCCTTCGAGACCGAGAACCTCATCGTCCGGACGGCCTCTGGAAGGGAGATCCGGGGATCGCTCCTGCCCGAGAAGGCTTCGATCCACGCCTTCTCCGACAGCGTACGCGAAACGCTCCGTACGGACGAGAACGTCGAGGTGCGCCTTGATGAAAACGTCTCTTCGGCTGAAGAGACACGCGCCCTCGGGGTAGAAGTCGGCGACTTCGTCTTCTTTGACCCGCGCTTCGAAGCAACTCCCTCGGGATTTATCAAATCACGCTTTTTGGACGACAAGGCCTGCGTCGCGTCCTTATTCGGCGCGGTCAAGGCGCTCGTCGAGACGAAGGAGCGTCCGGCACGAACGACCGTCTTCTATATCTCGAACTACGAGGAGCTGGGGCACGGCATCTCGGTGCTGCCGCATGGCGTGGCCGAGCACGTGGCGCTTGACGTCGGCATCGTGGCCCCCCCAGCGAACTCCAGGGAGGACTCGGTGACCATCGTTGCCCGCGACAGCAGAACGCCCTATGATTTCGAGTTCCGCAAATTCCTTTCCGGCCTCGCCGCGGAACGCTCCATCCCTTTCCGGGTGGACACCCACTTCCGCTACGGCTCGGACGCGAGTCTGGCCGCCGCTGCAGGTTTCGATGCGAACTTCGCATGTTTCGGTCCCGGAGTGGATGCGTCCCATTCCTACGAACGCACCACCATCATAGCTGTGGAGGCGTGCTGCGAACTACTCGCGGCATACCTTGTCACGGAACGCTGAGGAGTGTATTGAAGCGATGTCTTCTGTTCTTTCCCGTTTTCTGAAGTACGTCCGGATTCCCAGCCAGGCAGTTGCCGACGCCGGAGAAGTTCCGAGTTCCCGGGGGCAGATGACGCTCGCCCTCGAGCTTGGAAAAGAGCTTGAAGCGCTCGGACTGAAGAATGTAAGGGTCGACGAGCACGCTTACGTCACGGCGAATCTTCCGGGAAACACATCCGGAGTCCCTGCCGTCGCCTTCATTGCCCATCTCGATACGGCGCTCGAAGTAACGGACGACACCGTCCGTCCGCGGCTGGTAGAGAATTACGACGGCGGAGAGATCGTCCTGAACGAAGAGGAGAACGCGTTCCTCTCCCCGTCGACTTTCCCCGATCTTCTGCTGTACAAAGGGGATACGCTCGTCGTCACAGACGGAACGACGCTTCTCGGCGCCGATGACAAGGCTGGTATCGCGGAGATCATGACGGCCCTGGAATATTTAATCTCGAACCCGGAATTTCCTCGGGGGGACATCAAGGTTGCCTTTACGCCCGACGAAGAGATCGGCCACGGCGCGAGCCTGCTTGATCTGAAGACGTTCGGGGCGGACTTCGCCTATACCGTCGACGGCGGAGCGGTCGGGGAGATCAGCTACGAGACGTTCAACGCCGCGAAGGCGAAGATCGTGATCCACGGACGGAGCGTTCACCCGGGAAAGGCGAAGGACAAAATGGTGAACTCCATCCTTCTCGGGATGGAGCTGGCGGCCATGTTCCCCGCCTGCGAAACCCCCGCGCACACGGAGGAGTATGAAGGTTTCTTTCATCTCCTGGGGTTCTCCGGCAACGTCGAGACGACCGAGATGAACTACATCATCCGGGACCATTCGGCGGAGAAGTTCGCCGAACGGAAAAAGGCCGTCGAGGACGCGGTGACGGCGATCAACGAGCGATACGGAGCGGGGCGGGCGGAACTGACGATGACCGATCAGTACTACAACATGCTCGACAAAATCAAGCCGCGGATGCACATTGTCGAGACTGCAATGGAGGCGATGAGGCAGGTCGGTATCGAGCCGAAGATCATACCCGTCAGAGGCGGTACGGACGGCTCGCAGCTCTCCTGCCGCGGACTGCCGACGCCGAACCTCTTTGCCGGAGGGCACAACGCCCACGGCAAGCACGAGTTCATCGCTGTCGGCTCCATGGAGAAGACGGTCGAAGTTCTTCTGAAGATTGTCGAGCTGATCGCGAAGAAAGAGTAGGAACGTTTTTGCGAAGAAGGGGGAAGGGCCGAAAAGCCCCTCCCCCTTTTCAGCGTTCGGAACCGAGCTATTTCGACTGGCGGACCACCAGCGCCGCGAAAAAACCGGCTCCAAGGCCGTTGTCGATGTTCATCACCGAGACGCCCGATGCGCACGAGTTCAGCATGGTGAGCAGCGGAGCGATGCCTCCCAGGTTCGCGCCGTATCCGGTACTCGTTGGAACGGCCACCACGGGGCAGCCGACCAGTCCTCCGACCACGCTGGCGAGCGCTCCTTCCATTCCGGCGACGGCGACGATGGCCTTCGAGTTCTGAAGAACGTCCACGTGAGCAAGAAGCCGGTGGAGTCCCGCAACGCCGACGTCGTAGAGGCGCTCCACCGCGCACCCCATGTACTCGGCGGTGACGGCGGCTTCCTCCGCGACCGGGACATCGCTGCTTCCGGCCGTGATTACGGTGAGGCCTCTGCATTCGGAGAACTCCTTTCTGCGGACGGCGACGATTCGGGCCTTTTCGTGAAAGACAGCGTCCGGAATGGAGGCCTGCACAAGACCGAACTGGTGCGCCGTGGCGCGGGAAAAGAGGATGTTGGTCCGGGCGTCGGCAAAAGCTTCAGCGATCGATTGTATTTGGGAATCGCTTTTACCGGGGCAGTAGACGATCTCCGCGAATCCTTTGCGGAGCTGCCTGTGCGTATCGAATTTCACCTCGCCGAGATCGCGGAAGGGCATGGCCTTCATCTGCCGCACAAACTCGGAATCTTCCAGTGTCCCTTCCCTGACTTGGCGGAGAAGAGAGAGAATCTGCTGTTCATCCATGGTTCATAATCATTCCCTTCGGAAAAGCGTCCCGATCTTCCGGATTTCCGTGCGGTGGTCCTTTACGGGACTGCAAGTATGGTAGCATAATATCATCCGGGGAGAAACGGAGCGTTCTTTTTGAAGAGAAACATTCGATTTGACAAAGGCGGTGGATGTGATGGCGATGATTCAGGTGGTCCGATTCGATCCCGAACTGGATCCGGGGAAAGTTTTGGCCTGGCGCTACCGGAACCCGGAGGCTCCGGCCAGGAGCGACGAGCTGGGTACCTGGACGCAGCTGGTGGTGGATGAATCGCAGGAGGCGATTCTCTTCCGGAACGGACAGGCCCTCGATCTCTTCGGTCCGGGAAGGCACACCCTCTCGACCGCGAATATGCCCCTGCTCTCGAAGATCGTCAACCTCCCGTTCGGCGGGGAATCGCCTTTCAAGGCATGGATCTGGTTCGTGAACAAGGTGCACTGCCTGGATGTCAAGTGGGGA
The DNA here is from genome assembly GCA_964426245.1 of uncultured Synergistaceae bacterium. Classification (GTDB taxonomy): domain Bacteria; phylum Synergistota; class Synergistia; order Synergistales; family Aminobacteriaceae; genus JAAYLU01. The sequence goes on from CAYRPJ010000046.1 coordinate 6,557, forward strand.
ACCCCTTCTCCGATCCAGCTTCAGGATCCCAGGTACGGAGTGCTTCTTCCGGTACGTTCATACGGTCAGTTCGGCGTTCGTATCGAGAATGCGCGAAAATTCCTCGTGAAGCTGGTCGGAACGCTCGGGCAGTTCGACAGCGACACCATGGTAAAGTACTTTCGGGGATTGCTGCTTACCCGTATTCAGGATCTCATCTCCACCTACCTGATTCATCGCCGGATTTCGATCGTCGAGGTCAGTGCGTGGTTGGACGAGATTTCCGGGGAGATGCACGACAAGGTCGCGGGAATGTTCCAGGAGTACGGAATCGAAGTGCTCAACTTTTTCGTCAACTCGATCAACGTTCCTGAGGACGACCCTGCCGTGGCGGAGTTGAAGAGGACGCTCACGGAACGCTCGAAAATGGAGGTCCTGGGGTACAATTACCAGCAGATGCGCTCGTTCGATGCACTCGAGAAGGCCGCTTCGAACGAGGGGGGCGGTGGAATGGTGAATGCAGGACTTGGCCTGGGGATCGGAATGGGCGTGGGAGGGGCTTTCGGACGGATCGCCGGAGAGATGGGACAGAACCTCTCCCTGGGCGGCAAAGAGGAATCCGTGTCAGTACGATGCGGGAAGTGCGGCGCACCGGCCTTCAAGGGCGCCAAATTCTGCGGCGAGTGCGGCGCTCCCCTTGGCAGGACATGTCCGGCGTGCGGAAAGGTTATGCCGGAAGGGGTGAAATTCTGCCCGGAGTGCGGCGCTGTACTCGTTCCGAAATGTCCCACCTGCGGCAAAGAGGCTTCACCCGGAGCGAAATTCTGCCCGGAGTGCGGCGGTCGCCTTCAGGAAGGAGCAGGGAAGGAATAGGCGTCTGGAAAAGTATTTCAAGAAGGGAGTCATTTGTCATGTTTATCACACCTGACAGGAGGTTCAGCAAAAGCTTTGTTCTTCTTATCGTGATGTCGGTCGTCCTTGCAGGACTCTCCGCCATTCTGTTTCTTCTCGTGCCTCCCGATGCGAGGATCGGGAACTTCTGGATCTCGTTCTGGATGATCCTTTTTTCAGTGATCCTCTCATTTATATACATGCTTTTCTATGTGATCGCGGGGCGGGACGATTTTGCCCCGGTCCCGCTGCTCTTCGGGCTTTCCGGCACGATCGCGTTTTACTGTGTCTTCGTCCTTGCGAACGTCCTGATTTCGCACCTCTGGCTGAATCTCGCAAAGAACGTCTACATCGCCTCCCACATCGCAGGCTTTCTTCTTTTCGTGGGAGGAGGAGGAGCGATCACCATCCTCTCTCTCTCCGCGAAGGAGATGGATGTGGACGCATCCCTGAAGAGGAGCAGGCTCTTCGTCCAGACCACGCGAATAACATCCCTAGCCGACGAACTCTCGCTTTCTCCCTTTGCGGGCATGGCCGGAGAACTTGTTTCCAGGCTGAAAGAGCTCAAGGAAGCTATCCGGTACAGCGACCCCGTTTCTCCTGAAGGGCTTGATGCGGAGGAGCTGGTCGTCTTGGCGGTCGGGGCCATCGAGGATAAGGCCCGGCGCTTTTTAGTGGCGGCGTCCGACGAGGAGCGTCGTGCCTTGATCGAAGAGACGGAACCTTTGCTTGAAAAGGCCTTCAATATGCTCCGCAGGAGGAACGAGGAGGTCCGCGAGAGCAAGTAGGCAGCCCGGGACATGCGGAACACCTCCATCAGCCGGCGCAGAAATCCGCTTTCTTCCGGCGAGGAAGGCGCCGAAAGAACTGACTAATACTTTTCACGGTTTCTCCTGTTTTTTGGAGCCCTCTCTGTTTTTTTCATGCAGAAAGGGCTCTTTTGCTTTACAATAAGAGAGTCACCTTGCGGTGATATCGTTCCGCCGCTTTGCATACCGCAGAGTCCTGTATTTTATACACTCCGAAGGGGGAGAATATCGAATGGAGAGACTGGAAAAGATAATCCTGGAAAACCTGCGGAATCGATCGCAGGAGCAGTGCATATGGTGGGAAGGGAAATGGCTGACGGCATCCGATCTGCTTGAATTTACGGAAAAGAGCGTCGAAGTCTTGAGAAACGCGGGTTTCCGCAGCGGCTACCGGCTCGCGGTGCTTCTGCCGAACTCGCCGCAGGTCCTTGCGCTCTCTATGGCCGCATGGAGCCTGGGAGGCGCCATTGCGCCGCTGAATGCGAAATCCGGCCTTCCTTCCCTGATGGGAACCCTTGATCTGATCGAGCCGTGCGCCGTTGTTCTGGCTCCCGGACTGGACGATCTGAAAGCTGCCCTTGAGGAACAGTCTGTCCCTGTCGTCGTGACGGAGTCGCTCTCGTCTCCTCTTCCGGCGTTCACAGCACGGGAGACGAGCACGGAGGACGAGTCTCTCGCAGTTGTTTTTGCTACATCCGGCACCACGGGTCTTCCCAAGGCTGTTCCTCTCACCCACGGCAATCTGCTCGACAACGCGCTGCGGATGTACGACGCGCTGGACCTGCTCGCCAAGGAGGACGTCCTGCTCAATGTGCTGCCGAATTTTCACTCCTTCGGCTACACCGTCGCCGGCCTGATGCCGCTTATCCGCAACCTGAGACAGACTATTCTCGCCTCGTTCCTCCCTCCCGTGGAAGCTATGAAAACAATAAAGGCTTCGGGAACCAACGTGATCCTCGCCGTTCCCGCGATGCTGCATTTCATGCTTGTCGCCGCGGAGAAAGGCGCTCCCGTTCCTGAAAACCTGAAGATGGTCGTCACGGGCGGAGACCGCCTCAACATCCAGCTCGACGCGAAGGCAAAGGCCGTATTCGGCGTCGGCGTAATCGAAGGATACGGTCTCACGGAGTGCTCGCCCGTGGTCGCCGTCAACAACAACTACGAAAAACGTCGCCTTGGAACGGTAGGCCCGTTCATCGAGGGATACGAATGGAAGCTGCTGAACGATAAGAACGAGGATATAACCGCCTCGGGCGAGGGTATTCTCTGGGTGCGCGGTCCGTCCGTCACGACAGGCTACTTCCGCGATCCCGTCATGACCGCCGAACGCTTCGTCGACGGCTGGTTCAACACCGGCGACTACGTCCGAATGGAAGAAGGATGCGTCCGCATTCTCGACCGCGTGACTGACATCATCATCGTAGGCGGTTTCAACGTCTATCCCCAGGAGGTCGAGGCCATCCTCAACACGCACCCGTCCATCGCACAGGCTGTCGTTGTCGGCATGCCCCACCCGGTGAACGGAGAAGTACCGAAGGCCTTTGTCCAACTCCGCGAAGGAGCCCAGGTGACATCCCGGGAGATCATCGACTTCTGTAAAAAGCATCTCGCCCATTTTAAAGTGCCGCGCAGCGTGGAGTTCATGGAGGCGTTTCCTCTTTCCAGCACGGGGAAGGTGCTCCGCCGCATGTTGAAGCAGCCGAAATAAAATTCGATCAAGCGCTGCTTTCGGAAAATATCCGGAAGCAGCGCTCGCTTTATCGAAAGTACGTGTAGTGATACGTCAGAAGGCCCTGAAGCCGACGACGTCCTCCCGTATCCTCAGATACTGTTTTTTCGTGATGTCCATGTGCTCCTTCTCCATGTCCTTGATCTTGCCGAACATGACCGCTGTCTCTCCTGAGGATTCCTTTTCGAGGCGCTCGTAGAACTCCATGGCCCGCATCTCGGAGAGGTAGGCGGCCGAGGCGATGCGGAGCACGGATGTCGTGTCGCCGAAGTCTTTCGTCTGGACCTTCAGTTCGGGGGCGACGACCATGTCGGGGTCGATGGGACATCTCTCGCCGTAGAGCTTCTCGTAGTAGTTCATGAGGCTGGCTTCGTGCTCGCTCTCCCAGTCGGAGAGTTCCAGAAGTTCCTTTTTGAGGTGCTCGTCCGGAACACTCTCCGCCCATGTCTGGTAGAATTCCTTCGCCTCGATCTCCGCATGAATTCCGTAACGGAGCGCATCCTTCATCTCGAAACATTTCGCTGTCATTGCCATCCCTCCAATTCAAGGTAATTTCTTTCCTGTATTATACTCTATTCCCTCAAAAATTCAAAAAACATAGGGAGGGGATTCCCTTGGCGAAGAGCAATACAGGCATTGTGTGCCGTTGCCTCCACTTTCGAGGGTCGAATCCGAAGACAGAAAAGCGGCTCCGGTGTCCCGTCACAGGATGAGCGGAGATTCCTTGACAAACAACTCCCGCCGGAATACTATCAGTAGGAAAGGCGTGTTGATGCGCCTTCTTTCGGAAGATGCTCGGGAAGTCCGGTGAAAATCCGGCGCGGACCCGCCACTGTAAGCCTGACAAAACCATCGACCACTGGAGTTTCTCTCCGGGAAGGGGTGGTGGAGGATGACGGCAAGCCAGGAGACCGGTCTTTCGAAAATAGCGGGAAAACTCGCGAGGATCGAGGCCGCCTTCTGTATTCCGCATACGCGTGAAAAGAGAAGATTTTTTCTAAGGGGCCGTCGTTATTTGGGCGCCCTTTTTTCTTTTTTCTGCATATTTGCGGGTATGCTCGTTCCTCCCGGGCATCCTTCGGTCGTCCGGAGCGTGTATCACCATGCTTCCGGCTAGGAAAACTCCACGGGAGGGGTAAAGGATGAAGAAAATGGCATTGGTGATGGTAGGTTTGCTGATCGCTGCGGTAGGACTGTTGGTGGTGTCCGGGGAGAGCGCTCTCGCTTCGGAAAAGAATGCGTCCCGCGAGAAGAAGGGGATTCTGCTCGTCGCTTTCGGTACTTCGGAACCGGATGCGAGAACAGCTATCGAGAGCATTGTCGAGGCCGTGAAGGCGGCGTTTCCGGAGTCGGAGGTGCGCCTGTCGTACACGTCGAACATCATCCGCCGCAAGATACTGAGAGAGGAGGGGCTTGCCGTCGATAGTCCTCTGATGGCCCTTTCCAGAATGAAGGATGACGGTTTTTCATCGGTTACGGTGCAGTCTCTCCACATCATTTCAGGCGAGGAATTTCATCAACTGGCGTCGGTGGTGCGCGCTTTCGGTTCGATACGGGGGAAGTACGGGTTTTCTCGTCTCTCTCTCGGCAAACCGCTTCTTGACAGTATCGAGGATTATCACAACACGGTCGCGATGCTCCGGTCGAAATACGGGGACCTTGCCGGGAACGGAGGCGCGGTGGTTTTCATGGGACACGGAACCCATCACGGGGCGAATGCGGCGTACAGCAAGATGCAGCTTCTCTTCGACGAGGAGGAACTCCCGTTTCTCATGGGCGTCGTGGAAGGGTTTCCGGAGATCGATTCAGTGAAGCGCAGGCTTAAATCCATGAACCCGTCCAAGGTGACCCTTGTTCCTTTCATGGTGGTGGCTGGTGATCATGCCAGGAACGATATGGCCGACGAGGAAGATCCGGAGTCGTGGATGAGCATCCTCAAACAGGAAGGGTATGCCGTCGAGGCCGTACTGAAAGGACTCGGAGACGGAGAGGGCCTTGCGGATCTTTTCATAGGCCACATCCGGGAGGCAGCCGGAGGAAAGTGATTGGAACGCTCCGCCGGGAAACTTCTCAGGATATCTCTGTTTGCAGTGTTGCTTCTCCTCCTGGGAGGAGCAGTCCTTTGGCGTCTTCTTGCCGGTGACATGGAGATCCCCTTCGGTACGGTCCTCGCGGTTCTTTCAGGCAGGGACGAAACCGTTTCTCCGCAGGATCTGCTGATTGTACGGGCCATCCGGCTTCCCCGGCTTTTGGCGTCGCTCGGAGCAGGGGCTTCTCTCGCTGTGTCCGGCGTCGTTCTGCAGGGGATGCTGGTGAACCCTCTGGCGGAACCCTATACGCTCGGTATTGCTGCCGGTGCGGCGCTCGGCGCTTCTCTCGGGATATATCTCGGCGGAATATGGATCCCTGCAGCCGCGTTTCTCGGCGCTCTCTTCGCTCTCGGCCTTTCCCTGTTTCTCGCGTGGCGGTCCGGCGGCGCATCCCCTCTGCACATGGTGCTAGCGGGCATTGTGGTCAGCTCCGTTCTCTCCGCCGGCGTCACCCTCTTCAAGGCTCTCGCCGAGGAGAGGGTTTCCGCCATCGTGCTCTGGCTCATGGGAAGTTTCTCCGGCGCATCCATGGAAGGCGCCCTGGCCATCGCCGGAGGAGGAGCGCTGCTCTTCGCGGCGGCATGGTGGTGGGGGCCCGACCTGGACGCGATTTCGCTCGGAGAGAGCCGGGCGGTCTATCTCGGTGTGGAGGAGATGCGGATCAAGTCGATCCTGCTCGTCCTCGCCTCCTTCGCAACGGCGCTGACAGTTTCTTTTCACGGTATCATAGGCTTTGTGGGGCTTGTAGGCCCTCATCTGCTCCGAATGATCCTCGGCCCTTCGCACAGAATGCTCCTGGCCGCCTCGTTTCTCGGAGGAGCGCTTCTGCTGACCGCGGCGGACGGCGCAGCCCGTTCCCTGGGGGAATTGCCGGTGGGAGTGATCACCTCGCTGGCGGGAGGGCCTGTCTTTTGCTGGATTCTCGTCCGGGAGAGGGGAGGACGCAAGTGAGCGGCGCGGGAAACGGAAATTTTCGCGGAGTCCTGATGGACGGAGTCTCGGCAGGATACGGCGGAAAGAGGGTCCTCTCCGGTATTTCCGCACGATTTCCTGCCGGTTCCCTGGCGTGCCTGCTCGGACCGAACGGCAGCGGCAAGAGCACGATGCTCCGGTTGCTCGGCGGCGCTCTTCCCTTCTCCGGTGAAGTCTCGATCAACGGGCAGTCTCTGCGGCAGCTCCCGGCTTCCCGCAGAGGGCGGCTGGTCGGCGTGGTCTCCCAGTCGCCGGCGATGCTCTTTCCGTTCACCGTCGAGGAGGTAATCCTTCTCGGAAGGCTTCCGCACAGGACGCTCCTCTCCGGATGGACGCGGGAAGACAGGGAGCGGGCAGCTTCGGCCGCTCACGAGATGGAACTCGGATCTCTTCTCTTCCGGAAGGTCTCCTCGCTCTCCGGCGGGGAAAAGCAGAGAGCGCTCATCGCCCAGGTGATCGCTCAGCGGCCGGAGGTCTTCCTCCTGGACGAACCGTCCTCGGCGCTCGATCCGCGCCATACGCTCCGGCTCTTTCGGTTCCTGCGACGGTGTGCGGGGGAAGGAAAGACCGTGATAGTCGCAGTCCATGACATCAATCTCGCAGCCGAGTTCGCGGATATCGTCTGTTTTCTGAAGGGGGGAAGTCTCGCGGCCATCGGCTGCGCCGGAGAGACGTTGAGCGAGGCTGTGCTTTCGGAGGTGTACGATGTTTCGTTCTCCTCGTTCGAAACCGGAACACCGTGCGCCTTCGGAGGAGAAAGGGGGAGAAAGCTTTGGCGTGCGCTCTAGAATACCAGTCGGGAAGGACCCGGTTCCGACCGATAGGCGCCGCCCGTGCTTCTTCCGCCGCGACGGCCTGCCGTCGCATGCCCGACTTTCTCCTGTGCCCGCGAAATCCGCTCCGCAGAGCTGCTAAAAGCTGTCTTCTCGTATTTTTCTTTCTTTCGGCGGTCTTTTCTCCGGCTCTTCTCTCCGCGGAAGAGATCTCCCTCGCGGACGACCTCGGCCGTACGGTCTCATTGCCTGCTCCCGCGAAGCGGATTGTCTCGCTCTACGCAGGGCACAGCGAGAATATCCTCGTCCTTGGAGGAGGAGGCCGGCTCGTGGGAATTGCCGAGGGAGACGACCCGGCGCTCTTCCCAGGCGCCGTACCGCTTCCGGTGCGGTCCGACGCCGAGAGGATCCTGGCGCTCGCGCCGGACCTCGTCATAACACGCCCCCTTGTCGAAAGCGTCAACGGCGGTGTTCTTCGGGCGATTGAGCGATCCGGTATTCCCGTATTCTCTCTCTCGCCGCCTCTTCCCGGGACGATGGAACACTACCTGTCCCGCCTCGGACTTCTGCTGGGAGTAGAAGATGCCGGGAGACTCTGGAAGGAGCTTCTTGTAGCGCTGCATGCCGATGCCGAAATACCGCGGGGAACTATTTCCCGTCCCCGGGTCTTTCTGGAGACTACCGGCAAGGGACTGCGGACCTGTTCCCCTTCCTCCTGGGCGGCATTTCTGATCGCCGTTGCCGGAGGAGTGAACGCTGCGGACTCGGCGGTTCCGTCGAGACCGGAAAGTCCGCTTGCTCCGTGGGGCGAGGAGCGCCTCCTTGATCTGGCGGCGAACGGGCTGGACGTCTACCTCGTCCAGGTGGGGCCGATGAACCCGGTGGACAGGGGCGATGTCCTTTCACGCCCGTGGATATCCGGATTGACAGGAGCGAAAATCGCCCTGGTGCCGGAGGAAATGATAAGCCGCCCCTCTCTTCTGCGGATGGGGGATGCTGTCGGGATGTTGCGATCGCTCTTCCGGCAGAGGGAGTCCGAGGAAGAAGGAGATCGTACGGTCTCCATGAGAAATATCGAGTTCACAGGAGGAAAAGACTGATGGAATTCTGGGGAGTGGGGCTCGGTCCCGGCGATCCTGAACTGGTAACCCTTCGGGCGCTGCGAATTTTGAAAGAGGCGGACGTGGTCCTTGTTCCCTTCTCGGGGAGGGGGAGAGAAAGCGTAGCCGGAAGGATCCTGGAGGCGCACCTTTCCCGTGAAACACTGCCCGTCCTCTTTCCCATGATCCGGGACGAGAACACCCGCGATGCCCTGCTCCGGGAGGAACTGGAGAGAATCCGGCCTCGCTGGGAGCACGCTTCTTCCGTTGCATTGCCGGTCATCGGCGATTCGGCCCTCTACGCCACGGCTGCGTACCTTTATGAGGTATTGAAACAGTGTGTGCCGGATATCGAGCTGCGCATTGTCCCCGGCGTCTCCGCGCACTCGCTCGCTTCCTCGCGGACGGGAAATTTCCTGGCGCTGGGAAGCGAATCTCTCGCGATCATTCCCGGGACGGCGGCGCTTGACAGGGTTGAGGCGATGCTCGGCGCCGCCGACGCGGCGGTGCTCTACAAGCCTTCCTCGCTGGGCGAACACCTCCGCGGTCTCGTGGAGCGCAGCGGCCCCTGGAAGAGCGTTCTGCGGATCGATCGCGCGGGCCTCCCGGACGAACGGGTCGCGGAGGGGGAAGCGGCCCTGGAGGCCTCGAGGGAATATCTGAGCGTGGTGCAGCTGCTGCGATGGCGCTGAGAGGACCGTCATGGACCTGAGTTCGATAGACTGGGCGGGGCTCCTGAGAGGAGAGCTGCTGCTCATTCTTACCGTCAGCGGAGGGCTGGCGCTCGGCAAAGGACTCATCGCACTCTCCCTTCCGGAGAGGCTGATGGGTTCCCTTATGCCCTTCTTCCGCAGGCGCGGCCTGCCTCCCGAGCTGATCTTCTCGCTCGCCGTCAGCCTCGGCTCATCGCGTGCGGGAGTGGCTCTCGTGGCGGAAGCGCACCGGGAGGGACGCCTTACACGGCGGGAGGCCGTCTTCGGAACACTGCTCCAGTCTTTTCCGGGTTATCTCAAGCGATGGATCGTGTTCTTTCCGACGGCGTGCGGTCTGGCCGGCGCGGCCGGAGCGATCTACTCCCTGGCTGTGCTGTTGCGAAGCTTCTGTCGTTTTCTTTTTTTCATGGTACTGCTACGGCGAAAAACCGTGCCGGAGGGAGAGTGCGCCGAGGCCGCTCCGCGCAAGGGGGGGATTTCCCTGGGGAGAACGCTCGCCAGGACATTGCCGCTCGCCTGTACATTCTATGCTCTCGCCTATATACTGTCCCCGTTCCTCCAGTCTTTCCTTGAGGAACGGGGCGCGTTTTTTCCTCTGCTTTCGAGCGCGGGGTGGACCGTGGCCGCCGCGTCTTTCGCGCATGTTACCGCCGCGCTCGGTGTGACCGGGGGCGCTATCGCCTCGGGAGCGCTCACGACGGCCCAGGGTGTTCTGGCGCTGCTTGTCGGAAACATGCTGGCGGTGCTTTCCAGGGTGTTCCGGCAGGATATCGCCTTCTGGATCGGCATCTTTCCGGTGAGGATGGTCCGGTCGCTCTTCGTCTGGAATCTCGTCACGCTCGTCGTCACGATGGCGGTGACGGTCGCATTGGCTTCCATCCCGGTGCTGTGGGGATGGTAGCTATTTTTTCAGGGGGAGGTTTTTTGCAATGACAGGAAGTGCTGAATTCTTCGAGCGGGCGAAGCGCTCGCTCATCGGCGGTGTGAACAGTCCCGTCCGTTCATGGCGGGGCGTCGGGGGAACGCCGATCTTCTTTCATCGGGGAGAGGGCCCGTTCCTGTACTCCGTGGACGGAAAACGGTACACGGACTATGTTTGCAGCTGGGGGCCGCTGATCCTGGGACACGGCCATCCGGAAGTGGCGGAGGCAGTCTGCAGGGCCGCCCGGGACTCTACCTCGTTCGGTGCGCCCTGTCCGCTCGAGGTAGAGCTGGCTGAGGAGGTGAAGCGCTTCTTTCCGTCGATGGACCTGGTCCGCTTCGTCTCATCGGGGACGGAGGCCGTGATGACGGCACTCCGCCTGGCGCGCGGATTTACGGGGCGCGATATCGTGATGAAGTTCGACGGGTGCTACCATGGGCACTCGGATGGAATGCTCGTGAGCGCGGGGAGCGGAGCGCTCACCCTCGGACGGCCGGACAGCGCCGGAGTACCGGAGAGCGTCGCATCGACGACGCTTGTTATTCCCTACAACGATATCGAACGGACACGGGAGGCCTTCGAACACCTCGGTGACAGGATCGCAGCGGTCATCGTCGAGCCGTGGGCGGGAAACATGGGGCTCGTGCCGCCGGCCGGGGGATTTCTGGAGGAACTTCGGAGGCTGACAGCTTCTTACGGAGCCCTGATGATCTTCGACGAGGTGATCACGGGTTTCCGCGTGCCTGAAGGGGGCGCGCAGCAGCGAACCGGCGTGATGCCGGATCTCACCTGCCTGGGCAAGATCATCGGCGGGGGTCTGCCCGTCGGTGCGATCGGAGGCAGGCTGGAGATATGCGAGCATCTTGCACCCCTCGGCCCGGTCTACCAGGCCGGGACTCTCTCCGGCAACCCGCTCGCGATGGCGTCGGGGCTCGCTGTCCTGCGCGTGCTGCAGCGCGAGGGCGTCTATGATCTGCTGGAGGAGCGTGCACTCCAGCTCGCGGACGGTTTTTCGAAGGCGGCCGCGAAGGCCGGCGTTCCTCTGTCGGTCTCACGCTTCGGATCGGTGCTCGGCTTTTTCTTTGCGCCGGAGCTTCCGAGGGACCTCGCCGGGGTGAAGGCGACGGACGCCGCGAAGTATCCGCACTTCTTCCACGCGATGATCGACCGGGGGCACGCTTTCGCCCCCTCTCCCTTCGAGGCGGCCTTCGTCTCGCTGGCGCACACCAGGGACGTTCTGGACCAGACGATCGAGGCGGCCCGCGAGGTTTTCGTCGGGCTGTAGCCGCCGTACGGAACGCCAAAAAGTGAAGGCCCCGCCTCTCTCCCGGGAGGACGGGGCCTGAACCTTGTTCCCGAAGGAACCGGATGTCAGCGGGCCAGCAGGCGGGAGACCTGCACGGCCGCGTAGGTGATGATCAGGTCGGCCCCGGCGCGGCGGAGGGCAAAATGAGCTTCCAGCAGGCCGCGCTCCTCGTCGAGCGCTCCCGCGGCCATGGCGTGGCGCAGCATCATGTACTCGCCGCTGACGAGATAACAGGACAGCGGAAGCATCGTGGTCTCCCGCAGTCGGGCCAGGATGTCCAGATAGAGAAGCGACGGCTTTACCATCAGGATATCGGCCCCCTCCTCCTCGTCGAGTATGGACTCGCGGATCGCCTCTCTCCAGTTCGCCGAGGGGGCCTGGTACCCCCGCCGGTCGCCGAATGAGGGAGCGCTCCCCGCAGCCTCGCGGAACGGCCCGTAGAAGGCCGAGGAGAACTTCGAGCTGTAGCTCATGATCGGCGTCGACTGGAAGCCGCCGTCGTCCAACGCCTTCCGGATGGCGGCTACCTGGCCGTCCATCATCGCGGAGGGGGCCACCGTATCCGCTCCGGCGCGGGCATGGCTCAGCGCGATGCGTCCCAGCGCGGCTGCGGAGGTGTCGTTTTCAACCTGCCCGTCATCGGTCAGGAAGCCGCAGTGACCGTGGTCGGTGTACTCGCACATGCAGACATCCGTGATCAGGTGGATCTCGCTGCCGAAGCGTTCCTTGAGGAATCGGAGCGCCTGCTGGACAGGCTGGTCGTCGCGCCAGGCGGTGCTTCCGTTCGCGTCCTTCTCCGTGGGGAGGCCGAAGAGGATGAACGACCTCACCCCCGCTTCGAGCGCGTCGTCGACCCCCTCGCAAAGCCTGTCCGCGCTCCAGTGATCCACGCCGTACAGGCCATGAATCGGAGTTCGTTTCCCTGTTCCGGGGACGACGAAGAAGGGGAGGATCATCTGTCTCGGTTCGAGGGAGGTCTCCCGGACGCTCTCGGCGAGCACCCGGTTCTCCCGGAGTCGTCGCATCCGCGTACGATGCGGCAAAGTACTGGTCATGGCGTTCTCTCCTTTTTAGGATTGTTTTCGCAGCAACTCAAAGAAAGCTCAGTGAAAGTGCTCAGTGGAATACACCTTTCCGTCAGGAATCTTTCCGGCGTACCTCCGCCAGCGCCGAGACGAGGCCTTGAAAGTCGGCGCTCTTCATCACGAGGGGCTTTTGCCCGAAGAGCCGCTCGACCGTCTTTCCGCAGGTCTCGCCCCACGCGACAAGCCGGACTGCGGCGCCGGGTGGCGGGGCGTATTCGCTCCACGCGGCGGCGAGTGCCGCGCTGCCGAAGACGAGGGCGTCCAGGCCGCATTCATCCCACAGTGTTTCGTACGAATCCCATCCCGGGGGGAGGGCCGGTACCATCCGGTAGGCCGATATGTTTTCCAGCGTCGCCCCCCGTGCCAGGACGGCCTTCTCCGGGAGCGGGGATCCCGCTTCGTTCCGGAAAAAGACGACGCGCTCGGCCGGCCGGACCCGTTCCGTGAGGAGCGCGGCGAGCGCTTCGGATGTCGAGGGGGAGGCGACCGCGTCGGCGCGGATGCCGAATACGGCGAGCGCCGACGCCGTCCCTTCCCCGATGGCCGCGATGCGACCAGATATTCTGCGCGGATCGACCCGATCAAGCAGCAGCGATGCTCCTCTCGGACTCGTGAGGACGAGCCAGTCGGCCGTTGCGATCTTCTCCTCCTCGCCCGGAGCTCGAATCTCCTCCAGTTTGAGAACGGGGAGGCTGTAGGCGTCGGCTCCGAGGCATTCGAGAGCCCTCGCCGTGCTCCAGCTCTCGGGTGCGGGGCGGACGAGGCCGACCTGAAGCCCGGAGAGCGGGCCGCGTTCGGGGAGGAGGCGGAGATCCGCCGTTCCCCCTATCGCGAGGATGCTCGGGCTCGGAATATCCGGAGGTTCGGCCGGAAAGAACGAGGTCGCGAACGCCCGCCCCCACCCTCCCCAAGTCACCGCAGCACACCGCGTTTCGGGCGGCAGCCCTCCCTCCAGCAGAAGGGGAAGGAGTTTCTTCATCGAGGAAGCGCCCATATAGACGGCTTTTGTGCCCCGGAGAGAGCCGAGCGTTCGCCAGAATTCTTCGTCGGGTTCCTCGCCGTCCGCGCAGTGGCCGGTGACGAGTGTGACGGAGTCCGCGCACCCTCTGTGCGTCGGCGGAATTCCAGCGCAGCCGAGGCCGCCGAGCGCCGCCGTGATGCCGGGAGTAAAGGTCCACGGAATTCCGGCCTTTTCCAATGCGAGCGCTTCTTCGCCGCCGCGCCCGAAGACGAAGGGGTCGCCTCCCTTGAGCCGTACGACGTTCTTTCCCGTTGCGCCCAGCTCCACGAGGAGTCCGTTGATCTCTTCCTGTTTCGGAGAGGGGCGCCCCTTCCTCTTCCCGACGGGATGAAAGGCACACTCCGGGGAAGCGAGTTGGAGAAGGTCGGGGTGGATCAGGCTGTCATGGACGATATGGCCGGCCTGTTCGATCAGTTCCCGCCCGCGCAGCGTCAGCCAGAGAGGTCCTCCGCACCCCGCACCGACAAGATGCACCGTCATGACACGCTGCCTCCGGCGAGTTTCGGAGCGCTGACGGAGTTCTTCTCCGCTTCTCTGCCGCGCCTGTTCGCTTCTTTTGCCGGAAGCGGGGGAGGGAGGCTGCATGCCTTGAGCAGGCGCCGGGCGACCGGATCGTTCCGGAACTCCTCTCCGAGAATCCTTCCCGCGCCGGCCGCGTCCCCTGCATTCCTGACCGTCACCTCAAGCCGGAGCCGGACCGCATCCCGGCCGTCGCATTCGAGGAGTTCCGCCTGAATCAGCATCGTCTCGGCGGAAAGTGCCGCGAGGGCTGCGAATGGAACGTGGCAGCCGACGCCGAGCGTCCGCAGCAGCGAACGTTCCGCGAGGGAGCAGAGGTGTGTCCGCCTGTCGGTGATTCGCTCTCCCAGGGGGAAAAGCGCTCCTTCCAGCGGCGCTTCGAGGGCGATGATTCCCTGGCAGGGGGCCGGCAGGAAGGGGAGCGCCGATGCGTTCGGAGGAACGAGTCCCAGGCGGTCGAGTCCGGCCCGTGCGAGGATGATGGCGTCGTAGGATCCTTCCGAGAGCTTCTGGAGGCGTGTGGCGAGATTTCCCCGAAGCTCCCTCACGGAAAGGTCGGGGCGGAGCCGAAGAAGCTGTGCGCGGCGGCGCGGGCTGGATGTCCCCACGAAAGCTCCGTGCGGAAGACTCTCAAGGTTGTGTTCCTCCAGGCAGAGGAGCATGTCCTCCACCGAATCCCGCTCGCAGACCGCGGCGATTTCAAGCCCAGTCCTGCAGCAGGACGGGACGTCCTTCAGGCTGTGTACCGCGCCGTCGCCGACGCCCTGTAGAAGAGCGTCCTCGATGCAGCTCGAAAAAGCGCCGGAACCGCCGAAGGAACAGAGCGGGCTGGAAGTGTCCCGGTCTCCCGAGGTGGAGACGCATTCAATCTCCACTGAACAGCCGAGAGCGCGAAGCGATTCCGCGATCCTTCCGGTTTGGATAAGGGCGAGAGGGCTTCCCCTCGTCAACAGTTTCATTGTCTTTCTCCTTCCAGGTATTCTTGGAGCTTTCTCTTGAGCGCCGCCGAACCTCCCGGAGATTGTCCGCCGCTGGTTACGCCGACGAGGAAGAATTCAGGCCCGGCGGTTTGCCCGGGTTTCTTTTCGGAGATTTTCCGGGAAGTCCGGAACTGCGCGGCCAGCGACCATGTTCCCAGCTCCGGTGCTCCGCAGCAGTTCAACAGGCATGATGTTCCATCCGCGAGGGTGAGAACCTCCTCTGTCGCCGGGCGTGAAAGCGCGAGAAGGGCGAATGCGTGCTCCTCGAAGTCGCTTCGTTCGGCCGGGCGCCTTCTCCAGCTGATGACTCTCTCCTCCGCCATCGATTCAAGGTCGGGGTGTGCGTCGGGGGAGACGAGCGTCACCGCCATTCCCGCCTTCAGGAGCGTCCGGATCTTCCGCAGTCCCGTTCCTCCGCCCCCGACAACGAGAACGGGGCCGGCCGAGGCGTCGAGGGAGATCATCAGGGCGGCTTCCCCCCACTGTCTTTTTCGCGTTGCGTTACTCATCACCGGGCTCCTCCATGTCTCCCGAGAGGATCTTCCAGAGTCTCCGGGCGTGCGGTTCCGATTCGGCGAATGCCGGCGAAAGGAGAGCCTTGACGACGCTCCACCCCATTTTACGGAGCGTCTCCTCGTCTGCTCCCGTGCGTCTCGCCGTGCGTTCGGCACGGTCGGCGACGATCCGTTCGGCCCTCCGGAGGACGAGCCGCTTGTACGTCTCGCCGGAGAGCGTTTCGAGCTCCGATAGAACGGATACGGCCGCCGCGGCAGCCTCGGTTTCGAGACGGCCGAGCTGCTTCCTGTAGCTCTTCGAGATTTCCTCGGCAGTTTCGGCAAGATCGTCGATCGAGATAAGGGGCGCATTTCCGCAGGACGCGGAGGAACGCCGGACCTGGGGAGGCGAGCCGAGGTCGAATATTTTCTGCCCTGCGCGTGCCTCATCCATAGAGAAGAGAGGAAGAGGAGCCGCAGTGCAGAAGAAAAGCGCATCGAACGCGCCCGACTCTCCGCGCCATCTCTCCCAGGGCAGGAAAAAAACACGCGGCTGCTGTGCGGGATTCGCGGATACTTGTCCGGCCTGTTGGGAAAGCCTTTCGGCCAGCGTTTCGGCGCGCTCCGGCGTGCGGTTCGTCAGCGCGATGGAGACGGTCCCCGGAGCACCTCTCCCGGTTGAGAGGGAAAGCAGCATCCTGGCCATCTCTTCGCCCGTTTGCCCGGTACCGAGGACGAGAACCGAGAGCGATCCCTGACGGAAGTGCGAAGCGAACCTGTCGAGCATGAGGCGGGCGATGGACGGTTCCGTGCCCGGATGATAACAGGTGCGAAGAAGCTTCGCCATGCGCAGGGAGCTCTGGAAGAGACGGTGAAGCCACGGGCCGCAGAGATGGGAATTCTCTTCGTAGCATGTTTTTACCTGTCCGGCGATATGGTATTCGCCGCACGCGAGGCTCTCGAGTCCAAGGAGGATGCGCAGCAGGTGAAGGGCGAGCTCCGTTCCGGCGAAAGTGCGCGCCTTTGGGTGAAAGAGTTCCGGAGGCGTTTTCGTCTCCGGGGGAAGGCGCAGGTAGAGTTCCGAGCGGTTGCACGTGCTTAGAAGGAGCCCCTCCAGGATACGCCCTTCGTTCTTCAACCTGTGCAGCGTATCCTCCGGCCATGCGGCGGCCCGTTCGGCCGTGTCCGCGAGCGTGTGGTCGAGGCTGATGCAGAGCAGATCCTTCACAGGAAAATCCCCATCTCCGCCGGAACCGCTTCCGGGCATACCGTTTCGTGTCCGGCGCGTTCCCGCCGGTACCCCCGGCGGTCGAGCAGCATGCCGTTCACGTCCTCGACCGAAGATCCCGGCAGAAGGATCAGTGTCCGCATGTCCAGATGCTCCGCGGAAAGTTCATCGAGCGGGATCCTCCGGACCGACGGCGCGGCGCGCCCGGCATCGCGTACGAGATGCGCCGCCGAGTACCCTTGCGCCGAAAAGATGCGCCGGACTTCTCCTATCTTCCCGTCGAGATCCCGTTTCACGGGGTTGTAGAGCGCGACGGTCAGGCCCGAGAGAGCCGCGCCCTCCATCGCCCGCAGCACCGCGCTCCACGGCTGGAGGTAGTCGGAGAGCGAGATCTGCACGATGCCGTTGACGTAGGGGGCTCCCAGCAGGATGCCCGCGGCCTGCACCGCGGTGAGACCGGGAAAGACGGCTGCCTCGACCCGCCCGTGCGCCGTCCGCAGCGCCAGTCCGGCGAGGCCGAAAAGAACAGGGTCTCCTCCGGAGAGAAGCGCGACGACGCGTCCCTCCTCGGCGAGGCCGACGGCGCGTTCCACCCTTTTTTCCTCCTCGCCCATCGCGTATCGTTCGACGAGCTTCCCCTCCAGCCACTCCCGGGGAAGCAGATCCACGTAGAGAGAATAGCCGACGACGGCGTCCGCCTCCTCGAGTGCCCGGCGGCATGCCAGCGTGAGGTATTCGCCGTTTCCCGGCCCTGTCCCGAGGATCAGGAGCTTCCCCTCTCTCTTTGTACGCGTCGACTGCGGATCGTCTGTCCGGGCCGGCGAGAGGGCGAGAGCCACTGTGACACCATCTCCGGCGGTTCGCGGGCCAAGCAGCGTTCCCGCCGACGCGGCGCACGGCTCCGCTACTCCGGGAAGTCCGAGGCGACGCGAAGCGGCCGAAGGCGTAAACCGCTCCTCCAGGGCGAGAATGTCATGCCGTCCCACGATCACCAGCGGGATATTCAGCTCCGCCGCGAGGGCGTTCAGCCCCGGTTCGTCCATCTTCTCCTCCACGGTGCGGATCTCTTTCAGCGACTCCGGAAGAAGGGCATGAGCCTCGAGTGCTTGAAAGAGGACGGACCTGATCGTCCCGGACGGAATTCCCCTGCGGCAGCCGATGCCGGCCGAGATGCAGCGGGGAACGAGCTGGACCCTGGAGTCCGCGTTCTCGAGACGCCGCGGAGAGATGATGAGCGACGCTTCCGTCATTTCCGCGGCCGCGTACTCCCCGGGCAGAGGAGGCAGCAACTCCGGGATGTCCGTCCAGAATGAGAGAGAGTCGCTTTCGATAAGTTTGGCATTTGCGGCCGCGAGATGGTCGCGCCCCCGTACCGGCCATCCCCAGCGGGATGACAGGAGGTCGGGCGCCGTGAAACCGGCCCGGTCGCTGCTGGTGGTCAGCAGAGGCTTCACCCCGAGTCTTCGCGAGAGACGTTCCGCGAGATCGCGGCCTCCGCCGAGATGTGCGCCCGTGACGGGAAGGACGGCGCCGCCGTCCTCGGTGACGACGATGACCGCAGGATCGGCAGCCTTGTCGGAAAGGTGCGGCGCGACGGCGCGAACTGCGATCCCAAGAGACGCGACGAAGACGAGTGCGTCGGCCCGGTCCCACCAGGAGGAGACGGCGGAGGCGAGAGTTCCCGGCGCCGGCCGGACGACTGTTTCAAGAGACGCTTCGTCCGCGGGACGGGCTTCGACGAGTTTTTGCGCGACAGCTTCCCCTCTCCGGGAGAAGCAGAGAAACACGATGTTCATCGGATTGTCTCCGTCCGGAAAGGCTCCTCTTCCGGACGCCGCGAGGGGGCGGCAGGACGGGCGCCGTGGAAGAAGTCCGGCGAGTAGAGAAAGCTTCGGGCCCCCTGCGAAGTCACGCACTCGCCGACGACGATGAGGGCGTGGCGCGTGATGCCGGATTCCGTCATGAGCCCGGGAAGCTTCCCGACGGTCGAGACAAGGATCCGCTCGTCATTCCAGGATGCGCGGTAGACGCAGGCGGCCGGGGTCGCGGGGGGAATTCCTCCGTCGATAAGGTCGGTGGCCACGGCCTCGGCCTGGTCGGCGCTCAAAAAGATTACCATCGTGGCGCCGTGTTCCGCCAAGAGGCGAAGATCCTCGCGGGGAGGGACCGGCGTCCGTCCGGACCTTCGCGTGCAGATCACGGTCTGGCTCCCGCCGGGAACGGTGTACTGGATTCCGAGGGCTGCCGCTGCCGCCTGGAAGCTGCTCACTCCGGGAACGAAGCGGACGGACAACCCCCGGGACTCCAGGCGTTCCTTCTGCTCCGCAACCGCGCCGAAGAGGCTCGGATCACCCGTGTGAAGGCGGACGACCCTGCCCCCGGCGCCGGCTTTTTCAGCCATCATTCCGACCTGCTCTTCGAGCGAGAGGGGAGAGGAGTCGACCCTCTCGCAGGCAGGAGAACAGAATTCAAGGAGAGCGCCGTTGACGAGGCTTCCCGCGTAGAGCACGAGATCGGCTTCTTCGAGCGCCCGCTTCCCCTTGAGGGTGAGCAGTTCGGGATCGCCGGGACCGGCGCCGACGAAGAGCACGGGATTTTCAGGGTTTACCATTGCAATGTCCTCTTTTCGGATGTTCTGGAAAATTACGCATTTTTGTCCGCGTACACGAGAAAGACCGGGTTTGAAGCAAGCAGCATCCACGACGTCTTCATATCGCGGGCCGAGGATGCGTTCACGTGCATCAGGGCCGGGAACGCTCCCAGGTCCTTGAGGGTGCGATAGATCCGGTCCGCGGTCGGCGGCATGTTCGCGGTCGCCAGAAGGCGTCCGCCCGGAGCGAGCCGTTCCCAAACCGCTTCGACGATCGTCTCCGGAGAACCCCCGTGGCCGCCGATCACGGCCCTGGAAAAGCGGGGGGGGATGCCGGGGGATACCTCCAGGATCTCCGGAGCGCTGCCGTGCAGCAGGCGGACGTTCATGCCGGCGCCCGAACGCCGAAGGTTTTCCTCCGCGACGCCGAGAGCAGGCGCCGAGCGTTCGACGGCGACAAGCGACCCGTTCCCGATACGCCGTGCAAGCTCGACGGTGATGCCGCCCGAGCCGGCGCCGACCTCCAGGACCGGAAGTCCGTCGAGCGGCAGAAGCAGCGAGACGGCGAGCGCCCGCGTCGCCTCCTTGGAGAGAGGAACTCCCTCCGCACGCCGGAACCAGGCGTCGGGCAGCACTCCCTTCGAGAGGGGAGGAAGAGGGCCCGGCTCGACGAGGAGCAGGGCGAGCCCTTCCGTGGTTCTCTCCTCCGAGAGATTGAAAAGGGAGGTCTCGCAAATGCGTTCATTCCGGTACCCCAGCCTTTCCGCCAGCGTCACCGGGCGGTCCGGAAAACCCCGTTTCCTCAGGAAGGCGGCGACCGCCGGCCCCGAGTTCTCCGAGTCGAGGAAGAAGAGCGTCCGGCGATCCTCTCCGAGCAGTGCAGCCGCGCTGTCGAGAGAGCGCCCGTGAAGGCTCTCGAGACGGACATCGTTCCAGAAGAACCCGTGTCGCCTGGCGCCGCTGCTCTCCGGGGGTTCCTTCGTTCCGGCTGGACAAGGGCGTGATGCGAGGCGTGCGAAGAGAAGCTGAAAACTGCTCAGTCCCGGAACGACTTCGTAGTCGCCGGGAGAAAAGCGGGCCGCGATGCGGCCGAGCAGACTGAAGATGCACGGGTCGCCGGAGAGGAGCAGGGCGATCCGTTCGCTCTCTCGCCGGGAGTCGACGGCGTCCAGCAGGGATTCCAGCCCGTTTTCCAGGAAGATGAGCTTTTTCTTTCCGCCTTCGAAAGGCGCGAGGTGACGGCGTCCTCCCGCGAGCGTCTCCGCCTCTTCGATCACTTGCCGTGCGAGGGGCAGGAGATACTCCGGGCTGCCCGGTCCTAGACCGACGACGGTAAATCTTCCCATGACAGTTCCTCCGATTTTTCCAGGGCGGAAGGCGGAATCGGAATTTCAGGAAAGCTCCCCAGGATTTCACCGGAGAGCGAGAGCACCGTCACGCCGAGAGCGATCCTGTGCTCGGTGTACAGGGTACAGCGCCTATGCGCCCTCTCGGCCACGAGAGAGAACGTCCGGTGCAGCCCCCATCGGGTGAGGAGGGAAACCGCCTCCTCCGCCAGCGGCAGCGAGAGAAGGGTTCGTATCTGCTCCGGGGATGCCCCGATCGCACCTGCGCATGCTGCCAGCGTCTCAAGGCGGGCGTCCCCGGAGTCGCAGTGCGTATTGAAGAGTCCGGCCGCCACCTTGGCCCACTTGCCCACGTGCCCGAAAAGGTGGACTGTGGGAACTCCCCTCGCGGCGCACTCTTTCAGGGCGTGTCCCACGTGGTCGCCCATTTTGACGATGATCTCGGGCGGGACGGAGAAGCGTTCCAAAAGGGTCTTCTCGCCCACGTATCCGGGAACGAGAAAGAGTGTTCCCGGACGCGGAGAATCGAAGGCGTGCGCCGCAGAGATGCAGAGGTCGATCGAGGCGAGATAGGCCGCGGTCGACTTCGGCTCCACGATGCCGGTCGTTCCAAGGATCGAAATGCCGCCTTCGATGCCGAGGCGCGGATTCCACGTCTTTTTTGCACGATCCTCGCCCTCGGGAGCGGAGATCGTGACTGCTAACCCCTTCCCGTCCGGCGCGAGGGGCAGAAGCTCGTCGCGAATCATCCGGCGGGGCACAGGGTTGATCGCCCACTCGCCGGGAGGAATCGCAAGGCCTTTGCGCGTGATCCGCCCGATCCCATTTCCCCCTGAGATCACGATCCCGGGTTCGCTGGAGAGACTGACCTCGGCGAAGATGAGCATGCCGTCGGTGCTGTCGGGATCGTCTCCGGAGTCCTTCCGCACGGCGCACCGTGCGGAGGAAGCGAACAATTCGCACTGTACCGGGGAGAGGCTCAGTTTTCGTGTTTCACAATCGCGGCCCGACTCGCCGCCCGGAAGCACGATCTCGACTTCCGAGGGGATTTCTCCGTTGAGGAGCAGCAGGGCAGCGCCTTTCGCCGCCGCCGCCGCGCAACTCCCGGTTGTGAAGCCGCTCCGGCCGGTTTGCATCATGACGGTACTACACTCTCTCCTGCTGATGGGTGCAGGAAGGCTCCGCAAGGTCCGCAGGGCCGGCCGCAAGCCTGATGATCGCGTTCACTACGGCTGCCGCCGCGGGGCTTCCTCCCTTCGGTCCGGGAACGGTGATCCAAGGGCAGTCGATGCCCGTCAGCTCCTCGTGTGATTCCGCAGCGCCGACAAAACCTATCGGAACGCCCACGACGAGGGCAGGGCGGCATGCTCCTCTCCGGACCAGGTCACAGAGCTCGAAGAGTGCGGTGGGTGCGTTTCCTATAGCGACGACGGCTCCGTCCAGGAGAGGAAGGGCCTTGCGGAGTGCAAGTCGCGCACGGGTCGATCCCTCCGCCTTCGCACGCTCCGCCACATCGGAGTCGTTCAGAAAACAGAAAACCTTGCTCCCGCTCCGTTCGAGCGCCGATCTTCTGATTCCAGCCCGTACCATCTCCACGTCCGTGACGATAGGGGCTCCCCGCCGGATCGCCTCGATCCCGGAGTCGACCGCGCCCGGAGAAAACCGGAACGTTTTCGCCCACTCCACATCGGTCGTGGCGTGGGCAACGCGCTTGATCACTTCGCGTATCCCGAAGGGAGATTCGAAATCCCCCAGAAGTTCTTCCAGGATCCGGAAGCTTTTCTTCTCTATCTCCGAAGGAGAGAGATCCCTGTCGTGTTTTGCCGCCGGTACATGTTCCGTCGTTTCGTTCATGCCATCTCCTCCGAAAAAAAACAGCCCCTGCTCGAGTGCGCCGGCGCCTGTCCATTCGCACTCGATAAAAAACCCGAACGGAAAAATCATCCGTCCGGGCCGTCCGCTTGCCGTGGAATAGTTCCAGGGAAAGCCGACCCGAACCCTCGCAGGCGTCAAACCGTTCCTCCTCTTCAGGGTTTTCTGGCTTCCGTCATCCTCGTTCACCCCTTCCCGGAATTTCCGGTGGTATGATGAACTCGTCGGGTACACAGCGGCGGGACCGCGCCGGAATTTTACCGGGCTTCCCCTTGAAGA
>CAYRPJ010000047.1:0-28605 GCA_964426245.1 uncultured Synergistaceae bacterium
GCAGCATGTTCGACGCGGGCGTCATGTGCTCGCTGGCGAGCGACGCCCCCTCGGGCCCCATGGGCATTCACACGATCGACGGGGCGGTCAACCGCTACGACCGCAGCCAGGGAGTCCAGTGCGACAGACGCCAGGCGATCTCGACGATGGAAGCGATCCGGGCCGCGACGTACAACGGAGCGTACTCCTCGTTCGAGGAACACATCAAGGGGAGCCTGGAAGTCGGAAAGTTAGCGGACATGATCGTCCTCTCCGGCGACATTCTGAAGATCGATCAGATGGATATCCATACGCTGCGGGTCGACTGCACCATCATCGACGGGAAGTTCGAATACGAACGCCCGAAGGAGGTGTAACACCATGGAGAGCCCCCTGATCGAGAGAATCCGGGCTTCGGCCGAGACGTTGCGGCCGAGTATGGAGGCCTTTCTCTGCGATTTTCTGAGGATCGACACGGAAAATCCCCCCGGGCGCAACTACGAGCGGTGCGTCCGTTTTCTCGGAGAGAAGATGGCGTCGCTCGGGTGCGATGTGGAGTACATCGAGGTACCGGAGGAGGCGCTCGCCTCCCTCCCCGAGGAGTCGAAAGGGTGGCCGAGACACATCGTCATCGGGACGTACAGAGGAACGCGGGAGCGTCCGGCGATCCACTTTTCGGGACACTACGACGTGGTCCCCGCCGGAGGCGGATGGACGGCCGATCCGTACGGGGGCCGGAGCGTCGGCGGCAAAATCTACGGGCGCGGCGCGAGCGACATGAAGTCGGGCATCGTCGCGCAGATCTTCGCCCTCGAAACGCTCCTGCACGCGGGCATTAGGCTGAAGGGGAGCTTCGTCTCCAGCGCGGTCCCGGACGAGGAGACCGGAGGGGAGACCGGAACCGGATACCTTGTCCGGAGCGGCAGGCTGACGAAGGAGACCGCTGACTACTGCATCATTACCGAGCCGCTCGACCCGGACATGATCTGCCTGGGCCACCGGGGTACCCTGTGGTTCACCCTTGCCTTCAAGGGTGTGCAGAGTCACGGCAGCATGCCGTCCGAGGGGCTGAACCCCATCGAGGGGATGCGTGCGCTGCTCGAACGCATCGACCAGCACATCAGGCCGGAACTGGAACGCGTCAGCAAGTACCCCGTCAGCCCCGAACGGTCGAGGAAGAGCACCCTCTGCATCACGACGATCCAGGCCGGAACAAAGGTCAACACGATTCCCGACACCTGCACCGCGAGTTTCGACTGGCGGCTGATACCGGAGCAGAGCGTGGAGTGGGCGAAGGGGCGGATTCTCTCTATCTGCGACGAGCTGGTGCGCGAGGGCGTCATCCTCGAGTACATCTATACCCCCGTCATCGAAGCGAACCCGACGATGGTCGAGGAGAGCCAGCCGCTGGTCGACGCGCTGAAACGCTGCGGAAAGGCAGTCCTCGGAAAGGAAATGGGCATAAATTTCAGCCCGGGGATGGACGACCAGCGTTTTGCGGTCCACGAGGGAGGAATCGGCGCCGCCGTGGTGTACGGGCCGGGCCGGCTTGCGCTCGCCCATAAGTCCGACGAGCATATCTCCCTCGACGATCTCGTCAACGGAGTGGAGATCATGGCGGCGGTCGCGGCGGAAATGCTCGGAACGGAGGAATGAAGAAAATGAAGAGCAGCGAAGCAATTCCAATATTTCCATCATCAGACAGGAAGAAAAGGGAGGAAAGCGCATGAAAAAAAAGATGTCGGTCCTCGATTTCAAGAAGTACAAGGAGGAAGGCAGGAAGTTCGCCTATGTGACGGCCTACGACTACACCACGGCGTCCATCGTGAACGACAGCGAAGTGGAGGTCATCCTCGTCGGTGATTCGCTCGGCATGATCATGCTGGGATACAAGGACACCGTCTCGGTGACCATGGAGGACATGATCCACCATATCAGGCCCGTCGTCAAAGGCGCGCCGGATACGTTCGTTGTGGGGGACATGCCGTTCGGTTCGTACAACAAGAGCATCGAACAGGGGGTGGAAAATGCAACGAGGATGATCAAGGAAACAGGCTGCGACTGCGTCAAACTGGAAGGAGGCGTAAAGTACGCCCCGCTGGTCCGGGCTATCGTGGATGCGGGAATTTCGGTGATGGGGCACATCGGACTCACGCCGCAGAACGCCACGCAGCTCGGGGGATTCAAGGTTCAGGGAGGAACGCCGGAGAGCGCGAGACAGCTGATCGAAGACGCGAAGGAGCTGGAGAAGGCCGGCGCCTTTTCCATCGTTCTGGAATGTGTTCCGAAGGTTGTCGGCAAGGCTGTCTCCGAAGCGGTGAAAATCCCCATCCTCGGTATCGGAGCCGGCCCTTTCGTGGACTGCCAGGTTCTGGTCACTCAGGATCTGCTGGGCATGTACGGTGACTTTAAACCGAAGTTCGTCAAGCTCTACGCCAATGTCCGGAAAGTGATGGTGGACGGCCTGAATCAGTTCCACAAGGAGACACTCAGCGGCGAGTTTCCGAGCGACGAGTACAGCTTCAACAAGGAAGTGGACCTGGAGAAGCTGTATTAGTCCGGGAAGTACGAAGGAGCAGGAAGGAGGTTGCGGAAGTCCATGGCACACGGAAAGGAATCGAAGGTTCTGAAAAAGAACGAATACGGATTCGTCGAAGATCCGCGCTACAAGGAGTGCGAAAAAGAAGCCTGGTACGGAATCATACTCGGGGTGGTCAGCCTCGTTATATGGGCCGTCGCGGGCTACGGTCTCGGGAGCGGTCCCGTGGAGGAGTATTCCTACATCATGGGCTTCCCGGCATGGTTTTTTATCAGCTGCATCGCCAATTCCATTTTCGCGATAGGTGCGACCATTTATATCGTCAAGAATAAGATGCGCGACATGCCCCTCGATCCGATGACGAAGGAAGAGGCCGAGGCGTATGTGCAGAATGGAGGAGAAACACGATGAACACGGTCCAATGGTCGACTCTTCTGCCGATTGTCTGCTATTTCGCGATCATGTACCTCATCGGTTTCTACGCCCTGGAGCTGGTGAACAAGGCCAGCCTCCTCAAGGGAGGAAGCGGCGCCGCCTTCATGGAGGAGTACATGACCGGAGGACGCCGCACCGGAGGCTTCGTTCTGGCCATGACGCTCGTTGCGACCTACCTGAGCGCGGGCAGTTTCATAGGCGGACCGGGAACAGCTTATACTCACGGGCTCGCCTGGGTCTTTCTTGCCATGTCGCAGATCCCCACCGGGTACTACACGCTGATGGTGCTGGGGAAAAAGTTCGCTATCGTCTCGCGGAAGACCGGCGCGAACTCGATCAGCGACTTTTTGCGCGCACGCTACGAGAGCAACGCGGTCCTTATCATCGCCTCCGTCTCGATCATCTTCTTTCTCATCGCGGCCATGGCCGCGCAGCTGATAGGCGCTTCCCGCCTGCTGCAGGGCTCCACGGGGCTGGAGTATAAGACGGCGCTCATCTTCTTCGCGATCACCGTGGTGGTGCACACCGCGGTCGGAGGATTCCGCGGCGTCGTCTTCAACGACACGCTCCAGGGCATCGTCATGACAGTATCCACCTCTGCGCTCTTTATTGCCATCGTCATGCAGGGCGGCGGCATTGCGAAGATCGTCCAGGACATGAAGGCGATCAATCCCGGCATGATCTCTCCCTACGGGGTGAGGGAAGGGTTCATGACCGTCCCGTGGGTCTCCAGCTTCTGGGTGCTCGTCGGCTTTGCCATCATCGGGCTGCCCGCGGTCGCCCAGCGGGCGATGAGCTACAAGGACTCGAAGAGCCTGCACTCGGGAATCATCTACGGAACGATCGTCTCCCTCGTCCTGCTGATGGGAATGCATCTCGCCGGCGCCTTCGGAGTCACCCAGGTTGCCGGGATCAAATCGGGCGACCTGGTGATCCCCACCCTGATCACCAATCTGTTCAACCCGGTCGTCGCCGGTATCATCCTCGCCGGTCCCCTCGCGGCGGTCATGTCGACCGTTGACTCGCAGCTCCTCGTGGTCGTCGCTGCCATCGTCAACGACCTGCTCGTCAACTACATCAAGCCCGAGCTGAAGGCGAACTTCAAAAAGCTTCGCTCCATCACCATCGTCACCTGCTGCATCGTCGGTGCGATCGTCGTCGGCCTGGCTTTCGATCCGCCGGAGCTGATGGTGTGGCTGAACCTGTTCGCGACGGCGGGGCAGCTCTCGACGTTCCTGTGGCCCACCATTCTGGGCCTCTACTGGAAGGACGCCAACGCCCCCGGCGCCATCGCCGGTATGGTCACGGGCATAGGAACCTACCTCTATTTCCACTATTTCCTTGCGAGACCTCTTGCAATGCACCCCATCGTCCCGTCGCTGGCGCTCTCTCTGGTCGCGTTCATCGTCGTCGCGAAGATGACGAAAAAGCCCTCCGAGAAGGTCATCCGGCTCTTCTGGGAGCTTTAAGGAGCTTGAAAAAGCGGGGAAACGGAAGGAAGCCGTTTCCCCGCTTTTAATTTTGTTTGTTCGGTTTCCGCCTGCTGTTTTCGTTGAAAGCTGACCGCACCTACGGAGTTTTTCCGGAACCGCCGACTTCTTTTCGTCCTTCGGATTCAAGAACATCCCGCTCTCCATCATCCTTATAGAATGACGGACGACATTTTTCCTGTCCCACATTGGGGATGGCAATATTACAGTCCCGTCACATTGACTTTCGACATCGTGAATGATACAGTGTAAATGGTCGACCGGTCGACCATGCAGAACGTCGTATGCAGGAGGGTTGATGAGATGAAAAAAATCACCTTCAGGTACCTTTCCCAGGAGGACATTCTCTCACTGAATCTGACACAAGAGCAGATTGTCTCCGCGGTACGCCGCGTGCTGAAGTCGCACGCGGACCGTAAGGTCCAGATGCCCCCGAAGCCCGCTCTCTTTCCGCGCAAGGGGAGCTACAGCTATTTTCACGCCATGCCGGCTTACGTGGAGGACCTCGATATCTGCGGTATCAAGTGGCTCGCCCGGGCGTCGCACAACCCCTCCCATCATGGCTTACCCCAGTTCACAGGGCTCCAGGTGGTGAACGACCCCGAGACGGGCGTTCCGCTCTGCGTGATGGACTGCCGCTGGATCACCGTCGCCAGGACGACCGCCGTCTCTCTCATCACCGCGGAGCTGTGCTCCCGCAAAAACCCCTCTTCCATGGCTCTTCTCGGAGCCGGTCTCCAGTCCCGTTTTCACGCCGTCATGCTGACGAAGCAATTTCCGTCCATTTCGAAAATATATCTTTACAACAGATCTTCCGAAGGGTTGGAGCGTTTCCTTCGGGAGATGCGGCCCAGGATCGCGGCCGAGATCGTTCCAGCGGAACCGGAAGAGGCCGTCGCCGCCTCGGAGATCATAGTCTCCGCCGGCGTCATGCAGCCGCTGGTCCATCTCGACTGGATCCGGCCGGGGACGCTCTGCATCGGACTCGACCTCGCCAGGGCGTGGTACCCGGATGTCGTCTCGGGAATCGACAGGATTTTCACCGACGACACCGAACAGTTCTGGAACCGATACGGAACGGAACCGGAGGCTTTCAACGGAAAGCCGGTCATCTCGGGAGAGCTGAGCTCCATTCTTTCGGGGAACGTTCCGGCGCGCCTGAGCGAGGAAGAGCGTATCCTCTCGCTCAACCTCGGGATGGCCGTATGCGACCTCGCCCTCGGCGACCTGATCTGCCGGGAGGCCGCCGGGAAGGGCGCAGGTGTGGAGCTGCCCCTTATGGAAAGGGAGGATCTTCTCCCTCCGATATATCCGTTTTGATTCGGAGACCTTCCAGCCGGGAAGTCTCCGTTCTGTTATGAGAGCACGACGTTTTTCATTATGAGGAGGTTGTATTCATGGTAATGACCCACAGGCAGCGCATCGAAAACGCACTCGCGTTGAAGGAAACGGACAGGATTCCCTACAGCATGTGGATGCACTTTCCCAACAGGGACCGTCATCCGCGCAGGCTGGCCGAACTGAGCCTCGCCAGTCAGAAGAAATTCGACCTCGACTTCATCAAGTTCATGCCCTTCGGCATGTACTCCACGATCGACTACGGCATCGACCTCGACCTTTTTCCGGGATTCATGGACGCTCCGGTGGCGCAAAAACCTCTCATCGAAAACATCGCCGACTGGGACAAGATCCGCTTTGTTTCCGGGACGGCGGGGGAGTACTCCATCGTGCTGGAGGCGCAGCGCCTTCTCTTCGACATGATGGACGAGAGGATTCCCTTCCTCCAGACGGTCTTCAGCCCCATGACGACCGCCGCCAAGCTCTGCAGCCCGTCGGTTCTCATGAAGCACCTCGCAGAGGATCCGCGCCGCATTCACAGGGCACTTGAGATCATCACAGCGGCGACGGTGCAGTTCGCGAAGGCGACCGTTTCCCTCGGAGCGGACGGCCTCTTCTTCGCGACCCAGATGTCCACGAGGGACGTGATGGACCCCGCGACCCACGAGACCTTCGTGAAGAAGTACGACCTTGAAGTGCTGAACAGCGTCAGGGGTTCCACCTGGTTCAACGTGATGCACCTGCACGGCGCGAACACCATGATTCGCGAGGTCCAGGACTATCCGGTTCACGCTCTCAACTGGCACGACCGCGACGACGGCCCTTCGATGAAAGAGGTCCGGGAGTTCAGCAGCAAGGCGTTCATCGGCGGCCTGAGCTGGGGCAAGAACTGGCTCGGCAAGACGAACGAAGAGGTCGTCGCCGAGGTCCGCGAGACGGCCGCCCGCAACGGAGGCAGAGGAATCATCGTCGGGCCGGGCTGCGTCATCGACCCCTCGACGCCGGAGGAGCGCCTGGAGCTGGTGCACAGGACGGTCCTTGAGACGGTTCGCGCGTAGACAGCTGAAACTGATATCAAACGACCTTTCGGGAAGGAGGGCGGAAATGTGAAGAATATCGCCTTTTTCGGCCTCGGCAGGATGGGGCTGCCGATGGCAAAGCGCCTGGTCGCCTCGGGATACTCGGTGAGGACGACGGTGCACAGGAACCCTGCCCCGGCGGAGGAACTCCGCGCGCTCGGAGCCGTGGTTTCCGGAACGCCTGAGGAAGCTCTCCGGGGAGCCGAGCTGGTGATCACCATTCTGCCCGCCGACCTTGAGATCGAGCAGGTGTTGCTGGATCCGGCGGTTTTCGAGGCGGTCGAACCGGGAGCGGCGATCGTCGAGATGTCCACCGCCACGCCGGGGTGCGTCCGCAGGATCGCTGAGCGCTACTCGGAGAAGGGAGTCCGTTTCTTCGACGCTCCCGTGAGCGGCGGCGTCAGAGGAGCCGCCGAAGGGACGCTCACCGTCATCGGCGGAGGGGATGCCGCGCTTCTTGAAGAGATCCGCCCCGTTCTCGGGCAGATGGCGAAGAATATCTTCCTCGTGGGCGGCGTCGGCTCCGGAAAGGCCGTGAAGTCGATCAACCAGATCATGGTGTCGACCAACACGCTCGTTGTCGCGGAGGGGCTCCGGTATGCCCGCCATCTCGGCATCGAGCCGGAGAAGATGTTCGAGGTCATCTCCGCGAGTACGGGCGCTTCGGCGGCCCTGACGGCGAAGTTTTACAAGATGGTCGCGGAGGATTTTTCTCCCGGCTTCACTCTCGCGCTGATGAAGAAAGATCTGAAGATCGCCCTTTCGGAGGCCGGGGAGCTCCCGCTGCCCCTCGTCACGCTCGCCCGCCAGATCTACCTCATGCTCGGCGAGGAGTGCGAAGACCAGGATTACACGGTGGTCTCGAAGCTTTTCGAAAACAAGACGAACTGCAGGCCGTAATCCTGCGGATGTTGAACGAAACGAGTCTTTTCTGAAAGGACTCCTTGCGTTGGGGAAAACCTTCACTGTGGAAAAAATAAAAATGCAAAGAGGGGATGTAGCCTCATGAAACCGATCGAAAGAGTAAAAGCGTTGCTCGATGGAAAGAAACTGGATGTGCCGGCGATCAATCTCTGGAAACATTTTCCGCCGTACGACGAGGATCCCGTACAGTTGGTCAGGAAGATTACGCAGTTCCAGGACCGGTTCAACTGGGACTTTGTCAAGGTGACCTACCAGGGACTCTTCTCCATTCAGGACTGGGGTTCGAAGATCAAGTGGCCCGAGAGAAACTGCGAATGGCCCGATACCTGCGCCGGAGTGGGAACGGTGACGGATTTCTCGATCAAGAAGGTCGAGGACTGGACGAAGCTGCATGTCCTCTCCATGGACGAGGGGTCCATGAAAGCCACCATCGACGCGGCCAAGGGAGCCATCAATCGGTACAAGGGCGAGGCTCCCGTCGTCGTCACCGTCTTCAACTCGCTGACGACGGCGGTCAAAATGTCCGGGGACAAGATGTTCGTTCACATGCGACAGAATCCGGAGGCGTTCACCAAGGGGATCGAGGTCATCACGAAGACGACCGTCGAGTTCGTGAAGAGCGTCATGAATGCGGGCGCCGACGGCATCTTCTTTGCGAGCCAGCTTGCCAATTACGACAAGATGAGCGTTCAGGAGTATGAAACTTTCGGAAGGCCGTACGACCTTGAAATTCTGAAGCATGCGGAAAAGGGCTGGTTCAACATCATGCACATGCACGGCAATACGCCGATGTTCGACATCATGAGCAAATATCCCGTGCAGGCCTTGAACTGGCACGACCGCCTGGTCGACATCAGCCTCCGGAAGGGCAGGGAGATGTGCGGGGACAAGCTGCTGATCGGAGGCGTAGAAGAGTTCAAGGTCCTGCCCGAGGCGAGCGACAGCGAGCTGAAAGCGCATCTTGCCGACGCCCTTTCGCAGGTCGAAGACGGCCGGATGATCCTCGGCCCCGGATGCTGCGTTCCCTCTTCGATCAGCGAAGACCGTTTCGAGCTGGCGAAGAAACTGCTCATGGAGCTGTAACTCCGGAAGAGGATGAGAAACTCCGCGGTACGGTTCGTCCCGGCGTATTTACGCCCGCCTTCTTCGGGCGGCCCGTACCGCGGCCTGAGGGCTGAAAAAGCTTGAAGAGACAGGTGTATCTCCCTCTCTTCCGAAAGCACGCTGCTTCGGACGATGCTAACGCCTCCCCGGGAGTCTTCCGATTGAGTGCAAAGCGCCGGGTTTGACCTTTCCTTGTCCTGATGGTACATTTATTTTGGTCGACCGGTCGACCAAAAATGGAGGGAAGAGGCATGGCGAAAGAAAACAGTTGTTTGTCCGCTGTTCGGGGGGATCTGAAGGGGCTCGTCGTTTCGCACGTCCGGGAGCTCATCTTCGAAAGAAACATCCTCTGCTGCGGCGATCAGATCAACGAAAGAGAGCTCTCGCGGACTCTCGGGGTGAGCAGGGCCCCGATCAGAGAGGCGCTGAAGGAACTTGAGGAGCAGGGCCTGATCATCTCCGTCAAATACAAAGGCTGGTTCGTCGCCGACTTCCGGGAACAGGAGTTCTTCGAGATCAACAAACTCAGAACGCTGCTGGAGCACAGCCTTCTCGAATCGATCATCTCCCAGGGGGGAGTCGAGGAGGAGGAGTTGCTTCGAGCCGAGAGACTGAACGAAGAACTGAACGAGATCGTCATGAGCACCGATGCGGGCGGGAGAAAGTCCTATGAATTCGCGGAGAAGGAGATGGAGTTTCACCTCTGCCTTCACACCCTTGCCAGGGACTGCTTCTGGACCAAAAAGATGTTGCGGAACCTCTCGTACCAGATACAGTGCTCCTTTCACCGGTGGCTCTACAAGGAGTGGCAGATGAAAGCGAGCGTGGAGACGCATCGGATGCTCCTGAAGTGCCTGAGGGAGCGGGATATGGAGACGCTCTACGAGCTGCTCTCACGAAGACTTGGGAAACGCCACCTCGTTTCTCCGGAGATTGAGAGAGTGGACGAGCCGCCGGAGAAAAAAGCCGTCGGAGATGATGACGTTTAGACTGACAACGAAAAACATGCGCCGTGATCATCGCGGCGTTGTCCCCGGACTCTCGGGGAATTGCCGTACCGCGACTGCATCGGGGCGGGCGCGGAATGTGTGGATGAAGAGAAGGGGTTGAACGAACTTGGGGTGTCGAAAGGTATCGCTGAAGCAGTTTTTGAAGGAAGAGGTCAAGCCCGCACTCGGATGCACCGAGCCTGTGGCTGTCGCGCTTGCGGTGGCGAGGGCCCGGGAGGAGCTCGAGGGAAAGCCTGATCGGGTGGAGGTCGTTCTGAGCTCGAATGTATTCAAGAACGGCGCTACAGTGGGTATTCCCGGAAGCGGCGGACTGAAGGGGAACGAAGTCGCGGCGGCGCTGGCACTGGTTTCCGGGAAGTCCGAGTACGGCCTCGAAGTGCTGAAGGACTGCGGGCCTGACGATGTCGAGGTGGCGATGAAGCTTCTTCGGGCCGGAGCGGTGGAGGTCTCCGTCGACAGAGAAATCAGCGGAGTCTTCGTACACGCCAGGGTGAAAAACGACGCCCATTCCGCGAGCTGCACCATCGAGAAGAACCATGCGAACATCGCGGAAGTGAAGCGGGATGATGCGGTTGTATCGGCCGGATCCTCTTCGCGGGCAGACGGAACCTGCGGCATCTCCGCGGCCGACGCCATTGCCACGATGAGGTGGGACGAGGTCATGGGGTATCTCGAAGAGGCCGACGAAGCGGACCTGGCCTTCCTTCTGGACGGAGTGAAGATGAACCTCGCCATCGCCGAGAAGGGCTTCGAACCGGGGGTCGGTCTCGGGGCCGGCCGGATGATCAGGGATATGTCCTCGAACTTCGCGAGCGCTGACCTCGGGGAGAAGATCAAGGCGTGGAGCGGCGCCGCTTCCGACGCGCGCATGAGCGGAATTCCCATGCCGGTGATGAGCAGCGCTGGAAGCGGCAATCACGGAATCACGGCCATTCTGCCGGTCGCTCTCTTCGCTTCGGAGAAGGGAATGAGCGAGGAGAAGACGGCGAGAGGTCTTCTCGTCAGCCATCTTGCCACCGCATACGTCAAGAGCAGAACGGGCCGGCTCAGTTCCACCTGCGGCTGCGCATTCGCCGCGGGTGCGGGCGCGGCGGCCGGAATGGCCTGGCTCATGAGCGAAGATACGGACAAGGCGAAGGCGGCCGTCGAGATCGTCGTGTCGAACCTGATAGGAATGCTCTGCGACGGCGCGAAGGAGACCTGCGCCTTCAAGGTGGGCACAGGGGCGATGGAGGCCTACCACGCCGCTCTGATGGCCGACAGGGGCACCAAGCTGGAAGTCCAGGGAGTCGTGGGGGTCACCATAGAAGAGACCATCGAAAACGCGGCGCGTGTCGCGTCGAGCATGGGAGCCATCGAGCAGACGCTGATCGATATAGTCGAAGAAAGAAAGTAGACACAGATAGTATTTGGAGGTGATGCGCCGGGGATGAGAGAGCCGCGGGGGAGCGGTATGAACGGTTCCAAAGAGGTTTTTCCAGAAAAAGAGAAAGTTCATCAAACCGAGGAGGTGCATTTTTTATGAAAAAGGGAATACTCGCAATGCTGCTCGTTCTGTTCGTGATCTGCGCAGGATCCGCTTTCGCCGCCGACAAGACCTATACGCTTCGCCTGGCGACGGTGGTTAGCCCGCCTCACCCCTGGCACGAGGCCGCGAACTTCCTTCAGAAGGAACTCGAGGAGCGTACCAACGGGGCCGTGAAAGTGAGAATATTCGGCGGTTCTCAGCTCGGCTCCGACCAGTCCACATTTGAAGAGATGCGGATGGGGACAATCGACTTCGTCGTCGGCGGGGCCACCACACTGATCAACTTTGTTCCGGAGTTAGGAGCGCTGAACCTTCCCTATTTCTATTCCGGAATTGATCAGTTCAGAGGAGTAATGGATCCGCAGGGGCCAGTTGTGAAGAAGTTCAAGGAAATCTATGACTCGAAGAACCTCGGAGTGCGTTTGCTCACACTTGGAGGCGGTGGTACCAGAGTTTTCTCCAATAATATTAAGGACGTTACCGGACCGGAAGGGCTCAAAGGGATGAAAATGCGTGTGCCCAACAGCCCAAAAGACGCCAAAATCTGGAGTACCGCAGGAGCGCTCGTGGTGGCGATGCCTTGGGGCGAGATCTACTCGGCCCTGCAGACCGGCGTAGTAAACGCCTTCGAAAGCACGCTGAGCGGTTACTTCGGCAGCAAGTTCTACGAAGTGGCAAAGCACATGAGCAACACCCAGCATATTATCATGGTGAGCCATCTTCTGATGAGCGAAGCCACCGCGAAGAAGCTTCCTCCAGAATACGTGAAGATCATCGAGGAACTCTCCGACGAAGTAGCCAGGATCTTCACCGACAAGGGCGAAGAGTTTGATAAACAGATCATGAAAGACCTGAAAGAGAAGTACGGCGTAAATATTTCCGAAGTTGATATGGCGGCTTTCATGGAGCTTTTCCAGCCTCTTCACGATGAACTTATGGCGGCCGACAACAACGAGGATTTGCTGAAACTTCTTCGGGAGACGCGGGACGCCGTTTCTAAATAAGAGAAGCCAGTGTTCCTTGATTTGTGCGGCGTCGGAGGGATTTTTTCCTTCCGACGCTTTGCTTAAGGAGGATTTGACGCTATGGAGAGATTGAGGAAACTCAACGATTTCCTTTGTTTTATTCTGACGAAGGTCTGCCTGGTCCTGGTGTTGCTGTTCACATGTGTTGTCATCTTCCAGGTACTCGCCAGGAATTATATTCTCATTTCCGTCCCCTGGACGGACGAAATTGCCCTGATTCTCTTCGTATGGTCGGTCTTTTTAGGGGCCGCGGTGGCTCTCCGCAAGAGGATGCACTACATCGTCGACCTTTTTCCCGAGTCCTTCGAGAAAACGAACAGTTTTCTGGATCTGTTCGCTTCGCTTCTGGTACTTGGCGTTGTCCTTGTTCTCATCTACGGAGGGAGCATCTTCGCGCACATGGGGCTGATGCGGCGCTTCAGCTCCATCCTGGTTACGCAGTCGTGGCTCTTCGTCTCGATGCCGGTGGCCGGCGTTTGCATGCTGCTGTTTTCGATCGAGAATATCGCGGGGGATTTCGACAGATTCCGGGGCGCTCTTCGAAAGGGGGACGTGTAGATGGATCCGTTGCTGCTTCTTATGGGAAGTTTCTTCGTGTTTATCGCAATCCGTGTGCCGGTGGCCTTCGCACTTGCGCTCTCCTCGCTGGCGGTCATTCTGCAGCTTGAGCTTCCTTTCATGAGCCTCATCAACCAGATGTTCACAGGAATCAACTCCTTTCCGCTTCTGGCCGTCCCTTTCTTCCTGATTCTCGGCAGAGTGATGAACGACGGCGGAATCACCGAACGCCTGCTGCACGTATCCAACGCGTGGGTCGGCCACATCAAGGGAGGGCTGGGGCATGTGAACGTCATGGTGAGCATGCTCTTCGCGGGGCTCTCCGGCTCGGCCGCGGCCGACACCGCCGGAGTAGGAGGGATGCTTATTCCTGCGATGATCAAGAGCGGCTTCAACAAGGAGTTCACCGTCGCGATCACCGCAGCCTCCTCCGTGCTCGGCGTGATCATCCCGCCGAGCGTCATGATGATCCTCTACGGCGCCATGGGGCAGGTCTCCGTCGGGGCGCTCTTTCTCTCCGGCATTGTGCCGGGGATCATGATCGGCCTGACCCAGATGGCCTACACCTACTGGCTGGCTCGAAGGCATGGATTTCCCTCTATGCCGAGGGTACCGTTCCCTCAGAAAATAATCACGACGCTGAAGGCCGTTCCTCCGCTCACCGTTCCCGTCATCATCCTGGGCGGAATCACGATGGGCATCTACACCGCGACCGAGGCCGCATCCGTTGCCCTCGTCATCGGGCTAGTCCTGGTCCTGATCGTGTACAGGAGCACCCGCTGGCGGGATATTCCGGCGATTTTCAGCGAGGGCGTCGTCGCCTACTCCCTTCCGATGTTCGCCGTGGCCTGCGCCTGCGTCATGGGCTGGCTGATCGCCTACCTCGACGCTCCAGCCATGATCGCGGACTACATGATGGGGATCACGACCTCCTATTACGGAATCTACGCGATGCTCGTTCTCTTCCTCCTGATCATCGGGACGTTCCTGAGCCCGGTGGCGAGCATCATCATCTTCCTCCCGATCATCCAGGCGATGGGGAACGCGGCGGGAATCCACCCGCTGCACCTGGGGATCATCGTCAACCTGACGCTCGCGCTCGGACAGATCACGCCTCCGTACGGCATCTGCCTGCTCATCGCCTGTCAGCTCGGACAGGTGAGCATGCCGAAGGCATTTCTCGCCACGCTGCCGCTCCTTATCCTTGCGCTTAGCGTGATCGTGCTGGGCATCATCTTCCCGGATCTGTTCCTCTTCATCCCCAAGGCGCTCATGCCGGGGGCGTTCCTCTAGTTTCACGCACCTGTTTTTCGACACGACATACAAAGAAAGGAAGACATGAATGAATCCACTGCTTGAAATACTCAGGAAAGAAACGGCTCCCGCTCTCGGCTGCACCGGTCCCGTCTCCATAGCCTACGCGGCGGCCGTCGCACGGAACGCCGTCGGAGGCACGCCCAGAAGGGTGAAGTCCCGAATGGACAAGGACAGCTACAAGAACAGCCTCAGCGTCGGCATACCCGGGACGGACAGGATGGGCATCGAGATGTCGCTCGCGCTTGGGGCGCTCGCCGGCGACGCGGATGCGGGGCTCGAGGTGCTCCGCAAAATCACTCCGGAGGATGCGCGCCGCGCCGAAGACTTTATTCCGCATGTCGATGCCGACATATCCTGGGATTACAAGGGCGTGGGCCTTCGAATCGAGGCCGAAGTGGAGACGGAGCACGGGACCGGCAGGGCGGTTCTGTCGAAAACCCATACCAACGTCGTGCTGCTCGAAGCGAACGGAAAGCTCCTCGTCGAAGAGAAGGCAGCTCCCGGGGGAAACGTCTTCGACTACTCGAAGGACACCATCCGGAAATACACCCTTGCGGAACTCGTGGACTTCGCGGAGACCGTCCCTCTCGAAGAGATCGCCTTTCTCCGTGAAGGCGTCGCAATGAACCGGACTCTTGCCGAAGCCGGGTTGGCGGAGGGGGTCGGCGCAGGCTTCGGCAGGGCCTACTCCGAACGCGCGCACGGCGATCTGCTGCTGAAGATCAAGGCTTACACCGCGGCAGCTTCGGATGCCCGTATGGGAGGCGTCGCTCTTCCCGCGATGAGCTGTGCGACAAGCGGCAACGTGGGAATCACCGCCATGCTGCCTCTCGTGGTGCTGGCAGAGGAGAGGGGTGCGACAGAAGAGGCGATGCTCCGTGCGGTTGCGCTCAGCTACCTTCTCACCATTTTGATGAAGAGCCACATCGGAAGGCTCTCCGCCATCTGCGCGTGCGCCATGGCCGCCGGAGTGGGAGTCGCCGCGGGAGCCGCGCTTCTGCTCGGCGGAGGTGTGAAAGGTGCGGACGGAGCGATTCAGAACATGACGGGATGCCTGACCGGCGTAGTCTGCGACGGTGCGAAGTACGGCTGCGCTCTCAAGCTCTCCGCGGCGGCCGGAATAGCGGTGGAATCGGCGATGCTGGCTCTCGAGGGGTGTGTTGTTCCAAAAGGCGACGGTCTTGTATGCGACAATGCCGACCAGTCGATGGAGGTCATCGGCCGGACCGCCCGCGAAGGTATGTCCTCGACTGCGGACGTCATGGCGAAGATCATCGTCGACCGGGAAAAGGAGAAGAGGAAAGTATAACAACTTCATCCTCATGTGATACAATGGCACGAAAATGGCATTTCGTGCCATTGTATCTTTTTCTCCGCGGAGAAGCGGCAGGAGGCTGTCATGGATACTATGAACCATATCGAAATTCCTGAGGAACTGAAACCCGTGATCGACTTTCACGGGCATTTCTGCCCCGGAGTGCTCATCGGGTGGCGGGCTTCAAAATTGGCTCTGAAGCTGCTCGACGTATCCCGGGACAGGGACGAGGAGCTTGCGGCCGTGGCGGAGAACGACGCCTGCGGCGTGGACGCGGTCCAATACATCCTCGGATGCACGTTCGGCAAGGGGAACCTGTTCTTCCGCGACTACGGAAAGCAGGCGTTCACAATCTTCCGCCGTTCCGACGGAAAGGGAATCCGACTCGTGCTGAATCCGCCGGAGCACGAACTGACGCGCGAGGAATCGGCGCGCCGTCTCCTCGAAGAGAGCGACGAGGCGCTTTTCTCGGTCGGCGATCCCAAAGAGGAGATGCCCGAAAGGGCCGTGATCCGCACGTCGGTGCTCTGCGACCTCTGCGGCGAGCGGGCGATGGAGACCCGGGTATCTACTCTTGAAGACGGCAGGCACGCCTGCGTTCCGTGCGCTTGTTCGGTGGTGCAGCGTTCATAGGAATTGAAAAGACGAACCCAAAGCAGGGTGTCGCCGATAATATGCTGGTGGTACAACGTGTTGAGTAAGAGAATGATACTCTTGCCGCGGCGAGCAGGATCAACCTCCAATAGAATTGTGATGGTCCCGATGTCGAAATACAAAAGCATTTTTTGTAGCGGAGATCTTTATTCCATATAAAAATGTAATGCCGATTTCGTGCGTATTCATTCTTTCGCATTCCTGATGTACTGTCCTTGAATAATAATGCTCTATCAATACTCTAAAAAGAGAGGGTTTTCTCCTTTTTTCGGAGAGAATCCTCTCATTCTTTCGTCATATGTTGGAAAAGTGAGGATTGACAAAAGCTTGAATGCTGTTAGTATTGATTGCGCATCAAATATCCTACTATTCTACAGATTTGACCATGGAAGTTTCACGGGGAGAGAGGAAAAATGCTTAAAACAGCGACGAGGTCGACTCTTCATGAAGATGTTTTGAGACAGCTCCAGGAAGCCATCGAAAATGAAGTATGGCTTCCTGGGTCGAGACTTCCGGCGGAACAGGTTCTCGCCCATCAATTCGGCGTCAGCAGGAACTGCATACGAGAAGCAATAAAAGTCCTTGCGAACAAAGGAATTGTAAAATCAAAACCCGGAAGCGGCACGTTTCTCACGGACAATGCAAAAAACTTGCTGTATTTTTCGGATGCGAACACGTATATCTTTGAAGACATCAATCTGAAGGAGCTTATCGAAGTCCGCTGCCACATAGAAGGGCAGGTGGCCTACTATGCGGCGAAAAGAGCCTCTGCCGCAGATATCGAGGAACTTGAATCGCTTCTTTACGAGACTGACGATCTGGAGACGTTGCATGAAATGCACATCCGCTTTCACAAAAAAATCTCCCAGATGTCCGGAAACAAGCTGCTGGAACGGATTTTAGCCTCCATACAGGCTGAGATGGCGGTTCAGAGGGATCAGTACAAGGAAAATTATACAATTGCATTAAAGGGCATAATGTATAACCATTCAGAGTTGCTGACGAGTCTGAAATCCGGTGATCCTCGCAGGGCGCGGAAAGCCATGATCGACCACATAACGTCGGTTTGGAGCAGCATATTCGGCGTTCCGCTGGATATTTGAATTACATTCCGGGAAAGAGAAGAGGGAGGATGCAGATGATGATCGAGACGATGCTTCTGAGCCGGAAGGAGATCGAGTCCGTCATTTCGGTGAAGGATGTCGTGGAGCGGCTGACTCGTCCATTTTTTAAAGAAAGGTGATGCGGCTGTGGAACTCTTTACATTGCGAAGAGTCCCGATCCGTGATGTTCAATTCGCTGAACGAAGCGAGGTCAGAGGCGGAACTCTTTTTGTTTCGGAGCGCGAACTGAGAGAGAGCGTGCTTGAGGACCGGTTCATAAAAGATGTTGCCGTGAAGATCGCGCGTCCCGGGGAGAGCAAGCGGATCGTCCCGATCAAGGATATCCTGGAGCCGCGCGCAAAGCTCGATCCGGAGCAGGACGTCTTTCCGGGCGTCGTCTCGGAAGTGAACTACGCTCCGGGAACCGGGACGACCCTGGTTTTGGACGGAGTCTGCGTCATGACCTCCGGCAGTCTCGTCAATTTCCAGGAGGGCCTTGTCGACATGACGGGACCCGGCGCGGTGTTCAGCATCTTCTCTAAGAAGAACAATATTGTGCTGGTGATAGAACCGGCGGAGAACATCACCAGGCACGACCATGAGCGGGCGGTCCGTCTTGCGGGCGTCAGGATCGCCCGGTACCTGGGAGCTCTGGCGAGAGCTGTTCCCGAGTACGAAGAAATTGCGTATCCTGTCGGAGATCCGGTGGAGCTGGCCTCCACGTTTCCGAAACTTCCCAGGATCGTCTATGTATGCCAGACGATCGCCCAGGGACTGCTCCACGACAACTACTACTACGGCGTCAACGCGCAGGGGTGCCTTCCGCTGCTCATGCATCCGACGGAATTCATGGACGGAGCGGTCGTGAGCGGCAATTGCGCCGCTCCCTGCCATAAGCACACAACCTACCACCTGCAGAACAACCCCATCGTCGAAGACCTTTTCGAGGAACACGGAAAGACGCTGAACTTCATGGGAGTCATCGCGATGCCGGTCCGCACCGCTTTCGCGGAGAAGGAACGGATTTGCAGGCAGGCGTTCAAGCTGGCCAGGATGCTGTGCGCCGAAGGCGCCATAATTTCGGAGGACGGAGGCGGCAATCCGGAGGCGGATCTTATGTTCACCACGCGGCTTTTTGAAAAGAACGGAATCAAGACGGTCCTCGTCACCGACGAGTATGCGGGCTCCGACGGCGCTTCCCCCGGCCTGGCGGACATAACTCCGGAGGCGGACGCCGTGGTGACGAACGGCAACGGAAATCAGCGCGTCGTGCTGCCTCCGATGGATGAGACGATCGGACGCCTCGAAACCGTCGAAAGAATCACGGGAGGTCATGCGGGCGGATTGAATTCCGACGGAAGCGTCGACATGGAAATCGCGGGAATAATGGGCTCGACGAACGAGCTCGGCATCGAAAACCTGCGAACCATCGCGATCTGAGACTGGAGGACCTCTCAATGATCATCAGGACGGTTCACTATGTCAATCAGTTCTTCGGACGGATCGGAGGCGAGGAGAAAGCCGGTATTCCCCCGCTTGTCCTCGACGGGCCGGTCGGTGTGGGCGTTCAGATCGAAGAAGAGTTCAAGGGAAGGATCAGGATAGTCAAGACGATAGTCTGCGGAGACAACCATGCGGCGGAGAATATCGAGAGCGTCTCTTCGTTCGTCCTTGATGAGATCCGGAGCGCGGACGCCGGGTTTTTCATAGCCGGTCCGTCCTTCGGCGCCGGGCGGTACGGAACGGCATGCGCTCTCTTCTGCCGGGAGGCGAGCAAATCGCTCCGGATCCCGGTGATAACGGCGATGCACCCCGTCAGCCCCGGCGTTGATCTTGCGAAAAGAGACCTCTACATCGTCGAGACGGCGGACTCCGCGCGGGATATGAAGAACGCCCTTTCGAAAATCGTCGCCCTGGGAACGAAGATCCTTGATGGATCTCCGATCGGCTTGCCCGCGGAGGAAGGATATATCCCGAGAGGAATCCGCATCAACGTGAGAGAGAAAGAACGGGGATCGAAACGGGCCGTCGGGATGCTGCTCGCTAAAATCAAAGGAGAGCCCTTTACGACTGAGCTCCCCATGCCGTTCTTCGATCACGTGCCTCCCGCACCCGCGATAGAAAACCTGAAGACGGCCGTAATCGCCATCGGGACGGAAGGCGGCATAGTCCCCAAGGGAAATCCGGACAGGATAGAGGCGCATAACGCCTCGAAATGGAGAAGCTACCGTCTGTCCGGAATCGACAGGCTTGCCGGGGGCGAATACGAGGTCGCCCACGGAGGGTACGATCCTGTTGCCGCGAACGAGGATCCGAACAGGGTGCTTCCTCTGGATGCGGCACGGGCCTGCCAGAAAGAGTCCGAATTCGCCTCGCTGTACGACAGCTACCCGGTGACGGTGGGGAATGTGACCGCTGTCAGGTCGGCGGAGAAATACGGACGCGAGATCGGCGAAATGCTGAAAAAAGACGGCGTCGACGGCATTGTTCTCACCTCGACCTGAGGGACCGGGACGCGTTGCGGTGCAACGCTTGCCAGAGAAATTGAACGCCTGGGAATTCCGGCCGCCCTCATTACCGCGGTTCCTCCCATAGCTCTTACGGTAGGCGCAAACCGGGTCGTGAAGGGAGTCGCCATCCCGCACCCCGTCGGGAAACCTGACGAAGAAGGAGACGTCGAATTCGCCCTGCGAAAAAGCATCTTCAACCTCGCCTTGAAGGCCCTCTGCACCGACATAGATGACCAGACGGTCTTCAAACTCGAAAAATAAATGGATGCACGCCGTATCGTGATATCGAACAACCCCCTTGTCCTGGAGCGCTTTCCGGACGCGGTGCGCATCGACGGATCGGTGCGGGATCTTTTTCTTTCCGTCCGGAACGTTCTTCTGGACGGAAAGGCCGTTCTTTACACGCATCCTGTCGCCGGGAACCTTCGCCTTCTGCGGAATCCGTTTCGTTCCGTGATTCTGGAGGAGGCTGCACCGCGAAAAGTCGCCGGAAGAGCATTGTCGGATATGCGCATGATAGAGGATGTCCTTGCGCGTATCGATGCTCTCGAAGACGCGGTGATCCCGGAAAAGGACCTCCCGGACTACGCGATCGTCGATCTCGATCTTCTGGCATCGGCGTTCTGCAAGGAATAGAGAATATTTATTACAGGGAAGTGAATTGCAAAGATGGATATGGAGAGAGTGTACCGGTATATCGACGAGCACCGGGATGACTATCTGGCCTGGCTCTTCGAGGCGTGCGCGCAGCCGAGCATATCGGCGCAGAACCGCGGCATGGAGGAGATGGCCTGTCTCGTCAAAAGGTATTTGGACGGGCTTGGCGCGGAAACTCAGCTCGTGACGACGAAGGGGTACCCCTTCGTCTACGGAGAAACGGGAGATGCACCGTCCGGCAGAACCATCAGTTTTTACAACCATTACGATGTGCAGCCGGTGGAACCTCTCGATGAATGGGAGAGCGACCCTTTCAAACCGGAAATCCGGGAGGGAAGGATCTTCGGAAGAGGCACGGCGGACAACAAGGGAAACCTCGTTGCGCGGCTGTGCGCTGTCCATGCCTGGCAACAGGTGCACGGAGCGCTTCCTCTCAAAGTGAAATTCGTATTCGAAGGCGAGGAGGAGGTCGGCAGCCCTCATCTGGAGGATTTCGCGAAGAATCATCCCGAAAAGGTGGAGACCGGCGGTTTCTTATGGGAAGGGGGAAGCAGGACCGTCGGGGGTCCGGTTCATGTCGCTCTCGGCGCGAAGGGGATGTGCTACGTCGAACTGAGCGTGCAGACTGCGGAGCACGACCTTCATTCAATGACTGCCGCCATAGTGAAAAACCCTGCGTGGCGACTGGTATGGGCTCTTGCCGCTCTGAAAGGTGAGGACGAGAGAATCCTGATAGACGGTTTTTATGACGATGTTGCCCCCGTCGGCGATCTTGACAGAAAGTACATTGAGGAACTCGAATTCGACGAGGAGGCCGCCAAGCGACACTACGGCATCGGCGGATTTCTCCAAGGGCTGGCCGGCTATCCGCTCAAAGAGCGCTTTCTCTGCGGTCCTACATGCAACATAGCCGGTATCCTTTCCGGATATACAGGCCCCGGAGGAAAGACGGTCCTTCCTTCAAAAGCATCCGTGAAGATGGATCTCCGGCTCGTTCCGGACCAGAATCCCCAAAAAGTTCTCAAGCAGCTCCGCTCTCATCTCGACGCGCACGGGTTCGGCGACATCAAGATCCAGGTCCACTCCTGGAAGCCTCCGTTCAGGACGGATCCGGAGCATGTCCTGGCGAAGACCGTGATCAACGCGGTGAAGAAGGTGTACGGGCACGAGCCGGCCGTCTGGCGCAATCTTGCGGGAACCAGCCCGATCCACGATCTTTGCAGGGATGGAAATTACGGCGCGGTGCAGGTCGGCGTGGCCAACGAGGATTCCCGCGCACATGCGCCGAACGAGAATATCTTCGTCGAAGATTTCATCGAGGGCATTAAGCTCGTCGCATGCGTGATGAATGATTTTGCAGATGCGGAGCGTCTGTAAAAAAAGCAGAAAGAGGAAGAAAAACATTTTTCAGGAGGTGTTTCATTTGACAGGCAAAGTTTTGAAGTTTTTCGCGGCGGCGTTTCTTC
Source organism: uncultured Synergistaceae bacterium (assembly GCA_964426245.1). GTDB lineage: Bacteria > Synergistota > Synergistia > Synergistales > Aminobacteriaceae > JAAYLU01. The sequence goes on from CAYRPJ010000047.1 coordinate 22,032, forward strand.
TCATGTTTTTCTCAGGCTCCTCGTTCGCGGCGAACGAACGGATTCTCACCATCGCCATGGGATCGGACGTCCTGACCTTCGACGCGCAGAACCACCTGAACACGTCGACCGACTGCGTCCTCAACAACATGACGAATATGCTCTATCGAAAAGACGCGAACGCGGAAATGGTTCCGGAACTGGCCCTCGGACACGAGCAGATCAATGAAAAGGTCTGGCGCTTCAAGATTCGCGAAGGAGTGACGTTCCACAACGGCGATCCCCTCACCGCAGAAGATGTGAAGTTCTCGTTTCTTCGCGCGGCCACGGACACGACGCTCAAGGAGTATCCTTACTTCAAGGTCATCAAGGATGTCAGGGTCGTCGACGATTATACGGTCGATATCGAGACGTTCGAACCATTGCCCACTCTTTTGAGGCTGGTGAGCAAAGCGGGCGCGGATATCCTTCCGAAGAAGTATATCGAAACGAACGGATGGGACCATTTTCTCAAAAACCCCGTCTATTCGGGACAGTTCGAATTCGTGAGCTGGGTGCGGGACGACCGGGTCGTCATAAAGCCCTATGAAGGATACTGGGGTGGGATGAACACCGAGTGGGACGAGGTTCATTTCAGGGTCATACCCGAAGTTTCCACCCGTGTCGGAGAACTTCTCACCGGAGGCGTCGATATTATCTACAACGTCTCTCCGAACGAATGGACAAGGATAGGAAACAATAAGGGCACCTCGCTCGTGAACGGCGAAACCACGAGAATCATGCTTCTGGTGATGCGGTGTACCGAAGGGACTCCCACGGCCGATAAAAGAGTCCGGGAAGCCATCGATTTCGCCATCGAAAACAAAGTGCTTGCCGACGTGCTTCTTTCGGGTTCGGGAACACCGACGCGGACAAGAGTTTCGCGAGGAGTCACCGGATTCGACCCGTCTCTTTACAACACCTACTGCTATGATCCTGAAAGGTCGAAAAAACTCCTTGCGGAAGCCGGGTACAAAGACGGAAAAACCCTTGAAATTACCTTTACCGCACCACGCGGACGATATCTCATGGATTCCGAAGTCGCCCAGATGATAGCGGGCATGCTCGAGGAAGTCGGGATCAAGGTGAGGCTCGAGCTGCTTGAATGGACCAGCTTCAACAGCCTGTATGTCGCGAAGAAGAACAGGGAAATGCTGATGATAGGGCTGGCTGACAACTATTTCGACGCAAACTATCCGCTGATTCACTATACGAAAGACCGTGCAAAAGGCGAGACGGATTTCAGCAACGACGAGGCGGACTCGCTTTACAAGATCGCCGCGAAGAATATGAACCACGAAGAGCGCGTTGCCCAGTACCAGCGCATACAGCAGATCGCGGCCGAGGAACGCCCTCATATCGCCCTCTATCAGCTGAAGGCGAATTACGGCGTGAACGATCGGATTCTGTTCGTTCCGAGGATCGACGAACTGTCCCGGATCGAGGAGATTCACAGGAAGTAGGCGAGAGGCTCCGCAGCGTCTCTATGCCCTTTCGTTCCATGGAGGGCGTAGAGACGCTTCTTTCATATTGAAAATTTCTGGCAGGTGTTGTCTCTTGAAAGAATATCTGTGTCGGAGAATATTACAGATAATTCCGGTGTTGTTTATTATCTCGTTCGCTGTTTTCGTTCTCATCTATGTTGCAGGCGACCCTGTAGCGATGATGCTTCCGAGCGATGCGACCGATGCGGACAGGGCTGTCCTCCGGACGGCTCTCGGCCTTGACCGCCCGTTTCTCGAACAATACGGCATCTTTCTCTCCAATATGATGAAAGGCAACCTCGGCAGATCGTTCCGCTACAGGGAGGACGCGCTCGGCATAGTTTTCGAGCGGCTCCCCGCCACGCTGGAGCTGGCCTCGTTTTCCATGCTCCTTGCCGTCGTGATCGGCATTCCCTTCGGAATATGGTCCGCGAAAGCGCGCAACTCCTTCATGGATATCTTCATCACCGGCGTCTCGGTGCTGGGCAGAGCGATGCCGAGCTTCTGGCTCGGGATCATGCTCATTCTCTTTTTGGCCGTCAAGAACCCACTTTTCCCTGTATCCGGAAGAGGGGGGCTTGAGCATCTCATCCTTCCCGGCTTCACGCTCGCTTTCGGAATCGCAGCCCAGATCACGCCGCTGGTCAGATCCAGCATGCTCGAGATTCTGCAGCAGGACTATATACGGACCGCCCGAAGCAAAGGCCTTGCGGAGAGGGTCGTCATTTATAAGCACGCTTTCCGGAACGCTCTCGTGCCCGTGGTCGCCATAATGGCCGTGCAGATTCCCGGATTGATCGGAGGGGCGCTTATCACCGAGACGGTCTTCTCCTGGCCCGGCCTCGGCCAGTTGGTCATCCAGGCCATTTACGGGCTGGACATGGCCATCGTCCAGGCCGCCGTCCTCGTCATCGCGCTGGTGACCATCTTCTTCAGCCTTTTGGCCGACGTGCTTTATTGTCTTATCGATCCGCGCATTCAGCAGAGGTAGGAAAAATCATGAAAAAGTTTGCAAAGCTTCTTTTCCGGAGCAAAACAGGAACACTGGGTTTTTTGCTGACGATTCTCATCGTCGTCCTCGCCATCTTCGCTCCGCAGATCGCTCCCAACGACCCCAACAAAATCAACGCCGTCCACCTTCTGAAACCTCCGGTTTGGGAAGAGGGGGGAAGCACCCGTTTCCTCCTGGGTACAGACAACCTTGGACGGGATCTTCTGAGCCGCATCATTCACGGCAGCAGAGTGTCGCTGCTCGTCGGTTTTTTTTCCGTGGTGGTCGCGGGGGTTATCGGCAGCTTTCTGGGGCTTATGGCCGGTTTTTTCGGCGGCATTGTCGACAGCGCCATCATGAGGCTTTCGGACGCGTTTCTCTCGATACCGCGAGTCCTTCTCGCGCTCGTTGTTTTGAGCGTGATGTCGCCCGGCATGCTGACGCTCATCTTTGTAATCGGCGTCACGAACTGGGTGGTCTATGCCCGCCTGATACGGAGCGAAGTTCTTGTCATCAGGCAGCTTGATTATATAAAGGCCGCGTATATCGCCCGATGCAGCAATTCGCGTATTATTTTCCGACATATTCTGCCGAATGTTTTTTCCTCGATCATCGTCGTATCGACGCTCTCGGTAGCCCAGAGCATCATCCTGGAAGCGTCCATGAGCTTCCTGGGGCTCGGAATTCAACCGCCCACCGTCTCATGGGGAGGCATCCTTGCCGACGGAAGAAACTATCTCGCCTCCAACTGGTGGATCGCCACCTTTCCGGGCATCGGCATCACGATTTCCGTCGTCGGCATCATGTTTCTCGGAAACTGGCTGAGGGACGTTCTCGATCCCAAGAATCAGGGAATTTTGTGAGACAGCGCATGAACACGTCATTAAAAGTCGAAGGACTAACAGTCGAGTTTGCTGGTGTGGACGGCGACGTCACGGTTGTCGAGAATGTCTCGTTTTCCATAAAACCCGGAGAAATTCTCGGCCTTGTCGGGGAGTCGGGCTGCGGAAAAAGCGTCACCTCCCTCTCGATAATCGGTCTGCTCCCCGACGCGGGAAGAGTCTCGTCCGGTGCGATCCGCTTCGAGGGGCACGATCTGTTGAAGCTTTCGGGCGAGGAGATGAGAAAGCTGCGCGGGAACCGCATATCCATGGTTTTTCAAGAACCCCTCGCATCGTTGAACCCTCTCTTCACAGTGGGCGAACAGATCAGGGAGGTCATTGCCCTCCACAAGGGAGGATCCTCGGAAAGCGTCCGCAGGAAAGGAATCGATCTGCTCGAGAAGGTCGGCATACCCATGCCGGAGAAAGTGTATGGAAGCTATCCTCACTCTCTCAGCGGCGGAATGAGACAGAGGGTCATGATAGCGATCGCGTTGGCCTGCAGGCCTGGACTCGTCATAGCCGACGAACCGACAACGGCTCTCGACGTCACCATCCAGGCTCAGATACTGGAACTGATGCGGACTCTCGTGCGGGAATCCGGCGCCTCAATCCTTTTCATAACGCACGATCTTGGCGTCATAGCGGAAATGGCCGACAGAGTCGCCGTGATGTACGCCGGACAGATTGTCGAGGAGGGAGACGTGTACTCTCTTTTCGAGCGCCCCTTACACCCTTATACTCAAGGTCTCCTGAAGAGCACGGTGCGCATTCATGACGTTTCCGACGAACTCGATTCCATCCCCGGAACGGTTCCGACGCCAAAAGAGATGCCCGGTGGCCGCTGCCGTTTCGCGGATCGTTGTTCGAGCGCTTCGGGGAGATGTTTTCAAGAAGAACCTTCTCTTGTCGTCGTCGGGGACAGATCCGTACGCTGCCTGAATATTTCTCAAGGAGAAGAGACGGTATGAACGATTATGTTCTCGATGTCAAGGGATTGAAAAAATACTTCGACCTCTCCTCGGGCCTTTTCCGCAGAAAAAGACGCTTTCTCAAGGCTGTCGACGGGGTCGACCTGACGATCCGCAAAGGAGAGACCCTCGGCCTTGCGGGAGAGTCCGGCTGCGGAAAGAGCACTCTTGGGAACATGATCGTGGGCCTTCTCGAGCCGACGGAGGGAACGATATGGTTCGACGGTGAAAATATCGCGGCATGCTCCCCCGGACGACGGGGGAAAAAGCCGGGTATCCAGATGATCTTTCAGGATCCCTACTCCTCTTTGAACCCTCGCATGAGGATATGCGATATCATCGCGGAGCCTTTCATCGTCCAGGGAGAAACGGAACAAATCCGTTCGAAGGTTCTGGAACTCATGGATGCTGTCGGGCTGAGTCGGAGCTATGCGCGACGATTTCCCCATGAGTTCAGCGGCGGACAGAGGCAAAGGATCGGCATCGCACGATCCCTGGCTCTAAACCCGAAACTGATAGTATGCGACGAGCCGGTCTCGGCATTGGATGTTTCAATACAGGCCCAGGTGCTGAACCTTCTGAAACGTCTTCAGCAGGAGTTCAGTCTTACGTATCTCTTCATTTCCCATGGGCTTCCGGGAATCAAGTACATATCTGCCCGCATCGCCGTGATGTATCTCGGCCGGATCGTCGAGACGGGGACGAAAGAGGCTCTTTTCAGCCATCCGCTGCATCCTTACACGGAGGGGCTCTTCCGCGCGGTTCCCATACCAGATCCAAGGTTTCGCGACAGGAAAACAGGAGAGATACTGTCCGGTGACATTCCGAAACTAGACGAGCTTCCCGAAGGCTGCCGATTTCATACGCGGTGCCGTTACCGTACGGAACGCTGTCTCGCCGAAGAGCCCGGGTTGAATGAATACGCTCCCGGCCATAGCGTCGCATGCCACTTTCCGCTGCAGAAAGGCGGCGGCCTCTGGTAGCCGAAGAGCAGGGCGAGGCATTATGCCGTGAAAATGCCTCGGTCTGATTAGTTGAAGGAGGCTGCCCTTTTGATGCCGGAGTGTCTTCTTCTATGTATGTTTTATGGCAAAGTTTTTCGGTGTCACCTTTTGATGACACTCTGTTTTGGGCGTTGAAAAATGCGGCGAGTGCCTGCGGACCAAGGAGATCCTCGTTCCACAGGTTGCCTATAGAATTTCCGTTTGATTGATTGCAACGTGTTAATCGGCGGGATTCACGCCTTTCACCTTTCGGGAGGAGTTTTCAAGTCCGGGACGGGAAAAACGGCTTACAAAAATCGCTGCGGCCGGGGAAACATCAAGAAGGCGAACTGTTCTCCGGATGCGGAATTGCTCCGAAGGTGCCGCCGGCGACGGAAAAGAGAAGCGGAACGGGAAAGATACGAGAAAAACGCAATAAATACAAAAACCCCTCTGGTCCCGTCGCGAAAACGGGTGTAAAGTCGGTTCACCACAACAAACTCCACCAGAGAGGTGACCGTATTATGCCACAGAGAATCGCTCCTTTCAACTTCGAATCCGCCGCCGGGCAGGAAAACCTTACCGCCAAACCGGGAGGAATCCTTCTGGCGGAACTCTTCCACGCAACGGGGTGCGCGGCGGCCGCGGACGCGATAGGAGTTCGGAGGAACAGAGGCTACTCCGACGCCGACCACGTTTTCTCCGCAGTCCTGCTGAACACCCTCGGCTTCGATGCGAGCGACGACCTCGGGCAGCTCCGCTCCGACGGAGCGCTCGTCTCCGCCGTACATTTTCTGAACGCGTATCAGGGCAAGGAGCGGCGCACGGAGAACGCCTTCTCCTCCCCTTCGGCCTTCCGCTCCTTTCTGACCGACGCGGGAAGCACGGAGGAGAGAGTGGGCGGATTTTCCGGACCGTGCTCCGTTCCCGTCCGGTACGCGCAGAAAATGAAGCCGGAGGAGAAGGTCACCGTCGATATGGACGCCACCGTCATCCCCACGGAGCGCGGCGACGACGTTCGGAAGAACTACAGGAACGAGAAGTCGCACATGGCGTTCAACTGCTACGTTCCGGAGCTGGACATGGTTGTCCACAGCGAATTCCGTCCCGGAAACGTATCGCCCCGCGACGACCAGCCCGGTCTGCTCCGAAGAGCGCTCTCGAAGCTCCCCGGGGGAGTGAAGGAGGTCGAAGTGCGTATCGACAGCGCCGGATACTGCATGGATATCATAAAGTACTGCTGCTG
>CAYRPJ010000048.1:0-28058 GCA_964426245.1 uncultured Synergistaceae bacterium
CTTCGAGTCTCATGGGGATGATCAGCGGCAGCGCCGTGGCCAACGTCTCGACCACCGGCGTCATGACCATTCCGATGATGAAGAAGGTCGGCTACACCCCGGAGCAGGCAGGAGCCATCGAAGCCGTGGCCTCCACGGGCGGGCAGATCATGCCTCCCATCATGGGCATAGGAGCCTTCATCATGGCGGAAATGCTGGGAGTTCCCTACAAGACGGTGGCTTTTTCGGCGATCATACCGGCCATTGCCTACTTCCTATCGGTCTTCCTCTTCGTCACCTTCCTCGCCCAGAAGCAGAGGGTCGCAAAGGCGTCCGCGGAGACGGCAATCGAGGTGGACGCCATTCTTCCGAGGCTGTATATGCTTCTGCCGGCGATCGTTCTGGTCTACTACATGGTATCGGGTGCTTCGCTGATGCGCAGCGGCATGATGGGCATCTACGCCGCGGTCGGAGTCAACGTCGTCAGCCGGTTCGTCCTCGGCGGAAAATACTACGTCAACCTGAAAGGGCTCTTCGACGCCGCGCTTCAGGGAGTACGCCAGGCCGCCGACATCGCCATCCCCACGGCTGCCTGCGGAATCATCATCGGCATCGTCATCCAGTCGGGGCTTGCCACGAAATTTTCCACCATCATCGCAGGCGTCGGTGTCAGCAACCTGGTGGTCGCCCTCCTGATCACGATGGGCGGCTGCATGCTCCTCGGCATGGCCCTTCCCACGGTAGCCGCGTACCTGGTGGCGAACATCCTCTTTGTTCCCACGCTTGCCGCCCTCAAAGTGCCCGCCCTTCCGGCGAACATGTTCGTCTTCTACTTCGGGATCATGGCCCAGATAACGCCGCCGGTCTGCCTCGCCTCTTTCACCGCCGCGGGAATCGCGGGGGGCAACGCGTGGAAGACGGGGTGGACGGGGGCTCGGTACGCTCTCGTTGCGTTCCTCATTCCCTTCATCTTCGTCTATGATCCGGCAATCCTTCTTATGGGCTCCGCCTTCGAGATCGCAAAGGCCACCTCGGTGCTCTTCACGGGTACCTTCCTCCTCGCCGCGGGAATGGCGGGATTCCTCATCACCCCGCTGAAGATTCTCGAGCGGGTTGTTCTTGTCTCGGCCGCGGTGCTGATGATTCTGCCGGAGGGAATGACCGACGTCATCGGCATATCGGTGGGCGCGGCGATGATTGTTCTGAATACCATCAGAAAGCGGAATTCTCTCAGGGAGGGCGACAATGAAAAATAACGCGAACGACACATTCGGCGCTCTCATAGCGGGTTCCGGCATCGCCGGCCTGATCGCCGCCTGCGTTCTTTTCGAACAAGGCAGGGACAGGATCGCCGTTCTTTCACCAGGCTACGGAGGCGCCCCCTACATCGCCGCATTCAACGCCGTCTTGCCGGACAGCCCATGGGGCGATGGTCCGGAGTTGTACTGTTCGGACATGCTGTCGGCCGGCTACGGAATAGGCAACAGGGAGCTTGTGGAGGTTCTCGGAGCGCTTACGGGCGAATGCGTCGCCCTCCTGGAACGCTGGGGCGTCTCCTTCGCCAGGCTTGAGGACGGCCGGTACCGGCTGCGCCGCGCTTCGGGCTCGAGCTGCCCGAGATCGCTCTGCCGCACCGATACGCTTATCGGCGGGCACATCGTGAATGTGCTGAGACGGGAGCTCTCAAAGAGAGGAGTCGTCTTTTTCGACGAAACAGCATGTGTGAGCCTCCTTGTACATGACGGAAACGTCGTCGGCGCGCTCGGCAAGAAGGCCGGGGAACCCGTTGCGGTTCTTCGGGCGCCGGTGGTTCTGGCGGCCTGGGGCGGAGTGGGCAACCTCTACGGCAAATCCACCTATCCTGCCGACATCGACGGACGGACACTCGCCATGGGCTTCGAGGCGGGGGCTTCCCTCATCGACCTCGAATTCGTCGAATTCGAACCCATGGTCTGTTATGATCCTCCCGATGCCGAAGGCGAGCCCTGTCCCACCGCCATGCTCGGCGAAGGAGCCTACCTTCTGAACAGCCTGGGGGAGCGCTTCCTCCTGAAAGTACGACCGGAGGGCGAGGCGGGGGCGCCGAAAAGCCTTATCAACAACGCAATCCGGGAAGAGCTGAAGGCGGGAAGGGGAAGTCCTCTCGGAGGTGTTTACGCCGACCTGCGACATCTCGACAAGAAGGTGCTGGAAGCCTACCCCTGGTTTTACGAAAGGGTCAAAAACGCGGGACTCGATGTGAAACACGACCTGCTGCAGGTTGGTCCCATGGCGCACAGTCATTCGGGAGGGCTGGAGATCGACCGTCGCTGCATGACGAACATCGGAGGGTTCTTCGCCGCCGGGGAAGCGGCCGGAGGCATGCACGGAGCCTGCCGCATGGCAGGCAACGCGGCCACCCAGGCCGCGGTCTCGGGACTTCTGGCCGCCCGGAGCATGGCGGAGTACCCTCAGGGAGACCTCACCGGACTGCCGGAGATTCCTTCCTTCCGCGAGGATCTCCGGATACGGACGCTCCTCCTTCCCCGGATCAGGGAGACCGTGTCGAAACACATCGAGCGGGAACGGGACGCGGAAGGCCTGAAGGAGGCGGCGGCTTCCCTCACGGATCTCCGGGAACAGGCTTCGGGCGATACCTTCACGGAACAGCGCGCCCTTTCAGGCCTGCTGCTCGCCGGGGCGGCCCTGGCACGGGAAGAGTCACGGGGAACCCACAACAGGACGGACTTTCCGGAGCAGAGAGACGAGTTCAACTGCTCCATCCGCCTCAGAAACGAAGGCGGAAAGATCATTTCTGAAAGAGTCGGAAGATAGCGGCGCGAAGAAATCCGCTCTTCTTCCGGGATGCGCCGTTATCCGGAGTACGGAGTGCGTCCGTCCGGGCGCCGGAAGTGAAATCCAATGTGCTGCAGCCCTCGACAAGCCCTTCTTTCCTGTGCGGAAAAGAAGGGCTTGTCGTAAAGAGAGCACAAGGCGGGTCGGGACTCGATAGCAGTGCGGGGAGTTGACGGCAACAAAATCTTTTCTGTTATGTGCCTTCTGTGGTATGCTTGATATAATCAGCCTGTGCGCTTTACTAAGGGAGTGTAAAAGTGACGATTTTGAAACGGGACTACCGTGAACTTTTTTCCGACCCTTCGCTTCCGCTCCTTTCCCTTCTGACGGGTGCGTTTTTTCTGGCGATCTTTTTCCGGATTTCAGCCTCTGTGGTACTGCCTCTGGAGGCGGAGCGTCTCGGCATGAGCGCCGCGCTCACAGGCTTCATCTCCAGCGTTCACTTCTATGCCTACGCCTTTCTGCAGCCCGTCTCCGGCATCCTTCACGACCGGTACGGCCCGGTGCGTGTCGTGACGTGCGGCCTTCTCCTCACCGCGTTCTCCTGTCTCCTGCTGACGTTCGTCCGCACCCCCGCCACACTTGGGGCGTGGCGCCTCCTCTCAGGATTCGGCCTGGCGCCCATGTACTCGGCGACCCTTGTCTTTCTCGCTTTCGCTTTTTCCGCAGAGCGGTACTGTTTTTTCGCCGGGATCAATTTCGCGTTCGCCAGTCTCGGCGCCATCATCTCCGTCGCACCCCTGGGATTTGCTCTCGACACGTTCGGCATTGCAGCCACTTTCGCGATTCTCACGGGGATAAGCCTTCTCATGGCGCTATTCCTCGGGAGAAAGGCAAAGAGCGACCCGATACGGCAGACCGCCGGAGAGCAGAAACAGACAATCCGCTCCATCCTTCCGGGAATCGGGCGCGCGTTCGTCTATATCGCCCGGCAGCCCCGTCTCCGCGGCCTGATGATTCTGTGGTCGGTCTCCTCTGCCTCCCTGCTGGCTTTCCAGGGGCTCTGGGGGGTATCCTGGTTCTCGGCTGTGTTTGGAGTTTCCCGGGCATCGGCCCGTTTCTGGAGCTCTCTCGTCAGCGTCGGGATGATGTTCGGCCCCCTTCTCGCCGGAAACATCGTTCCCACGCCGGAGACGTTGCCCGGAATCATACGGAGGGTGAGTTTCATGAACGTTCTGGTCTGGTTTCTCCTGCTGGGAACGACGGTCTCCGGACTTCCCGTCTGGGCGGGAGGAATCGCGGCGTTCGGCGTCGGGCTGGTCTCCGGCGTCAGGCTGGTTTTCGCCATGGCGGGAGTCACGGCTCTGACCAGGAAGGGGGAGAAGGGCGTCTTCTTCGGGAGCATGAACATGATCGCGATCTTCGCCGCGGTGCTCTTTCAATGGGGAACGGGGATCATCATCGACCGCTTTCCTGCCGCCCTCCCGGGAACCTACACTGCGGAAGGGTACTTCGCGGCCTTTGCGGCTGTCGCCTGCGCGATGAGCGCAAGCCTGCTCGCCCTTCCGATGTTCGGGAGGGAACCCCTGGAGCAGGTTACGGAGTGAGTGCCGTGATACGCTTTCTCTTATTCGACCCGTTGACCGGGGCAAAGGAGCTTCGCCGTGGCGATTTCAAAAACTGAGTACCGGACGCTTTTTTCGGATCCTTCTGTTCCGCTGCTGCTGCTGCTGACCGGGTCTTTCTTTCTGACCATGTTCTTCCGTACATCGGCGGCCGTGGTGCTTCCGCTCGAGGCGGAGCGCCTCGGTATGAGCGCGTCTCTCACGGGCTTCATCTCCAGCGTACACCTCTACGCCTACGCTCTTCTGCAGCCGGTCTCGGGAATTCTGCACGACCGTTACGGACCCGTGCGCGTTGTGATCTGCGGACTCCTCCTCACGACGCTCTCCTGCCTTCTGCTGACGTTCGTCCGCACTCCGGTCACGCTGGGGGCATGGCGGCTCCTCTCCGGATTCGGCCTCGCCCCGATGTACTCCGGAACGCTCGTCTTCCTAGCGTTCGCGTTTCCTCCGGAACGATACTGTTTCTACGCGGGGATCAACTTCGCGCTCTCGAGCCTTGGAGCCATCGTCTCCGTGGCGCCGCTGGGGTTTGTGCTGGATGTTTTCGGCATCTCCGTCACATTCGCCCTCCTCTCCGGCACGAGCCTCTTTATGGCGGCCATGCTCGGGCGCAAGGCCGCTGACGATCCGATACGGGCGATTTCCATGAAGGATACAAGAACGTTCTCCTCCATTCTGCCGGGAATCGCGGGGGCTTTTTCCTACATTGGCCGGAATCCCCGGCTTCGGGCGCTGATGTTTCTTTGGGCCGCCTCTTCCGCGTCCCTGCTGGCTTTCCAGGGACTCTGGGGCGTCGCGTGGTTCTCCGCCGCATTCGAGGCCTCTCCGGCGTCCGCCCGATTCTGGAGTTCCCTCGTCAGCGTCGGGCTGATGTGCGGCCCGCTCCTGGCCGGAAGGGTTGTTCTCTCGCCGGAGAACCTCCCTTTGATCGTGCGGCGGGTGAGCATCGTCAACGCATTGACATGGTTTCTTCTCTTGGGCACGACGGTCGCCGGACTTCCCGTATGGACGGGAGGGATCGCTGCCTTCTGCGTCGGGGTGGCATCGGGACTCAGGGTTGTTTTCTCCCTCGCCGGAATCACTGCGCTGACCAGAAAGGGAGAGAAAGGGGTCGTCTTCGGGGCGATGAATCTGATCGCTGTGTTCACCGGTGTTGTCTTCCAGTGGGGGAGCGGCTTCGTCATCGATTTTTTTCCGGGCGCCCTGCCGGGCACGTACAGCGCGCAGGGATACTTCGCTGCCTTCCTTGCCGTCGCATTCATGATGACCACAAGCCTGAGCGCCCTCCCGATGCTGGGGAGGGCGCCGTTGAACCAGTCGGAGGAGTAGCGGTCGTCGGCATTACCCCGAGGATTCGGCGGACCCGGTTTCCCCGTCCGGCTGTTCCTCGATTCTCCGGATCACCTTGCACGGGTTGCCCGCCGCGAAGACGTCGTCGGGGATATCCCGCGTCACGACGCTCCCCGCGCCGATGACCGCGCGCGAGCCGATCGTCACGCCGGGGCAGAGAATGGCGCCGCCGCCGATCCAGACGTCGGAGCCCACGACGACGGGTTTTCCTGACTCCTTTCCTCTCCTGGCCAGAGCGTCCAGCGGATGCGTCGCGGTATAGATCTGCACTGACGGGCCGAATATCGTGAAGTCGCCGATGCGCACCTCGCAGACGTCGAGAACGACGCATCCGAAGTTGAAATAGACCTTCTCTCCAAGATGGATGTTCGTTCCGTAGTCGCAGTGGAAGGGAGGCTGCACCGTCGCGGTCCCGCCGCCGCTTCCGAAGAGATCCTTCAGGATAATCCGCCTGAGTTTCTGCTCCGACTCCCGGGACGAGTTCAATTCGAGGCAGAGGTCGCGCGCGTTTGCCCTTCTGCGGACGAGTTCCGGATCGGACGCGTCGTACAGCTCGCCGGCGGTCATTTTTTCCCATTCCGTCATTTCGTCTTCCCTCCAGTCGTCGCTATATCGTCCAGCACCCTGCGGACATCGCCGGCGCATCATCCGACCGAAGGATTCAAATCCGGACAACGGCATCCGGAGGACGCCTTCGCGGCGAGGATGCGTTTCAGGATTGTCGAGCATCCGTTGGTGCGAAAGTCGGCTTCGATATCGCTCTTCGTATATCCGAAACAGTAGCAGATCGTCTTGTTTTGTGTATCGGACATCGCCGGCGCCTCCTTTCTCCTCATATCACGAAAACGTTTCAGCCGTATCGGCCGCAGCTACCGTTCCCTCGTCATCGCAAGGCCCCAGAGAGCCGCTTTTTCCTCGTCCTCCAGCGTCCACACGCCGCGGTGCAGCTCCCTGAGGCGTTCGGTATCCCGCAACAGTGCGTTCTTCTCTTTTGCGGAGAGAGCGTCCGGTCCGAGGAGCAGCGCCTTCTCCACGAGCTGTTTCCGGGCTTCCCGGCGTTTGGATGATGCTTTTTCGTGCGTGCGGCGACCCAGCATCGCCACGTGGAGTGAGTGGGTGCGCGGCGCAACGACGGCCCGCAGAAAGCCCTGCTTCCGTGAATGACCGAACGGCGAGTAGCGGGGCGGACGCTCCAGGTTGTCCTCCAGATCCTGGAGGATGGGCGGCAGCCGCACCTCGGACGGGATCAGGAAGAGTCCCAGCTTTCGGAAGAACCTGCCGACGGAGGCCCTTCCCGTGACGACCGAGATCGGAATCGAGAGGCCAAGAGAGATGATCATCGGCGAAATCCACCAGAAGAAGGACGGGATGATCCAGTAGACGATTCCGCCCCATGCGGCGCCGAGCAGCGTGCCCCACCAGTGCGCAGCGAACGCCTCTTTCCACGTCGTTCCCCTGTCGTCGCGCGACTGGGTTCCCCAGCCGATGCTCTTCCCGAGAAGCGTCGAGATGATGAAGAGGCTGTGGAAGATCATCCGGATCGGTGTCAGGATCATCGAGAGCACCACTTCGAGGAGGACGCTCAGGTAGAGGCATATCGGCCCGCCGTACATCCTCGCCCTGAAATCCTTGACGAGGATCGGCAGGGCGGAGAGGAGCTTCGGCAGGAAGAGGAGGAGTGTGGTCGAACCGAGCAGGGAGAGCGCCCAGTGCGGTCGCCAGACCGGGAGAATCGGCAGTATCTTCCGGAGGATGGGCATGTAGATCGGTTCGAAGAGGGCTTCCGAGACCGCCTGCGCGGAGTTGACGATCAGGAAGGTCAGCCAGAGCAGCGCGGATCCGTAGGTGAGGATGCCGTTCAGGAAGAGCGCCCGGTGCGCGGGAAAGAATCCCCGCGTGAAGATCAGCCGCATGTGCTGAAGGTTGCCCTGGCACCATCGCCTGTCCCGCTTCAGTTCGTCGAGGAGCGTCGGCGGCGTCTCCTCGTAGCTCCCCTCGATGTCGTAGGCGAGCCAGATGCCGTAGCCCGCCCTGCACATGAGGGCCGACTCCACGAAATCGTGGCTCAGGATGTCGCCGCTCAGCGTCCCCTTTCCCGGCAGGCGAGGGAGCTGGCAGTGCTTCATGAAGGGCTCCACGCGGAGGATGGCGTTGTGGCCGCAGTACTGCGCGTCGCCGAGCTGCCAGAAGTGGAGGCCGGCGGCCAGCAGCGGCCCCTGGACGTGATTGGCGAACTGCTGCACGCGCGCGATGAGCGTCTCGCGGTTGACTGCCAGCGGGAGGGTCTGGATGATACCGATGTCCGGCCTGTCCTCCATGATCTGCACCAGCCGGACCATGCTCTCGCCGGTCATGACGCTGTCGGCGTCGAAGACGATCATATAGCGGTAGTTCTTCCCCCAGCGGCGGCAGAAGTCCGCAACGTTGCCGCTCTTTCGCTTGATGTTGTTGTCGCGCTTCCGGTAGAAGACGTGCGCTTCCGTTCCCTCCTCCTCGCGGCGGAAGTCGTGCCACGCCTCTTCCTCTTCCACCCAGACATCGGGGCTGGTGCTGTCGCTGAGGAGAAAGATGTCGAAGCGGTCAAGGGAGCCGGTCTGCTTCAGCGAGCGGTAGACGGTGCGTACCCCCGCGAAGACGCGGTTCACCTCCTCGTTGTAGATCGGGATGAGGATCGCGGTCCTCGCTTCGGCGTCCGGGATTGAGAAATCGCGTCCGTCGCAGCTCTTCGACACGCGGAAGCGGTCGCGCTTCGTCAGCAGGACGAAGAGCCCTCCCATGAACGCCCAGAAGCCGACCGAGATCCACGCGAAGAGGATGCCGAAGACGGTTACCAGCAGGGCGTCGAGCACGATGCTTGCCCGGTCGGGGAGCAGTCGGGCCATCGTGTAGCTGGACGTGATCGTCGGGAGGAGAACGAGGAAGAGCAACGAGATGCGCCGCCTGTTGCCGGCGCGCCTCCAGGAAGGGATCGCGGTGTTGTCGGGCGCCTTCATCGAGCCCTCTCCCCTGCGAGGAGCTCTCTGCCCCGGCGGCGCAGAGAGCGGACAAGGGCTGTCTTCCACGGAACGCGGTCCATCGGTTCGGCCACCATGACGCCCCGGTTGATGGGAGGGAAGGATGTGAGGCGATCTCCACTGTTTCCGGAGGGATGCTGATCGAGGCCGTGAGCCTCAAGGATTCCGAAGAGCGCTTCCATGGCGTCGCAAGGCGATGCCGACGGCGCTGCCCCGAGGCTTTCGAGGGCAAGTTCCAGATCCTTCAGCGGAGGTGCGTCCAGAGCGCGGACGTAAAGCAGCACGCGGTCGCGGGCTGCCCTCCATTCCTCGGCGTCCGGAAGACTGTCGGAGAATGTTTTCTCGAAATTTTGCATTGTCTCATTTCCTTTCGGTCAAGCTGAAAATAACGGTGCAAAAAAGACTCCGAAAACAGCCCCGCATAATACGGAGCGGGACGAAAATCGGAAGTACGAGCCGGTTTGTCCGCAATGCACCCGATCCCCGGGGAGCGGGTGAAAGAACGTCTGCATCATAGCCTTTTTTTGAAAGAGCGCAAGAGGAGTCCGGAAAATTTCAGAACGATCGCGTCTCGAAGAACGGAAGCAGCGTCTCGGGCGGCGACGGGCGTGCGAACAGATAGCCTTGTACCATTATGTCGTCGTCGTGTACGAGGAGCGATCGGATCGTCTCAAGCTGTTTCCTCGTCTCGACGCCCTCGACGGTAAGCTCCAGGCGAAGCTCTCCCGCCATGTGCATCATCGTCGAAACGATGGCCCTCGTTCTGGGATTGTCGAGGTCGTTCACGAAAGAGCGGTCGATTTTTATTCCGGAGAGCGGAAGCCGGCGTATATACGAGAGGGATGAATAGCCGGTGCCGAAATCGTCGAGGATGAACCGCAGTCCATGATTCGTCAGCTCCCCCATGATCTGCAGCGCGTAGTCCGGGTTCGACAGAAAGACGGATTCCGTGATCTCCATTTCCAGGGTTCGGGGATCGGTCCCGGTCCGTTCGAGGATGTTCAGAACGGACGGAACGAACCACTCCGACACGATCTGTTTCGCGGAGACATTCACCGCGAGCATGATGTCGTGCCCTTCTCTCCGCCATTCCAGCGACTGGAGGCATGCCTTTTCGAGCACGAAATCCCCGAGCGCGTTGATCTCGCCGATCTCCTCCGCCATCGGGATGAACACGTCGGGAGGGACGGAATTGTTCTCGCGGCTGGTCCATCGCAGCAGGGCCTCCGCGCCGACGACTCTCTGCCGTCTCAGGCTGATCTTGGGCTGGTAGTGGACATGCATTTCTCCGGCGGAGAGTGCGTTGCGCAGCTCTCCTTCAAGGCGAATCCGCTGCTGGACCTTTCGGTCGAGTGTCTCGGAGAAAAGGCGGCAGGTGTCGCCTCCCTCCTTCTTTGCCCGTTCCATGGAGAGCGAGGCGTTCTGAAGAAGTCGTTCCGGCGTCTCGCCGTCCCGCGGATGAAGGGCGACCCCCGCGCTGGCGGTGAGGCGGAAGGTCTCGCCGTCGATCGAGAAGGGAGTGCGGATGGAGGAGAGGATTCTCTCCACGCTCCTCAGCACCGCGTGAAGATCGCTGCTCCTCGAGAGCAGAATGACAAATTCGTCTCCGCCGAAACGGGCGGTCGTTCCCGCTCCGCTCACCGTGGAGGAGATGCGCTGCCCCGCCTCCTGGAGGAGCTTGTCGCCTGCCGGATAGCCCAGAATCTTGTTGATGGAACCGAAGCGGTCGAGACCGAGCATGATGACGGCGACGAGGAAGTTGTTCTCCCTGGCCTTCGAGATCGCCATCGCGAGGCGGTCGGAGAAGAGAAAACGGTTCGGCAGCCCGGTCAGCCTGTCGTGGAACGTCTCGTGGCGCAGGCTGTCCCTGCTGCTGTGAAGCTCGCTCAGATCCTGAAAGACTCCGATGTAGTGCGTGGTCTTTCCGGTACCGTCGATGCACGCGACGATGTTCAGCTTTGCCGGAAAGGCCTCGCCGTTCTTGCGCCGGTTCCATATCTCCCCGGACCATCGTTTCTTCTCCAAGAGGTTGTCCCACATGTTTTTGAAAAATTCCCGGTCGTGGATGTTCGACTTGAGAATCCGAGGGTTGTGCCCGATCGACTCCTCGCGCGGGAATCCGGTGATCTCGCTGAAGGCGCGGTTGACGCGGAGGATGGCGCCGTCGGGATCGGTGATGATGACGCCCTCGGAGGCGTGATCGTAGACGCTGGTAACGATGGCGAGCTGGGCCTCCGTCTGCTCCAGGATCCGTGTCTTTTCCCTGAGATCCTGATCGACGACCGCGAACAGAGCCGCTTTTTTCCCCAGAGAAACAGCCCTCAGGCTCAGGAAGAGCGCGAGCCCTCCCGCACCCGCGACGGCGAAGAGCCCGAGCAGGGAGAAACGCCGCCTCCACGAGGCGATCTCCTGCTCGATGTCGTCGAGGTAGACCCCCGTTCCCACGATCCAGTTCCACGGAGAGAAGAGCGCAACATGCGATGTCTTCGCCGCGAGCCTGCCCAGGTCGTCCTTGAAGTGCCAGGAATAGTCGAGATGGCCTCCTTCGGGAGTCCGCGCAGCGGCTTCCTCGATTTCGTCGAAAAGCCCTCGCAGCAGCTCTCCGTCAGGCCCGGTTGCCGTGTCCGGATCGACGCCTTCGAGATCGGGACGGTAGGGGTGCATGATCAGCGTCCGCTCGGGGCCGATCACCCAGAAATAGTCCTTCTCTTCTTCGCCGAAACGATGGGCGCGGAGGCGCTTGATCGCACGCGCCCTGGCCTCTTCCGGCGGAAGAGCGCCGGCGAGCGTCTCGGCGTGGAGCGCTTCGAGATAGGTCATCTGGACCTGGATAAGACGCTTGCAGAGAAGGCGTTTTTGGTGGAGGTAGCTTTCTTCGAGGAGGGGGAGAAAGAAGGAGAAGAGAAGGATGAAAAGAAATACGAGAAGAAAGAGCACCGGCGCCATGGTCTGGAGAAATGTCGAGACGAACGTTTGCCGCGGATGATGCCGCGCTCCGCCGGATGAAGGAGGCTCTATAGGACGGCTTGAGAGGTTGTTCGTTCGGTTCCCTGTCATTCCCCGGAACCCCCTTTCTTCAGGGAGGGGCGGTTTTCCGCCTCATGCGATGTGCATCATTGTACCAGAGGAACAAGGGGGAAGAGCGTGACGAGGGACTCTTTTTTTCACGTTTTCACTCGAATCCGGAGAAGTGAAGAATGTCTCTTGAATGGTTCCGTTCCGGTATGAAGAAAGCGAAAGGAACGCTTCGTTCACGCCGGAACGGAATTTGCGATCGCGGAACTAAAGATGTCTATCGCGCGGAGAGCGAATCGAACCACCAGAAGAAGGATTGTGTGTCCAGCTTGTCCGGACCGCCCCTGACGAGGCAGTCCGCCTGGCTGAAAATTTCGTCGCCGGACGTGTCGTCAGGCGCCGGAAGAGCGACGCAGGCCATTCCGGCCCGAAGGGCCGCCTCCACGCCGAAGCGGGTGTCCTCGAAGACCATCGTCGACGGCGGTTCGGCGCCCATGCGGCGGGCTGTCTCCAGAAAGATGTCGGGCTCAGGCTTCCCCTTTCTCACCTCCGAAGAGGAGACGATCATGGAAAAGAAGTTCCGGACGCCGAGAGATTCCAGGATCTCGCCGGCGATGGAGGCGTTCGAGCCCGTGGCGATCGCCATGGGAAGCTTCCGGCCGCGCAGCTCTTCCAGGACGGTCCTCATAGGAGGATAGAGCCGGCTCGATTTCAGCGCGAGCGACCGGTAGATCGCGTTCTTCTCGTCGACGATGCTCTGGACGTCGTCCGCGAGCCCGTAATTGGCCCGAAAGCGCCGGACCATCTCGGAGATGTCCCTTCCGACGTAGACAGCCTTGTCCTCTCTGGAGAATGCGATGCCCCGACGGGCGAGGAGAATCCGGTCGCTCTCGTAGTGATTCTCCTCGCTGTCGATAAGGGTCCCGTCGAGGTCGAAGATAACGGCCCTGACGGCGCCCGGTTTCGTTCTTCTCAATGACGTTTTTTCCGCAAGAAATCCGATTGGTGTCGCGGTCATGGTGATTCTCCCTTCCTGAAGCGTTCGATGCTAAGGAATTGTAGCACGGAAAAGTTTCAGGAAGCACATTCGGGCTTACGAATCCTTCCGAATTCCTCCCGCCCGCTTCAGAAGCGGAATCAGCCCCGCGAGGAGAAGCAGCACGGGGCTGATTCCGCCTCCCGTGGAGCATCCGCCCGAAGACTCTCCCTCTCTTCGCACCGGGACGAGGATTCTTGCGGTGTTGTCGTCCAGACTCGTCTCTCCGGGTTTCGGATGAATGCGTATGGAGACTTCCCTCATGCCCGGGGTGATGAAAGCGTGCCGAAGCACCAGATTATAACTCTCTCCCGGTAGAATGCCGGGAATTTTCCTCTCGGCGAAAGCATTTCCTCCCGCGGCCGGATCTCCTTCGAAGAAAAAGACCGATATCGCTCGTATTGCCCGGCTGCTCTCGTTGACGATGTTCGCCAGGAAGGTGACCGGCTCGTTGACCTCGAAAAAGGCATTGTTCTCATGAGGAGAAAAAGTCAAGCTGTTTGCCCGAAGATTCAGGAATTCTCCGTCGGAGATAATTGAGTTCCCCTTGGAAATCGCCTGGATCGCTGTTGTGCTGGTGCTGCTGTCTTTCATGTAGACGAAGATGTCGTACCACCCCTGGTTGTTGTCGAACGTCTCGTCGAGTGCGCGCCCGGGGAGCTCCGAGACTGCGTCGTCCGGGTTCAGCGTCACGAACACGCGGTAGTTGCCTTTGGACAGGCTGGAAGTGTCCCAGTCGAGGGTGATTTCCTCCCAGTTGGGGGATGTCGCTCCCCATTTGAAGATCAGCGGAGTCTGCACCGTGCCGAGGAGAAATGGGGTTCCCGTCGTGTTGGCGGCGGGGTCGTAGGTTGCGGCCTCCAAGCGTACCGTCGTCGGGGGACAGTTGACAAGGCTGAAGTTGTGGACGCGCACGGCGATTGTGGCCGTGTCTCCCAGCGGAAGCGCAGTCCCCAGGTCCATGCCGTCCGCGTCTCGGAAGAAGATGCCCCGTATCTTGCGGGCGTATGGATTCTGCGTCTCGTCGTCGACCCATTCCCATGTCTCGTCCTCGGTCGGATGATTGACGCTCTGGAACATCCATATCATGGGGAGGTTCAGCGCAGGATCCGGAGCCGATCCGTACAGTGCGGTCCAGGGGATCTGGTCGGATATGCCGCCCACCAGGTGCGGCGTTTTGAGGACGCCGCCGTCGGTCTTGTACATCAGCGGCGTGATGGAGTACCCGAGGACGGACGATATGGACGGCACCTCCACGTCGAACGCGTTGTCCTTCGTCACCGAGGTCTTTGAGGCGGAGGAGGAGGTCGAGCGCCGGTCCATATGGACGTCCAGCGTCACTTTCTCGCTTTCGTTGAGGACCTTTCCCGTGATTCCCGCGCTGAACTGCGCTTCGAAGTCCAATCCCATGGAAACGGTGAGACTTTTGACGCTCTCCTCGGATGTGCTGCTGCTCCATTCGATCGTCCGCTTGGCGCTGTTGCCGCCGCCCACGTCGAGCGTGACCAGTCCGGAGAGGAGATTGGAGTCGCTGAAACCGGGGATCTGCGCTCCGGCCGAGGGGTAGGAAAGGACGTTCCCGTTCATGTGGAAGGGGTGGTACCAGTCGACGTTCCGCCCGGCGATGAGATGGACGGCCTCGTCCTCGGCGTTCCCCCGCGGGATGACGACCTGGTAGAACGTCTGCCCCGGCGATGTGCCGCCCACCGGAACACGCTGCCACCCGAGGATCGGATAGCGCCAGATGTCGATGGTGTGGCAGCGGTAGAGTACGAAGTCGTCGCGGTTCGTCTGTCCCGTGAGCGAGGTGGACTGCGAAGTAAAGTTCTTCTTGATGTCGTCGTACTTCTTTCCCACGGAGGCGGAGATGGTCAGCTTCTCCTTATCCGAGGCGGAGACGACCTCCAGGTTTGTGCCTGTTTCAGCCTCCACCGAGAGGGAGCCGCCGAGATTGCTGTCCACGTCGAGGGTGTTCGTTGTTTCGCTCGATTCCGTCTCGCTCTGCGCGTACTGGATGAACATCTCGCTGAAGCGGCTGTAGTTGGTCACCGTGCCGGAGGCGTCGGGGTCGATATGCTTCGGCGGTTCGTTGAGAAAGAGGAGCGGCGTGACGTGGTTTGCCAGCGTGATGTGCGTCGGTGTGCCCAGCAGCATGCTGTCGGCGTCCAGGTCTCCGGTGACCAGATGGTGCGCGTCCGACGTCCCGAGATCGAGGGTGGAGGGGTTGTGGATGCTCGCGGTGTCGCCGCTCCTCGCCATAGTAAAGAGCATCAGGCGCGTATTCTTCGAACTCCGCAGAGCGACGACGGGTTGGGATGTGGTCCGTGTCGCCGACGAGGGGTAGAGTTTTCCCGTGAAGCTTCCTGTCTTGAGGTCGAAATCCTTGCCGTCGGACAGATTAGCGTAGGTGATCGGATAATACGCGGAGGCGTATCCCGAAGGTGGTTCCTGGTAGGGAGTGCGGTAGAAGACCTGAAGATGCACACCGGGAGGGACGAAAATGTTCATACCGTGGGCGAACGCGGCGATCAGCTCGTCGATGCCGTCGCCGTCGATGTCCGCTCCCTTCATCCGAACGCGGGCGATTTCAACTTCCCCTGATCTGCTGATTTTCTGCGAAAGGTCGGTGGTGAAGGTCATGCTCGCAAGATCGACGTTCAGCAGACGCAGTTGAACGCTCCAGTCCGAATCTTTGTAGGTTCCGCAAAGGAGCATCGCGTTTCCCGTGCCGTTCCAGTCTGCGAAAGCGATGTCGAAGTTATCCGTCGAGTAGTATCGTGAGTTCGTCGGCCCCGTGTCGAGAGACGTGCTCCCCAGGGCGCTTATTCGGAGCTGCTCGTCGACGGAGAAGAGCGCCGCGGTCAGCTTGCCGTCGGTGGAGACGTAGAGCGCCGCGACCTCCGTCCGTCCGTCGCCGTTCACGTCGCCTGCGGCGATGCGGAGGCCGGAACTTTGATGCACGTTCGGAACGCCGGAGATATCCTGGTAGACCGGTTCGGGGTCGTCGGAAGCGTAGGCGATCAAAAAGCCGGGGCTCCCCCCGCTCCCCCGATAGCCTGCGATCAGTTCGGTCGCGCCGTCGCCGGTGAAGTCCGCCGCCGCAAGGGCGACGCCGTTGCCGTCGCCGACGGGGCGCGAGAAGCTTGCCGCTTCGCTTTTCAACCCGTTCTGATCGACAGGCGTGATCGAGACCGCGATGTACGGATTTGCGGCGGCCGCCGAGGACGGCTCCGCCCATGCCTGGGCGAGGAACGCCTTGTTCTGGTTGTTGCGGACGATGATCATGTCGTCGCCGATACGGTCGTTGTACGTCCGGGGCCGGCTCGTCCACGAGGGATGTCTGTCGCTCAGATTTTTCCAGTCCCCGTTGTCGAAGTTCGCGCTGTTCGGAAGAAACGCGTCCGCGGCGCTCCCGGTACCGTGCTGCGTGATCAGCAGCATCTCCTCGTCCAGAAGAAGCGATGGATAACTTGCGAAAGGATTGTCGACGTCGGTCGAAATATCCGCTCCGGCCGCGGTGGAGAAGAAACTTGTCACAAGCAGCATAAGTATGGCGAAGCAGCAGTGTTTCAAAGAGAACGGAAGCGCGTTTCTGTTCTTGTGCCGCATTTCGAGGACCTCCTCTAAAGTCATGATTCTTTGGGTTGATAGGCATCCTGTCACCGAAACAGGAAAGGGATGGATCCGATCTTGCCGAATCCACCCCTTTCCGGAAACTGGAAGCGCAATGACTGATATTATTGAATAATTTGCTTTCGCCGTTATTCTATCATGCTAGAATGCGAAAGCAAGAGCCTTTCCGTGGGAGTTATCCGAGTTTTTTTCGCGACGCCAGTGGCGCCAGTCCGGCGAGAAGGAGAATCCCCCATCCGGAAGCAGCTCCCGTGGAACATCCGCCTGAAGAGCCCTCCTCTCCTCGTACCGGAACGAGGATTCGCGAAGTGTTGTCCTCATGACTCGACTCCCCGGATTTGGGATGAATACGCATGTGGACCTCCCTCGGGCCCGGAGTGGAAAATGCGTGGCGCATTCCGACGCTGTATCCGCTTCCCGGAAGAATTCCGGGAATTGTCTTCATCGCGAAGGCTTTTCCGCCCCAAGCGGGGTCCCCGTCGAAAAAGAAGACGCTGATCGATCTGACGGAATGGTCGCTCTCGTTGAAGACTCTGCCGTGAAGCGTCACCGTCTCGCCGATGTAGAAGCATATTTCGTCGGCTGGAGGCGATACGGCGAGCAGATCGGCGCGGAGATTCCGGAACGTCGTCCGAGCGGAACCGGAGAGCGATCCGCCTGAAGCGGAAACGGCGCTGTCCTTTTTGTGGAGGAAGATTTCAAACCACCCGCGGTTGTTGTCGAACGCCCCGTTCAGCGCGCGCCCCGGAAGTTCTCCGATCTGTCCGGACGGGTCGAGCGTTATCAGAACCTTGTAGTTCCCCTCGGACAGGCTTGAGGTATCCCAGTCGAAGGTCGCCTCCTTCCAGTTGGCGTTCTGTGATCCCCACCGGTCGATTCGCGGCGTCTGCGAACTTCCCAGCAGGAAAGGCGTTCCCGTCTCGCCTGTGTCGGGGTTGTACGGGGCGGCCTCGAAGCGGACCGTCACGGGGGGGCAGTCGGCCAGGCTGAAGTTGTGGACGCGCACGGCGATGGTCGCGGTATCGCCCAGCGGAATCGCCGCTCCCAGGTCGCCCCCTTCGGCGTTCCGGAAGAAGATGCCGCGGATCTTCCGGGCGTCGGGGTTCTCGGTCTCGTCGTCGACCCACTCCCAGATCTCCTCGTCCGTAGGATGTTTCACGTCCTTGAACATCCAGATCCGGGGGAGGTTCAGCGCCGGGTCCGGGGCGGCCGCGTAGCGCGAGATCCACGCAGTATGCCCGGCGATGTCGCCAACGAGGTGCGGCGTCTTGAGGACGCCCCCGTCGGACGTGAACATCATCGGCGTGATTGTGTAGGAGAGAGGGGACGAGATCGCGGGCACCTCGACCTCGAAGGCGTTCTCCTTCGTCACGGAGGTTTTCGACGAGGCCGTGGTCGTAACGCGGTTGTCCATATGGTAGTCGACGGTGGTCGACGCGCCCGCCTTCAGGTACTCGGCCTTCGCGCTCGCGCTGAACTGGATCTCCTCGTCGACGCTCATCGAGACGCTGAGCGACTTCACTTTCTCCCGTGAAGTCTCGCTGCTCCATTCGATTGTGCGTGTGGCGCTGTTGCCCCCTCCCACGTCGAGCGTGACGAGACCGGAGAGGAGATTGTCCGGCTTGAAGCCGGGGATCTGAACGCTTGTCGAGGGGTAGGAGAGGACGTTGCCGTTCATGTGCGGGGGGTGATACCAGTCGACGTTGCGCCCGGCGATGAGGTGCACCGCCTGGTCCTCGGCGCTCGCACCGGGAACGACCACCTGATAGAAGGCCTGCCGCTCGGTATCGGCGCCGTCCGCCTTCCGCTTCCATCCCAGGATCGGGTAGCGCCAAATATATATGGTATGGCAGCGATAGAGGACGAAATCGTCCCGGTTGGTCTGTCCGGTGAGCGATGTTGACTGCGAGGAGAAGTCCTTCTCGATGTCCTCGTACTTGGCGCCGACGGAAGCGGAGATGGTTGTCTTCTCCTTCGTGGAGGCCTCTACGACGCCGAGGTCGACTCCTACCTCCTCCTCCGCGGTGATCGAAGCGCCGATGTTGCTCTCCACTTCGAGCGTGTTCGTCGTCTCGGTGGATTCCGTCTCGCTCTGGGCGTATTGAATCAGCATCTCGCTGTAGCGGCTGTAGTTCGTCACTGTTCCCGAGGCGTCGGGGTCGATGTGCTTGGGCGGCTCGTTCAGGAAGAGGAGCGGCGTGATCTGGTTCTCCAGCGTGATGTGCGTCGGTTCGCCGAGCAGCATGCTGTCGCCGTCCAGATCGCCGATGATCAGGCGGTGGGAGCTCGACGAACCTATGTCGAGGGGAGTGTATTCGGTCAGATACGCGCTGTCTCCGCTTCTTTGAAGAGACAGGAGGTGGAGCGACACGGCGCCGACGTTGTTTTGGACGGAGAGGACGGCCTGCGATTTATTCTTCGCAGCCGCCGATGGGTGCAGCTTTCCGGTGAAGGAACCGGTCTTCAGATCGATCGTCCTGCCTGAGGAGAAAAAACCCCGTCCTATCGCGGCGGTTGCTCTCCGGTATCCGGTCGGCGTTTTTTTGTAAGGAGTGCGGTAGAAGACGCTCACTTCTGCGGAAAAAGAGGGAGTTGTGTTCGGAACATTGGAGGGAACGGCGACGATCAGTTCGTCGATTCCGTCGCCGTCCAGATCTCCGGCGCCGACGCGGATGATGTACGAAAGCCCGTTCAACGCAAAATTTTCCGAGACGGCGCCGGAGAATTGGGGTGCTCCGTCCTTCATTTCAACATTCAGCACCCGTAGTTTTGCACCGGTACCCGGCGAATTCGGCAGAAGGGCGCACAGGATCATCTCGTTTCCCGTGCCGCTCCAGTCGGCGAAGGCGATGTCGAAATGATCCGGAGAGTAGGCGTCCGAATGTTCCGGAGCCGCGTCGAGCTGGTGGACGCCGAGCGTGCGCATTCGCCGTCCGCGGTCCACCGAGTAGAGAACGACGACCATCTTGCCCTCCGTGGAGACGTAGAGCGCCGCCACCTCCGGCCTTCCGTCACCGTCCACATCGCCTGTCGCGATACGGAGTCCTGAATCCTTATGGATCCGCGGGATGTTCGGGTCGGCGGAGAAGACGGGATCGGGTTCCGTCGAAGCGCGCGCGATGAAAAAACTTGGTTTCCCCTCGGCTCCCGCCCGATAGCCGACGATCAGTTCCGTTGCGCCGTCGCCGGTGAAATCTGCGGCAGCGGCGGCCGGGGCGTCATCCGTATCGTTCCAGGGGAAGCGCGCGGCTTCGCTTTTATACCCGTCCTGATCAAGCGGGGTCAGCGATATAGTGAGAGACGGACCGCCCCACAATTGCGCCAGAAAGGGATTATTCTGGACGTCCCGCAGCATAACCATCGAATCCCCGATCGTTCCGTTCAGGAGCGGAGGCTTCGTCGCCCATGCAAAGTGTCTGTCCTGCAGGTTCCGCCACTCGCCGTCGTGGAAATGGTTGCTGTTCGGCATAAAAACGTCGGTGGCGGGTCCGCGGTCGTGCTGCGTGATCAGCAGCATCTCCTCGTCGAGAAGAATGAACGGAGCCTCGGCGAAGGGATCCGTGCTGCCTGCCGGTTCATCCGCCGGACTCGGCGCCGCGGAGCCGAGAAAAAAGAAGAAGAGAGCGACAATGCAATATGCGGAACAACGCCGTGATCGGCTTTTCCGCTTTTTGTGCGAATCTGGCTGCAGCCTCTTGTTCGGTTGTTTTTCGCCTTCTGTTTCACGTACGGTATGACAGGTCATAAAAAATACACCTCCTTGAAAAATGCTCATCAGCGGAACTTAAAAAATCCCGGATTTGCCATGATCGAAAAGAAACATGAAAATATTAAACCTTCACATAATGTGAGAGTCAAGGGGCGCCGTTCTCTTTGAGGTCTTTATAATGGACGGGTGATAATAGCTTCTCGTTCAACATAGTTGTTTTTACTTCTTTGCGACCGACCCTATTGATGGATCGATCTACTTTGTGATAAAATTTTAGTTCATTAAAATACCGAAAATAAAAAAAATTTTAGGAGGGAGATTCATGGACAAAAAAGACCCGGGAAAAAATGTAAACAAGCAAAGGTCGTCGCCGCGCCTCTCCCTGATGGCGAAACTCGGAGGGGGAACCGCTCTTCTTGCCGTTCTCGTCGTGCTGATCACAGCAGGGGCGGCCATCGTCATTTTTTCGAATTATCTTGAACGGGATGCCCGTGGGAGGACGCAGTTGGCCGTGCACGGCCTCGAAAACATCCTCGAATCGAAACGTTTCGAGACCAGGGCCATCACGCTTTTCCTGGCGAGGTACGGGGATATCGTCGAGGATGTGAAAGCGGGCAACACGGAAGCCCTTCTTTCGAAACTCACTCCGATGTGGAAGGAGACGGATCTGGACTTCGTGACGGTGCTCGACGCCAAGGGAACGGTGCTCGCCCGTCTCCACGAGCCGGAGAAGAAGGGGGACTCCCTTGCGAATCAGCACAACATCCGCGGAGCCATGCGCGGCGAGGTCACGACGGCCATCGAGCCCGGAACGCAGATTCCGCTCTCCGCCCGCACCGGCGTTCCCGTCAGAGACGCGTCCGGCGCCGTGGTCGGCGTCGTCTCCGCCGGCCTTTCGTTTTCCAGGGAGGCCTTCGTTGACCAGGCGAAGGAGCTCTTTCAAGCCGAGGTCACCATCTTCGCAGGCGACGTCCGCCTGATGACCACCATCGCGCAGAACGGCAATCGGGCTATCGGGACGAAGCTCGATCCTGCAATCGCCGGAATTGTACTCGGCGGAAAGAGCTACTCCGGGGCGGCGAATATTCTCGGAGCACCGTATATTACTGCCTACGATCCCATCTTGGGCCCTGACGGAAAACCTGTCGGCATCTACTTCGCCGGCTTCCCGCTCAACGAGGTGAACGCGACGCGCTGGTCCGTGATCCGGATGATCTCCATTCTCGCGGGAGTGGTGCTCCTGGCGGGAATTCTGCTGCAGGGATTGTTCATTCGGAAGATCGTCCGGAACATCCGCTCCATGATGCATTTCATGAAGGAGGCCGAGTCGGGGCGTCTCTGCTACACCCGGGAGGATTTCGGCGTGAATTCCCGGGACGAAGTCGGAGACATGGCCTCAGCCCTCGGTTCCATGATGGAGAAGCTCTGCGCCGTCATCGGGGAGCTTCGCGATGACGCCGGCGATACGGCGCTCCGCGCGCAGTCTCTTGCCGCTCTTGCCGAGGAGAGTCTCGCCTCGATGGAGGAGGTTGGAGCTTCGGTCGAGCGGGTGACCGCACTTTCCGAGCACAGCGCCTCGGCCCTCGAAGAGACCGGCGCCGGGGTGCACGAAGTCGCCGAGAGCGCCTCGGCCGCGGCCCGTTCATCCGAAGAGGGAGCGGAGGCTGCTGCGCAGACGAAGGAGATCAGCGAGCGGGCCGTAAGGGAGGTCGAACAGTCGATCGTCCTGATCCGGGACGGAGGAAAGAAGGTCAACCAGACGGCTCGCGAGATGGAGAATGTCTCCAAGGCTGTGGATTCGATTTCCGGTTTTGTCGCGACTATCACGTCCATTGCCGACCAGACGAACTTGCTGGCGCTCAACGCCGCCATCGAGGCTGCGCGCGCCGGAGAACACGGACGGGGGTTCGCTGTTGTGGCGGACGAGGTGCGCAAGCTCGCAGAACAGTCGGGGCACGCCGCTCAAGAGGTCCAGAAGCTGATCGCCGGGCTCGAAAACGGCGCGAAGAGCTCTCTCGCCGTCACAGGGGAGGCGGAGGAGATCATGAAAAAGACCGTTACTTCTGCTGAGGGAGCGCTTGGCGAACTCCGGAAAGCGATGGACCAGATCGCGAGGACCAGCGACGCCGTGCAGGGAATCGCCGCCGCTGCGGAGGAACAGGCTGCCTCCGCACAGGAGATGACTGCCGGTGTCGAGCAGGTGACCCGCTCCACGGAAGAGGTGATGGGAGCGCTCAACGTGATCCAGAAGGCCTCCGGCGACACTGTGCAGGCCTCCCAAAACCTGTCGGTTGAATCTCAAACGCTCGCCGAGAATGCGGAAAAAATCGAAAGGCTCCTTTCCGGATTCACGGTCAGCAAGGAGAAGAGCCTTCAACCCCGCTGATTAGTTTTTCACCGTCCGTTTTTCACAGAGAGTGCCCCGTAAAAAGCGAAGCCGCTTCGAAGCGGCTTCGCTTTTGCACGAATGATCGTTCTGGACGACATCCGCCTTCGATGCCGCGAGGTTAAGCGCTCTCCGCGGCGATGAGCAATCTTAAGGAAGCCAGCCTCTACAACAGAAAGTTGCGGATTCGGAGATGCACCCGTATCTTGACAAGTCGGCAAAAACGGATAGAATTTCTAAGTTAGATTTATATAACTTTATGATTCTGGAAGGAGGAGTTCCAATGTCGAAAAAACGCGCGGCGAAAGTGAAGAATATTCTCGAAGTATGCTCAGTGTCCGGAAGAGCATGCTCGGGGTGCGTCCGCTCGTGTTTGGACTGCGATCTCTGTCGGAAGAGAGTGCTTATGGTGGGCGGCATCACCAAGATGGAAGACCGTTATAGAGAGGTCGTCGAATCGCGGGGAGGTGTCTTCGAGTATCACGACGGCTATATGCGGAACGGAGCCCGGAACCTGGAAGGCGTTATCCGCAGGGCCGATATGGTGCTTTGTCCCGTGAACTGTAACAGTCATACGGCATGCGGTGTCGTAAAAAGTCTCGGGAAGAAGTATGGCAAGCCCGTTTTTATGCTCGCGGGTTCGAGCGTCAGCGCGTTGGCGCAGGCGGTGGAACATGCGCAGATGAGAGTGTCGGGGTGAATCGGAATTCGCCGAAGTCATGGTTGACATAATAAAGGAGTTCGGGTAAACTCTCTTTTGTGTTATATTTATCTAACAAAAGTCTCCCGAGGTTGTTCGGATCCCGACAAAAGCATTGTGCGAACTCTTCCCGTACTGTGAAGAGTTTTTTTAGGGGCCCTGGTTAAGTTAGCAGATGCTAACTTAGTGCTGGGGAGATGGAAGGAGAAATCGTTCATGACTCTCGAAGAACTCCGACCGGGAGAGTCCGGCATGATGGAGAAGGTGACGGCCAAGGGTATGCTTGCTCAACGGTTGATGGATATGGGGCTTTATCCGGGCGTCGAGATCAAGGTGATCCGAAACGCTCCGCTGGAAGACCCGGTGCATGTCGAGGCCGACGGTTCTTCCGTGAGTATCCGCCACGAGGAGGCGCGTTTCGTGCAGGTGCGCCCCACAGCTCGCGCTTCTTCCGGCAAAAGCGAGGGTCGAGGATGACGACAGTGCAGAGTGCCTTTTCGGAGAAGATACGGATTGCCCTCGCGGGCCAGCCGAACTGCGGAAAATCGACCGTCTTCAACGGATTGACCGGTGCGAAGCAGTACGTCGCCAACTACCCCGGCGTCACGGTGGAGAAGATGACCGGCTGGTACTCGCGCAAAGGAACGCAGGTCGAGGTGGTGGACCTTCCGGGAACGTACAGCCTGACCTCCTACTCGCCGGAAGAGAGGGTGTCTCGCGACTTTCTTCTTCACGAGAAGCCGTCTGTCGTCATCAATGTTCTTGACGCGTCGAATCTGAAGCGGAGTCTCTATCTGACCTTTCAACTGCTGGAGATGCGCGTGCCTGTGGTGATGAATCTGAACATGATGGACGCTGCGGAGGAGGCGGGGCTTTCGATCGACATCGAGGGTCTTTCCCGCGAACTCGGTGTTCCGGCGGTTCCGACCGTCATGAGAGCCGGGAAGGGCAAGGAGGGGTTGTACGACGCCGTGGAGCGGGTCGCCTCGTCCGGGGTGAAGCGTTCGGAGTCTCCGCTGGACTACCCTGAACTCGAAAGCGATCTGGCTGCTCTTTCCGGGCTGCTTTCGAAGGAGAAATCGCTCGTGGATGCCTGCCCTCCCCGCTGGCTGGCCGTCAAGCTTCTCGAAGGCGACCGCGAGGCCGTGCGTCTGGTAAGCGAGGCCGTGCAGGGGAGGCCGGGAATTCAGGAGGCGGTGAACGCCTCTCGCGAGCGCTTCGAAAAAGAACACGGAGAGAGCGCGGATGTCTATATCGCGCGCAGGCGCTACCAGAAAGCGGCAGAGGTCGCGGGACGGCATGTCTCGAAGAAGGCCGAAGCGGGCGCGAAGCCCTCGCTCACAAGTCGCATCGACGCTCTGGTCTGTGATAAGCTGCTCGGCCCGATCATTCTTCTCGGCGTGATCTACGCGCTCTACTCTCTGGCGATCGTGCAGGGGTACAAGCTGACGAACTATACTTGGCCGCTGCTGGCGGGAATGCGGAATTTCATCGAGTCGTTTCTGCCTTCGCCGGGCTTCATCGAGATTCCAGTGCTGAGGGCGCTTACGCTCTGGTTCGTCGATAGTATCAACGCGCTGCTGAACTACATCCCGATCTTCTTCATTCTCTTCGGGCTGATCGCAATCCTGGAGGACAGCGGCTACATGCCGCGAATGGCGTTCATCATGGACAGAGTGCTCAGTCGCTTCGGGCTTCACGGACAGTCGACGCTCCCGATGGTGCTCGGCGGCGTGGTGGTCGGGGGGTGCGCGGTTCCCGGCGTGATGTCCACCAAGGGGATACCCGACGAGCGGTCGCGCCTGGCGACGATCCTCACTATCCCGATGCTGAACTGCCTTGCGAAGGTGCCGCTCTACATTCTGCTGATCAATATCTATTTCGCGGATCGCAAGGACGTTGCGATGTTCTTCATCTCCACGGTCAGCATTCTGCTCGTCCTGCCGGTGGCCAAGATTCTGACGCTCACCGTGCTGAAAAACAGGGAGACGGCTCCATTCATCATGGAGATGCCCGCCTACCACATACCCACTCTTCGAGGCGTTTTCGGCAGGGCGTTCGAGCGCGTCTGGCTCTACATCCGCAAGATTACTACGGTTGTGGCGGCGGTCTCGGTGATTCTCTTCGCGCTGCTCCAGTTCCCCGGTCTTCCGGAGGAGAGTCAGACCCGCTACGAGGCCCGCAAGGATGCGGCCGTCGCGGAATTCCTGACCGCCACGAGCGGAAACAGTCTGATCGGCGAACCGGACGAGAGGGGCGTTCTCGATATCATCCTCTTTCACGATGCATTTCGGGCGGCC
Organism: uncultured Synergistaceae bacterium; assembly: GCA_964426245.1. Taxonomy (GTDB): domain Bacteria; phylum Synergistota; class Synergistia; order Synergistales; family Aminobacteriaceae; genus JAAYLU01. The sequence goes on from CAYRPJ010000048.1 coordinate 25,523, forward strand.
CGGATGAACGTCGTAAGTCGCGAGGAAGCCGAGGCGGTACAGCGCGAGTTCGAGGCGCGAAACCCCGCGCTGTACAAAGTGCTGCAGGACAGGCGGGACGAGGAAGCGAGAAGTGCGAACCAGGCGCTCCGTCTCCTGATTAACGAACGGCGCACGATACTGCTGGAAATGCGGCAGGAGCGGATAGAGAACAGTATTCTGGGTATGGTCGGGCACTGGATGGAGCCCTTCTCTCAGTGGGCCGGCTTCAACTGGAGGGTGAACGTCGCGATTCTGAGTTCGCTGGCGGCGAAGGAGAGCAGTGTCGCGACGCTCGGTTCGCTTTATCAGCAGCAGGAGGGCGACGAAAGCGCGACGCTCGAACAGAGAATGGCTGCGGAAGAGTCGGGTTTCTCGCCTCTGCACGCGCTCGCCCTGATGCTCTTCATGGTGCTCTGTCCGCCGTGCTTCCCGACCGCTATCGCGGTCAAGGTGCAGACTGGCTCGACGAAGTGGATGCTCTTCTCTTTTTTCTATCCGTTGATTCTGGGGCTTTCTGCGGCTGTCCTGATCTTCTCGGGCGGAAGCTCGCTCGGACTGACGGGGATGCAGGCTATGTGGGGTTTCTACGCTCTGGCGCTCGCTTTGACCGTCGTTATGGGATTTGCCGGCGGCGCAAGGCGGGAAGACGAGGTGTAAGAGTTTCCGGCTGAAATGAGTGGTGTCATCGATTAGTATGCGGTATGTCGGAAAGGGAAATGCGTCCCCGCGGCGCATGAAGTTCCCCGAAGCATTTTAGGGCGGGGATATTTTCAAGGAGGTTCGTGTCGAATGAAAAGAAACGCGATGTTCGTTCTGTTTGCTGTGGTGTTTTCTCTTGTGCTGGGTACTGCGGCGTTCGCCCATACGCCTCTCTTTACCTGCTGGGATAACGGCGACGGTACCATCTCGTGCGAGGGCGGCTTCTCGGACGGCTCTTCCGCCGCAGGCGTGGAAATACGGGTGGAGAAGAAGGACGGCGGGGAGGTGCTCCATGCGACCATGCTCGACCCGTTCAGCGAGGCGACGTTCGACAAGCCCGACGTTCCCTTCGTGGTGATCTTCGACGCCGGCGAGGGGCACAGGATCACGATCGACGGAGATAAAATCTTTTAGAAAGCGCTGTACGCGGCGTCGCGTTCTTTGAAGTACGATCGCCTTCCCGCTGCCCGTTCAGCGAAATATTCGCAGAGGGAAGCTCCGTACCCGGCGAACTGTTAGATATACAGTAAAAATTTGAAAGGGGTTTTCGTATCATGAAGAAAGTTGTTCTTTTGTCCGCGCTCGCTCTGCTTGTGGCGGCCTTCCCGGCCTTCGCTCACTTCCAGTTGCTTTATACTCCGGAGACGCTGCTCGAACAGGGCGGCCGGATCGAGCTGAAGATGGTCTTCACGCACCCGTTCGAGGGGAGTCCCAGCATGAACATGGGGCAGCCCGAGGAGTTCTTCGTGGTGACCAGAGGCGAGAAGACCGATCTGAAGGAGTCTCTTACCCCGATCATGTGGGGCGGGGAGAGCATGGCGAAGGCCTACGAAGCGGCCTTCCCTGTGCGCCGGATGGGCGACTACGTCTTCTGCCTCGTTCCCGCTCCTTATTACGAAGAGCGCGAGGACGCCTACATCCAGCAGTTCACGAAGCTGATCGTAAATAACGGCGGCCTTCCCACCGATTGGGAGGAGGAGATCGGCATGAAGGCGGAAATCATCCCCCTGACCAAGCCGTACGCCCTTTGGACGGGTAATGTCTTTTCCGGAATCGTCATGGGCGACAGTAAGCCTGTTCCCTACGCGGAGATCGAGGTGGAGTATCTGAACCACGAGCCTCTGATGGAGAAGAACGCATTCGCGAAGGAAGGAGCGATCGAACCGCCGCACGAGGCCTTCGAGACGCTCGTTATCAAGTCGAACGCCAACGGCGAGTTCGTCTTCGGCATTCCGAAGGCTGGCTGGTGGGGATTCGCGGCCCTCGGCGTGGGTCCGGACACGGAACTGAACGGGAAGGAACTCTCCCAGGATGCGGTGATCTGGATCCAGGCGGTGGATATGAAGTAGGTCCGACATGTCGGGTGACTATGCGGTCGTCGCCCTTTTAGTGCTCGCTGCCGTCTGCTATCTCGGCAGGCGGTGGCGGGCCGCCGCGAAGAAGGGCGGGGTATGCGACGGATGCTGTGGTTGCGGCGGAGAACCAGGTAAAAAACAGTGCGCTGAATGATGAATATGAAAATAAGAAAAACAAATAGTATGGGAGCTTTCTTAAAAAAAGAGGGCTCCTTTTTTCTGTTGACGGCCGCTTGGAATTCTGATCCCGGATTTGAAAGAAAAAAGGAAACGTTTTCCCCGGTTCTGTTTCTACGACGGAACGATCATCGGAATCCCCTTGTGGGAGACGATGTCCACCGGGACGCCGTAGACCTCGCGGATCAGCGCCTCGGGTGCGTCCGACGGCGCACAGGTTCCCCGGATCACGCCGTCCTTCAGGAAGAGCAGGCGGTCGGCGAAGCGGAACGCGGTGTTCAGGT
>CAYRPJ010000049.1:0-23388 GCA_964426245.1 uncultured Synergistaceae bacterium
TGAGGCTCTTCAGGTTTTCATGAAGCTGCAGGAGGAAGGCCGTATTCATCGGCCGGCCTCCAGGACGGAATAGGCCGAGACGTCCGCCGCGGAAAGGACGGTCCACCGCTCGGACTCGAGAGGGAGAATCGTTTCCTCCCGCCTTTCGGCCGACTCGAGGAGGTGGCGGATTCCGGCGGCGCTGCCCAGTCCGCTTTCCAGGGCACGCTCCGCCGCCTCTTCCACCCTCTTTTGCCCGTATGTCCTGACGAGGAGGAGAACGTCGATGAATTCCTTGATCCCCCGGCTCTCTCCCTGACGCTCGCGGAACCGTTCCAGAAGGGCGTTCAGGGAGGGCCCCCCACGTCTTTTTCCACTCCGAAAGCGGACGGGCGTCCCGGAAGGCTCCGGGGCGTTCCCGGAGGAGCTCGAGGTAGTGGTCCGCATCGAGGACCCAGTGATTGTTTCCGAACGTTCTTCCGTGAACGGCGATCCGCTTCTCTCCGCTGTAGACCGACACCCGGTCGACTGTGAGAATCGTCCTGAGGGGACGACCGGCATAGGATGCGGGGACGGAGTACCGGTTCTTGTCCACCATGACGGTGGCGTACTTGTCCGCCTTGACCGATACGGTCCGCTCGTTTCCGAAGGGATAGCGGGGAAGGGGAATGAGGAGTTCCTTTTCCGCCTCGTACAGCTCTCCGACGGTCCCCTCCCGGCCGCCGATTCTGTGGGAGCCGTAGGCGACGCACTCCTTCAGCAGTCTGTCGTTGATCTCTTCCAGGTTCTCTCCCCGGGGGAGGGGGACCAGGAAGTTCCGGCGGGCGAATCCCACAAGACCTTCCACTCCGCCCTTCTCGCTGCCGCGGCCCGGCGAACAGAAGCGGCTCTCGAAGGTGTACCAGGACCGGAACCGGACAAAGCTTTCCTGCTCTTTCCTCTCCTTTCCCAGAAGAATCTTTTCCACCGCGGCGGTCAGGTTGTCGAAGACCATGACGGGAAAGACTCCTCCGTAGTGGTCAGTTTTAGAGTACCAAAACCACCCGCTCGCGGGGTGGCTCTCTCTCCGGAGATCCGGCTCCATGTCGTCGGAACGCTGGCTCACTTTCATCGGAGAGGCGGTTCCGTCATGATCGGAACGGCGGCTCTCGGAGACCGTTATATCCAGTAGTCAGGAAGGGGATGCAATTCATGTTTGTTCATTTCTCTGTGCGGCAGCTTCTAAAACACGATTTCGGTGTTGACCTCCCTTTGGCGGGCGGAATTGGCAACTCGGTGAAAGACCCTGTCATCATCAAGTCCGAAGCGGGTCCTGACTATCGGCAGGTGGAAGACGAATTCATCAAATACATCTGCCTGGGAAGGAGGGTCAAGTGGGAGTTCCTGCAGCGTGATCTGCTCACGGAAGGTCAACGCCGGCTCGAGAAAGTCAAAATCAGGACTCAGGAGATCACGCAAAAAGAAATAATCACCCAGATAGAGAACTACTATTTCGACATTACCGAGTGCATTGTACCGGCCAGCGAACGGAGGAAAACACATCGGGATTTTCCTCAGCTCATCAATGAACTGGAGGCCAGAGACACGCTCTTCAGGAGGGAGTTCGATTCTGACGAGAGACGGTCCATAGCCCCATGGATTGCGCCATTCGGAAAGGGTGGTATCGAGTCGAAAAACGATGCCTTGTGGGAGAGTCTGTTCGAGGATCGGATTTTGGAGGAGGAAGCGCTGGAAGCAATGACGGATCTGATGGAACGGTATTACGGAAGGAAGTACCCGCTCGACAGGCAATGGACAAAGAAATGACCCCAGCAACGGCATTCAGAACACATCGGTGTCGCTCAGCCCCGGAGATCTTACTTTGGTTAGTCTTCACTCTTTTCTTTGAAGCTTTGAATGTTTTCTTACTGATTTTTTCTGACAACTGAAACCTTTTATCGAGAGCAGTTGAGGGGCTGGCTCTATGAAGCCCAGTGGAAATTACGCTCTCCGAGAACCACCTTTCAGATTGTGACGGAGCCGCCTCTCCGATGAAAGTGAGCCACCTCTCCGGAGTGGGAACCACCGGTCTTCCCTAAGAATAAGATCGAATTGAAACCTTCTCGAACTCTTTTTTCACCGATATGCATGCTATTAAAAAAGACAGGGGGCGATAACAACGCTTCCTTCTGTGAGCAACTTTTATTTCAAGGGGGTCGGGAGCATGCATATTGGAGAGACAACAATCTGTCTGGCGAAGTCCAGAAAGCTAGGAGGCGTTTGCGTCGCAGGCAAGGCCGTCGCTCCGGAGCATTCGTTCCACTGGGTTCGTCCGGTCGGCGAAAGCGACAACGGCACGCTTTCCTTCGACTGCATCCAACCCAATAACGCATATTCGATCGAGCTGCTGGACGTCATTAAGATTCCTCTGAAGGGGAGGGACTCGCGATTTCCGTTTCAGCGAGAAAACTACTTCTTCGATCCTTCGGTGAGATGGTCAAGGTGGGAGAGTGTTCCGTTCGGTTTCGATTCGCTGAAGTTTCTGGAGGACTCGCCCGAGTCGTTGTGGATCGACGGCTTTCATAGCGGAAAGGGGCTGAACGACAGGATTCCGGAGGACAAAGCGAACGGGCTGACTTCGTCGCTCTTTCTGATACGTCCGTCGAATTTTCGGCTTCTTGTCACGGAGGACGAAAAGGGAACGTCGTACCGGGCATCGTTTCGGTATCGAGGGAATGCCTACAATCTGAAGGTGACGGACTTGCGATTCGACAGGATGCCCGCTTCCGTTGTAAGATCTCTCAATACCAAGGAGGCATGGCTGACGATCAGCCTGGGGCTTCCGTTCGAGTCGCCAAGCGGAGAATCGCCATCAGGCGTCTATCGTGCATGTTACAAGCTTGCGGCGGCTGTTTTTCTGCGGGAGTTCTTCGAGAAGAGGTGAGGCAAGGCGTGACAATTTTCACCGTAGGGCATTCGGACCACTCGCCCGAAGATTTTGTGGACCTTTTGCAACGGCACGGCATCGAGGCGATTGCGGACGTTCGCTCGGCTCCTTTCAGCCGCCGTTTTCCGGCCTTCAATAAAGAGTCTTTGCGCAATATTCTGGCGAAGAACAGCATCTCCTACGTTTTTCTTGGAAAGGAGCTGGGAGCGCGTCCTGCGGACTCATCCTGCTTCAGAGACGGCCGCGCCGACTTCGACCTGATCGCCCGAAGCGAGGCGTTCCGGAACGGGATGGCACGGCTTCTGAAAGGGGCTTCCCGCATGCGCATCGCTCTTCTGTGCGCGGAGAAGGAGCCGCTTCAATGCCACCGTTGCATTCTTGCGGGGCGAGTGCTTGCTGAGCAGGGGGAGGATGTCGTTCATATTCTGGCGGACGGTTCGACGGAGCGCCACGAAGAAACCATGCGGCGCCTGCTGGCGCTTTACGGAAAAACGGAGGACGACCTGTTTCTCTCTCAGCAGGAGCTTGTAAGGCTGGTGTGCGGGATGCAGGAGCGGAAGATGGCGTACATACCCAGAAACGGAGATGAGGACGAATGATCACGCTGTTCACGATAGGATGTTCGGGCAGGAGCGCCCGTGATTTTTTCGGCGCGCTCGGGAAGGCGCAAGTCCGGACGGTGATCGATATCCGGCTCCGCAACACGTCGCATCTCGCCGGTTTTTCCAAGATGCAGGATCTGCCGTTCTTCCTGGAGAACATCTGCGGGGCCGGGTACCTTCATGTTCCTTTGCTGGCTCCGACGGAGAGAATTCTTGAGGATTTCAAAAAACAGAACGGAAGCTGGAACGACTACGAGAGAGCGTATCTGCGCCTGCTGGAGGAACGGGGTGCGGAAAAGCTGCTCTCTCCCGATTTGCTGCACATGGGTTGTCTGCTCTGCAGCGAGACGAAGCCTGACCTCTGTCACCGCAGGCTTGCGGCCGAGTATCTTGCGCGTCGCTTCACTGCGGTGTCGGTGACGCATCTCTGACACCCGAAAGGGAGCAACAGTCTCAAAAAACGGCACGAATAGAAAACCTCCGTTCCACTCCCCTCCATAGAAAAAAACCGCACTTGAAAAGACCGCTCCGTTCATGAGGACGAGCGGTCTTCCTGCACGATTGAAGAAAATCGAAAGGAGACCGTCATGGGCGCCGAGACTCCTGTTGTATGGAATGGACGAGGAGCGTACTGCTCCTATGAATTCCCCTCCGGCGGCATGCCGGAGTTCGCCGCGGTACGCAGAGCCCAGGCTTTGTGCGTGCTGAACGACAGCCGGGTGCTCTTCGCCCGCAGCATTGTATTGCAGAAACTGAACTCTCTCGAGAAGATGCTCGAAATGGCCGAGTGGCTCACGAACGCTCTTCGGGAGGAGATCGTCCATGCTGCGGCGGACGCGCTGCACGCCGGCAGAGTGGACCAGTTGATGGGTATCGAAGGAGCGATCAGCCGGAAGATGTTCGAAGAGCTGGAGCGCCGTGTGCCTCCCCGGTTCGGCTTTCATGGCCGCAACCGGCGGCCTCCTCTCGATCCTGTCAACGCCTATATTTCGTACTGCAACTGCATCGTGTATGCGCTCTGTGTCCCTGCACTCGCAAAAGCCGGGCTCAACACCGCGGTGGGTTTTTTGCACGAGCCGGGAGCAGGACGGCACACGCTGGCTCTGGACATGGCGGAAGGGTTGAAGCCGTTGCTCGCCGACCTCACCCTGGCGGCACTCATCCGCCATCAACGATTCGAACCGGATATGACCGAGACGACGCCTTTCGGGTGTTTTTTGAACAAGACGGGGAGAAAGGCGGCGAGGGAGGCGATGATCGGCGCGATGCATTGGATGTTCGGCATCGATGAGGAATCGGACTGGGGGTGGCCGAAATCACTCTGGCAGGCGCTCGAAAGATACGCGCTGGATATCGCCGGGAGCGTTCTTCGCAGAACCCCTGATTTTCGCTGGAGTTTCGTGGATTTCAAAGGAGGGGGTGCCGGATGCACTGCATTTTTTTCTACGATGTGAATGTAAAACGAGTCGCCCGTTTTCACAAGACAATGCTGCGCAAGATGTTCTGGCTCCAAAACAGCACGTTCGAAGGGGAGCTTGCGCAGGGTGAACAAACGGCGCTTCGCCGTGACATAGCGCGATTGTTGAACCCTGAGGAAGACAGAGTGGTGATGATATGGACCCCCTCCCCCGAAGCCTGGAAGAAGACGCATCTCGGCATCGAGAAGGGGAAGCTGGAGTTGGTCGCATGGGGATGAAATACGACGGCGAGGTAAACCTGATCGTCGCATACGACGTTTCCGGGCGCAAGGTCGTGAAGGTGCACAAGGCGCTCTCGGAGGAGCTGTACTGGGAGCAGAACAGCGTCTTTTTCGGAGAAACGGCGAAGGGGGGCGCGCTGAAGCTGCAAAACCGGTTGCGGGAGCTTATCGATCCCGCCGAGGACAGCGTGATCATGTATCAGCTTCAGTACCCCTGGAGCGCTACTGTTGAAAGATGGGGAAAGCTGCCTCCTTGGGAGGGGTTCGTCGAATAGAAGAGGGGTCTCTTCCATATTATTGCCGGAGAGGGGGATATACGGTGGATCACGGGAAGCACAATCTTCTTCCGCTTTCCAGAGCAGCTCGAAAGCTGGCGCGCGAGATCGAGATCATCAAAAGTTACCCGCACGGTGTGACGAGTTCTTCCCGTCGGCGAAAATCCGATTCGGAAGGGGCGGGACAAAAGAACGAGGACGGCGAAAATTAAGGAGGAAGGACACATGAAGATACAGAGCCTGGCGGAAAGGGCGCTCCGGGAAGGGAACGTCGCCGTGGTGGACGAAGTCGTGCAGAATGCCGCGCCCGCCCGGTACGGCGCACTTCCCGAAAAGCTGCATCCCGCAGTCCGCAACGCTTTGGAAAGGCTGTATCCCAAGGGACTTTACTCTCATCAGAGCGAAGGAATCTCCGAAGGTCTCGAGGGGAAGAACATCTGCGTCTGCACAAACACTGCCTCCGGAAAGACCAGGATCTTTACGTCCATCTCGACCTCGCACCTTCTGTTCACCCCGGATTCGGCGGTGCTGGCGCTCTACCCTCTGCGCGCTCTGCTTCAGGATCAGGCGATCAAGTGGCGGGAGGCGGCGGCCGATGTGGGGCTCGACTCCCGGCTCGTGCAGATTATCGACGGCAGCATTCCGATGAAGGAGAGGATTCCTCGTCTTCAGAGAGGAAGAATCGTGTTGATGACCCCCGATGTTCTGCATGCGTGGCTTCTGCCGTCGATCGGCGAGCAGGAGACCGCTTCGTTCCTTCGCAGGCTTTCAATCGTGGTTCTGGACGAGGCCCACATCTACGACGGTGTTTTCGGAAGCAACATGGCGTATCTGATGCGGCGCCTTCGCTCCGCCGCCGGAGCCGTACCGGGCGCGGAGAGCGCGTCAGAAACGGCGGGAAAGCAGTTTCTGGCAAGCACGGCGACGATGTCGGACGGAGAGAATTTCATGAGGTCGCTGACGGGGGTGGATTTTCATTATATCGGTCCTGAGCGGGACGGTACTCCAACATTCGAAAAGCGGATAGTCCACTGCTCCATCTCTTCCGCGGGAGACGGATATCTCTCATTCCTGCGGAAGATCGGGCGCGATGTGTCGAATTCGGCCGGGAACGAACGGTTTCTGATTTTTACCGACTCCCGGAAAAGGGTGGAAGAACTGGCCTCGGATCTTCAACGCAGCGTCCGCGGTGAAAAAGAGGAGAAAAACGAGGAGAATGCCCGAGAACCGCTTGAAGAGATCGAAGCATTGATAGCAAACGAAATCATACTCCCGTACCGGGCAGGGTACGAGGACAACTGCCGGGAAAAGATTCAGGAAGCGCTGACACAGGCGAAGTTGAAGGGAGTTGTCTCGACAAGCGCTCTTGAGCTTGGCATCGACATCGGCAACATCGGCCTTGTCATTCTGATCGGTGCGCCCGCCGACGCCCGCTCCTTCTGGCAGCGGGCAGGACGAACCGGACGCGACTGCCCCGGTCTCGTGATTATTCTGGACATCGACGACTTCGTCTACAGAACGGGCTTGAGAGGATATTTGGCGCGCGATTTCCGTCCGAACACGCTCTACCTGGACAATGAATATCTGCGCTACGCCAATGTGCTCTGCGCCGCCGAAGAGCAGAGGAGAGTCACATCCGCGAACTGTTCGGAAGCGCCGTTCAGCGATTTGAACAAGGTTTTTCTCCGTCTGCTGCACAACGAGTTGAATCCTGCTTTTCCCGTGCCTCAGGATCTCTACCCTTTGAAGCAGCAGGCGGCGAACGGTCCGCACCATGCCTTCCCGCTGCGCGCGTGTGCGGAAAAGAACTATGTGCTTTCGCTAGGACACGGATGGAGCGGATCGCTCTCGTATTCGCAACTGCTCCGCGAAGGATACCCCGGAGCCGTTTACCGTCATCTGGCGCAGGCCTTTCGGGTTAATCGGATCTACCACGGGCCGGGGGAGATCGTCGTTCGAAAGAGCAGGACGATCGCACGAACCACGCCGAAGATACAAAAGGCGGTGTTTCCTCTTTTTCAAGCAATCCATCGCATGCTGCGATCGAAGATTTTCTTTGTTTGTGAAAGCGAATTGCAGGTAGCGGAACGTGTGACCGGTTTCCGGGAAACCGTAGGACGGAACCTGGTGCGCGACGAGACCTACGGGATGGAAAGCCCGTTCTCCCAGTACCCCTTGAACCGCTTTATCAGGACGAGCGGCGTCAGTTTTCTTTTTCCGGGAACGCAGGAAAAGAGCGGCGCAGGCAGGTACGTGTGCGATGCGTTCTGCTCGGTCTGCCAGGTTCGCGAGGGAGATGCGGATTGGGGAATCTTCGCCGGAAAAGGGGAGAATTTCGGAGGGGGAGAGATGCGCGGTTTTTCTGTTTACGATTCAACGTACGGATCGCTGCGATTGACAAAGCAGATTCTTCCGCGTCTGGACGATATATTGAAAGAGGCGATTCGTCTTGCGGAGAAGAAGGAAGCATCTCTTGTCGTGGAGACTCTCGAGCGGATGAAGGAGATGTTCCCGTCGCTCGAAGAGCACTCTCCGCAGAGATACGGGGCCGAGGCGAGGCAGCCTGCCACGGGTGAGGAGAATGGATGGCTTCCGATGGTCGCTCCCGGGGAGAAGGCGATGCTCCATGACGGCGTGTCGCATATCTACGAGGAGGTTCGGGTACTTTCGTTCGTCTATTCACCGAAAGGAATGCTGTACTCCTTGGACCCCGGGAAAAACGGAGGGCGGTGGATTGTACCGCGGGAGATCATTCGACCGTTTCCCGGCGGACCGCAGGTGCTGTACAACATCGAAACAGGAGAGATTCTGGAGGGTAAACGGCCCGGCGCCGCCGAAGAGATCGCGGATGAAAAAGAGGTATTTTGCGCGTGAAAAAACACGGTGTGTAGCAATGCTATGCCGACTATATAATGTTACAATATAAGAGTAGGATAATTAATTGTAATAAATCAAAAACCGCGTTGCGGAGGAAAGGAGCGCTCCTTGATGAAACCGGAAGTAAAGATCGACTCCTGGACATACACAACATCCAGGACATCCGCACGGAGGCGCATCAAGCGCCTGCGCAGCAAGATTCGCAGGCGCGACGGAAAGAGGAAGACTCTTGAAGCGCACTCCTCCTTCCGAAAGGAGGAGATTCTGTGAAGGCTTGCGAGTCCGGTGAAAGAATTATTTCGGTCGCCATGGGCGGACTGCTTCACGACATCGGGAAGCTGGTGCAAAGGGCTTCAGGAAGACGCCGGAATCACATGGATGTGGGAGCGGACTGGCTCGAGGAACGAAGCAACGGTTGGGAGCGTTTCTCGTTCGCGGCGCGTTATCACCACACGGCGCCCAACGCTTCCGTTCGTCTGGAACACCTCGACGACCACACGCTTCTTCCTCTGGCCGCAGTGGTAGCCCATGCGGACAACCTATCCTCTTCGGAAAGAGAAGACGTGGAAGGAACGAAGAACTGGGACAAGAACACCGCTCTGAGAAACATCTTCGACCAGGTGCAGCTTCCGGGAAGTGAGAGGGGGCCGAACTCGACGTTTTTTCCCGTTTCTCCTCTTTCGGACGACAGACTTTTCTTCCCGGCTCACCGCGGAGACGCTTCCATCCTTTTCAACTACGAAATCCTCGAGGAAGGCCTGAAACGCTGCTTCGATGAAGCGGTTCCCAGGCAGCGGACTCCGGCGTGGCTGTTGCGGGTGCTTGAGAAGTACACCGCGCTGGTCCCCGGAGAGACGCTCGTCGCCGAGGAACAGGATCGTTTTCCGGACATATCTCTTTTCGATCACCTCAGAACCACGGCCATGATCGCTGTATGTCTTCAGCGCTGCATCGAGGAAGATGCTCCGGAGATTCTGAAGAGTTCCAATCCCTACAGAGAGATCGAAAAAACGTTCACCCGAAAGTCTCCGTTCCTGCTGGTCGAGGGGGATATCCGCGGAATTCAGCGCTATATTTACGACGTAAGCAGCAAGGGGGCGCTTCGGGGGCTGCGGGCCAGGTCGTTTCATCTGGAGCTGCTGCTTGAGGAGACGGCGGACTTGTTGCTTCGGGAGCTGAACCTTCCCGCGACGCAGGTGCTTTTTTCGGGGGGAGGACATTTTCGTCTGCTTCTGCCGGATACGGGCTCGATACGCGAACGGCTTTCGACGCTGCGGAGCGAGATGTCGAAGAGCTTCTGGGAACGCGACCCCCGCCTCTCGTTGGCCATGGTGTGGCAGCCGCTTTCATGGAACGGCATCAAGACATCCGAAGGGCTTCAGGAGGCTTTTCGAAAACTTCATACGTTGATGACTCTCGAAAAAGCGGCGCCGATGGCAGAGCATCTTCCGTTCATTCTGGGCGTTTCGGACGACGGCGACGGAAAGACGTGCAGAGTCTGCGGAGCACGCTCGCACCGCCTGCTTCCCATCAAGGACGAGGCGGATGCGGCATGCGCTTCCTGCGCGTCGCTCTACGCTCTCGGCGGGAAGCTGAACGATGCGAAGTATCTTTGGAGAAGCAACGGGCAACTTGTTACCGACCGCGAGAGCCCCGCTATTCCGGACAACGTGGAAAGAGTCTGGGTGCTCCGCCGCGTAAGAGCGGATCTGCAGCGGGAGGACGGGCGATTTCTGGCCCTTCCGTGGGCTGAGTACGCCTTCGACGACCAGCTCGAAAATGTTCTGGAAGAGGGGTGCGTCGGCAACAGGAAGCTGGGCGCGCTCCGCATGGATGTCGATAATCTGGGAACGGTCTTCGCGGAGGGACTCGGAAATCGATACAGCATCAGCCGGGTGGCCACGCTTTCACGAATGCTCACCTTTTTCTTCAAAAGCGCTCTTCCGGTGCTGGCTTCGCGCACCAAGGAGTCCCGCATACCGGAGTTCTTTCCGCGCCTTCTGAAAGGAGCTTTTCCAGAGGACGCGCCGCGCCGTATCGTGATCATCTACTCCGGCGGGGATGACCTCTTCGCCGTGGGAGCCTGGAACGAGGTTGCGGAGTTCGCGCTCGACGTCGTGAAAGCCTTCCGGATGTACACCGGAGATACGCCGTCGCTCACCATCTCCGGGGGGATGGTGACGCTGGACGCGAAGGAGCCGCTTTCCGAAGGAGCGAAAATGGCGGAACGGGCCGAGCACCACGCGAAGGAGCATCGAACATCGGACGGTCGAGCGAAGGACAGCCTCTCTCTCTTCCATCGGAGCACCGTCGGAGGAACAAAAACGGCAGACACCTTCAACACACGGACGGAGCTTCCACGGGTCTGCGAGTGGCTCTCGTCGTTCCTCGCAGGAGGAAGCGTCGTCGGGAGGCGCTTTTCGGCAGCCTACGACAGAGCCTTTCTGCGAAGACTCTTCGATCTGCAGGAGATCGCGGAAAGCAAGGGGCCTCTTTGGAAGCCGCTGGCGGCCTATGCCGCGTCGCGCCTGAATCGCGGAGGCAAGGAAAAGAATCTGCTTCTGCGGCTTCTCGATGCAAAGAGCAACGAACTGGCCGCGGCGAGGAGTGCGGCGGTCTGGGCCGACTGGCTGCTGCGTGCGAACTCGGAAGAGTGATATCCGAACATTTTTTAATAGCAAGGAGGACGAGCGTCATGCCGTATCACAACACAAACACCCCCCGTTCTACAGGAGGAACCGGAGGAAACAGAAGCAACGTTCCGCCTCGCCCGGCATCGCCGCAGGGACTTGCCGAGGAGAACGCTCTGATTGCGAGACTCGCCGCATTGAACGAGCTGGAAGCGGAAACGCTTGTGAAAATCGCGGAGAAGGCAGGGAAAAGTTTTTCCGAAAGCAGAATCAAGACGACGCAGATCCGCCGTATTCACGAACACATCATAAGACAGCTCACGAGAGCGCGTACCATGAAGGGGGAGACTGCGAAGGAGATTCGTCTTTTGAAGTACCACCTCGTCTATGCCGCAGGCAGGGAGCGAACGATGAAGCCCTTCGCCGACTTCTTCAATCCTATCCTGGACAAGGTGCATGAAATGAAGGACCTGGAGCGATTCCGCCAGCTTTTCGACGCGGTGCTGGCCTATCACAAGTTTTTCGAGTCCAACTGACCGTTTTCGATATTCGCCAAGGAGGAACGACGATGAACCGTAAACCACTGCTCGGCAAGGTCATTTTCAAGGGAACAATCCGCTGCCTCACGGGGCTTCATATCGGCGGCAGCAATTCGGAACTCGCCATCGGCGGCATCGACTCCAACGTCATCCGCGACCCGATCACGCAAAAACCGTATATCCCCGGCAGTTCTCTGAAGGGAAAACTCCGCTGTCTGCTTGAGCGGACTCTGGACAAGAGCTTCGATCACAACGGCGGCTCGGGCGTATACCGGCACGAGTGCACCGACTCCGCCTGCCCCGTTTGCCGCCTCTTCGGATCCAGCGCAGCGACGCGCGTCGAGGAAAAGGGAAATCTGCCCGCACGAATCATCGTCCGCGACGCGCATCTGACGGAGGAGAGCTTTCAGGAGCTTGAAAAAGTCGAAGGAGGGCTCCCCTACACTGAATGGAAAACGGAAAACGGACTGGACAGAATCACCTGCGCGGCAAACCCGAGGCAGATAGAGAGAGTTCCCGCAGGAGCCGAATTCGCTTTCGAGACCGTGTACACCGTGGAGGAGACCGGAGCGTTGCGCGAGGATCTGGGACACCTGCTGGAAATGCTCTCTCTTCTCGAGGACGACGCTCTGGGAGGAGGCGGAAGCCGCGGAAACGGCAGAGTTTCGGTGAAGATCGGTCAGGTCTTGATACGCACCCGCGGATATTATCTCGGGAAAGAGAAGGAAGTTCCGGAGGAACTGGGAGGCTTCGCCCCGGCCGACGTTCCGGCGGTGCTCGACAAGGCGGTCTCCGTTTTTTCGGGGTCGTAGGAGCCTTCCGGATGGTATATTCGCGAATCGTCTCTCTTCTGTCTTTTTCTTCCGGCATACGCTCGGGAAGCCTCGCCGGCGATCTGGAGCGCACAAGGGAGGGGATCGACGCATCCACGGTCTGGGGGGGCATAGGCTGTTGCGCGGCCCGTCTTTTTTCTTCGACGGATGTGAACAGACTGCTGCAGGAGGCTGGAGTCTCATCGCTTCTTTGGGAGAAGGAGGGCGTATTCTACGTTCCAAGACCGCGTGTTCCCTTCCCGGACGTCGGGCCGGAGAAGCGGAAGGAAGCAAAAAAATGGACGTGGCTGCCGGTGGAGACACTGCGGGGGTATGTGAACGGGGTTCTTCCGGAAGGGAAACCGCCCGATCTTTTCTACGAGGAACGGCTTCGATCGGCCGCGGTGGACCGGGCGACCGGATGCGCCGTTCCCTACTTTCGCAAGCGCATCGTTCCGCACATCGGAGTGCGGGGCGTTCTTGCAGCGGATCTTCCCGAAGATCTTCGATCCCTTTTTAAAAGCGCGATGCGCCTTCTCGGGGATACAGGTCTCGGAGGCGAACGCTCGCACGGATGGGGACGCTTCGAAGTCAGCTTCATCGACGGAGGGCAAACTCCGTTCGGCGCGGTTCCTCCGGATAAGGCAAATGGCGCGATGGCTCTGGGCGCATTTCTTCCGGACAAAGCGGAGAGCGCCCTTATAGGAAGATGCGCACGGGAGGGGAAAAAACCGTTGGGGTATGAAATTCAGCGAATGCGCGGCTTTACCGGAGAGGCGAGCGATATCTCCAAGCCTACGGTTGCCTGCCTGGCTGCAGGATCTGTCTTTCCTTTCCTTCCCCGCGGAACGGCTGAGGACATTACCCCGGCCTTTGCGGATCATTCCGTTATTTTCAACGGCAGACCTCCGTTTCTGCCCGTAGCGTGAAGGGGGTTTTTGTATGAGCGGACGCACCCTCGCATATCGAAAAGTGCGTTACAAAGCGACTCTCAGGACGCTCTCTCCCGTGCATATCGGAGGGGGAGCAGCGGAGCCTGCGTGCAGATACGTCATCGACGAAGAGCGGAAGAAGGCGTACGTTCTCAGGGAGTCATTCGTAGCAGAGCAGTACGCCTCCGGCCGAATTACGGCCAACGAATACTACCGGCGTCCGACCCCGATTCAGCGTTTTCCCCGTGATGAGAAGGAGCGTGCGCAGCTTGCCCTCTACGAACTCAAAGCTCCGTCGGTCGCACATTCTCTCGACAAGGAGGCGCGCCCCTTCGTCCGCAACGCATTCGGAAAGGGGTACATCCCGGGCACGAGCGTCAAAGGAGCTCTCAGGCAGGCGCTGCTCTTTTCGCATATTTTTCAGGATTCCGCTCTCAGGATGAAATGGACGGAGAGAACCCGAGCCCTGATCGGTGAAATGAAAAAATCGAACCCTCAAACAGCGGGCGCCATACGGAGGAACAAAGAACATGCGCGCCCGCTCGAAGAGCTTTTCCGCAACACGTCAGGGACCGAAAGGCCGGATCCCAAGAACGACATTCTCCGCGCTTTCTCCGTTGCGGACAGCGAACCGTCCGACAACGGATTCACTCTGGCGGCGGCCAACATCTTCTCGCTGAGCGGCGGTGCGCTCAAGCCGATGATCCAGCAACAGCGCAACGGCCAACAGACGCGCTCCGCTCCTCTCTTCATGGAATTTTTGGATCCGGGGGTGTCGTTCTGCTTCTCCATCGATATCGATACAGCACTGCTGGACAGTCTCTCTCGAAGAGAGGGCGTGCGTTTCCGCAATCTGATCGACATCGTGGGCGCGCTCAAGGATCATGCCGAGTTCACCGGGAGCCTGGAGAGCACGTTCTTCGACGAGTTCGACAACAGCGGAAAACTCTGGAAGAAAGAATACTCGGGAGAGCACCTCGACGAAAACGAGGCCGTGATTCGGCTCGGCTGGGGGTGCGGATGGATGGGACACAGCCTCTTCCCGATGCTGGCCTACGGTGAAAACGACGTCGCCGAGAGCCCCAAGTCCAGGAAAGCCCTGGTGTCGGGGAGCGGAAAAGCGCTCTCCCTGCTGGGGTACGCTACGCTCAGGTTGGAGGAGGAGTAAAAATGATCTTCGCCGGGGAGATCGCCGCGTACTTCAGGACGGACGCATCCGACGTCTTTCGACAGGTCGAAGCACGGGGCGATATTCCCCGCTCTCTTTTTGAAAACGCGTTTCCCGGACTATGGGATATCCTGATGTCGCAGGGGATTCTCCCCGTTCGTACGCGCCGGCTGATTCGGGCGTCGAAGGGGTATTCGGGCATCCTGCTCGCAGCGCTTTTCGGCGAAAGTTACAAGCTGCTGTCGCTCGCTCTGTTACAGGCGATGCACCGCCCTATCTCCGGAGTGTTCGGAGAGGTGACGCTCATGCGCGTCGTCTCGGAGACGACCGAACAGAGCCCTCTTGTTCGTATCGAAAGCGAAGATCTCGCTTTCCCCTCGCCTCTTCCCGAGCCGGTCGAGCTGCGCACGCTTGCCCCGCTGCTTCCTCCCTTCAGCGTCGCACGGGAGCTTACGGACGCCCATCGGGAACTTGCACGGCTTACGGGCAATTCCGCCATTCTGCCGGAGTCGGAAACCCCATGCTGGCGTACGCTCTCGGCAAGCTTCAACGTCCACTCCTCGAAGGAGGGGATGAAGGGGCGCGTCACGGTGGAAAGCGGCCACCCCTATGCGGGAGCCGCGCTACGCTACGCTCTGCTCAAAGGCTTCGGCGCCGGCAGGGAAAAAGGGTACGGGGCTTTGGACATCATTCATCAGAGGAGGAATTTTTCATGAGGATAGCAGTTACGTTCTCTATCCCTTTCGGATCGAGCATTCCTGTCAACTACAACCATATTCTCACAGGACTCGTCTACAGCCTTGCCGGAAGAGAGGCGCCGGAATGGGCCGCCCGCCTTCACGAGGAGGGTTTTCCCGGAGCGGGACGGAGACCGTACAAATTCTTCACGTTCAGCCAGCTTTTCGGCGGCCCGGGCTCGACGAAGGTGGAAAACGGACGCCTCGTCTTCACCACCGACACGCTCCGCTGGACCTTCGCATCATGCCTGGACGTAATGGCGACCATCTTCATGGATGCCCTTCTCTCGGCCGGGACGGTCGAGATCGGCGGCATGAAGGCCAAGGTCGCATCCGTCAAGAGCGAACCTCCCCGATTGTTCGAAAGCGGAAAGGGGCGCTTCACATGCATCTCTCCCCTTGTCGGAAGCGTCTACGATTCGCAGAAGGCGCACAAGTACCTTTCGCCGGACGATCCCGCGTTCTGGAAGGTCCTCTCGATGAACCTATCAAGAAAATGGGCCGCTCTTACCGGAGAGGAAACGGAAGGAGAAGTGCGCTTTGAACCGGACAGAGAGTACATGGAACGCAGAAGGACCAGCAAGGCCATCACGATACGACCGGGGGAGGTTGTCATAGGGCACATGCTTCCTTTCACAGCCTTCGGGCTGTCCCATCTGCTTGCCCTCGGCTACGAGTCCGGATTCGGCAGCCGGAACAGCCTGGGCTTCGGCATGACTGCCGCGACGGGAAGCTGAGCATCGCTCCGCTCGCCTCCCTGTTCGTGGAAATCGGACGAGGCTCCGGCAAACTCTATATTTCACCTCAGGAACTCCCACCCGGCAAATTCAGAGCGGAGATCGCGGCGACGTCGGGACACCTTCGGCTCGAGTCCGAACCGGACTTTGAATCGCGCTTTCTTGAGGCCATGCGCCTCGCCCCGCGATAGGGGAATCCGGAACAGATTCGGAGCCGCCCGGTAAGCGGACGGCTCCGAAAGGTTCACAGAGGATTGTTCTCCCGCCTCCACCCGCAGCTTTCGTAACGGGGGCAATCGGGGCAGAGCGACCTGACGCACGTCGAGGCACACCCCGGACCCATTCCCACGAGGAACGACATGCTCAGGGCGGGAGTCAGAAACGAGGCGTCGTTGATGCTCATGCCGCCCGCTTCCCCGCCGGTCAGCCGGAAAAGGTCCTTCTGCCCCTCCAACGGCCATCCCTGCAGCGACCCCGGAGCAAGGGAAGGAGTCACTCCCCAGCCCGATGCGCGTGCGCGCGAGGCCAGGATTTCCTGTACGGAGAGCCGGATATGCTCAAGCGCTTTGACTCCGAAGACGTTCAGATAGTACTGCAGAAGGGGGTTTCCCCGGCTCGCCGCCTCCTGTGCACGTTCCTCTAGAGCTCCGCCCGCAGTGCACAGGACCGTCACGATGTTGCGGGATCCGGAGAGGTGCCGCGCACCCGGGCCGATGAAGAGCGTCTCGTTTCGGGCAGTTTCGCCGCAGTCGTCTTCGCGCCGGAGGATCACCGACTCGCGCTCCTCGCCCCACCCATAGAGATCCCAGGTTTCGAGAAAGGCCGTTCCGCGGAAGATTTTCTTTCCGACGTTCCAGGCCTCGCGGGCAGCCTCTTTCCATCCGGGGGAGAGGCCGTACGCCCTTCCGCAGTCCGTTCCACCGGCGGGCAGGAGCGTTTCCCAGGAAAAAGGCGTTTCGAACCGGTCCAGCGTTTCCATCTCAGGCGCCCGTCCTCTCGCTCACCGGTCTCTTCTTCAGTTCTGGAAACGAACAGGCTGCTCTTCGACGAAAAGCGGCAGCAGCTTCTGGGCGTTGACGTCGACGATGCCGAGATCGGTGATCTTGCCCTCCGGAATCACCGGCAGCGTGAGGGAGACGATCCGCATCACCGGATTTTTCGTCTCCACGCCGAGTGAGCGCAGGGCGGCCTTCATCGCGTTCACCTGCTTCACCAGCGGTTCGCACGGCAGCGTCGAGAGAAGCCCGTAGACGGGCAGGGGCAGATGCCCGATAACGCTCCCGTCCTTCACGGCGCAGTGCCCTCCGCCGGACTCGGCGAGGGCCGCGACCGCAACGAGGGCGTTTTCAGGGGTATCGTACACGACGGCGAGGTTGTGGCTGTCGTGGGCCACGGTGCTCGCGACGGCGCCCTCGCGGGATCCGAAGCCGCGCACCACCGCCACGGCCAGATTCCCCCTGCCGTACCGGTTCAGCACCGCCGCATACTTGAGGTCGGGATCCCCGGAGAGGTCGAGGAAGCCGTCCTTGACCGGGAGATCCTCCTCCGCGATGCGGGTGAAGGCGGACTGCGGCGAGTCGTAGACCACGACCCTCACCCTGGCGCTTCCGCCGTTCGCCGGAATGCGAAGCTCTCCGGCGGAGGGCATCCTTATGTTCACGGTGTTCCTGCGCTCGACATCGAACGAGCGCTCCGGCAGAGAGACCAGCAGGCGGCCGTGTTCGGCGACGAGGCGGCCTCCGAAGAAGACGGCGCTCGCCTTCGGCTCCGCGAGGTCCGGAACGATCTGGAGGTCGGCGACCCATCCCGGCGCCACCGCGCCGATGTTCCGCACCCCAAGTTCCCGCGCGACGTTCAGCGTGGCGCAGACGATCGCCTGCGCCGGGGAGAGCCCCGCCTTCACCGCGCGGGCAACGACGTAGTTCATGTGCCCCTGCGAAAGAAGATCCTCGGGCTCCCGGTCGTCGGTACAGAGCGTCAGGTTCGTCAGAAACGAAAAATCCTTCACGGCGCTGACAAGAGTCTCGACGTTCGTCGTGACCGATCCCTCGCGTGCGTCGACGAACATCCCGAGGCGCAGCTTCTCGCGTGCTTCGCGGGCCGTCCGAGACTCGTGATCGCTCTCGATGCCGGCGGCGAGGTATCCGTTGAGCCGCTTTCCGGAGAGGAAAGGAGCGTGCCCCTGGAGAAAGACGCCCCTCCGTCGCCCCGCGTCGAGGATCCCCTCCATGCGTTCCGAGTGATCCAGAACGCCCGCGTAGTCCATGATCTCCGCGATCCCCGGCACTCCCTCGATATCCAGCAGTTCCTCCATCTCTCTCCTTCCGAAGAAGGCCCCCGCGTGCTCCAGGCCGGGAACGGCCGGAACGCAAGAGGGAGCGAGGATGTAGACGCGCAGCGGAAGGTCTTTCGAGGCCTCAGCCATGTAGCGGACCGCCTCCACGCCGCCGACGTTGGCGACCTCGTGCGGATCGGTGATGATCGTGGTCGTCCCCTGCGGCGCCACGGCGGCGGCCATATTCACCGGTGTCACCATGCTGCTCTCGATGTGGACATGGGCGTCGATGAACCCCGGAAGAAGGTACTCCCCCCTCCCGTCGTACTCCTCGGCGCCCTCCACGGAAAACGCAAGGCCTTCACCATCCGGATCCGCGCTCACGCAGGCGATGAAGCCGTCCTTCACGCCGATCTCTGCTCCGTACACCTCTCCGGTGAAGACGTTCAGCATCTTCACGTTCCGGATGACCAGATCGCAGGGAATCCGCCCCAGGGCCGCGTCGACGAGCGCTCTGCGGTCCTTCGGTTCGAATTTCATGCCCACGCTCCTATCTCAGCCCGAGGAAGTAGATCACCAGGGGGATGCAGAGGATGTAGGTTCCCCAGTGCACTTCCTTCGACCTGCCGGAGAGCACCTTCATCGCCGTGTAGAAGAGGATGCCCGAGCTGATGCCGTTGGCGATGCTCGCGGTGTAGGCAGTGATCAGGATGGTCATGAAGGCCGGGAAGGACTCGGTGAAGTCCTCGAAGACGATGTTCCGCACGCCGGGCATCATCATGAGGCCGATGATGATCAGGGCCGGAGCGGTGGCCTGGCTCGGAATGCAGGTCGCCACAGGGACGAGGAAGAGCGCGAGGAAGAAGCAGAGCGACGTGGTGATCGCGGTGAGCCCCGTCCGTCCGCCCGCCTCGACTCCGGAGGCGGATTCGATGTACGTGGTAATGGTGGTGGAGCCGAACGCCGCGCCGACGACGGTGCCTACCGCGTCGACCAGGAAGGGCTTGCCGATCTCCGGCAGATTGCCGTCCTTGTCGAGCAGCCCCGCCTTCTGGGAGACTCCGAGCACCGTGCCGAGCGTGGAGAAGAAGTCCCCGGTGAAGAACGTGAACATGAAGGGAATGTACTCGATCCTCAGCGCACCGAGGATGTCAAGCTTGAAGGCGATGGGTTCTATGGAAGCGGGCAGGGCGAAGAAGGACCCCGGCAGCTTCGTGATGCCCATCGGAATGCCTATGGCCGCTGTGATCAGGATACCGAGCAGGATGCCTCCGGGCGTCTTGCGGGCCAGAAGCGTTCCCGTGACGAACAGCCCGATGAGCGCGAGGACCGCTTTGGGATCTCCCAGGCTGCCGATCCGCACTCCCGTGTTGGTGAAGGCGACAAGTCCGGCGTCGCGCATGCCGAGATAGGCGATGAACATACCGACCGCGGCGCCGATGGCGAACTTGATCGACTTCGGAACGAGGCGGACGATCAGTTCCCGGATGCCGAAGACCGTCAGGAGCACGAAGACCGTGCCGGAGATGAAGACCATCCCCATGCCGACCTCCCACGGGACGATGCCCCCCTTGACCAATGTGAACGCGAAGAACGCGTTGCCGCCCATGGCCGGCGCCAGGGCGAACGGAAGTTTCGCGTAGAGTCCCATGAGCATTGAAAACAGGCCCGACATGAGTGCCGTGACCACAACGGAAGCGCCGTGATCGAGTCCCGCCGCCGCCATCCAGTTCGGATGGATGATGAGAATATAGGCCATTGTCATGAAAGTCGTGAGCCCGGCGAGAACCTCCCTGCCATACGTGCTACCACGCTCGCTTACCATAAAATATCCGTCGATGCCGCTGCGCGCCATAAAGACCCCTCCTCGAAATATAAACCTTACATAAACATTCTACATCCTGGAAATGTAAAGGTCAATTCCCTCGACGATTCTTGCATCTGCCCCACTGGAGAAACAAAAAAATCGTGCTATACTGAACTTTAAGTACAATCACTTTTTTAACTGTGAAAGGAGCGAGGAAGATGCGGTGCATGAGGAAGTTTCAACTTGGAAGAGTCGGTAAGCCCGCAGGAAAGGCGCGGCTGCTTCTCGTTCTGCTGTTGCTGGCGCTGGCGATAGCGGCGCCGAAACCTCCGGACGCCGAAGCCGCCGTCAAGGTGCTGCTCAAGAACAACTCCTATGAACATATCTCGGTAGCAATGAGCTATCTCACAACCGACGACGAGTGGATGCACGCCGGGTGGATCAATATAGCGCCCGGAGAAACCGTGGAGCCAAATATCATCACGAACAACCGATACGTCTATTTTTACGCGGAAGGAGACGACGGCGGAGTCTGGGACGGCGAGGACGATCCGGAGTATATCCTGAGATGGGTCGTCAGCAGGAAATTCAGCTACCTCGGGAATCCTTCGGATCCTCCTCCGGGCGAGAATCCGCGGCAGGTGGAATTCTTCATCGCGGAGGCCAAGGAGGGAGCGCTGACACAGAGCTTCAGCGACTGAGATTCCTTCACCCGTCCTCCGGACATGTTTTGGAGTCCAGTAAAGGGGCATTCATTGCGGTGCGGACGACGGGCTTCCTATTTACTCCGGGAAGCCCGCCGCTCATGATGACATCCTACCTGTAGCGGACGGGTTCCACCTCTTCGGAACGGATCAGCGCCTCCAGTGAGGCGACCCGTTCCTTTGGCGGCGTCTCGAACTCCTCCCGGAATTCATCCATGCCCAGCATCCTGTACTTCGCCCGCCCCAAGGTATGATAGGGAAGCAATTCGATCTTCGGCTGCCGGAAATGCTCGCGCACGAAGCGCGCCGTCCGGCCGATATTTTCCTCGTCGTCGTTGACGCCGGAAAGCAGCGGGACGCGGACGACGGTTTCCGGCCCGGTTTCTCCAAGCCGCTTCAGGTTCGAGAGAATCCGCTCGTTGTCCGCGCCGGTCAGATCCCGGTGGATTCCGCCGTCCATGTGCTTGATGTCGGCGAAGACGAAATCGAGCAGCCGCACTATATCTTCGCACTCCTCCCAGTCGAAGGAGCAGCTCGTCTCGGCGGCCTGCGAGATTCCCCTCTCCCCGCACGCCATCGCGAGCGCCCGGAGATTTCCCGGAAAGAAGAACGGCTCCCCGCCCGACCAGGTGACCCCGCCGCCCGACTCACGGTAGAAGATCGTGTGCCGTGCAAGCTCCTTCATCACCTCGTCGACGGTGAGGAAACGCCCGAAGGTCTCCTCCTTCCCCCCCGGAAGACGCCCGCTCTTCGGCGTCGGCGTCCATGTCTCCGGGTTGCAGCACCATCGGCAGCGGAGAGGGCAGCCGGAGAGAAAGACCGTGCTCCGGATGCCCTCTCCGTCGTTCACGGAGAAGTGCTGCATCTGCGAGACGCAGATCGTATCGTCCTCGGGGCGGACTTCAGAAGGTCGCATGTTCCGTCCTGGCGATGATCGCCTCCTGCATCTCGCGGGAGAGGTTCACGAACTGCGTGCTGTACCCCGCCACGCGCACCAGAAGGTCGCGGTACTCCTCGGGACGCGCCTGCGCCGCGCGCAGCTCCTCGGTGGAGATGGTGTTGAACTGGACGTGGAAGGCCCCCAGCGAGAAGTAGGCGCGTATCATCGCCCCGAGGTTGCGCAGGCCTCTCGGCGTGGAGACGATCTCCTTGTTCAGCCGCAGGTTGAGCAGCGTCCCGCCGGTCTGGACGTCGTGGTTCACCTTGGCCGCGGAGCGCATGGCCGCAAGCGGGGTGGAGACGTCCGTCCCCGCGAAGGGGGAGACGCCCTCGGAGAGCGGCGCCCGCGCCTTCCTCCCGCAGGGAAGCGCGCCGATCACCTTTCCGGTGGGAACGTAGTTGGAGATTCCCATGAAGGCGGAATTGAAGGGCGAACCGAAGACATCTCTATGGCTTCTGGTCGTCCTGTAGTAGAAGTCGGAGATCTCCCGCGCCAGCGAATCGACCTCGTCGTCGTCGTTGCCGTACTTCGGCGCCGCGAGGGCGCGCTCCCGCAGGTCGTCGTACCCCTCCCAGTCCGCGTCGAGCGCGGCGCACAGCTCCTTCATGGCGCAGACCTTCTCGTCGAAGACCAGCTTCTTCACCGCGGCGAGGGAGTTGGCGACCACGCCGAGGCCGATGCCGGTGAGGACGGGGCCGACGTTGTACACCGCGCCCCCCTTCGAGAGGTCCTTCCCCTTCCGCATGCAGCCGTCCACGCAGGTCGAGAGGAAGGGCCTGGGGACCATCTCCATGTGCAGCTTCTGCGCCGTCAGAGTGCCGACGACGGCGTGCTCCACGAGATGGGCGAGCTGCCGGAAGAATGCGTCCGCGACCTCGCGGAAGGAGGAGAACTCTTGCGGCGCTTTTTCGGGGAGGCCCATCGGCTCTCCGGTGAGGCGGCTCTTCCCTCGATTAAGTGCGTACTCCATGGCCGCGCCGAAGTTCACGTTCACGGCGGAGGTCCACTCCCCCGTCTTGCGGAAATGCGGGACCACGCAGCCGCAGTTGTTCCAGTCGCGGGCGTCTTCCGGTTCGTACCCGGCCTGGAGCAGCATCTGCGCGCCCGCATGGTCGTTGTGGATCGCGGGGAAGCCCATTCCCGTGGAGACAAGCTTCGAGACCGCCATCAGGAAGTCGTCCGGACAGTCGGAGGAGACGCGCACGCTCAAGCCGGGCTGGTGCGTCTTCACTCCCTCCGTAGCCTTCAGGCAGATGTAGGAGAGCTCGTTCGTCCCGTCGCTTCCGTCCCGCTTCCGCCCGCCGACGGTGAGGTTCTGGAACTGGTTGTACCCGGCGAAGTAGTTCGCCGTGTTGGAGGAGATCGTCCAGACCCACTCCGAGAACTTGATCCAGAGACACTCCACCAGTTCGAGCGCCCGTTCCGGCGTCAGACGTCCGGCCTCGACGTCGGCCGCGTAGTAGGGGTACATGTACTGGTCGAACCGGCCCGGATTCAGCGCCAACGGGTTTTCGGAGAGGATCGCGCCGAGCTGGACGAACCAGACGAACTGGCAGGCCTCGGCGAACGTACGCGGAGGTTCCGCGGGAACGCGGGCGCAAATCCCGGAGATCTCCAGCAGCTCGCTGCGACGCACCGGGTCCGCTTCCTTCTCCGCGAGCTTCAAGGCCTCCTCGGAGTAGCGCTCCGCAAGACGCATGATCCCGTCGCAGGCGATGACGACGGACTGGTAGAAGTCGCGTTTCTCCA
>CAYRPJ010000049.1:23488-24976 GCA_964426245.1 uncultured Synergistaceae bacterium
CGCATGATCCCGTCGCAGGCGATGACGACGGACTGGTAGAAGTCGCGTTTCTCCAGATTCTCGAGCGAGTCGGGCTTCGTCGCGGCGAGATGCGCCGCCGCCTCGTCGCGGATTCTTCGGTAGCCTTTCGGAAAGAGCACGTCCTGGTAGTCGGGGGTCACTTCCCCCACCGCCTGCCGCCACTTCGAGTCGTTGTCCAGTATGCCCGTGTCCACGAGCAGGCGCGCCGTATCCTCCGGCAGGCGCTTCAGGAACGCCTCTTCGAGGGACCTCCCCTTCCAGTACGGCCAGATCGCCGTCCGAGCGAACTCCCGCTGCTCCGCGGACATTCTGTAGGGATCCTGCGGGCGCGTATCGAAGGAGTCCATCTCGCGGTCCACCCACGTCCACGAGAATTCCGGCGTAAGAATCGCGGAGCGGCGGAATTCGCCGGAAACGCCGACGATCAGCTCGCCGGGAAAGATGATCGTCGGGAGCTTCCCGCACGCCGCCGCGAAGGCCTTCGCGCGCCGCACCGGCGTCGCCTCCCCTTCGGTCTCCTTGTGGGATTCCGTCCATATCGCCGCCCGAAGGCAGCTCACGGACGGCGTGCCGTGCACGTACTCCTGCCGCGCGCTCTCGGTGCGTTCACTGCTGCTCATGAAACAACTCCCCTTTCAGACATTCTCCTCCGGATAGAGGATAACCATCGCCAGCGTCGCGCGCTCCCGCCCGGGATTGTGATAAGAGTGCGGCCTGTCCGCCCTGTACTTCATCGAGTCGCCGGCCTTCAGCCGCCGCTCCTCGCTCCCCGTCATGACGACGACCTCGCCTTCGAAGACATGGAGGTACTCCACCGTCCCCGCGATATGCGGCTCCGAGGAGGAGAAGGCACCGCCGTCCATCTCTATGGAGAGGAACTCGAAGCGATTCTTCCCATCGAAGGGGAAGATGGGGAAGACTCTGAACTTCCCGTTGTCTCCCAGTATCGCGGCAACCTGCTCCTTGGAGAAGGACTCCGCCTCCGGCTTGGGCGCGTCGGTCAGCTCGCTGAGAGGGATGCGCAATCCGTTGGCGATCTTCCAGACCGTCTGGAGCGTCGGACTCGACTCCCCGCGTTCCACCTGCCCCAGCATGCTCTTGCTCACGCCGGTGAGCGCCGAAACCCTGTCAAGGCTGAGCTTCCGCTCACCCCGCAGGCGCTTCAGATTCTCAGCGACGATCTTTTCGAGACTTTCCACCGGCCCTTCCTCCCGTTCAAACGTTCTTTATGTGCGTTATATTGCACAAAGGCGATGTTTTTGTCAAGCGTTTCTTCAGCGACCACGCTCCGCAGTCGAAAACAACTCTTCCTGCACACACGTGAGATGGCGGAAATCCATAACACAAAGATGATATTTCGTGCTACCATTGGATGCAGCTTCAAACACAATCTCATTGAAGGAGTGGATTCTTGTGTTTCGCAACAAAGTGCTGTTGTCGTTCTGCCTTCTGTTCTGCCTGCTCGCC
>CAYRPJ010000050.1:0-24879 GCA_964426245.1 uncultured Synergistaceae bacterium
TCTTCCGGAAAGGCGAGCAAGAGATTTCGAATTCGTTCGGAAACCTCGAAAAAGTCCTCGCTCTTGAACGGTTGCGCCAAATACATCAAGCTGCTCAAAGCATCGGGCTTCGACAGAAGATCCTCCGAATCCTCGTCCCGCAACGAAATCAGACGATACTCGAACTCCGGAACATATCCCCGGAAAGAGTCCGCTCCCCGTACCTTTTCGGTGAAGCGTTTCGCTGCCGTCCATGCATCCTCGCCCTCGTAGAAAACTACCGGAACGATCGGCGGCAAGAGAAAACTCTTTCTCCTCGCCGACTCGCCCGCGTCTTCGATACAGCGCGCCCACAACTGCACCATATACGACAGCAAGCGGTACGGCATCAAAAAATCCACTCTCGACTGATGCTCGATCAGGATATAGACATACGCTTCAAGAGAGCCCTACGTATCCGGTACACCACATCGGAGCGCTTCTCCCTCAGATCCGGCGGAATAAAAGAGATGTTTTCCAAAACTATATCTTCGGGCGAAAAACCCTTGGATTCGATCAGAGCTCCGACAATGAACGGAATATCCCGCCTCAAAAAGCGGCGAAGAAAACGAAGGAAAAGCTCCTTGTCGCCGAGCATCCTCCGGAATGCGTTATCCTTTTCCGCCATCGGATTCCCCTTCCGAGCTAAGATTTTTGATTATTATAGCATGCTCACCATGCGGGAATTTCAGACTTCAACATCGAGAACAAGCGTCGTCCATGCTATTTCACGGCCCAGACCGTCTTTCGTCGTCTCGCGGTGCAACAGGCGGAAGCCCACATTCTCGAAAAGTCGCACCACATCTCCCGGTTCGCGGTCCACGTAGAGCCTTCCATCCTCCGCCTCATGAGACCCCGTGCAGAACGAACAGACGAAAACGCCGTCTGCTTTCAGAAGCGCCCCGATCTGCCGGGCGAAGTGCATAAGCTCATCGTTAGGAATGTGCATCAGCATGGCCACGGCAACGATCGCGTCGAATTTCTCACTGAGGAACGGATGTTCCGGAGGGAGTGGGAACGGCGCATGAAACACGGTGATCTCCCCGGCATTCGCCCCGTTAAAGTTCCTCCGCGCACCCTCGAGCATCTGCTCGCTGCCGTCCGCGGCGACGACGGAACAGCCGAGCGAGGCCATAAAGAGCGCATCCCGGCCGCTGCCGCAGCCAATTTCGAGAACTCTCCCCGGAACGGGAAGCACTCTCCGGAGAAGTGCGTGCAACTGCGATACGTCAGCACCGTTGTAGGCGCGGGTGAGACGTTCGGCGTTATCATCGTAGTATCCGAGTGTTTTCGAGTCCATGCCGGATCGTCATCTCCTGTGCTTTTCAAGTGCCGTTCTCTCCAATCTCTCCGCCTGCGCGAGAAAAGATGGTTTCGAGTGCTCTTTGTCTTTTCCGTAACATCAGGAGTCTCGGGACGCTTCGACGAACTCGAAACTCCCGTCCCACTCGCCATAGCTTTCGGAGACGATGCCGTTTCTCTCGGCGCCCGTGTACTCTTTCCGCCCCGGGAGAATCCTGACAGCGACCACTCCCTCTTCATCCCGGCGCAGCACTCCCGCATGCACGGCGGCGGCGGCCAAACTCGAATCGTCCGTGTAGACGCCGTCCCCCCAGATATTACCGTGCGCCGATCCTCGCAGGCGGAAACGGAACACCTCCCCGTTCCGTCCGCGGAAGGATTCCAGATTTCCAGGATCGTCCGGCGTCGTCCCGTCCGCCACGGAAATATCCGAAGAGATTTCGCCCCCCAGCTCCTTCAGGCGCTCCTTCGCGATCTCCTCAAGGAAGTCTCCGGTATTCCCGCTGCGTTCCAGATAGGCCGCATACGCCGCTATCGCCTTTTCCTTGCGTCCGGTTTCCTCCATGGCCTGCCCGTATCCGATGAAATGCTCGAGCAGATCGCCGGCCGCCGTCCGCGGATCCGGAATGATTTCGTCGTAGATGCTAACCGCCTCCTCCCACATCTCCTCCTGCTCGTAGAGGAAAAGAAGGCGCTTCTTGACAAGAGACAGTCCGGGGGTGGAGAACATCGAGAACTTCTCGTCCAGGTACTGAGAGCCGGGATAGCGCTCCAGGTAACGCTCCATCAAGAGAATCGCATCGCCGTTTCTCGGTGGTGTGAACGCCTGCATGTACATGTTGCAGAGCATCCAGTACGACTCTTCGGCCCGTTTTGTGCCGGGGGCCTCTTCGATGACCCGAATGAGAAGCGGCTCGATCCCCTTCAGGTCCCACTGGTCCTTCGCCGCTATCCGCTTGAAGAGATTCCTGGCCAGCACCTGCTGCTTGATGAGCGGCAGCTCGTCGGCGGCCGCTCTGTACTCCCGTCCGCCATCCACAAGCAGCACCGTCATAAGGAGCAACGCAATGGACAACAATAGACGCGGCATCTTTATCTTCATTGAAAACGCCTCCTTCTTTCAGGTGTTTTCCGGCGGTTTTCAACCCTTTTTTCAACGCGGGTCATCCTCCGTCGGCCAAGAGAATCCACTCCGGGTGACGGCAGATGTCCGGTGCGCGCGGGTGCGACGCTCCGCTGCGGAACTCTATCCGTTTGAATCGACCTCCACGGATGAAGCCTCACGGTGAGGATCGGTCTCTGCCTGAAGCTCATCCTCATCCGAGGCAGAAGCCGATTGCGACTCGCTCTTCCTGCCGTTGCCGCTTCCCCACGGAGTTCCGTCTTTCGACTCGCCCGCCATATAGGCAGGCAGTTCCATCCCCGCCATCCTGAACATGTCCTGCATTGGAGGAATGGATTTCATCAGGCCTGACAGGAAGTTCGCCGTGGAGGTCTTGTCGCTTGTTCCTCCGGCGCTGTCCCAGACGGTGACCTTGTCGATCCTGATCCCCTTGATGGCCTCGACCTGCGTCTTCACCAGCTCGGGGAGTTTGTCGGCGATCATCATCATGATGGCCTTGTCGGTATTGCCGCCGGCGGCCTGCACGAGCCGCTCGAAACCCTCGGCCTGCTTGACGAGGATCTCCCGAATCCCCTTGGCTTCGGCGCTCATCTTCGCCAGGATGGCGTCGGCCTCGCCCCGCGCCTTTCTGCGTATCTCCTCGGCGTCGGCCTCGGCCCGGATCTGGATCTTCTCTTTCTCTATCTCCGCGTAGACAAGGACGTCTGCTTCCTGCGTGGCCTTCTCTCTCCTGGCCCGCGAGAGTTCCGCCTCTTCTTCCGCCTTGTACGACTCCTCCAGCGCCTTCGCCGCCTGGACCTTCTCCGCTGCCTCGGCGATCCTGTTCGCCTCCGCTTCCTTCTCGCGACGCTCGGCCTCGGACTGGGCGATTGTTATCCTGGACCTGTTCTCTCCTTCGACCGCGGCGGCGTTTGCCTGGGCAACCTCGATTCGCTGGTCTCTCTGGGCGTTGGCTTCACCGATTGAACCGTCGCGGTCCTTCTCCGCGACGCTCTTCTTCGCGTCGTTTACGGCCTTGGCCGCCGCTTCCTTTCCCAGCGCCTGGATGTATCCGGACTCGTCGTTGATGTCGGTGACGTTGACGTTGATCAGGCGCAATCCGATCTTTTTGAGTTCGGCCTCGACGTTGGCCGTGACGTTGGCCAGGAACTTGTCGCGGTCCGTGTTGATCTCCTCGATGTCCATGGTGGCGATGACGAGGCGGAGCTGGCCGAAGATGATGTCCTTGGACAGCTCCTGTATCTCCGCGAGCTGGAGGCCCAGAAGACGCTCTGCGGCGTTCTGCATGATGCCCGGCTCGGTGGAGATGCCGACCGTGAAGCGAGAGGGAACGTCGACGCGGATGTTCTGCTTGCTGAGCGCGTTCCTGAGGTTGACCTCGATGGACAGAGGCGTCAGGTCGAGGAACTGGTAGGCCTGGATGACCGGCCAGATGAACGCCGCGCCTCCGTGAATGCACTTGGACGACTGGTGCTGACCGTCCACCGCCGCAACCTTTCCGTAGACTACGAGAATCTTGTCCGACGGGCATTTCTTGTACCGTGCGAAGAGTGCGGCGACCGTACTGAAGATAATGACGACTATCAGGGTGAGCAGAATCAAGCCGAACGTCATGCGAATTCTCTCCTTTCAGATATGCTACGCTTTCTCGACCAACAGCACGCCGTTGCCGGTTATGTCCACAACGCGTACAGCCGTTCCCCTCGGAAGAGCCTCCCCTTCCGTCACCGCGTCGATCTCCCGGAGCGCACCCTGAAGCGTGATGGAGATCTTCCCCCGCCCCGAACGCCCTGCCGGTATGGGGATGTAGACTTCTCCCGACCGTCCCTTCGCGCCCTTGAGGTCCATCGTGCCGCTCTGCGCCAGCCGCGTGATCGAGACGAAGAGCAGCGCGACGAGCAGCATGACCGCGACGGCGATGAGGAGAGAGCCGAGAAGGACGAGATATTCGCCGGCCCCTGCGTTGTGGAGCGTGATACCGCTCCATCCGAAAACCGTGAAGAAAGTGATGAAGTTCTTCACGGTGAAGATCCGGAATCCTCCGCCGTCGCCTCCGTCTCCGTCGGCATCCCCGTCGCCGTCAAGATCAGCGCCGCCGTCCCCGAACTCGCCGCCTGTATCCTCTCCGCCCATCCCGGTGAAGGTGAGCACCAGCTGGATGAAGAACAGAACCGTGAAGGGTATGGCGATGTACCAGAAAATTCTCTCGAACATCATCATGTTTCCCCACCATTCGGACAAGGGCATCATCTCCTTCGTTTCAACTGAGCACTCTCACCGAAGAATAACACATTCCGCCGCTTCCGTCTTGTCGTTCTTTTTTAAAAAAAGCGCTGATTTCACATCGAAAACCGTCCGCTCCCCAAACGAACACGTCAGGAAAGAGGTTTGCACAAAAAGGAGATATTCGGAGCGGGGAATTCCGCCAGCCATCCGAGACGGGAGGCGATGACGCGGAACGTTCTCTTTTTGTAGAAGACGACATGGGCCTCCTCACGGCGATACCGCCAGTTGACGAAGTCCTCGACGCCGTCGAGAAAAGAGGTCATGACGGCGAGCAAACCTCCGGGGCGCAGCAGGCGGTCCAGGCGGGCGAACTCGTGGTGCGGCCGGTGAAAGTGCTCGGCGGCTTCCGAGCAGGTTATGAAGTCGTAGGTCCGCTCGAAGACGGCCTCCTCCGGAAAGAAGAAGGGGTCGTAGCCGGAGGTCGGAAATCCTGCCTCCTCCAGCAGTTCCGAAAGGAGCGGCGTCGGGCCGCATCCGTAGTCTAGCCCTTCGGCGCCGGGCGAAAGCCGTTCGATCAGCGGATCGGCGAGTCTCCGGAGAAAGGCGGCGTACCGTTCATCCTCCCGGGAGTTGTTGTGGAGGTCGTAGCACGCCCGTTCTCTCTCCCTGTCCGGGCGTTGCTCCGGATGCAGGAAGACCGCTTCGCAGGCCGGGCATCGGATATACTCCCGCGGACCGACTTCGACAAACCGTTCGCATTCGCCCGCGCAGCAGACGGGGCAGACGCATTCGGAACCGAACCCGCTCCGGAACCGGCGAACCGGGAGTTTTCGGCGCTTTGTACGACGCATTGAATCACCTCTATGAAGCGGAAAAACTCATCCGGAACGGACGTGCTTGGGAAGGGCGGGAAAGAGTACTCCCGCCCTTCATCATGATATTACACAGCTATTGGAGCGTTTTCCGGAGCGCGCTGCATCCTGTCCAGCTCCATCAGAATATAGAGCAGGAACAGGAGAACGCCTCCGTTCGCGGCGAGCACGACGCCGACGACCAGCGCAGGCAGCAGATGCGAAACGAGCATCGATGTGCCGAACAGCAGAGCCAGCACCCCCATCGTCGCCTGCACCGCGTACAGTTTGAAGAGAATCGGAGGAAGAGGCGCGCGCGGCTCTTCCCCTTTCTTCAACAGGGGAAGACACGTCCGGGAGACCTTCCACAGGGTGATCAGCCCGTTCGTGATGTTCAAAAGACCGATGAGAAGAGTCAGCGGCGCGACAAGGATCTCCGGGATGATGCTGGAGACGATCCCGAGAGCCGCGAACAGAAGTCCGAACAGGATCATCAGCCATGAACGGGGGAACGGCCCGATCGGCGTATTTCCCGAGGCGAGCATCTGCACTGAGAAGATCACCATCAGAAGACCGAGCTGGGCGCTTCCTGAAAAAGGAAGCAGTCCCAACGAAACCGGGATCAGGAGAACACCAAGAAGCAGCATGAAAATCCCCGTCACCAGCATCATGGTCTTGTCGCTTGGAAGCTCTCCGTCCCCTCCGCCCTTCTGTTCCGCCTCGGGGTACGCACGGTAGATCTTCCGGAGAACGACGGCAAGATAGACGATCGCCGCACCGGACAGCAGCACCATCACCGCCGTCAGCGGTCGTGTCGGCAGGCCGTGCTGCAGGATGAGCAGCCCGATGAACATCGAGAGGACGTAGACCGCCGTGCATCCGAGAATCAGATGCCGGAAAATCCCCCCGTACCGCAGCCAGGCGCTGAACTTGTCTTCGGATAGGAACATCTGCAGGAGAAGCAGAAAACCTCCGGGAGCGAAACAGAAGAAGAGCGTCATTCGGGGAATTCTGTTCGGAAGGTCCGGAACAAAACAGGTGACGATCCCAAGCGCGGCGACGATCGTACCTGCGGCGAGCAGAAGCCTGGATCTGCGCAGATCGCCGAACGGCGTCCTTCCGAGCAAAATCGTCTGCAGGGCGAAGATGAACAGAAGCAGTCCGTACAGGCCGTTTTCGTAGAAAGGCAGCACTCCCGCATGGACCGGAAAAAGCAGAATTCCGGCGATCAGCATCATCATTCCGGCGATCAGCAGGATCACGACCTCAAGAGGAAGATCCGCCGTCTCGAACACCTTGTGCCGTATCATAGCCCGACTCCTTTCCTCGAAGCGAAACTCTTCACACCCTAATAGTACGTTCCCTTCGTTCGGTAGTTCTCCCGGCGCTCGGCGGCCGTCTTCCGGGCGAAGGCGTCGTACTCGTCCCTGCGCTCTCTGTAGGCCGCGTCCACATCCCGCATCAACTGCGGTAAGATGATCAGGAGGGACTTCTTCTCAACCTCCTGCAGGATGTAGTCGACCGCATCGTCCACGCCGACGGCGTCGGGAGGCGGAGCCGCATCGCCGAAGATTCCGGTGGCGACGTTGCCCGGGCAGATGACGCTGAAGTTCAGTCCCTCCGTCTCCAGCTCGTACTGCAGGCTCTCCGTCATGGAGATCACGCCCGCCTTGGTGGCGGCGTACACCGCCTGGTACGGAACGGGAACCCGCCCAGTGATGGAGCCGGTGTTGACGATATGCCCGAAGCCCTGCTCCCGCATCGCGGGAATCGCGCTGTACGTGCCGTAGACGACGCCCATCAGGTTCAGGTCGACGACGAACCTCCACATCTCGAAGGTGACCTTCTCGGTAGGAAGCGTCAAGCCCACTCCGGCGTTGTTGAAGACGAAATCGAGATGCCCGTCGAACGCTTTCGCCTTCGCAACGAGTTCGGCAACCTGTTCTTGCTTGGTCACGTCGACGAGCACGGGAAAGACCTTTCCCGGGTACTTTCCGTTCAGCAGCCCGGCCTCCCGCGTCAGGTTCTCCTCCTTCACGTCGGCCAGAAAGACGGCGGCGGCGCCCTTCGCAAGCAGGTGTCCCGCGATGCCGAGACCCAGTCCCGAGGCGCCACCCGTCACAACGGAGACCTTGTTCTCATAATATCCGCTCATGATGAACTCTCCTTTCTTCACGGCAGCATTCTTGAGTCGCCCACGTTGAGCCGTGCAACCCCCTTCACCATTTTCGCGCCCGTGTACTTTCCCACCGGCAGACCGGCCAGCGTGCCGATAATCCTGCACTGGAGCGGATGCTGCTCGTAGGAGAGCGGCGTCCACCGGAGCGCCCCCTCGCCCGTCCAGAGCTGCTTGACAACCATCTCCTGTGGATAGAGCGTCGCGTGGCTCAGCGTCGCGCCCCCCTTGCCGAGGTTGGGCAGATACCTCCAGCCGAAGAAGTTGACCTTGGGGTTCTTGTTGATCTCCGCGAGCTGCTCCTCGCCGATCTCCCCCTGCTTATGGAATTCGAGCGCCAGGAACGTGTGATTCTCGTAGCTCGCCGCCGTGAACCAGCGATCCTCAAAGTGACGCTCGGATGCGATGTCCGCGAAGATCTTCGGCATGCCGTCCTCCTCGCGCCCTCCGATGATCGGGCACGCCTTGTTCTCCCAGATGACGAGCACGTATTCGCCGAGGAGCCCCTCGGAATTTCCCTCGTACCGTACAGGCACGCTCGCCTGGATCAGCCTGTACTCGCCGCCGGCCATCCAGTCCACTTCGCGGCAGTTCGCGTACTGCATGTTCACCACCGGCTCCAGGAGTTCGAAGTCCTCCGGAATGAGCGGCAACAACGCCTGCGCCTCCGTCTCGAACGAAACTCCGATGCACGTCATGTCGCCGTAGACGGTCCGTACCGGGTAAAAAGGATCCCCTCCGAAATGAACCGGCATCTTGTAGACAAAATCCTCGTGAAACGAAAACCGTCCCCTCATATCCCGCCCTCCATTCGAAAGATATTTTCGTTTATTATAGTCTTTTTATCGAAATAAAAAAGCGCACCCGGATATAATATTCCGGGCACGCTCATCTTTTCGAGATATTGTGAGTTCACTTTCAGGAGGCGAAATTTTCCGTGTGTTCCCGGAGCGCTTCGAGAAAGGCGGCGCCGTACTTCTCGCGCTTTGCGTACCCCACGCCGCTCACCTGGAGCAGGTCGTCCGGCGTCAGAGGAATTTTCTCGCACATGTCCCGCAGCGTCGCGTCGGAGAAGACCACGAAGGCCGGAACCCCCTGAGCGCCCGCGAGTTCCTTGCGCAGCGCGCGGAGCTTGTCGAAGAGTTCGAGATCGGCAGGTTCGGCGGGCAGGCGCACCGCTTTCTCCCCGGCGGGTTCAATTCCCTTCGGCTCCTCCTTCGGTACCGGCATGAAGAGCTTCTCCCCCCGGAAGAGCACTCCCCTGGCCGGCGGGGCGATCTTCACCACGGGGAATTCGTCGTCGGTGACCGCGAGGTACCCCCGCGCCATCAGGAAGTCGATCTTCGCCCGCAGCGAGCGTTCGCTCTCGTCTTTCATGATGCCGTAGGTGGAGAGTTCGTGCAGCCCGAGCCGGAGGATGCGCTCGCTTTTGCTGCCGCGCAGCGTTCCCAGGAGAAGCGCGATGCCGTAGCGCTCCTTCATCCGCAGCACGCACGAGAGTATCTTCTGAGCGGGGATCGTGAGATCGACCTGGTCGAAGTCGCGGAGACAGTTGGAGCAGTGACCGCAGGAGGCCGGAACGTCCGCCTCGCCGAAGTAGTTCAAAATGGCGGCACGGAGACAGTCCGACGTATGGCAGTACAAGACCATCTTTCGCAGCCGGTTCCGTTCCGCCTCCCGGACAAGACGCAGCGTCTCCTCGTCGAGCTCCTCGTTCTCGCGATCCTTCTCGATGAAGTACTGGTTCGTGATCACGTCCCGGCCGCCGTAGAAGAGGACGCACTCCGCGGGGGAGCCGTCGCGCCCGGCCCGGCCCGCTTCCTGGTAGTAGCTCTCCATGTTCTTGGGCATGTTGTAGTGGAGCACGTAGGCCACGTTCGACTTGTCGATTCCCATGCCGAAGGCGTTCGTCGCCACCATGATCCGTGCGTCGTCCGCCTGGAAGCGGTCCTGGTTCTCGCGCCGCTCCTCCTGCGACAGCCCCGCGTGGTAGCGAGCAGCGGAGTAGCCTGCGGCGCAGAGCCTCTCGCACACCTCGTCGACAGTCTTTCTCGTCAGGCAGTAGACGATGCCGCTCTTCTCGCGGCGGCTCCTCAGAAATGCCTCAAGAGCGGCCTGCCGGTTCTTGGGCGCCTGCACCTCGAAATAGAGGTTCTTGCGGTCGAAGCCGGTGGTGACGATATGCGGGGCGCGGAGATCCAGAAGCTGGACGATGTCGTCGCGGACCTGCGGCGTCGCCGTGGCGGTGAAGGCGCCGAGCACCGGACGGAGCGGGAGGGAGCGGACGAAATCGCCGATCTTCAGGTAGCTCGGGCGGAAGTCCTGCCCCCACTGCGAGACGCAGTGCGCCTCGTCGACGGCGACGAACGGAATGGAAGCGTCGCGGGCGAACTCCAGGAATTCTTCTGCAGCCAGCCGCTCCGGGGCGACGTAGAGCAGCGTGTACTTCCCTGCACGGGCGTTCCGCAGAACGGTCTTCATCTGCGGGAAGGTCAGCGTGCTGTTCAGGTACGCCGCCGCAACGCCCGACTGCCGCAGCGCGTTCACCTGGTCCTTCATCAGGGAGATCAGCGGTGAGACGACCAGCGACATCCCCTCGAAGAGAAGGGACGGTATCTGGAAGCAGAGCGACTTCCCCGCACCCGTCGGCATGATCCCGACAGTATCCCGCCCGTCGAGCAGGGCGTCGATCAGCTCCTCCTGGCCGGTTCGGAAGCCGGAAAAGCCGAAGTACTCCTTCAGGACGACGTGCTTGTTGCGCATACTACTTTTCTATCGCGTCGAGCGCGAGGGCCAGCGCGCCGCAGACTCCGGCGTTTCCGCCGAGGAGCGGCGGGACGATGTAGCCGCCGATCCCGTCGTCGAGCGCCGGGGAGACGATATACCCGTTCAGCGCGTCGCGAACCTCGGCGCGAACCATCCCGAAAAACCGCTCGCTCCCGAGACGGCCGGCGTTCGGCACGCTCCCTCCCAGGACGATCCGCTTCGGGGAGAGGGCGCAGACGATGTTGGCCAGAGCCAACGCGACGTAGCGCGCTTCGATGCGCCACGCCTCGTGATCCGGCGGCAACTCCTCCGCGGGCATTCCCGTTCTCTTTTTCATGGCGGGCCCGGAGCAGAGCCCCTCCCAGCAGTCGCCGTGGAAGGGACAGCCGCCCTCGAAGGTGTCGCCCGGAATCCGGGGAAGGCGAAGGTGTCCCATCTCGGGGTGGACGAGTCCGTGGACGAGCCGCCCTCCCGCCATCACACCCGCGCCGATGCCGGTGCCGATCGTGATGTAGACGAAGTCGTCAAGGCCTGCGGCCGCGCCCCATCGCTGCTCGCCGAGGGCGGCGGCGTTCACGTCCGTGTCGAACGCGACAAGGATCGAAGGGAAGGCCCTGCGGACCGAGCCGAGGATGTCGGTGTTCCGCCATCCGGTTTTCGGCGTGGATGTGATGAACCCGTAGGTCGGCGAGCCGGGGGCGAGGTCCACCGGGCCGAACGAGCCGATTCCGACGGCATGCAGCGTTCCGCGCCGCTCCTCCTCTTCGCGGAACCAGCCGGCGACGGAGGCGAGCACGGCGGACGGACCGTTCCCCGACGCGAACGACATCCGGTTCAGATCGTCCGGCCCCGTCCCCGTGGCGCAGACGATCTTCGTCCCCCCGGCCTCGATCCCTCCGACAAGCGGTTTTCCGCTCACCGCGACAACTCCTTCAACGCTCCAAGATCCCGCCGGACGTTCTTCATTCGACCAGCATCGCCTTCGCCAGCTCGGCGGCCTTTTCCCTGCCCTGGAGCAGTTCCACCAGCGCGAGGGCGAACTCCATCGCCGCGCCCGGGGCCGCCGCCGTGATCAGTCGTTCACCCACGCAGAGACGTTCTTCGGTGCGGTTGGCGTCGCTCAAGTCCGACCGGACAGACGGATGGCAGGAGACCCGCTCGTTCCCCAGAAGCCCGAGGGGGTGAAGGACCACCGCCGGAGCGGCGCAGATTGCAGCCAGCGGGCGGTTCCCCGCAGAATGCTTCTTCAACAGGTCGCAGAGCACCGCCGATTCCGCCAGATGAACGGCTCCGGGCATGCCTCCGGGCAGCACGATCAGGTCGAAATCCTGGTCCGTGCAGTCTGCGAGCGTCGTATCGGCCATAACGACGATATCGTGCGCACCGCGTACGCTCACATCGCCGATGGAAGCGACCGTGACCTCGACGCCGGCCCGCCGCAGCACGTCGATCGGCGTGATCGCCTCGATCTCCTCGAACCCCTCCGCGAGGGGAACCAAAACTCTCTTCTTCATTTTTCATTCCTCCTTGTCGGAACATGAAAAAAGCCAACGTCGCGTTAAACCCATTATCGGATGAAAGTCCGCTGTGTCAAGGGAAATGACCGTTCTCCGATTCACAGGTACGAGACATTTCGCCTCCGCTGCGCCAATTTTCCGCTGTTGATGGTACAATCTTCCTGATAAACGGACGCGAATACCCGGATTCCAACAGAAGGGAACGGTGCGGCATGACGAAAGAACGAATCGGATTCATCGGGCTCGGCATCATGGGAAAGCGGATGGCCCTGAACCTGCTCGCGGCGGGGTACCCCATGACGATCCGCAGCGGCAGCGGGGAGACCAGGAGCGAGTTCGCCGCCAAAGAAGTCCGGGTGGTGGAGACTCCCGCGGAGGTGACCGCGGAGAGCGACGTGATTCTCACGATGCTTCCGGGGTCTCCCGAGGTCGAGGAAGTCGCGCTCGGCGCGAACGGAATCATCGAGAGCGCCCGCGAGGGACAGGTCTACATCGACACGAGTTCCATCGATCCCGTCACATCGCTGAAAATTGCGGCGGCCTTCGAGCGGCAGGGAGTCCCCATGCTCGACGCGCCGGTAAGCGGAGGGCAGGAAAAAGCGGAGTCCGGCACGCTCTCGATCATGGTCGGCGGCAAGGAAGCCGTCTTCGAGCGCTGCCGCGACATCCTGCAGGCGATGGGGAAGGACGTCGTCCTCGTGGGGGATTCGGGGGCGGGACAGATCGCCAAGCTCGTGAACCAGTGCATCGTCGCCGTCAACATGGCGATCGTCGGGGAGGCGATGTG
This sequence comes from uncultured Synergistaceae bacterium, assembly GCA_964426245.1. GTDB lineage: Bacteria > Synergistota > Synergistia > Synergistales > Aminobacteriaceae > JAAYLU01. The sequence goes on from CAYRPJ010000050.1 coordinate 12,767, forward strand.
CCTGGGCAAGAAGGCCGGTGTGGACCCGCGCAAGATCTTCGAGGCGATCCGCGGAGGACTCGCCGGCAGCCAGTGCATGACCGACAAGGCCCCCCGGATGTTCAGCGGAAACTACGCCCCCGGCGGAAAGATATGGCTCCACGTGAAGGATCTCAGGAACGTTCTGACGGCGAGCCGCGAGTACGGCGTCTCCATGCCGCTGAGCGAAAGCGTCCTGCAGATGATGGAGGAGGTTGTCCGCGACTTCGGCCCCGACGTCGACCACGGCGGCGTGGCCAAGTTCTTCGAGAAGCTCAACGGCGTCTCTCTGGTGACGGAGGATTCCTGAACAGCGGGCGCCGGCACGCGCCCGCTACCCTATCGTCACCCTGTCGCGCCCGTTCTGCTTGCTCGCGTACATCAGCGAATCCGCCCGTTTCAGAAGTGTTTTGGGCGTTTCTCCTTCCGTGGGGCAGGTACCGCCGACCGAGATCGTGACGGAGATCTGTTCCCCGTTCACCTCGATCCACGAATTCCGCACCGCCATGCACAACCGGTCCGCAATCGTCTGCAATACGCTCCTGTCGGCGTTCGGGAAGAGGCCGACGAACTCCTCGCCGCCCCATCTGCCGACGGTGTCGAAAGGGCGGGCCGAAGAGCCGAGAGAGTTCGCGACGGTCTGGAGAGTCAGATCCCCGACGTCGTGCCCGTACGTGTCGTTGAATCGCTTGAAGTGATCGATATCGAAGAAGAGAACGCCGAAGGGAATACCGCTCCGTTTCCACAGCTCGAAGAGTCCGCCCAGCTCCGAATCCAGATAGCTCCTGTTCGGAACCTTCGTCAGCTCGTCGACGAGCGCGCGTTTCTCCAACTCCTCCATGCGCTTGCGGATGTTCTCCTCCGGGTTGATTTCACTGAACAGTTCGATGCCGCCGACAATGGAACCGTCGTCATCCTCGAGAGGCGTCGTCCGCACCACGATGGGAACGCGGTGCCCCCTGCGATGATGCAGAAAGAACTCGACCTCCCTCGAGACGCCGTCCCTCATGGTCAAAGCAAGAGGGCAATCCCGGGTGCACATGCCGACGCCGTTGCAATCCACATGCACAAGGATGTTGTCCATGCACGAACGTCCCGTGACTTCCTCCCGTCTGTATCCGGTGATCCGTTCCGCTCCCTTGTTCCAGAAAGTGATGACCCGGTCGGGATCGACGAAGTAGACCCCTTCCTTCAGCGTGTCCAGCATACGGAGATAGTCGCGCCGCATTCCTTTCCGACCTCCTTCACCCGTGATGGCGGGAATCGTGTGCCCTTGACACAAGATTCCCGAATAAATTATATCATCGCTCCTCCGGTCGGGAGCGCAAGGCGATACGGACACTCTCCGGAGGAAACTCCTTTTCATCCTCTTCCCCCTGTGCTATGCTCGAACAGTTCGAAATACCGTTCCGGGGAGGCGGACCATGGACATCTCGCTTCGAGAACTTCTGGCAATACCGGCGCTTCAGGGCATCGAGATTCTGGCGGGGGAGCGCGGCGTCGACCGGCGCCAGGTGTCATCCGTCACGGTGATGGACGCCCCGGACCCCTACCGGTGGATCCAGGGAGGCGAGCTCGTGGTCACCTCCGGCTATATTTTTCGGGACAATCCTCTCTCGATCCTCGACGCAATCGAAAAGCTGAACGAACGGGAGTCATCCGGATTCGGGATCAAGGTGCAGCGATACGTCAAGACGGTTCCGCCCGAAGCCCTCGCCCTTGCCGACAAACTGGCCTTCCCGCTGCTGGACATCCCCTTCTCCTTCGCCTTCCGCGACGTGATCGACCCGGTTCTCACCTCCATCGTCAACCGCCAGGCACGGGCGATCAAGTTCTCCGAGCAGGTGCTGACCTCATTCTCGAAGATGGTCACTGTCGGGGCGGGCGAAGAGGAAATCTGCGCCAGCCTGAGGAAGTTCGCAAAGTGCGGGCTGGTCTTCTGCGACACCACGTTCGGCGAGTTTCACTTCGCCGCGGACGACGACTTCGTGCGCATCGTCAGGAGCACTCCCCTTCACGATCTTCTCCGCCGCTTCCTCTCGGTGAAGATCGCCATCGGCGAAAGGGTCTACGGGTACCTCGTCTTCCAGCTCCCCCCATCCTCTTCTCCCGAGGGGCACTGGTTCACCCCAGTGAGCCACGCCCAGACCGCGCTGCTCCTCTGCCTCCAGAAACGCCTCGCCCACGCCGAGACGGAGCGCCGCTACCGAAGCGAGTTCGTCCTCGACATCCTGAACAAGAATCTCCGCTTCGAGAAGGAGCTGTGGAACCGGGCCGCGTTGCTCGACTGGGACATCCGGGGACCGCGTTACGTCGTAGTCGTCGATATCGACAACTACAAACGCCAGTTCGAGGAGGTGGACGGACAGGAAGCGATGCGGACGATAGAGGAGACAAAACGCCGGATCTACACGATCTCGAACACCGTCATCCGCTCATCTTTTCCGCGAGTCCCCTTCACCGAGATGAGCGACTCCGTCGCCTACATCCTGCCGGCTCCTCCGTTGGAAAGCGCCGTCGAACGTGTCCTTTCCCCTGTTCTGAAGACGCTTCAGGAGGAAATTCTCAATGCAACCGGAAAGAGCGTGACGATCGGCGCCGGCAGGGTCAAGCAGTCCGTGCTGCAGTCCTCCGAGAGCTACGACGAGGCGTGCAGGGCCCTCGAAATGGTCCGGTCCGCCCAGGGTCCCGGGAAAATCGCCTTCTGGGACCGCCTCGGCGTCAACAAACTCCTCTTCGGCCTCCCGGACTCCTCCGCAGCCCGTGACTTCTGCCGCGAAATACTCGCACCGCTGCTCGACCTGGAAGAGTCGAACCGCGAAACGCTTCTGAAAACGCTGACCGCGCTTTCGGAGAGCAACTGGTCCGTCAAGGCAAGCTCCCGTCTTCTCGGCATTCATGAAAACACGGTCAAATACCGCTACAAGAGAATACGCGAAATGCTCGGCTTCAACCCCGACTCGTCGGAGGAAAGGCTCCGCCTGGCTCTCGCACTCAAAATCCTCTCGCTCGAGATTTCCGGCAGTTATTCTTCAAGGACAAAATAAATTCATTTCATTGTCTTAGAAAAACATTGCGATCTCTCCCAATATGGTTTATGATGCATTTTATTTGCTGCACTATATTGTTCTTCGGTGCGGCAAGGAGTGTGCGCGGCGGAAATGCGCTCTCTCAATGGATCGCCGTGATGCGCACCACTCGGATCGATTTCAGGAAGGAGGGGTTTTAGTGGCAGATTTTCGCACATCCGCACACGAAATGCATCAGAAAATAGTGGCATGGAGACGGGATTTGCATCAAATTCCCGAGACAGGAGTCAATACCCCCCAAACCGAGGCCTACATCTGCGCCGAGCTGGATAAAATGGGAATTCCCTATCGCAAGGGGCTCGGCCGGCACGGCATCGCCGCTCTTCTCGAAGGAAAGCACAAGAAGAAAGTATTCGCAGTACGGGCCGATATCGACGCTCTCCCCATCAAGGAAGAGACAGGCCTGCCGTTCGCCTCGCAGAGCGGCAACATGCACGCATGCGGTCACGACGCCCATGCCGCGATGGGACTGGCTACGGTAAAACTGCTTCAGGAGGTCCGGAACGAACTGGAGGGCTCCGTCCTCTTCATCTTCCAGCCCGGCGAAGAAGGGTGTCCGGACGGCCCGGGAGGAGCGAAACGGATGCTCGACGACGGAGCGTTCGACGATCCGAAGCCCGACGCCATGGTGGGCCTACACACGGGCTGCATCTGGAAGGAGTTCGTTCCCGGAGAGATCGGCTATCGTCCCGGAAGCATCATGGCGTGCATGGACCGCTTCGAGATTCTGATCAAGGGGAAAGGGTCGCACGGAGCCTACCCCCACGGTTCGATCGACACCATCTCCATGGCCGGGCAGATGATCTGCGAACTGCAGACCATCGTGAGCCGCGAGGCCGACCCCCAGGAGCCCTGCGTCATAAGCCTCGGCGAGATTCACGCAGGAACCGCCTTCAACATCATTCCCGGAGAGTGCCGTATTACGGGCACGGTTCGTGCGTTCAACCGGGAAATGCGTGAGTTCCTTGCACGCCGCATCGAAGAGATCGCCTCGGCCGTCGCCTCCGGCATGAGAGGAAGCATCGAGTTCAAGTACGGCTGGGACGGCCCGGCGCCGGTGGTGAACGATCCTGCGATGACGGAGGAACTTCGACTGGCCGCCGAGAAGATCGTCGGTCCTGAGAAGGTCAAGGAGATTGCCAGACCGTCGATGGGCGGGGAAGACATCGCTTTCTTCCTCGAGAAATGCCCCGGAACGTTCTTCTTCCTGCCCGGATGCAACGAGGAGAAGGGGCAGACTCTGCCGCACCACAACAGCCGCTTCGACATCGACGAGGATGTGCTTTGGATCGGTCCGGCCGTCATGGCGACGATGGCCTTCGACTGGCTGAAGAAGCAGGCGTAATCGTTTTTTCGGAGGGAGTTCCCTGTGCAGGGGCTCCCTTTTTTCAAATAAGGAGGCGCACCATGCTCAAGCAGAGACTCAAGGAGCTTTTGAAGGAACTCACCTCCATCTGCGGCGTTTCGGGGCGGGAGCAGCAGGTCATCGCGGCGCTGGCCGCGAAGCTGCGGCCTCTTGCGGACGAGATGTCCGTCGACAACTGGGGCAATATCGTCGCCGTCAAACATGGAGGGCAAGCCGGACCGAAGGTGATGATCGGGGCCCATGCCGACGAAATCGGCCTGTGCGTGAAGAGTGTCCTGCCGAACGGCTTCATTCTGATGAGCCGGCTCGGCGGCGTCAACGACATTCTCCTCCAGGGGAGGCGGGTGCGGATCAAAGGCGCCATCCCCGGAATTCTGGGCATCAAGGCGGGTCACCTCATGAACGCGGAGGAGCGCTCGCGAATAAAACCCATGAACGACTGCTATATCGATGTCGGCGCTTTCTCGAAAGAAGAAGTGCTCGCCATGGGCATCCGCATCGGCGACCGTATCTCCTTCGAGGGCGACTTCATGGAGATGCACAACCCCGACCTGATCTGTTCGAAGGCCGTGGACGACCGCATAGGCTGTTCCGCCGTCGTCGCCCTTTTCGAAGAGCTGCAGGGAAAGAGCTTTCCCGGAACCCTCTGCGGCGTGATCACGGTCCAGGAGGAGATCGGCCTTCGCGGAGCCGCCATGATAAGCGGCAAGGTCGCCCCGGACTACGCGATCGCCCTCGACACGATACCGAGCGGCGACACTCCCGACGTGAGCTACGAACGCCAGCTCCCCATCCGGCTCGGCGGAGGCCCGGCCATAGCGCTTCTCGACGGCATCGATTCCGCCTTCGTCTCCAACATCGTTCATCCGAAAGTCCAGCAGATTCTCGAGGAGGCGGCGGAAAGAGCGGGAGCTCCGCTTCAGATGGTCACTCTCGGCGGCGAGACCTACACCACCGATGCCGCCAACATCTCCCTGGAAGGCGGCGGAATCCCGATCGGCGTGCTGCTGACACCCCGCAGATACTCCCATTCTCCGGTGGAACTTCTGAACATCAACGACGCGGTCTGCGTGGTCAACATTCTCAGGGAAGTGGTGCTGAAGAACGGCTCAGTCTCACTGAACTTCATCGAGTGAAGGCGTACCGGAAACACCCGGCAGGAACAGAAATCATCGACAGGAGGTTCATATATGGCACTCTCCATCAATGGCGAACGTCTGCGAAGCCGCCTGGAGACCCTGAGCCGCTTCAACAGCACCCCGGGCGAAGGAATCACCCGTTTCTCCTACTCTCCGGAGGACGCGAAGGCAAGGGAGTATATCCTGTCCCTTTTTGAAGAGGCGGGACTGAAAGTGTCCGTGGACGGAGCGGGGAATATGCGGGCGCGCCTTGAGGGTTCTGTTCCGGATGCGCCTGCGGTTATCTCGGGTTCGCATATCGACACGGTTCTCCACGGAGGTCCTTACGACGGCGCGGTGGGAACGCTCGGCGCCCTTGAGGCCGTTCAGGCGATCGCGGAAAGCGGACTGCCCCATCGCCACCCCGTCGAGGTGATCGTCTTCGCGGAGGAGGAAGGCTCCAACTTCGGCTCTACTCTGGCGGGGAGCAAAACTCTCGTCGGAAAGTACGGCGTGGACGACATGAAAAAACTGAAGGACAGGGAAGGACGATCCATGTACGACCTGGCCAAGGCAGCCGGGTACGACCCCGACTCGATGCCGGAATTCCTTCTTCGGCCGGAAACAGTGAAGGCTATGATCGAACTGCACATCGAGCAGAGTGTGCTGCTTGAGTCGAAAGGTGTTCCGCTTGGAATCGTGGAGGCCGTGGCGGGGATAAAGGCAGTCGAAATCAGGCTGAAAGGGGTGCCGAACCACGCGGGAGCGACCCCGATGTCGCTCCGTCAGGATCCGATGGTGGCCGCCGCGCACCTCATCGCCTCCATCGAGACATTGGCGAGAGGAACCGGAACCGGCTCCACCGTGGCTACAGTGGGCAAGATCTCATGCTTTCCGAACGTCTCCAACATCATTCCGGGTGAGGTCCGGTTCTTCGTGGACATACGGGACGTGGTTCAGTCGGGTATCGAGTCGGTGCTGGACGGCCTCGCCGTCATCGGCCAGGCCGTGGCCGCCTCAAGAGGCGTCGTACTGGAGATCGTTCTCGTCTCGGAATCCGCCCCCGTGGTGCTGGACGGCAACGTGCTCTCCGTCATCGAGGAATGCGCGAAAAAGAAAGAATTCATCTATCACAGGATGAACAGCGGCGCCGTTCACGACGCGTGCATGCTGGCCCCTCTCGTCCCCACCGGGATGATCTTCATTCCCAGCAGGGGCGGCAGGAGTCACGTTCCTGAAGAGCATACCGACCATGAGGACATCGAAAAAGGAGCCGCCCTTCTGGCGGATGCTCTCCTCGAACTCTCGATATGAAAGGTGGTGGGACGGTTCGAAAGACACTGAGAGTCGGCGGAAAGAGGAGCAAATGAACTACCGTGAGCAACATGAGGACCGGGAAGCAGGCGGCGCAATGCCTTGAGGCATTTTGAACGAAGCTTTTCATCGGCCGCCGGTTCCCGGCAATGGAGAGGAAAGAGAGGTGTCTGTCTTGGACGAAGTGCTCAGAATAGCGAACTCGATGGGGGTATGGCTTACTGCGGCTCCCATCGTCATCATCGCTCTCGTGCAGGTGCTCCTGTATTACCGGCAGATCTATCATGCCGCCGACGCGGTCAACCTGAAGCCGGAACAGCTCCGAAAGGCATTCCACACCGGAATGGTCACGGCAATAGGCCCCGTGGTGGCGATCTTTATTATCATGGTCGGGCTCATGTCCGTCATCGGCGCGCCGATGGCGTGGATGCGCCTGGCGGTCATCGGCGCGGCGCCGACCGAGTTGACAGCGGCAACGCTCGGCGCCGACGCCATGGGCGTCAAATTCGGCGGCGATGGCTACAATCTCGAGGTCATGGCGGTCTCCTGGTGGACCATGGCGATCAACGGCGTGGGCTGGCTGTTCCTCGTCGGCGTTTTCGCCCACAAGCTCGAGGATGTCCGCGAGAAGGCCGGCGGCGGCGACACCAAGTGGCTTGGAATTCTGTCGGTCGCGGCGATGATCGGTGTCTTCGGCTACCTGAACAGCCGCAATCTCACCGCGGTCAGCGGGCCCTTCGTGGCATCGGTGACGGGAGCGGTCTCGATGGTTATTCTGCTCCAGGTCGCCAAGAAGATGCCTCAGATCAAGGAGTATACCCTCGGCATCGCCATGCTCATAGGCATGTTCGCAGCGATGTTCTACTAGAGAAGGAGAGGTGACAATAATGGCTGCAGAGCAGATCAACGAACAGAAATATCACGAGGTATGGACGACGCCGGTGATCAGAATAGGCATATGGACCATGCTCATAGCCTGCTTCCTGAGTTTCATCCCCTTGATCTACCTTTACATGGTCCATGGCATCCTTCCTCCGTTCGCCCAGGCGATGACGGCGTGGGTGCTCGTCGCGTCGGTCTTCGGCGCCTTCTATGTCGTCGAACCGATCTCCTACTACCCGATCCTGGGGCTCGCGGGAACATACATCTCCTTCCTCAGCGGCAACATCTCGAACTTGCGGCTTCCATGCTCCGCCATGGCGCAGGAAGTGGTTGGCGTGGAGGAAGGAACGAAACAGGCCGAGATCATCGGCACCATGGGCATCATCGGCTCCGTGGTGGTGAATCTTGCGGGCGTAACGCTCGCGGCGTTCATCGGGACATGGCTTATCGGGCTCTTCCCGCAGTTCGTGGCGGATGCGTTCCGCCAGTACACCGCACCGGCGATCTTCGGCGCGGTCTTCGGCCAGTTCGCCATGCGGCAGCCGAAACTGGCGCCGTTCGCCCTGGGAATTCCCATCACGCTGCTTTACTTCAAGATGCCGATCTGGCTCGTCATCTTGGCGGCGGTGTTCGGCACCATCATAATTTCCCGCATCTTCTACAAGATGAAGATCATTCACTGAGGGAAAACCGTTCAAAATTCCCTTATCCGGATCGAGGGGGGCCACGGTTCCCCTCGATCCGTTTTTTACCGGCTGAAGCTTTTTTTCTTTCAGCAGATGATACAATGTTACCGTTGTCGACTTCTTCACACTGTAGAGCAAAAGAGCGGAAGAATTCCCGAAATTCAGCGACCTCCTTCAAGGATGGTGAGAATCGTGCCGCATCCTTCTCCTGGACGATATGAAAAACTCTCTTTCTTAAGAAATCATTTCTTTTTCCTTGTGACGTCGTTCACGATTTTCTGTACGCTCATCTTCTCAGAGGCAGCCGCTTCTGCCGCAACGAAGGAAAAGCAGGTGCTGATACTCCACTCGTACCACCAGGGGTACGAGTGGGGAGACTCCATCCACTCCGGTATCGTGGACGAATTGGGGGCATCGGGAAGAGACGACGTCTCGCTGTACGTGGAATACCTGGATACCACCCGGAACCCGGAAAGGCGTCACGCCGATACGATGCGTGAACTTCTCCGGCAGCGCTACACGGAAAAAAACATCTTTTTCGATGTCGTCATCTGCACCGACGACAACGCGTTCAACTTCTTCCTGAAGGATGGGGAATCCCTTTTCGGCAACGTCCCGGCGGTCTTCTGCGGAATCAACGACTTCACTCCGGAGCGCATCGCCGGACGGAGCAACATCACCGGCGTCAACGAGAGCATCTCCGTTCGCGAGACGATCGAAGCAGCTCTCATGCTTCGACCCTCGGCGTCAACGATCGCCGTGATCAGCGACTCCACGACGACCGGAAGACGCAACCGGGAGCTGATGACGGGGATCATGCCGCACTTCTCGGAAAAAGTCGCGTTGCTCGACCTGAACGAACTGGAGCCCGACGCTCTGGCACTCCGCCTGAAGGAACTGTCCGAGAACGACATCGTCCTCTACCTTTCTTATCTTCTCACTCCCTCGGGAAAGGTCTTTTCGGTGAAGGAGAGCGTGCGTTTCGTCACCGCCGCCGCGACCGCACCCGTCTTCGGATGCTGGGACTTTCTCCTCTCTCACGGAGTGATCGGAGGCAAGGTGGTCCACGGATACTCGCAGGGGCAGGAAGCCGCAGCGCTCGCGCTGCAAATCCTCGACGGAGCAAGAGCCGACGACCTGCCTGTCCTTCTCGAGAGCCCAAACCGCTACGTCTTCAATGCGTCGGTGCTTGAGAGGTTCGGCATACCGGAGTCTCTTCTCCCCTCCCGTTCTCTGCTCGTCAACCGAAAGTCTCCTCCGCTCCCCGACGAGTGGAAAGGCATCGCAGAAAGCACCTTCTTCGGCTACGAACTCTTCACGGCATACAGCGCCCCGATGCTGCTCATCGATCCGGAAACGGGCGTCGTTCTCGACGGCAATCAGGCGGCCCACAGCTTTTACGGCTATCGCGAACTACGGGGGATGCAGCTCGACCAGCTCGACACGAAAATGTCTCCCGAGGAGCTTCGAGCACAGATTCGCCGGATCGCCGCGATGCACTCCAACCACTTTTCCACGCAAAATCAGCTGGCGGACGGCTCGACCCGCGAGGTCGAGGTCTACACCTACCCGGTCACCATCGCCGACAAGCAGGTTTTCTTCTCCATGATCATCGACGAGACGGACAGGCTGATCGCCCGGAACGAAATCGAGCGCAGAAACCGCATCATCGCCGCAGTATTCGCAGCAACCGTTTTGCTTCAGTCAATCGGCCTGATCCTTCTGGCGAAGAGCGTCGCACGGAGAAAGAGTGCGGAACGCCACCTCGCACAACAACTCAATTTCTCACGGTCCCTGATCGATACGATGCCCAATCCCGTCTTCTTCAAAGACCGGAACGGGCGCTATCTTGGATGCAACGACGCCTATCGTGAATTCACAGGCATTCCCGAGAAATCCCTGTCGGGGAAGAACGCGCGTGAACTGTGGCCGGATGAGATTTCTTCTCTGTTCGGAAGTACCGACGACGAAGTGTTCGCTTCGTCCTCTCCCCTGCGCTATGAAGGAATTATTCCCGACTCGAACGGCAGTCCAAGAAATTTCATCTCCAGCAAGGCCCCTTTCTTCGACGAAAACGGTTCGGTCGCCGGACTCGTCGGCGTGATCACCGATATCACCGAGCTTAAAAAGTCCGAAGCCGCTCTCCGAAAGAGCGAGGAGAGCTTCCGCACCTTTTTTGAACAGCACAGCGTGGGGTTCGTCATCACGGATCGTTCCGGCGGGTGGGTGCGGATGAACGAACAGTTCTGCAGGATTTTCGGCTACAGCCGCGAAGAAATGGAAGCGAAGAATTGGCGTGAGGTCGTTTCTCCGGAAGAACTCGATCGGGTGGCGGAGCACATCCGGAACATCGTACCGGAAGGAGACGACAGCGAAAGCAACTTCGAGGTGCGCTGCGTTTGCAAGGACGGTTCCCTTGTGGACGTTTCAGTTTCGACCAAACTGCTCCGCGGCCCGGACGAAGAGCAGACACACCTTGCGTCGATCGTTCAGGACATCACGGAACGGAAGCGGTCGGCGAAGATGCTCGGCGAAAAGGCCAGGGAGCTGGAGCTGCATCAGGAGGCCATCATCATCAGCATGGCGGTCCTCGCCGAATTCCGCGACGGAGGGACGGGCGATCATATCGAGAGGACGAAGTCATACGTCCGTTTTCTGCTGGAACACTCCGACGCCGGAAGATTCTACCCCATCGGACACTTTGACCTTATCAGCAACTCGGCAGTGCTCCACGACATCGGCAAGGTCGGCGTGCCGGACCACATCCTTCTGAAACAGGGACCGTTGACTCCAGAGGAGTTCGACACCGTTAAAACGCACCCCATCATAGGAAGCTACGCTCTCGGCAGAGCGCAAAAAGTATTGGGTGAACAGATATTTCTCAAGTACGCCCGGGAGATCATCGAATATCACCACGAAAAATGGGACGGATCCGGCTATCCGTACGGCCTCGCCGGCGGAAAGATCCCTCTTGCGGCGCGCATCATGGCCATCGCCGACGTCTACGACGCCCTCATCTCCGAACGCCCTTACAAAAGGCCTCTCTCTCATGAAGAGGCCGTAAAAATCATTGCCTCGCAATCCGGCAGCCATTTCGACCCGGCGCTCGTTGAGATCTTCCTGCGCTACGAACACCAGTTCGAAGCCATATCGAAAGGAGAACCCTTTTCTCTATCGATCCCTGCCGAATAGGAAGTGCTTTCCCGAAACATTGAAGACGGGTCGTTTGATATGAACAATTTTTTCCGGCACTCCTTAAGCTGCCCGCCCTCGCTTCGGCGAAAATTCTCGTGCAAGGGCTTAGGGTACAATGCCCCGAGGACGGCTCCTTCGCACCCGGCGAGTGGGTGGAGAATGAGGGGATTGTCGTTTCCAAGGAGTTCTACAACGACTGCTTCCTCAAGAACGTGACCGTCCCGATGATCCGCGCGACGCGGGCTGATCGTGCCGAACACCCGTCCACGATCTACTCTACCCGGCATCGGGCGTCCCTTCGCTCCTTCCCCCAAGAGAAGTGGTGCACATAATTCTCGGACGTCTCCGCCTGGGCATCGTTGTTTCATTCCATCTCCCCGCCGTGCAAATAATCGTTCCGGAGGATTGACAAATTTTTTTTGCGCCGTATTATGTTAGATAAAGC
>CAYRPJ010000051.1:0-24674 GCA_964426245.1 uncultured Synergistaceae bacterium
CGGATGCATCGAACGCCGTCGCTATGGGGGCGAATATTCCTCGTACCGTATTCATTGCACAACCAACTCCTTTTTCCATTTTTTTTACTCTGCAATTTCTTCTTTCGTTCACGCGCATCAATGGAAATCCCTTGCTGAATTTTTTCAGAGAAAGCCGACGATCAGGTCACTTCCTGCATGCTTCGTTCAAAGATACGGAGAAATTCATCGGCGTTTTCTTTCGAAAAAGTCAAAGCGGGCGTGAGTCTGAGCGTAGAATCGCCGTACACGGTCACCAGCGCGCCCCGTTCCTGAAGCTTCGCCTTTACACGCTGTGCAAGCATTTTAGCGGGTGTTCGAACTTCATCCTCGATAAGCTCGATTCCAAGAAGGAATCCCAAACCCCGCACATCTCCGATAGAAGGAAATCTTTCCTGAAGAGCACGCAGAGCATCCACCATGTATCGTCCGACCTCGTCAACGCTGCGGCACAGATCATCCTGCAAAATGCTTCCGATCATGGCAAGTCCGCCCGCACAGGCGGTCGTATTGCCGCCGCCGGAAGACGAGAAATCCTTCGATTCAAAGGACTCAGCAACACTTCCGGAGACTACGAACGCTCCGAGAGAAAGACCTCCTCCCAGCGCTTTTCCGAGGATCAGAATATCCGGCTGCAAGTTCCAATACTCGACAGCGAACATTCTGCCCGTTCGTCCGAACCCGGTCAGCGTTTCGTCGACAACGAGAGAGATTTCGTTTTTCCTGCATATTGAGACGATTGTTTCAAAGTATCCCTCCGGCGGGACTATCGCGCCGACATCTCCGAAAACGGGTTCGATGAAAAGCGCGGCCACATCGCCTCCGGAGGAGTATTTGACCACATCCTCCAGATAGCGGGCACAGGCGAGCCCGCACTCCGGATACTTCTGACGGAAACTGCATCGATAGCAATACGGCGCAGGGATATGATGCACTCCCGACAGAAGAGGAACGCCTTTCTTATCCTGGCTCAGGCCGGTAAGCGCGGCGGCCCCGATCGTCCGTCCGAAAAAGGACATATGAGGAGCGATAAGTTCACTTTTCTTGCTTGATTTTCGAATGGCCCGTATAGCGCCTTCGACAGCCTCGCTTCCGCTGTTGCAGAAAAACATTTTTTCAACGGAAGCGGGGGTTATCGATGCAACAACAGATGCCAGCTTCGCCGCGACGGCATTGTATCCAAGGTAATAGGGCATGTGGATGAAACTATCCATCTGCTCCGTCATCGACTTTTTCACTCGATCCGATTGCGGAGTTTGATACCCGAGGGCGCTGACGCCGAAACCGGAAACCATGTCGAGATACTGCCGGCCCTCGGCGTCGAACAAATGACAGCCTTTTCCGCGTACGATCTCGACAGGACTCATGATCGGCTTCAAAATATAGCGCGCATAATCATCCTGAATCTTTTCCAGAGCCACTCTCCTCACCTCCGATCTTGCATCTTCAGACACGAACAGCCGGAACGTCAAAACAGGAACTCATTGGAAAAACTCTATACGGGTTCGATCAGCTCGCCGTACAGTTCAGGTCTTCTGTCTCTGAATATCGGCTGAAAGAAACGGTCTTCGGTAAACTGTTTCGATGAAAGCTTCGCGGATATTATCCCGGGCTCTCTTTCCGCCTTTGCGATGAGCGTTCCCACAGGATCTGAAATACAGCTCGCTCCGATGAAGGTGATGTCTTTGTCCGCTTTTTCGGGGCGATTGCAGGATATCGCATACAAACGGTTTTCAAGAGCGCGGACAGCGGTAATATGATGAAGATGCTCAGGCTTATTGGAAAAATCGGGCATATTCCACAGCATGCACAGAATCTCCATTCCCCTGAGCGACATGATTCTAGTAAGTTCAGGGAACTGATTATCATAACAAATAGTCATCCCCAAAATGCCGATATCCGTTTTGAAGACATTGATTTCATGTCCCGGACAAAAGTAGAACCTCTCATATCCCGGTATATGGATCTTTCGGTGCACGCCGAGAATGTCGCCGGACGGCCCCAGCAGAGCTGCCGAGTTGTACAGAAAACCGGGAATTGCAGGATGACGCTCCGATAACCCCACGACGACATAAACTCCGTAACGCTCCGCCTGCTTGGCAAGTTCAAGGGTCAAGGGCCCGGGAACGGGTTCCGCCGCCTTGTAGTATTCCCTTCCGAAATCCCTGTCGCGTTCCTTGAGTATATACCCGGCGCTCGACAGTTCGGGAAAAACGATCAACTGCGCGTTTTTCTCTTCGACGGCCCGTTCTATTTCCAACGCCATGGATGCCGCGTTTTTCCCCGGCTCAAGCCACTCCGGAGCAAACTGCACGGCGCACGCTTCTATGTCTCTGAATCCGCCGGTAATCATCTCAGATGGCGCCCTCCGCAAATTCTCCGTCGATGAAAAGCGGTTTTCCGTCGATGATGATGGTGGGCTTCCGCATCATTGCGTCGATGTGCACATCGGCGCTCAGCGTTCCTCCCGGGAATGCGGTATTGTTCCCGATGCCTATATGTGCGGAACCGAAGACCCCTTCATCCTCGAGCATACTGCCTGAGAATTTCGAAAGAGGATTCAGGCCGATTCCCAGCTCGGCGACATTGTAATTGTTCGGGTTCCCCGAAGCGGCAAGCTGTTTTCTCAAAGTTTCCGCCTGGTCTGTGTCGCCGATGATCTCGGTGATGAATCCGTCTTTGACGATAAATTCAATCGGAGTCGTGATCACGCCGATTCCGGGCTGAGGAATGCTTCCGTCGATGACGACGCGGCCGTTGGCGGTTCCCTCGACCGGAGCGAGTTCGGCCTCGATATCGGGAGGCGACGAAGTCTCTCCGGGAGCGATGCTCATTCCCGGTTCGGCCAGGGCTCTTCTGCCTTCGATGGAGAATTCGATGTCGGTACCTTCCTTCGAGGTGATTTTTACCCACTTGCCCTCAGTCAGGACTTTCGCCACGGCGAAGACAACCTCGCGCTGTTTTTCGAAATCAACGAGAAGCGGGCCTGAACTCAACATTTCCAATGTGTAATCGGCCATGTTGACGAATCTGGCCCCGTTCGCCACGGCCTCTTTGCGGGCCGAAGAATGATAGAGCGAGAATTTGGTCGCACCGAATATGATGTCGGCCGCCTTCATCGCCGCCGCGACGGTCGCAGGGGGATTCTCTCCGTGAGTCGAACGGGTAGGCATTTCAATCGTACAAATTTGATAACCCAGTTCCAAACCTCTGTCGGTGAATGCTCTTGCGATATGTTTCTGGTCCGTATCAGTGACCACAAGAACCGACTCTTCTTTTTTCGCTCGCGCACAGACGCCCAACAAAACCTCTACTGCCGGATATGCCATACAATGTTCACCCTTTCTCAAACTTTATATTCAATTTTCAGGATACTCAAGAGCAAAAATACATCACCGCCATATGGACTAAAAGCATCGCGATCACGATCGGCAATTCGACTTTTGCGATCCCCCAGCGGTCTTGTATTTTCAGCAGAATGGTGGGTACCAGAATAAAATTCCCCGCCAGGGGAGAGATTATGGAACCGCTGTACCCGGAGAGCATTGCGAGAACGCTGATAACAGCGGGGTCGCTTCCATGGAGTTCCACCAGAAAAGGCAGACCGATTCCGGTCGTGACGATTGCGAACGCCGCGAATGCGTTGCCGAGGACAAATGAAAAGAACATCATACCTCCGCAATACATCGCTATCGCTGAAATCCTGGATGCATCCAGCAAAAAGCCCGAAACCAGTCCTGCGATGGTCTCGCCGACTCCGGCGCTGTTGAAAAGCAGGCCGATAGTGGCAAGGAACTGGCTTATCACAGCAGTCCATCCCAAGGAATCCATCGTGCGCCGCCCTTCATGAACCGCCCTTCGGGGCGACTCTCCGGTCAGCGGCAACGCGATGCTCAGGGCGATCAGCGCGGAAAGTCCCAGTCCAGCGAGCGCCCCCCAAGGAGTGAAGCTCGCGATCAGAATGGTACCGGCCGGAATAATCAGAACCGGGATGAAAAGACGGTAGCCGAACCGGTCCGCGCTCGACCGTCTCTGATCGATGGTGACTTCGTCGTAGGAGCCTCGCCCCATCAAGTTGAAGCCCGGTATGACCGCCAGGAGTATTACGAGGATACCTGCGAAGGACTCGGGCAGGGTTTCACCGAATACGAACAGAACACCCAGAACGCCCCAGAAGATCGATGTTCCCAAGCGCTTCGGATTCTTACCGTCACGGAATGAAGCATAACTGAACGCGAAAAGATATCCTCCCGTTATGATGTACAGAACGTCGACGAGCCCCACTCACTCACCCTCCGTATCGTTCCGCCGCCCGGAGATCCATACGTCGAAAAGATGGAAGTAGACCGTGCAGATCAAGAGTGCTGCAATGCCGGACGGAATCGCGTAGAGTGCCATTCGAACAAGATCTACGGTATGGCCGGCGCCCTGCAGCACGCTCTTGATGAGCAGAAGCCCCGCACCGGCTACGAAGACAAGGTTTCCGTATGAATTGCCGAAGTTTTCAGAGGCAGCAGCCATTGCTCGCACACGCTCACGCAGTTTCCGGTCAGGCAGGGAGTCTCTGCCCGCTGCGGCTTCGGCCATGGGGGAGACTATCGGCCACACGAAGGAGAGCTGACCGTCCATCTGGAGGCCCAAAGCCGCGGCAAGCTGACGAAAAAACATATAGAAAAGAATAATTTTACCTGCGGTAGCGTGGCGCATCCTCATGATGAGGCTTTCGGCCTTCTCGCGCAGACCATGCCGCTCCAGAACGCCTATCACCGGCATTATCAGAACGAAGAGCGCCATGAATCGATTGCGGACAAATGCCCGGCCGATCGCGTTCAGTATTTCCAACGGGGCCATGCCGGAAAGGAGGCAGGTCGTCACGCCCGAAATCAGAATAACCAGGAGCGTGTTGAGGCGAAAAACGATACCTGCGATCATTACGCCTATTCCCAAAAGATTCATAGGGCGCCTCCTTCCGGCACAACAACTACAATCCGAGATACGCTTTTCTCACGAGATCGGATCCGAGAAGCTCCGATCCCTTTCCCTCCGCTATTATCTTGCCCGTCTGAATGACATAGGCGCGATCCGCCATTTTTAGCGAGTTGCTTATATCCTGCTCCACCAGAAGGATCGTCGTGCCGTCGGCATTGATTTTCTTCAGTGTTTCATAAATGCGCATCACGATGTTCGGCTGTACCCCCAGAGAGGGTTCGTCGAGCATGAGGAGTTTCGGCGAGAGCATGAGTCCCCTGCCGATTGCACACATCTGCTGTTCTCCCCCCGAGAGCGTTCCTGCGATCTGTTTTTTTCTCTCGGCAAGACGAGGGAAAAATTCAAAGACGTAGGCGAGTCGAGCCTCTATCTCTTTTTTGTCCTGGATAGTGTACGCGCCCAGCATAAGATTCTGATAGACGGTCATATACGGGAACAGGAGCCTCGCCTCGGGAACGTGGGCGATTTGAAATTCTTTCACAATATCCGCTGCGTTCTTTTTGTCGATTCTCTTCGCGTCGAAAAAGATCTCGCCCGATTTCAGGCCGACGATACCTGAAATCGTCCGGAGCAACGTGGATTTTCCCGCGCCGTTGGAACCGACTATGGATACGAATTCCCCTTCGTTCACGTGGAGCGAGATATCCTCCAACACCTGGGTGCCCTTGTAACCTGAGCAGACGTTTTTCAATTGTAAAAGCATCAGGGTGCCACCCCCAGATACGCTTCGATTACTTTCTTGTCCTGAGAGATCTCCTGAGGAGTTCCCTCGGCGATTTTGGCTCCTGAATCAAGAACCACCATGTGGTCCGAAATGGGCATGATGACCTCCATAACGTGTTCGACCATCAAAATCGTGATCCCCTGGTTCCGGATTTTAAAAATCAGGTCGACCGCGTCCTGGTTCTCCTTTCCGGTCAACCCGGCCATTACCTCGTCGAACAGGATCAGTTCCGGTTCCGTGGCGAGCGCCCTTGCAACTTCAAGACGTTTTTTATGAGCGATCGTCAGACTGGCCGCCTTGATATGCGCAATATCCGCAATACCGCAGAAATCAAGGACTTCCATTGCTTTTTTCCGGGCTTCCGGAACATTTTTCGTGACCGCGAACGCGCCCACCATAACGTTCTCGAGAACAGTCAGCTTCGTGATGCTCTTGACGATCTGAAAAGTGCGTACAAGCTTCTTTTTGCAGATCGCGTTCGGATGAAGACCGGTAATCCGCTCCCCCTTGAAGAATATCTCCCCTTCTTCCGGCTTGAAATGCCCCGCGATGCAGTTGAACAGCGTTGTCTTTCCGGCGCCGTTGGGGCCTATCAGGCCTACGATCTGCCCTTTGTTCACGGTCATATCCACGTTGTTGACCGCGACAAGACCCTGAAAACGTTTCGTAACTCCTTTAACATCGAGAAAATCCATCGTCTTCACCCTCTTGGTACCGTTTGGATACTTTTTTTCAGCCTATCCATGATGGAGTCGTACACTCCGATGATGCCTCTCGGCTGAAGTACAACGATGAATACAATGATGAAGCCGTAGAAAAGCTGGTCAAGAGCCTGCCCTCTTCCGCTCCATGCAACGCGGGCGTACTCCTGAATAGGTATCAGAAGCCCTGAACCGATCAATGGTCCGATGAGCGAGCCGGTTCCTCCCATGACGGTAAGCAGCATAATCGGCACAGAAAGCATGAAGAGCGAATCCGGATCGGCGAAGAGGAGATACTGGGCGTAGAAGGTACCTCCCATCGCTGCGATCGCCGTGCTGAACATCATTGAGATCATTTTGTATTTCGGGACGTCGATTCCCAGTGCTTCCGCAACATCCGGGTCTTCCCTTATGGTCTTCAGATAATAGCCGATATGCGATTTTTCGATGTAGAGAACGGCCGCAAACGCCACCAGCATCATTCCCAGCGCAATGTAGTAATAGGATGCCTTATCTCTGAAGGAGAAGTAGACCCACCCCCAGTTTCTCATAGGGAAATAGATACCTCTGGCTCCGCCGACGAACTCCCATCGGGATACGACGATGTAGGCAATCTGAACGATCGCCATGGTCGCGATCGCGAAATAACGCCCTCCTAGACGGAAACAGGGTTTGCCGATCATCCAGCCGAATGCCATTGTGATGAGCATGCCCAGAATCATTCCGATCCACGGAGAAACGCCGTAACTGACATACAGCACGGAGGAGACGTATCCGCCGATCCCCACGAAAACCGATTGACCCAGGGATATCTGTCCCGCGTACCCGCTAAGGATGTTCCATGACGTCCCCAAAGCGGAGAAAAGAAACACCATCAGGATCACATGCAGAGGAAAGGGGTCTGCATTGTAACGAGGAAAAAAAATTGCCGTGACCAGCAGGACAAAACAAAGGCCCCATGCAATTTTATGCGATTTCATGCTTTCAAGAAGTTCAGTTCCCAAGAAAATTCACCTCCCTCTGAGTATCAGGCATGCGTTCCGAAAAAGCCCTGGGGCCTGACGAACATCATCAGCAGGTAGAGTCCGAACACCACCACATACTTGAACGCCGGCTCGATGAAATATCCCGAGAGCGCCTCGATGAATCCGATGAGTATGCTGGCGAGCATCGCTCCGAAAACGCTTCCGAATCCCCCCATTGAAACCGCGACGAGCGCGAGTAGCTGGAAGGTGGCCCCGACCTGAGGATAAATGTAATAGAAATTGGCAAGCAAAGCCCCGGCGGCTCCCACGCTCGCAAGGCCTATACCCCAGGCCAGCGCGAACATCTTGTTCACGTTGATTCCCATAAGAGGTGCGGACATACGGTTCTGAGCCGTCGCCATAAGCGCCCAACCGATACGCGTCTTATTGATGATCCACCAGACGGCAAATCCTATAGCGACGGAGGCGAGTCCTGCGACGACCTGCCCTCTCGACAACGAAGCGGAGAGGATCCGAACGCTACCCGACGCTATCGGATTGGTAATCATACGAAAGTTTCCTGTCCAGAGGAACTGCGCAAGGCTCTGGAGAAAAACGACCATGCCGAAAGTGCACAAGGTCTGCTGGACAAGTTCCCCTCCGACAACCTTCCGAATGACGACGGCATAGATCAACACACCGATAATAAAAAGCGCCGTTATCACCAAAGGAAGAGAGAAGAGCGGATCCAAACCTACACCGGAAAAAAGAAGAAAGGTGAAATACATTGCAAGCATCATGAAATCGGAATGCGCAAAATTCACCATATCCATGACTCCCCAGATAATGCTGAGACCTATGGAAATAAGCCCGTACACCATCCCCGCAAAAAGACCGCTGATCAGAATTTGCTCCATTGACAACCCCCGCCTTCGGAGTATTTACTGTTTCGGCTGCTGCACAATATCTGCCCTTTCGACGTGTCGAACACGGACGATAGACAGGGGCTGTCTCCGTTCCACCGATTCGAATGTATCGCTGTTCTTTCGACAGCCCCCTGTTTTGTGCTATATCACAAACTCATATTCTCAAGCATTGCTGCTTCTCGGTACGACTCTACCTTTCGCTCCACTTGGGAATCGGAAGCTGGGCCTCCACTGTAGCAATTTCATATGGCCACACGGGGAGGTACTTCTTATCCTGGATCTGCACTATGATTCCCCTGCCTGTTGTAATCTGGTTGGTTTTCGGATCGAATTTGACACCGTCCCAAGGGAAAATAACCTGGTCGGCGGGAATGTCGGTCTCCGCCAAAGCCAGGCGGATATCTTCGGGAGCGGTCGACTTGGCGCGAAGAAGAGCATCGGCCAGCACGAGGACTCCCATGAAGGCACGGCCGCTGTTTCCGTCCAGAGGGAAGCCCGTCGCCTTGAGCATCAGGTCGTTTACCTTTCTCACCGAAGGCCGCTCGAGGAGCGCCGGGGTGTAGACCTCGCGGCTGACAATGTAGTTTCCGAGATCGCCGACGGTGGCGATGAAGTTGGGATCGTTATGCCCCGAGTTCTGCGCGAGCATGATCGGAGGAATATAGTCCATATCGCGCATGGTCGTCTGAATGAGAATCGCGTCGGAGACATAGCTTGCCAGCATGACGATATCGGCGTTGATGCTTCTCAACTGCTGAATTTCGCTTGTAAGGCTCGCGGAACGTGCGGTGTAGGGAATATCGGCGACAACAGTGTATCCGAATTGCGGCGCATACTTCTGGATGGCCTTGCCGACGTCCGCACCCCAAAGCGTGTTTTCATACAGCATGGCGATCGTTCTGCCGTAATTTCTGCCTTTTTTCTCCTCTTCATCGCGGAGGAACTGGAAAAAGTTCAGTGTGAAGAAGTCGTCGTCGGGAGTGCAGCGGAAGAACCACTCGAAACCTCTCTGAGTAAGAATGGGCGAAGTGGAGTTCTCGTTCAGGAACGGGATGCCGTATCTCTCCGCGGCCTGTGAAGCCGTCACTGTAGAGGCGGAGGCATAGGCGCCCATCAGGGCGACGACCTTTTCCTGCGTGATGAGCTGCTCAGCCGCACTCATCGCTCTTTCGGGAATATTCTGAGAGTCGAGGAAAATCAGCTCGAGCTTGGCGCCGTTGAGGTTCGGGAATCCTTCGGTCGCCGCGGCCGGAAGATTGAAATCCTCGTACTTGTTGTTCACGACGTCTTTGGCAAGCAGCATGGCCTCCCGCAGCAATGCCCCGGTCTGGGCTATATTGCCGGAAAGCGGGAGCACTATGCCCACCTTCACTGTCTCCGCTGCAATCGAATATGTCGCTCCGGAAAAGAGCATCACCGCCACAAGAATACCAAACAACACGCGAGTCGATACAAAACGCTTCACAGTCAATCCCTCCTTATTTTTATAAACAATATCCTTACCAAACAACAATATCCCGCGCTTATGAATTATATTCCGGAATCACCCCCTTCTATAAAACACCAACATCATAGCATATTCCACTATTAAAGTCGAGAAATGGCTCTTTCGACCCTGTCAAGCCCTTCTTTAATCGCCTCCATCGACTTGGCGAAAACGAACCGCACATATCCCGGATATTCAAAAGCCACTCCCGGAACGACCGCGACATGCGCTTCCTCAAGGAAAAAGCGCGATACGTCGAGATCATTCCGTATCACGGTATCCCCAAAGGACGCCCCGTACACCCCCTGTACGTTCGCGAATGCGTAGAACGCGCCGTCGGGTTTGACGCAGCTCATCCGGTCAATGGAGTTGATTCTGTCTACAATGTATTCGCGCCTCCTGGCAAATTCGGCGGCCATGACCGAAACCGCTTCCTGAGGTCCTGAGAGCGCCTCGATCGCGGCGATCTGCGCTATCGAATTGATGTTGCCGCTCACGTGCCCCTGATAGTTGTTCACGGCGGTCATGATCTCTCTCGGACCTGCTGCATACCCGACACGCCAGCCTGTCATGGCGTACGTTTTCGACAGCGCGTTCACCACGATCGTCTTCTCTTTGATCCGGGGACTGAGCGAAGCCGCGGTGACAAACTTTCGACCGTCGTAAATAAGGTGTTCGTAAACATCGTCCGAGACAAGGTAGACTCCTTTTTCGACGAGAAATTCGGCGATTTTTCGCAGTTCATCCTCTTCGTAAACGCATCCCGTGGGATTGTTCGGGCAGTTGACGACGAACGCCTTGACGCCGGGCGCGTAGTTCTCCCGAACTTCGTCGAACGTCACGCGGAAGTTGTTCTCTTCTTTTGTAGGGAATAAAAGAGCGGATGCCCCCGCCAGCTTGATCTGTTCGACATAGCTCACATAGCAGGGGGTAGGGAGCATCACCTTGTCTCCCTCTTCGCACAGCGTGGCAAAAACTTCAAAAAGAGCCTGTTTCCCTCCAGCGCTCACCACGATATCGGCAGGTTCGTAGTCGAGGCCGTTCTCTCTCTTCAGCTTGGCGCAGATAGCCTCGCGAAGAGGGAGGATACCCGGAACATCGGTGTATTTCGTGAATCCTTCCTGAATGGCGCGCACTGCGGCGGCCTTGATATTCTCGGGAGTATCGAAGTCCGGCTCTCCCTGGGCGAATGAGATGATATCGATCCCTTCACGCTTCATTTTGTTCGCCAGAGCGGACATGGATTCCGTGGCCGAAGGGCTTATTTGAGAAATCTTTTTGGTAATCATACTCATAATTAATTTTCTCTCTCCTTCATCAAGCCCGCGTTTCCAATCGCCGGGCTATAGATCGCCGATCAAGTCATCCAGGGCATCGAGTGCAACGGTATGCACCTTGAGGGCATGACGCTCAAGGATCGATGCGTATTTAAGACCTGATCCTGTGACAATGCACGCCACCGTCGTTTCCCCGCCGAAAACACCGTTTTTCCGGAGAAGACGGGCGGCGGCGAAGGATACTGCCGAGCCAGGCTGCACAAACACCCCTTCGTGAGCAAGGTCCGCCTGTGCGGCAAGGATATCCTCCCATGAAATGGCAACGGAAAAGCCTCCCGACCGCCGCATGATCTCCAAAACCCTGTTTCCGCTCGGTGGAAACGGATTGGCTATGGCATTGTCAAGGTATATCCCGTCGTCAAAGTGTTCGACATTCTCCCTGCCTTCGGAGAACGCCCTGTGAATAGGGCATATTCCTATGTCCTGAGCCGCAATGAGGATCGGCTTCTTTTTTGTGAAACCGCACGCCAGAAACTCCCTGAATCCCTTCTCGATGCTCCTGAAATTGCCTCCCGAGCTAGTCGGGACAATGACATAGTCAGGCACCTCGAAATTCATCTGTTCGCAAATCTCGTAGGAGATGGTCTTCGACCCTTCAATCCTGAACGGAGCATCCGAGTTGGCGAAATAAATACCGTGCTTCTTTCCCAGACTCAGGCTCGCTGCATAGACGTCGCCGTAATCCCCCTTGACCTGAATCACATGCGCTCCATACATGGCGACGGGGTTGATTTTTTCAAGCGGCGTGCTTTCTCCTACAAGAATAAAAACGTCGAGACCGGCACGGGCTCCGAAGGCTGCAACCGAAGCCGCCATATTTCCCGAGGAGAGGGTCCCCACCCTTTTATAGCCTAATTCGACTGCATGCCTCAGGGCTGCCGCGGTTCCCCGGTCTTTGAAGGACCAGGTCGGATTCGTCGCCTCGTTTTTTATCAGGACACTCTTGACCCCTGCCTTTTGCGTCAATGCCGACGATTGAATCAGCGGCGTATATCCTTCTCCCAGGTCAAGTTCGGGAAACGGGCGGTCGAACGGGAAGAAATCGGCGTATCTCTGGAAAATCGACCCCCAGGCCCCTGTTTCCGTTCTGATCCTTCCGGATGTGATTTCCGGCGCCTCCAAGGGCTCGTCGCATTCGGTGCAGCGGAAGTTCGGCGCATCGGCGCCGTATGCCTTTCCGCACTTTATACAGACGAATTCCACCTTTTTCATGACTCTCGCCCTCGCCTAATCCACAATAGCGACAACACGCCCCGGAGCGGCATCGCACCCCTTGAGCTTGAGGGGCAGGGCAATGACCTTGAAAAATTCCGGAAGCTTGTCGAGGTTCGCCATATTTTCGACGAGTGTGATATTGTTCTCGAAAAGCATCACATGAATGGGCGCCGGCTGTCCCACGATAAAATCGTCGTCCGAATCCGGATCTCCGGTATCGATCATCAGCAGGTTGACGCCGTGATCGAGGAGCCATTGGATCGATCCTTTCGTAAAATACGGCTTGTCTTTTCCGAAAACATCGGTACCCCACGCACGCTCAACCCAGCCCGTCCGGACGGCGACACGGGGACATTTGACGCCGCTTTTCGTTCCTTTTTCCAGATCATCAGCGGTGATCCCCTGGCGAGGCCCGACAAAGGAGACGTCGATCAGCTGCGCATCTCCGATCAGTATGTCAAGGGAGGTCTGGTCGATCGTCCCGCCATCGGGTACGAAATGGAGCGCCGCGTCGACGTGAGTCCCGGTATGAGTGCCTAACTGAATTTTTCTGCTCATGCGCCCCTCTTTTTCATGAACGCCGAGAACGGTGAATTCAACCGAAGGGTGCCAGTAGGCTTTTGGCATATACATCCCGTCTTCAATAGGCAGAGAAAGATCGATGATTTTCATTGAGCTGACCTCCGTTTTAGATTTTTTATCTGGTTTCGCCAACATCGCCCGCAAGAGCGAGCAATCCGTTTTCGACGATCTGATCGAGAGAGAAATCGTGAGCCTGCAAATAGTGCCTGAAAACATCTTCAAGGGAAGAAAGCGGGATAGGACCGTTGATTTCGGTTCCGACCACCGGCACTCCGTACCGCGCGGCCTGGTTTCTCACCGCTTCGAGCATCATGGGCAGCGGCGTCGTTTCGACACGGGAGGTCATCATGGAAACCTGGACAACCCCCTGGCTTTCGAGAGCAAGGCCGATCGCCTGCACATCGCGGAGCCCTCCCCCGCTGAACCGAACGGCCCTGGCTA
The DNA here is from genome assembly GCA_964426245.1 of uncultured Synergistaceae bacterium. GTDB lineage: Bacteria > Synergistota > Synergistia > Synergistales > Aminobacteriaceae > JAAYLU01. The sequence continues at coordinate 13,385 of CAYRPJ010000051.1, forward strand.
TTCTTTTCGCGACCGCTACGTCCGTCGTTCCAAGGTTGACATTGAAACAGATGAGCTGACCTCTTGCTCCGACCGTGCATGCTCCGCTCTTCGCGCTGAAAATACGTGGTCCTTCATCCGGAGGCCAGGAATCGTCCTTGAGTTTTTCGGGAAGGCCTTCGTACTCCCCAAGAAGCTCCTGGGTCAGTTTCCCTTTTCCTACCTGGGCCTTGTTCTCCCGTGGATTCGTATCGGCTTCTCCGTAATAGTACACGGGAATTCCAAGAGACCCCATAAACCTGCCGAAGGTATGAGCGGTTTCTACCGCCTCGGACATGTCCGTTCCGCCGACAGGAATGAACGGAACGGCATCGACGGCCCCGACCCGCGGATGCTCCCCCGAATGAAGGCGCATGTCGATCAATTCCACCGTCTTGGCGGCCATCCGAAAGCTCGCCGCGAGCACCGCTTCCTTCGAACCGATGTAGCTGAGCACCGAGCGGTTATGATTCGCATCGGAAGAGACGTTCATCAGGCGGACGCCCTTTACGGAACGAACTTCCGCCGCTACGGCTTCGACAACTTCAAGAGACCTTCCTTCACATATGTTCGGAGTCACCATTATGGCATTCATTTTCGCGTCCTCCCCCTTCAGGGGTATTCCGAATTATCAAAGACCTCGCGAGGTGTACACTCTATGATACGCAGCGAGAGCCAGAAACTCCGCAAGCACAGTAGCGCCGAGGAGCGCTGTAATCTGTCCGGCGTTGTCGTATCCGGGGCACAATTCCACGACATCACAGCCAACAATATGGACTCCCCTGAGAAGGCGGACAAGTTGAAGTGCCTCTCGCGCGCCAGGTCCTCCCGCCTCCGGGGTCGCTACCCCCGGAGCTGCGCTCGGATCCACAAAATCAAGATCGAACGTGATAAAAACATCGTATCCTGCGGTTCTCTCGAGTATTCGACGAGCGGTCTTTTCGATACCCATCTCGAACAGCATGTCGTTGGTGATCATTTCATAGCCAAGATCGAGAGACTGAGAATTATCATCTGCCCGGAAGTGCGACCCGCGCATGCCGATTTGTATTGAATGCCCTGGAAGTATCAGATTTTCTTCGACACCGCGCCTCATGAAGGTTCCCGCGCTGAACTTCTTGCTTCCGAAATAGGAATCCCATGTATCGGAATGTGCGTCGAAATGAACGACCGCCAATGGTTTCCCCCTGCTTTTCGCAAGTGCGCGAACCTGGGGCAGCGTGACGGAGTGATCGCCGCCCATACCGGCAGTCATTACGTCTTTGTCCGTAATCCCTCTGCAGAAGCTCTCCATCAATTCGTAGCTCTCGTCGAAATATCCCGGGATCAACGGGGAATCCCCATAATCCACGACATTGAGCACCTCGAAAACATTCAGTCCTTTTTGATACGGATTTATGGGGCGCAGCATGGAGGAGATGCTTCTCATCGCCGACGGGCCGAAACGAGATCCGTTGCGAAAAGGAGCGCCGTTGTCCGATGGAAGACCTATAACGGCTACATCGACACCCTCCAGATCCTGAGAGTTCCTGAGACGCATGAACGTCGGCAGGCCGCAAAAACGGGGCGTTTCTATCGAATCGACGGGAAGTCCGCTCATGGCCTTCATCGTGCAATCAACCCTTTCTTCTGGAAAAACAGGAACAGAGCCTCGGCCGCAAGCCTTTGCGTTCGCTCCGCAGGATCGAATTCAGGAGCCACCTCTACAAGGTCAAGAGCAGCGACGGGAAAATCCGCCAGGACCGAGAGCGCCTCGAAAAGCTCCGTCGGCGTGAGACCGTCGAGCGTTATTCCTCCCGTCCCGGGAGCGAATGCCCCCGCTACCGAGTCGATATCGACTGAGAGATAAATCACATCGACTTCTCGCATCATTTCAGTCAGAGCGGAAGTCATTCTGCGGGAAATTCCCTGCTTTCGCAGGTCCGAAAGAGGGACAAGCCGAGCTTTTTTAGAACGTATGAACTCCCAGCTTTCAAGACCGACGGCGCCGTGCATTCCAATGAGCATGACCGCCGAAGGATCGAGCATGTCCGATTCAAGAATTCTCCTGACCGTGGATCCGTGATACAGTTTCCCCCAGGACGGGTTTTCGTCGAAAACATCAAGATGCGAGTCAAGGTGGATATAGCCGATTCTGACATCCCTGTCGATTTCTTTGCGGCCCTCCGCGAATCCTGCAAAAGCAGGAATTGTAATAAAATGGTCTCCTCCAAGAAGCAAAGGAAAGGCCTCCTGAAGGCATATCGTCTTGACGAGACCGGAAATAGCCTGCATCGTTGCGTTCAAATCCGTTGGAAAGCAGTCAACATCTCCGAGATCGACAATATTCAATGAACCGGGGATTTGGAATATCTCTCCAGTCGATATGTCCACATAGGATGTATCCTTGCTGGATCCCAAAAAATAGTCCATATAGAGCGAGCTTTGCCGTATCGCCCGCGGCCCGTACCTGGTTCCCGGTCGCGATCCGCACGTATAATCGAATGGGACTCCGGCGACAGCGACAGCTCCTTTGGGTACAAGGGAGACGTCGTTCAAATAAGGCGAACGCATAAAGGTGGCTATTCCGGAATGATACAGCCGCGATTTCTGATTCCCCACAATATCCTCCTTGCTTTCTTCATCCGGGGAAGGCGCCGTCCAAGACGAAACCTTCCCCGGATCCCGGAAAGGAATCTATTTCAGGAAAATAGTCTCTATCGGTTTCTCGGGCCAGGTATTGATGCCGATGATCTCCCGCACCAGCCGCTCATAAGTTCCATCGGCGCCCATCTCGGCAAGGGCCTTGTTCACAGCCTTGACAAGATTCGGCTTTCCCGGCTTGAACACGAGTCCCTTCTGAATATGGCTCACCCTTTCCTCGACGACACGGAGAGGCAGATTCGCTTCCTTGATGGCGAATGCCACAGCGACGGCATCGGTTATCACGGCGTCGATGTTTCCGTTATTGAGATCCTGGAGAGCATCCGCTTCCGCCTTGTAGAGCTTTACATCCTTCGCACCGAGGGTCTCTGCGATATCTGCCCACGTGGAGGCGACGAGGCAGCCGATCGTTCCTCCCTTGATATCCGCAACCACCTTGATCGGGCTTTCCTGTCGCACGGCGAGAGCGCCGCCGGATTCCAGCCAGCCGCTGGAGAACACAACAGATTTCTGTCTCTCCTCGGTTATGTCCATCGCAGCGCTGATCATGTCGTACTTGTCGGCGAAGAGTCCGATGAGGATGGACTCCCACTTGATCATGACCGGTTTGTACGTCAGCCCGAGCCTGTTGCATATTTCTTTCACGACGGCTATCTCAAGACCGGATAATTGGCCTTTTTCATCGGACATGCTGAACGGCGGATATGTTCCTTCCGTCGCCACGGAGAGTTCGCCCGGAACGAGAAGCTCCAGAGCGTCGCTCGCGGCGAAGGCCAATCCGCCGCCGGAAACTACAAACACGAAAAGCATGAGCACGGACAAACTTTTTCTAAAACACATACCGTACACCCCCTCATCTCTGTATCTTTGGATCGCCAAGAAGCCTCCCTGTGCGCTCTTTTCTTCTCATCATGCATCGGAGGGCGACCACCTTCTTCCCCTTAAATGCTCAGCGCGTATTTCTTTTCCAGTTTATCGCTGTAGTGCGATAAGACAGTCGTCATCACAAGATAAAGAACCGAAGCCACTATATAGAATTCAAAGGGGCGGAATGTCCTCGCGATCACGACCTGCGTCTGCAAGGTGAGTTCCAGGACGGTGATCGTCGACAGGAGCGATGTGTTCTTCAGCATCGTTATGCCTTCGTTCGTGATCGCGGGCAGTATTATCCTCACGACCTGCGGCAGAATAATTCGCCTCATCGCCTTGGTATAGGTCATACCCAGCGCCCTCGCCGATTCCATCTGCCCTCTCGGTATGGCGGACAGGCCTGCCCGGAAAATCTCCGCCACATACGCTCCGCTGTTGATGCCAAGCGCAAGAATGCCTGCGGTAAAAGGAGGCATCTGAATACCGAACTGAGGGAGCCCGAAATAGACGAGATAAACCTGAATCAGCGTAGGAGTCCCGCGAATGAACCAAATATAAAACCTGCAAGGATAACTGAATATTTTGTATTTCGATGACTTTCCTATCCCTGCGAAAAGGCCGCACACCCAGCTTATCAGTATGGTAAAGAGAGTCAGTTCGATGACGATGACGCACGACGACAAAATAGAGGGCATGTATCTTGCGATCAGATCAATTGTTCCCGACAAATTCAACATCCCCTTGCACTGCGGATTTTCGAAATACCTAGATGGCTCAGGTTAAAAATTCGAGCATACCGAACACCTTGCGTCTTTTTTACTCGATCGACGTCTTCTTTACCGAATGCTTCTGCTCAGAAACTTTTTTGTCCTCTCTTTTCGAGGATTCGTTAGCACATCCTTCGCCGGACCTTCTTCCTCTATGATTCCATTGTCGAAAAAGAGCACTCTGTCGCTGCACTCGGCCGCAAATCCCATTTCATGCGTGACCAGCAACATCGTCATTCCGGATTCGGCCAGGATTTTCAATACCTCAAGCACCTCGCCGACAAGTTCGGGATCAAGGGCGGATGTCACCTCGTCAAAAAGCATGACCTGCGGAGACATCGCAAGCGCCCTGATGATGGCGACACGCTGCTGCTGCCCGCCGGAGAGCCGGATGGGATATTCATCCTTTTTTTCTTCGAGGCCGAAACGGCTCAAAAGATCCATCGCGATATCGGTCGCCTTTTTTTTCGATTCTTTCTTTACTTGTACAGGAGCTTCTATAATATTTTCCAGAACTGTTTTATGAAGCCAGAGATTATAACTTTGAAACACCATGCCCACATGCGTCCGAAATTCGGAGAGCCTTTTCTGAAACTGCAATTTGGGTCCCAATCCAGAGACGGAGTAGTCTATCTTTTCCCCGAGGAAGTACACATCCCCGGAAGTCGGCATCTCAAGAAAATTGATGCATCGCAGAAAAGTGCTCTTTCCCGAACCGCTTGGCCCGATGACCGAAATTACCTCTCCCTTGCGAACAGAGACGCTGATTCCCTTCAAGACGCGGTTCTCACCGAATTGCTTGGTGAGATTCACCACGGAAAGTACAGGTGCATCTTCCGTATCTCGATACAGTCCGTTCGAATCCTTCGGAAGTCCGTCCATTCGTTTTCACCATCTTTCACCCGCACAAACAGGCGCCTTGAAGTTGATCCGCCCGGCGAAAAAACCGTTCCGGCTATCGACGGAAGTCTTTTGGAAAGAGAATTTCCGCCGGGCGATCGACCAGCAAGCTGCTTATCCGTTGTCCTTTTTCTACGAGACGCAGAATCTCATCTATTCCGGTATGACGCTCTCGATGAAGTCCCAGTGGGTTTTTTCAAAATTCGCCCTGACGATCATTACGCCGCCCTGGTACTCCCCGTTCTCCGGATTGATGCTGATGGTTCCCTGCAGACCGTTGAAGTTCTTCGTGTTTCTCATGGCATCCCTGATCGCCGCAGCATCGACCTTCCCCGCTCTCTCGATGGCGTCGAAAAGAAGACGGGTGGCGTCGTAGGCGCGTGCCGCCGGCTGGGAAGGAATCCTTCCGAAACGGGCTTCGAACTCCTTGACGAATCGCTGGACGCTTTCGTCCGGAGCGTTCGGAATGAACGGAACTGTGGATACGGTACCGTCGAAAGCCTCTCCGACCAGCTCGAACGTCCGGTTATGAACAACGCCCGTGCCGGTGAAGAACTGGACGTCCCATCCCATTTCCCGGGTCTGGCGCATTACAAGGCTGCCGTCGACGAAGTTCGTCCATATCAGCAGAGCATCCACGCCTTGAGAGCGAAGCTTTGTAAGCTGAGCGCGCATATCCTTGTCGTCGCTCATGAAGGTTTCGGCGCCCGCCAGCTTCTTCCCATGGCTTTCAAGCGCCTTTGTCACGGCGTTGAAACCACCCTTGCCGTAGTCGTCGTTGAGATAGATGATCCCGATGTTTTTGAACCCCTTGTCAAGCGCGAACTTCACGAGAGCCGCCGCCTGGACGCTGTCGGGGGGAGAGGCCCGTACAACCCACTCGTTTCCGCTGTCGGTCACCCTGGGAGATGTCGAGCCCGAGGTGATAAGAGGCACTCCGGCCCGTGCGACGATCTGCATGACGGCGAGCGTGCAGGGGCTGTTGTGGGCGCCCACGATCGCCGCAACATTGTTCTGGTTGATCATTTTCATGGCCACCGATGCCGCCTGGGAAGGCTGGGAGGCATCATCCTCGGAGAAGAGGACCACTTTTTTCCCAAGCACGCCGCCTTTCGCGTTGACCTCTTCGATCGCCATTATTTTGGCGTCCCGCTCATCCAGCCCCGCTATGGAGCTTCCTCCGGTAAGAGGGCCTATCGCGCCGATATTGAGCACATCCTGAGCGTAAACAGTGGAAACTCCAAAAACGAGACTCATCACCGCAAGGCACACAATCAGCTTCTTTTTGTCCATTTCAAATCTCCTCCTTTACTGGTGTCGACAAAATCTCCCGTCGCTTTCCGCGAAGAACGACCGCCCGCATCTACGCTCCCAGATATTTTTTCTTTACCTCCTCGCTGTGTAAAAGATCATTGCCTGTTCCGTGAAGAACCAACCTCCCCACTTCAAGAACATACGCATAGTGCGCCACTTCCAAAGCCATTTCCGCATTCTGCTCCACTAGAAGCACCGGAATGTCTTCTTCTTCGTAAATGCGCTCTATTGTTTCGAAGACAAGATCCACCAGATTCGGAGCGAGTCCCATTGATGGTTCATCGAGCAGAAACAGCCTCGGTTGCCCCATGAGCCCTCGCCCTATGGCCAGCATCTGCTGTTCTCCACCTGAAAGGGTGCCGGCGATTTGTTTCACCCGTTCTTTCAGCTTCGGGAAAAGCGCGAACACCTTGTCGAGGGTCGCCGCCGCTTTCTGCTTATCACCGCACGAAAGGGCGCCGGCCTGGAGATTCTCCATGACCGTCGCTCCCTTGAAAATACGCCTTCCCTCCGGACAAAGCACGATTCCCTTCTCGACGATCCTGAAGGTATCCATGCCGACGATCTCGCCCCCCTCGAACTCTATCGAACCCGAGGTCGGCTGATTGATTCCCATAATCGTCCGCAGCAGGGAACTCTTTCCTGCCCCATTCGCCCCGACAATCGCGTAGATGCCCTTTCGGGGCAATTCGAACGTGACGGAATCGAGAGCCTTGATGACTCCATAATGCAGCGTGAGATTATCGATCTTCAGCATGCTTCTCTCTCCTCGTCCCAAGATAGACGTCGATGACTTCCTTGTTGTTCTGGATTTCTCTCGGGATCCCTCTCGCAATAACGCCGCCGGCGTTCAAAACGGTGATTTTTTCGCAAAGGTTCATGACAAAGCGCATATGGTGTTCTATCAGAAGAACGGTGATGTCCCGCTCGTCACGAAGTTTCACGATCAGCCCGGAGACGATGTCACTCTCCTGATCGTTCATGCCGGCCACCGGTTCGTCCAGCACGAGAAACTGAGGGAACGTCATCAGCGCCCGGGCTATCTCCAAAACACGCTGCTTGCCGTACGGCAGATTCCTGGCTTTCATATCCCGGTCGGGATAGAGGCCGACGAACTCCAGAATTTCATTGCCAAGATTTCGTGCCTTCGCCTCTTTTTCCCGATAGGACGGGCTCCTCAGAATTACCGAAAGAAGGCTCGGGGCTATTTGAAAAAAATGGCCGGTAATGACATTTTCGAGAGCAGTCATTTCAGGAAACAGATTGATGTTCTGGAACGTGCGCACCATTCCCCGCTTGGCAATGGTGTAAGGAGGCGCTCCGGTGACATCGTTTCCCTTGAAGCGTACCTCCCCCCGCGTCGGGGAATAAAATCCGGTGACGACATTGATGAGCGTCGTCTTGCCCGAACCGTTCGGGCCGATCAGGCCATGAATCTCCCTCCTACCTATCGAAAGATAGACGTTGTTCAGAGCCTTCAATCCACCAAAAGCCATCGTCAAGCCTGACACTTCGAGCATTGTTCGTTCACCCTTTTCCTTCCGTCATCACAGCCGCCCTGACTTTCTCAGCGCGGCTGAGAAAGTTTCCGGCTCCTGAGCGCCTGTATCCTCGTGCTGAGCATACGGCGTATCTCGCTCCAGGATTTGCCGTACAGCGACACAAGCCCCTCAGGCAGGAGAGCGAGCATGGCGATTACGAGCAATCCGTAAAGGATCAGACGGAACTGGTCTGTAAGACGCAGCAGCTCCGGGAGAAACGTCAGGACGAACGCGCCGAGAATGCCGCCGCCGATGCTGTTGATCCCTCCTACAATCGCCATCGAAACCAGCAGAAGAGAAGGATACCATCGAAACTGATCCGGACTTATGTAACCGATAAAAGGCGCGTAGAGTGTTCCCGCAATCCCGCCGAGAATAGCCGCGATGGCGAAAGCCATTATCTTGTAGTACATGGTGTTGATTCCTATGGACTGCTCGGCGTCCTCCGACTCTCTGATACCGGTAAAAACAAGGCCGAGAGGCGAATCGACGATTCTGCGGCACAGGAAATAACACACGGAGAGGAAAGCGATGCAGAGGAAGAAATACTCCCGCAGACCGGAGAATGTGTACCCGGCGATTGAAGGATATTCTATCCCGAGGATTCCGAAAGGACCCCCGGTAAAATTTTCGAGGTTCATGATCGCAAGGTAAATGATTTCACCGAACGTCTGTGTGACAAGCGCAAGATACGGCCCGCCCTTCAGCTTCAGCGCAGGAATTCCCATCAAAATCCCGAAAAAGGCCGTGACGCCTATAGCCACTGGAATGGCAATCCAAAACGAGATCCCGTAGCTCACACCGAGAATGGCGACGGTATAAGCGCCCAGGCCGACAAATGCCGCCTGGCCAAGATTGAGCTGCCCCGTATATCCGGATATCACCACGATGCCCATCACGGCGATGGCGTTGATGGCCGACAGGGTGGCGAGAAACGTAAGATACCTGTTGAAAGAGACGCCCACGGCCAAGCCAAGTAAAATAAATATTAAAAGAAACTTCGAAATGTTCTTTTTCATCATTTTCACCCTCAATGCTTTGTGACGGCTTTTCTGAAGATACCCAAAGGCCTCACTGCCAAAACGGCTATTCCTGCGCCAAAAATAATGACGTCACGCCATCCGGATGAGATATAGGCCGATGAGAGAGATTCAAGAAGACCGACCAGCAGGCCTGCGCCGATAGCGCCCGGAAGAAATCCAATGCCTCCGACGACAGCCGCAACGAACATCTTGAGCGCGAGGCTCTGGCCGAGGTTGAGAGTGACTCCGTACAGCGGAGCGACGAGAAAGCCCGCGATTCCTCCGAGCACCGCCGTGATCGCGAAAGTGGCGGAACGGGTACGCTGCACGTTGACGCCCATGAGGCTTGCCGTCTCCGGATCTTCCGCCGCAATCCGCATCGAGAGCCCGAATTTTGTTCGATTAAAAAAGAAAAGGAGGGCCGCCAGGGTAAGAAGGCTGATGGCGAAGAGGATTATGTTCTGAACAGGTACCAGAATACCGAAAAACTCGATTGTGCCTGAACCCAGCATATTCGGCACAGCCCGAGCCTCCGGTCCCCAGAAGATGAGAGCGACCTGCTGAAGAACTCCGGCAAGGGAAATAGACACAAGCATGAATATCAGCTTCGACATATTCAGGAAGTAGCGGAAGAAGAAAAAATTTACCGCCCAGCCGTAAATCCAGAGCAAGACGACGATCAACAGGAGAGCGGTCCAAACGGAGAGGGAGAAACCGACGATGAAAGTATAGGCCAGAAGTGCTCCTATCATCACAGAGACAGTATGACTGAAATTCAGGCATCCGAGAGCTTGATAGACCATGCTGAAACCGAGGGCGATCAATCCGTAGATGATGCCCGTGGTCAGACCGTTGAACGATTGCTGGACAAAATAGACTAAATTCATCGAAGTCCTCCCGCATCTTTGTCTTCATTTTGTTGAAGGAGACAGGATAAAACGCTTTTGTCGAACAATTTCTACCGGTGTTTCAGTCAGCAATATCCTGAAGCTAGAAAAATGCCAGAGATCTTGCCGGGTTATGAATCAAAAGCTTATCTATGGCTTCCTGCGACATCCCCTTTCTGCGCATAAGAGGCACGAAATATTTGGGGATATGAACATAGCCATGGCCGCCGTATTTCACACGCATATCCTTTGTGCAGACATCGACCGAAAGAAGAATCTTGTCCGAATAGCCTGCATCCATCAATCGCATGATATCGTTCACTCTGTAGTTATCGTTCGGAATATCGACAATCGTTTCAAGATCGAAATAGCCTTCCCGGCCAATGGAGTCATAGACAAGATAGCATCCGGTCTTCAGCGCCTCGACTCTTGATTCGTGGCTGATAAGTGTTCGGTCGGTATGGCTTATGATGATATGTTCAGGATCGGCGCCGGCGGCGACAAGTATTTCTATGATCTCCATCGGAGCGCGCTCGCTCCAGCCGGGATGAATGTTGATCGCTATACCCGTCATGCTTTGGGTTTTCCCTGCCGCGATCAAAATTTTTCTTTCGGAATCCGCCAACGGCCAAAGACATCCGATCTCCCCCAAAACTCCCGGGCGGATTCCCGTATCATCAACTCCGTTTCGTATTTCTCCGACGAACTCTTCAACAAGTTCATCGACACCGATCCTCTTCAATCGCTCATCATGAGAGCGGGACGTATAATATCCGCCGCCCATCACAATACGAACACCGGTAGCCCTCGATATACGGGCAAGAGAAAGCGGATCCCGGCCGAAACTCCGGTTCGAAACCTCGACGATCGACTCTCCGCCTTCATTCCGGTAAAGGACTGTTTCATCGATAGCCTCCTGTTCATCGAGAAGCAGCAGGTTATCCGGCACTGCGAAGCGATGTTTCTTAATCCAGTCAAGGTTCTGCATCATGACGGGCTGCATGGCAAGATGTCTGTCCGAGGCCGTAGGCAGTTCCTTAAAAATTGCTCTGAAATCGATGACAAGGTGTTCATGAGCCAAGGTGAATCCAAGATCCTCCGGTTCGATGAAACCGAGAACGGTTGCTATTTTCCCTTTCATCTCATCTCTTTCCATGCAAATTCCGCCTTTCATACAATAAAAACGCATATAATAAAATTTATATATATTTAATATCCAATTTCTCCCTTATAGCACAGAAGGGGGAAAATCCCCCTTCTGCTCACTCCTCAATCCTCAATCCACAACGCCATGTCGGGGCAGGTGATCTCGCACCGTTTGCACTTGA
>CAYRPJ010000052.1:0-24292 GCA_964426245.1 uncultured Synergistaceae bacterium
AGCTGACTCTTAATCAGCGGGTCGTGGGTTCGAGTCCCTCACAGTCCACCAATAATAATACGCTGCATTCTTCATAAAACAGCAAAAACCCGGTTTAACCGGGTTTTTGCTGTTGAGAGGTATTTTCAAGAGGAGAGTGATTCGAATGAGGCAGCTGGCCTCCGTACTTCTGGCCATGATCCTGTTGCCGGTTCTCATGAGGAGAAGAATGGACTTCGGACTGGCGATGTTGCTGACGGGAGTCGTCGTCGGCGTGTCGGGCGGACTTGGCCTCGAGTCGATTCTATCAGCCTTCTTCAATGTCTTTACCGGCCGCGCCACCCTCCAGGCGATCGTCGTTTTGGCCCTTGTGAGCATCCTGTGCGGTCTCCTCAAGGAGTATGGGATTGTGGACAGGATAGGAACCGCCCTGAAAACGCTCTTTCGAAGCAAGAAGGCGCTTATCATGGCTCTTCCCGCTGTTATGGGGATCATGCAGGTACCCGGAGGGGCGGCAATTTCAGCTCCCTTCGCCAACTCCATCGGAGCGGAACTCAACCTCACCCCTCCTGTCCGGTCCGTTGTCAACCTGTCGTTCCGGCATATTGCGATGTTGATCCTGCCTTTTTCCGCAGGCATGCTTATGGTCCAGAGCATGGTGCCGCAAGTCAGCATCTATCGCCTCATCCTTCTGAATCTTCTCTTTGTGGTCATCATGGAGACAGTCGCCTATTTCCTGTTTTTAAGAAAGGTTTCCGGAATGTCGCCCCGTGCTGGGACAAGAGAGGAGCGGGGAAAGGCGCTGCGTGATCTTTTGATTTATTTCTCCCCTATTTACCTGATTGTGGTGTTCAACATTGCTTTTGGAATGCCGCTCTATCTTTCCGTCTCATTGTGCATTTTCGTGACGTTTCTTCTTTCCGACAGGACGGATTTTCTGAAGAAAACCGCAAAAAGTTTCAATTTTAAAGTGGTCGTGATGATGGTGGGCATCTACTTCTTCAGAAACATTATCGGAACCTTCGATCAGATGCTCCTTATCTTCTCCGGGATATTCAGCGCTTCGAATGTTTTCGTCGTGCTTCTGTTCATCGCCTTGTCCGCAAGCGCTTTCGGCCTCATCACCGGACTCAGCCTTGTCCCGATGAGCCTGCTGCTCCCTCTTGTGGCGACGCTTCCCTTCGAGGGCGGTGAAATGCTGATCTACGTTTTTTTCCTTTACGCATGGTCTTTCCTGGGATATTACTACTCTCCCGTTCATCTCTGCCTGGTTCTCTCGAACCAGTGCATAGGGTGCAGCCTGGGCAGCACGTTCAGGAAAAATCTTCCGATGATTCCCGTACTGATTCTATCTTCGTTTCTCATTTTTTTCGGGTACAGCTTCATGTACCTGTAGGATTCAGGCCGGTTCAAAGCTGTGAAGACCAGAGCCGCCCCGCAGATTCAAGGAAACGGCTGCGCAGAGGGCGCTTCAACCAGTCGTGCAGCCGAAACTGGCAGCAGTCGTCCATATCGTTCAAAAACTGGTTCCGGAATACTTCTGCAACCGCCCGGTCGTAGAGAAACGCCTGAACTTCGAAGTTGATCTCAAGGCTTCTGGCGTCGAAGTTCGCCGTTCCGACGGAGACGATGGTCTCGTCGGCGATCAGGATTTTCGCGTGAATGAACCCTTTCTCGTAACCGAAGATTTTGGCTCCCGCCCTCAGCAACTCCTCGACGAAAGAGAGCGAAGCCCAGTGCACCAGGGCGTGGTCGCTGGCACGGGGGATCATGACGCGGACATCGATTCCGCTCATCGCCGCTACGGCAAGTGCGGTCGAAAGCGATCTGCCGGGGACGAGGTACGGGGTGCAGAGCCAGAGCGAGCGCTTCGCGTTGGCGATCATTGAAAAGTATCCGTGAAGAATGGACCTCCAGTTTGAATCGGGGCCGCTGGACACAACCTGGACGGGAGTTGTTCCGTCAGTGTCGATGAGCGCAGGATCCATGCGATGTTCCGGCGGGTGTTTGGAATCGCAGAACGCCCAGTCGGCGGAAAAAATGTCGTCGAGGCATGATACCGCTTCGCCCTCTATCTTCAAATGGGTGTCCCGCCAGGTTCCGAGACCCGGCTCGCCGTGGATGTAGTTGTCCCCTATATTCAGGCCTCCGACGAAACCTGTTTTCCCGTCGACGACGATGATTTTACGGTGATTCCGGTAGTTCAGGTCGCGGCGCAGCATCGGGAATGAGACCGGCAGGAACGGATGGGCTTGCACTCCGCCGTTCCTGAGGGAGTCGATGAATTTCTTGCCGAGTTTCCAGCTGCCCACGCTGTCGTAGATCATTCGTACCGCGACGCCTTCCGACGCCTTCGCAATCAGAAGATCCCGGATTTCGTTTCCGATCCCGTCGTTCTCGATAGAGTAGTATTCAAGGTGAATGTATCGAGTCGCCCGGCGAAGCGCCGCCTTGATGGCGGAGAATGTCTCTTCGCCGTTGAGGAGCATCTCCGCAGAATTTCGGAACGAGAGCCTGGATTTTGCCCCTTTCGTAAGGAGGAGCGCTGTCTTTCGTTCGTTTTCCGGAAGAAGGTCGCAAGGGTTGATTCGTTCAGCCGGTGCGGAGAACTGACCTCTCCGGTTTTTTCGCCGCATCCTCTTCAATTTTCGGAAATTTTCGCGTTCGCGAAGATCCGGTCCGAAAAAAAAGTAGATGAGAAAACCGACGACGGGAAGCAGCAGGAGCACCAGGAGCCAGGTGATCGTTCTGTCCGGATTTTTTTCTTCAAGGAAGATAACGGTTGCGATAAAAATACCGTATGCCCAGAGCAGGCTGAATGAATACTCCTTGATAAAGTTCAGCGATTTTTCGAAAATCCGCCGGGGCGCGTCCTTCCAGAATTCTCCCTGAAGAACCTGCCGGAGGTTCTCTCCGATGGAGTCCGCATTGGAAAGAATGAAAAGGAGCGTGGCGAGTCCGATAAGGAGCCAGAAAACAGACGCGGTGTGCCTGAGTCTTTTCAGGGCGGTATCTCCTTTCTCTCGAATGAAGAGCGAATTCCGCTTTCAGACGCAAATTTCAGGTTCCTCTTCGATGCCGGGAGGGTGAAGTCCGGGCCGCCCTCCCGGTTTGAGAGAGTTTCATCCGCGGCAGTCGCGGAACCCCTATTCACAAGATCATCCGATAATGGTATCATTCCACAGCATACAATGCGAGAGTGGTGGAACGGCAGGCACGCTGGACTTAGGATCGGAGGTGCGTTTTTCAGCCCACTTGATCGTTGCGAACACCGGCTTTCTGCTTTCAAGGTTCAAGAACGGCACGCTGTACTTGAATACCAACAGTTAACATTTCACCTTACCGACGTTTCCCTGACCTTCAGAGGACGTCTCTTCTCACCCCCCCTGCGGTGCTCATCTAACTGCCTCGGAACATACACCATACCCCGACTCCTGTCAAATGTCGTCCTGCTGCCATGTCATCCTACCACCACGCCGAAGCGGGATCAGGATCAGGGGCATTGCTCAATGCATGCTCTTCTGGAATCGAGCGATGCTCCGAGCATGATCAAGCATTGCTCGACGCATTCCCATGTGAGGGGCAAAGGTGTCTGGATCGTGGTTTTGGAGAGGTGCTGATACGAGCGGAACCCTTGCGGGGACTGGGTGGTATACCCTGGGGGGGCAGGAACTTTTCAGGAACTTTTTAGGAACTTTTCAGGAACTTTTTAGGAACTTTTTAGGAACTTTTTAGGTCTTTTTTTTTAGGAAAAACGTGGTAAGCTGTTATCGTCCACTGATGCACGAGGACTCGAGGCAGGAAGAGCCCATCGGAAACAGCAGTGAGAGGAGGTGAATATCGAGATGGGGTACTCGTAGGGGGCGTGAAAACGCCCCCTTTTTTCGTGCGGTTGCGCCGGGGATGTGATCCGTCCTTTCCCTCGGGGCGCAATGGTGAAAGAAAAGAAGCCATCAGGAATGATGGAATCGGAGAGGAGAGAGCACAATGGAAGATCGAAACAATGCGGTGAACGGCGGATGCGTCCTCGACAAGGATGCGTATCGGCGGGAGAACGAACCGACTCCCGAACAGCTGCGACTGTGGAGGGCGATGGATGAGGATCAGGATCTCTTCACCTGCGAGATCCAGAATCAGGAGCACGCACATCGGTGCGAGGTGGCCAGGATGTCACGGATGGAACGGATCCGCCGTCATGTTGTCGCCGTGGTGCGGAAGCTCGTCACCCTGCCCCGCATCCTCGGCGCATCGTCTGCGGAGGCTGCTTCCCGGCATAAGCAGGACGACGATTCGGGAGGCGGCGACGACCCCGACGACTCGGATCCGTCCCGTCGGAGGCATTCTGCGGTAGCGGATCCCTGCCCCCTCGCAGGACGTGAGGACAACCTCCTCGAGCGGATTCGTCGGAACTCCCTCGTGACGGGGGGTGAAGTCCGATGAACAACGGCATCCTTCTGTACACGACCTATCACGGCAAGCCCGTCGTAGGAGGCTCGTACAACCCCCTCAAGCAGTATTTCGTCAAGAAATGCAAGCACCGGAGCGGCGGACGGCATCCACATCTGCCCGCACACGGCGGCATCGACGCAGATATCGTCGAGCAGCTCGACAAGTACGGCTGCAAGACGATACAGCTGCGCCTCGCCGACGGGTCCGTGTTCTACATCCGGTACGACGTGTTCAAGGCGCACGGCTTCGTGGTGGACTGGAGGGATCCCCGATTCGGACCCCGCTGGTACGCCATGTCGCAGTTCTGGCACACATCGCTCGGGAAGGCCCTGGAGGCGAGTCCCGCACCGGAGGCATCGGCTGCGGAGCCTGAACGGGATCGCCACGAGGAGAGGAACCGGCAACTTTCCCTCTTCGATAAGGATCCGACTCCCGGCGAACGCCGACAGGCGTACGAGCAGGGACACGGGAAACCGTCCTTCTCCAGCACCGGGAGGTGGGCGTGATGGCCTATTCCCGTGAGTGGCTCGAGACCGAGTTTCCTGGAGGCAAGTGGCAGGCCTCGGGCGACTACCTGATATCCTCCCCCTTGCGGGAGGACAGGAACCCGAGCTTCGCAATCAACCCCGAGAAGAGGGTGTACCTCGACCGGGCGACAGACGACAAGGGAAAGATCTCGGATCTGCTGAAACAACTCGGCATCCCCGATCCGTACTGCGGGAAGGACGGGAGGGGGAAAGTCCCCTCTCCTCGGATCAGTGAAATCAAGAAGGATGCCACGCCGGAGGACGCCCGTCTCCTTTGGAACGAATGCGCCCCGGCGGAGTCGCATCCCTACGCCGAAAAGAAACACATTCCCCTCGAGGGTCTGCGTATCACTCCGGGAGGGTGTCTCGCCATCCCGCAGATCGACGTTCGGACCGGGGAGATGTGCGGGATCGAGCGCATAGCGAAGGACGGGAAGAAGTTCCAGTACTCGAAGCACGGCGGAGTCCACGTGATCGGGGAGCCCTGCGCCGAGTCGAAGACCCCGATCCTGATAGCGGAGGGTGTGGCGACGGGACATGCCCTTCACCGGCTTTCCGGCTGGCCTGTTGTCGTGGCGTTCAGCGCATCGATGCTCCCGGCGTGCTTCGAGGCAGTGCGCTCCCGTTTCCCCGACAGCCCCGTCTACACGGCACCGGACAACGACGACGCCGGGCTGGGCAAGGCGAACGATGCGGCCGCTCTCGGGGCCGGTATCGTGAGGATCCCCCGAGGGGAGGGAAAGGGGGACGACTGGCTCGATCTGGAGCAGCGGTACGGTCCCGAGAGGGCGAGAGAGATCTTCTCGTCCCAGTGGGAGGTCCGTGACGAGTCTGTGAAGCGGGAGCCGGAGATATCCCCGGCCTCGTTCGCCCTGCGACGTATCGGAGACATACCGCTGACGGAACCGGAGTTTCTCGTGGACGATCTTCTCGAGACGGACACCCTGGCCCTCTTCTTCGGTGAGAGCGGATGCAGGAAGACGTTCGTCGCATTCGACGTCGCAGCCTCCATAGCGACGGGAGCGCCGTACGCAGGGAGACAGACCAAAGAGGGAACAGTCATCTACCTTGCCGGGGAAGGCACCGGAGGTCTGCCCCGCAGGGCGAAGGCATGGGAGATGCACCGTGGCATCAGTCTTAAGGATGCACCGCTCTTCACATTGAGCAGGGCGGCTCTCTTCATGGACGAACAGGGAGCGAAGACCGTCGAGGAAGAGGTGGAGCGGGTCGCATCGGAGGCGGGTGCTCCTCTTCTGATCGTGATCGACACGGTAGCCCGGAGCATGGTTGGCGGCGACGAGAACAGTGCAAAGGACACCGGAATCTTCATCGAGCGTGTGGATGCACTCCGCCGGAAATACGGCGCTTCCTGCCTCCTCGTCCATCACAACGGCGTCGTCGACAAGGGACGGCTCAGAGGCTCATCGGCGTGGAAGGGCGCACTCGATGCGGAGTTCCATGTCACGCTCGAGGGGGACATCGTCACGCTGTCCTGCAAGAAGATGAAGGAGGCTGCGGAGCCGGAGCCGATCTCGTTCAGAAGCTGCGAGTACGTCGTGATGGAGGGAAAGACGGGGAAGCAGATAACCTCGCTGGCTCTGGAGCGGACGGACGAAAGGGCCACAAGGGGGAAGGAACTCTCGGCGGGACTGAAAAGGGCGCTCGACTCCTACCACGCCGCAGCCGGGGAGAACCCCGAGCTTGACGCAGAGGGGCGGTTCCTCGGCGTACACGTCGAATCATGGCGTCCCTTCTTTTACGAGACAGCGACAGCCGACACGCAGGACGGGAAGAAGAAGGCTTTCAGTCGGGCGATAAAGAGCCTCGTCGAGGGCGGACACCTCAGCGTCAGGAACGATATATACGCACCTGTCGGAGGAGAGGACGCCTCTTCAGTAAACCGATACGCTCAAAGAATGAACCATAGTTCATATATCGGCAAGCGGGACAACGGGACAAAGGCGGGACATGTCCCGATATGTCCCGATGCAGATGATGGTCGAGACGGGACAGACGGGACACACTCCTATAGGAGTGTCCCGATGTCCCGATCATCTGTCCCGCATGGAGGGCAAAAAATGCTTGAGGAGGAAAAAGGCGCATCTCCGAAAAATAAACTCGAACCGGCTGATGAGGTTCCTGCTGAGATCCTTCCCCTCGAGGGAAGAACCAGGGTCGAGTCCCGGCGCACGAAGAACGGGGGAAGATCCACGGTCGGAGGGACAGATCGTTCCGTCGCCGACAGCACGCATATCGAGGGGAGTGTTCCTTCCTCTCGTGGGAATTCGGAGAAGCCCGGATGCCCGGCACGCAAGCGCACGGCTCCGAAGGTGAAGGAGGCGGGCGACCTGGTTGCCCTCATGGACGAGTTATTTGGGGAGAAGCCGGTCTCCGGGGAGGATCCTTCCCCTCGTGACGAACCTCGTTCCGGGCGTGACACCGTGACAAAGCGGTCCGTGTCCCCCGATGTCACTCCGTCGGAGGAAGAAGTCGAGTCGAAATACATGGAGCTGCTGGGAGGGGACGCCGATGCGGAAGGCACGGATGTTTCTTGACGCTCTCGTCGGCGACGGCGTGCTCGTCACCGTGTCCCGTGACGGGGTATCGTTCTCGGGGCCGGAGACGTACGTGAACGCAGCCTACAGGGTTCTTAGGAAAACACCTTCCATCGAGGGGGACATCATCCGGCTGATCAATCCGAAGGACGAAGAGATGAGGAACTGGCTCGACCGGCAGCCCGACGATGTTCGGCAGGAGCACGCAGCACGGACGAAGCGGCTCGAACGGGCGGGTATAAGCGACGCCGAAACCGTGAGCCTGGACACGACGTTCAGGGATCGCAACAGCAATCTCCCGGACCGCCTCAAACCGAAGGTCGTGAAGGGGTAAGCTCAGCGAAATTCAATGGGGGGCGGCGAGTCCGTCCCCCTGCATCCCAAAAGGAGGCGACATGATGACTCCGAAGCAGGAACGGTTCGTCGAGGAATACCTGGTGGACCTGAACGCTTGCGCTGCAGCGAAGAGAGCGGGGTATTCCGAACGGACGGCGGAGTGGATAGGTCCGCAACTACTCAAGAAAGCTCACGTGAAGGATGCTGTGCAGCGTGGCTTGGAGGAGAAAAAAATCAAGAGCGGAATCTCTGCGGAGTATGTGCTGGAACGTCTGAAGTGCGAGGCCGAGATGGAAGGCGAGGGGGCGACGCACTCCGCAAGGGTAAAAGCCTTGGAACTGCTCGGGAAACACATAGGGTTGTTCCCGGCGAACGGACGGCTGGAGGTCGCACTTTCCCCTCTCGAGGACGTCGATACGGACGCCCGGCGCATTGCACGGAGGCTGATCCTGGAGGAAGTGCGGTGCCTGAAGGAGGGTGAGGAACGATGACTCTCGAGGAGCTGCACCAGCTCGAAGAGGACTGGTTCGAGGATAAGCTGCAGCGTCTTTTTGAAAAGACGGGCGGGCTGATTTCACCGGAATCCTGGGAGGTGGCCGTGGAGTGGGCGAGGCTTCTGGCGAGGTGCGGGGCGTGACATCTCCTCGGGGTATCCCTCAGTTCGATCTGGATTTCTTCCTGAGCGTCCGCAGGAATCTGCTCGAGAAGATATCCCGGCTGACCGACCCGGAGGATGAGAGGCGGTTCCGGGAGTGGGTGACGAGCCTGAGTGCGCAGCAGCCGGGGGAGCGGGTGCAGGGGACTCGGGATTATTGGCGGGCCGAGTGGGTGACCGATCAGATGATCAAGTACCAACGGGAGCGGGAACGGAGGGTGAAGGCGCAGCAGAGGGCGCTCGACAGGCTCGAGATGGTCCTGTCGGGAGAGGTCGGATACATATGGCCCTCGAGAGCGGTGAACTGGTGCCTGGAGGCACGGCGGGAACCGGAGGATCCTCCTCCTCGGGGGGGAGGGATCGGGCTCGTCGCCTCCGATCGAGAAAACGACCCTCCAGAATGCCCCAGGAACGACTAAAATAGGCAAAGATGGTGTTTCATAGCATTAGGACGTTATCGTGCATTCTAGGGCCATTCTCGCTTGTCTGGAGGCATGCTGCGTGGGAGGGGAAATCGTCCCCCCCTCTCGAGAGGGTGATCCGGTCGGAGATCCGTACAAAAGGGAGCGGTTTTGTACGGTTGGTGCGGAAAGACGGGGAACTGATAAAACCACATTGATAACTGATTCAAACCAAGCTATGCTCTTGTCTCAATATTCGAGAGGGAGGCGACGGCATGGCACGGAAGGCGGACGTGAACGGAAGGGCTGCAATCATCTATATCAGGGTGTCGACGGTCGATCAGGCGGAGCATGGGGTGTCTCTCGACGCTCAGGCCGAGCGCCTTTCCGCATATGCCGTCGCAACCGGACTGGACGTGGTGGCTGTCGTCCGGGAGGAAGGAGTATCCGGTACCGTTCCCCTTGCGGATCGCCCTCAGGGCTCCAAGGTGGCGGAGATGGTGGCTTCCGGGAAAGCACGCCATATCGTGGCCCTCAAGCTGGACAGGCTCTTCCGTTCAGCGGTCGACGCTCTCTCCGTGACCGCTCAGTGGGATAAGGCGGGGGTGGCCCTTCACCTCGTGGATATGGGCGGACAGTCGCTCAACACCGGCTCGGCGATGGGGCGCATGGTCCTGACCATGATGGCGGGGTTCGCTCAGTTCGAGCGTGACCTGACGGCGGAGCGCACGACTGCTGCGCTTGCCCACAAAAAGAGGAACGGACAGGCGTACTCTCCGACTCCCTACGGAAGGGACCGGCAGGGCGGCACGCTGTCCGTGAACGAGGACGAGGCGGCGACGATCCGCACCATAAGGAAATGGAGGGAGGAAGGACTCTCTCTCAGAGCGATAGCCGACCGTCTGAACGAGGAGGGGGTACCGACGAAACAGGGCAAGACCTGGTACGCCTCCACGGTTCGGTACATCGTTGAAAATGCCGCATGAGCGGGAGGTGAGACGGATGGTGGAAAGGCTTTACAGCATCCCGGAGGCTGCGGAAGTGCTGGGGATCTCGCCCATAACGCTTGGGGACTGGCTTCGGGCGAAGAGGATCACGGGGACCAAGATCGGGCGCAAGTGGAAGATCACGGAATCGGACCTTCAGGAGTTCATCGAGCGGAATCGACAGGTGTGATCCCCGGTGCCGACGGGGATCATCGGGGAAACGAGGTGCGGAGAGGGGGGAGGAGAGAATCTCCCCCCTCGAGGTTCCCCTCCCTCCAACCTCCATCGGGTGCGATGGAACCGATCCTCCTTCCGAACGCCTGGGCGGCCCGGAACGAATCGAATCCCGCAGGAGGGAGAATTCCCCCCCGAGCAGGGAAAACAGCCCGGCACAGGGCAATTATACGAGCCTCGGCCTCTTCTTCCCTGCGGGAGATCTCTCCTCTCCCGGAACGGCCCTGGGACGAATCGTTTTCCGCAGGAGGTGGCAGTCATCCTCCTGGATCCTTATCACGCCGACACAGGGCGTTTATGCGAGGCTCACCTTCCGTACCCTTGCGGAGTGCGAAGGCTCGTCGGTCAACAGCTTCATGACACCGGCGGCGGCGTGCTCCCGGTGCGTGTCACGTCTCGAAATGGCAAGGTACCGGCGTGTCATCGAAAGATCGGCGTGTCCCATGATGGCGGCCAGGGTGAACGCCGAAACGCCATTCCGGAGCATCAGTATGGCGGCGCAGTGCCTCAGTCCGTACGGGGTGACAGCCACCTCTGCGGAGGTGGAGTACCGCTTGAAAACGTGGGTGTACGACGTTGCTTTGAACGGGCCTCCCGTCTCGGTGCAGAAGATCGGCGCTCCTTTCCACAAGGGATGATGCATCAGGAGCAGACGCTTTATCAGCGTCGACGTGGAACCGGATATCGGCAGAGTGCGGGCGACTCTCGTCTTGGAGACGGGAGCACGCACTTCAACCTCTTTACGGTCGGCGTGGAAATCGTCGGGCATCAGCTGAAGGGCTTCTCCCGGACGTATGGCCGTGTCCAGCTGCAGATTCATCAGCACGAAATCACGGAACCCGGAGAACGTTCCCTTGCCCGGCTGACGGAGCAGCTTCTTCAGTTCACCCTCGGGAATGTCGACCATCCTTCCTTGCGGGCGCTTCTTCTTTATTCCGTCGAGCGGATGACGGGTTCCCCGGAAGTACCCTTCGTCGGCGCACCAGTTCCAGAAGCAGCGAAGATAGGAGTACCGAAGATTGAACGACGACGGGTTGCTGTAGCCCGCAAGATACTCCATGGTCCGCTCACGTGGAAGTTCCAGCGCATCGGGGTGAAGACGGAAGAACTGTTCCAGATGGTACCGGTAATCGCTCTTCGTCTTCTCCGCAAGCCCGCAGGCGGCCTTGTATAGAAGAAACATTCGTATCAGATCGTCGGGTTGAACGAGCCTCTTTTCCTTACGAATCGGCACGGCGCACATGGAAATATCAACTCCCTTATGGTTGACATTCGCAGAAAGCCGATGCTCGAAACAGCACGCTGGACTCATTGTAGGAAGTGCGGTTTTTCAAGAGGTAGGGCGTACTGTGTATACCGTCACGAAAAAAGGCTTGAAGCCTTGCAAATACTGGACGATAATGGTATCATTCCACAGCATACAATGCGAGAGTGGTGGAACGGCAGACACGCTGGACTTAGGATCCAGTGCCTTCGGGCGTGGGGGTTCAAGTCCCCCCTCTCGCACCAGTTATTCTCCGAACCAGCTCACCGTTCCGGGTTTTCGCGGAGGCGGAACAGCGACAAAATCCGCAGCCTTATATCCCATCGCAACGGTATAAAAAGGAAGATATCCCTCCGGCAGATTCAGCGAATCCACTTCACCGAAATCCTCGAAGAGAAACTTCGTCAGGCCGATCCAGCACGTTCCAATATCCAGGGACTCGGCGGCGAGCAGCATGTTCTGGATTGCTGCGGAGCAGTCGGCGAGGTAGAAAAGGCCGTCGCGCTCGTCCGATTTTTTGCTGGATACCACGACGACCGTGGGGGCTTTATGAAAAAGGTGATATCCTTCTCTGGCGGCAATTTTCCGGATCCAGTCGATCGGAGAATCCGCCATTTTTTCGATGCAGCGCGAGCTCATTCTGTCTATCTTGTCCGGGTCCTGAATCACCAGGAAGTGCCACGGTTGGGTATTATGTCCGCTCGGGGCCCAGATCGCACTTTCGAGTATGATGTCGAGTGCTTTTCTGTCTATCTGTTCTGATTGAAAACGCCTGATGCTGCGACGGTTTTTAATCGTCTCGACAACTGGATTCATTTAAATTTCCTCCTTAAAAGAAATGTTCTTGTCGGGATGCTTATGCTACAATATCCCAAAAATGCGGAAAAAGCCATAACGCATTTAGATTTTACCCTCTGCGGCTGTTGTTTTCATGCAGAAAGGAGCAACATGTTATGAAAAAATGCCTTTGTACCGTTCTTTGTTTTCTGATTTTCTCCTTTTTCCTGTCGGAAGTAAAGCCCGTCCTCGCAGCACCCTTCACATCGAGCCGTGAATACCAATCCATGCAGAACAGCCGGTCCCCGCGGGATCAGCACAATAAAACCCGGGCGATCGAAAGCTATTTCAGGCGGGTCAACCCCCGGCTCTCCGCCGCCAATGCCTCCCGCTACGCCGGAATGATCGAAAAATATGCCGCGCACTACAAGCTCGATCCTTTTCTGGTCGCCGCGATCCTTGTCAAGGAGTCTACGGTAAAGCCGAATGCCGTCAGCAAGGGAAACTACGGACTGATGCAGATCAACTGGAAGGCCAACGGTCCGTGGATACGCAAAACATTTCCCGTCCGCAACACGAAACAGCTTCTTGAACCCGAGAACAACATCCGCATCGGAGCGCACATCCTGGCCGCCAATATCCAACGGGCGAAAGGCGATGTCGACAAGGGGCTCGACAGGTACCGCGGACGATCGCTTGCTTCCTACAGAAACTCCGTCATGCGGCATTATTCGTCGATCTGCGATATTTTCCGGCGTCGCTGAACATCCTTTTTTCTTTTTCATGAATATTCACCCGTCGGAGATCGGCGCAATTGTCCTTGCGGCTGGGTATTCCAGTCGCATGGGCTTTTTCAAACCCCTCGCTCCCTTGAATGGAGTTCCAGCCCTTGAGAGGATCTGCCATTCCATGCGTGCGGCCGGTATTGAAGATATTGTGACGGTGACGGGATTCCGGCGCCATGATGTTGTTTCGTCGGCGGAGAAGCTGGACATAAAAACGGTCTATAATCCCCGGTTCGACGAGGGTATGTTCTCGTCGGTCCAGGCCGGAGCCGCTGCGCTTCCGGGTTGGAGCAGGGCTTTTTTTCTGCTGCCTGCGGACATTCCTCTCTTCCGCGTCTCGACGCTGCATGAGCTGATGCGGCATGCTTCCATGGAAGGTGTTGTCCACCCCCTCTTTCGGGGGCGGCATGGACATCCGCCGTTGATCGGGACAGCTCTTCTCCCTGCCATTCTCAATTTTGGAGGAGAAGGCGGACTGCGCGCCTTTCTCGAAACACGGAAATCCTGGGCCAAAGAAGTGCCGGTCGCGGATGAGGGAATCCTTCTGGATATGGACACGCCGGAGGATTTTGATCGTCTTTGCAGGCGTTCGCGATGCCTTCACGTTCCCTCACGGCATGAAAGAGCCGCTCTTTTGGATATGGCCGGTACCCCTCCGCGCGTCAGGCTCCACTGCGAGACTGTTGCTTCCGTCTGTCTGAGGCTCGGAATCGCACTGAAAGAAAAGGGGATCCATGTGGATCTCCCTCTTCTTCGTGGGTCGGCGCTTCTTCACGATATCTGCAAGCACACTCCGGATCATATCAAAAACGGTGAGCAATTTCTCCGCCGTCACGGGTTCCCGCTTCTGGCGGAGATCACCGCATTCCACAGGGATCTCCCTTCGAATCCGGCGAACGAGGCCGCTATCCTCTATCTTGCCGACAAGCTGGTCTCGGACCGGACCGTCGTCTCTCTGGGCGAAAGAAAAAAGAGAATGAAAGAACGCTACGGTTCGGACAAGAATGCGTGGAACGCTGTCCGAAGACGGTACGCGTCGGCACGGAGGATTGCACGCCGCATTGAGCATTTCACCGGAGTACCGCTGGAAATCCTGCTGCAAAAAAACGAACCGCCCCTCTAGACAGTTGACATTGAATAGTATAAAGTGAAGAGATGGAGCGTGTCTCTCGTCAGGGACATTGCATGGCATATGGAGATGAGAATGCAAAGGGGGAGAAATATGAGCACTGTGCAATGGTATTTCCCGGAGACTCTTGACGAGGCTATTTCGTATCTCGGCAGGGATAAGACCGTTATTCACGGCGGAGGAACCAGCCTGATAAAGAGCGGGATAGCGTCTTTCGAGGGAATTGTGGATCTTTCAAAGCTCGGTCTGAACTACCTGAAGGCCGATAAGGGGATTCTAGAAATAGGTGCGAGCACGACATTCGGCGAAGTCGCTGAAAGTCTCGCCAACCTGCATCCTGAATGTATCCTGGGAAAAGCCCTCGGCTCGGCGGCGTCAACCCCGATGCGGAACCGCATCACCCTTGGAGGGAGCGTGTCGCTTCTTCCGCTCTGGTCGGACCTCATCGGGCCGATGTCCGTACTGCACGGCGTAATCTGCACCGAGGGAAGGAACGGGGGGACGTACGATCTGCCGGCATGGATCGCCGACAGAACCCTTCAGCGAGGGTCGCTTGTCACATCCCTTCTTTTCCCCGATGCGGTCGACTGGCGTGCGTATTATCACAGGGAGACGAGAGTCGGATTCGACTACCCGTCATTAACGGTTTCCGTTCTCGCACGAAAAAACAACAATACGATCGAGAAGGTCCGAATCGCCGTCTCCGGAGGTCTGGACCGTATCCGGCGGCTGAAGGAGCTCGAGGAGCGGCTTTCGGGGGCTGATCTTTCGATTCTTTCATCGCCCGATCTGCGGAAAATGGCCTCCGTGGAATTCGGAGGAAAACCTGCTGGTTCGCCGGAATACCTCTCGGAGATAGCGGCTGTACGGGTTGAAAGAGCCCTGAAGGCCGTTCTGATGGAGGAGGAGTCGTGATGAAGGGTACTTTTTTTGTGAACGGGCGAGCAAAGGAGTGGTCCTTCGTACCGGAAGCCACGCTTCTCGACGTGCTTCGCGCCAACGGTCATTCCGAGGTGCATCGCGGGTGCGACGAAGGAGTCTGCGGAACGTGTTCCGTGCTGCTTGAAGGAGTTCTTGTCAACTCGTGCCAGGTCTTCGCCGCTTCCGTTATGGAGAAGGAGATCGAGACCGTCGCCGGCATAGGGACTATTCACGAGCCGCATCCTCTCCAGAAGGCTTTTGTCGAATCCGGTGCGGTTCAGTGCGGTTTTTGCACTCCCGCGATGATCCTGGCGGCGCTTGCCCTCTTGAGGAAGAATCCGAATCCGAACGACAAGGAAATTCTTTCCGCCCTCGACGGTAATTCGTGCAGATGCACCGGGTATGTAAAAATTATCGAAGCGGTCCGTCTTGCCGCAAGGAGGATGAGCTCGCATGACTGATTTCTCTGTTGTGGGGAAGCCCCTTCACAAGGTCGATTCCCTGTCGCTTGCATGCGGCACGGCGCGCTACACATCGGATTATGAAATCCATGAACCTCTTTACCTCGTCTTCGCCTACTCGAACGTCGCTCACGGGGATATTCTCTCCGTCGACGACGCGGGAGCCCGTGAAATTGACGGAGTAGTGGACGTCTTTCATTCCTTCAATACCTCCAGCGATCTTTTTACGACCGCGGGTCAGGGGTACCCCGAACCGTCGCCCTACGATACGCGTCTGTTCAACAAGCGGGTACGGTACGTCGGCGAAATCGTCGCCGCTGTGGTCGCCGAGAGCCGGAGTGTCGCCCTTGCCGCCGCGAAGGCGATCAAGATAGAGTATTCGGAGCTCCCGACCCTCTTCGATCCGGAGAGATCGCGGGAAAAAGACGCTCCATGCCTTCACGGCGAAGGGGCGTTTGCGCCTCTTCCCGTTCCGTACCGCCCGGAGGAGAACGTCGCAGGCGAGGTTCTCTTTTCGTTCGGAGATCCGGAGAAGGGGTTCGCGGAGGCGGATTTCATCGTCGATGAAACGTACCGAACCCACTACGCCGCGCACTGTGCGATGGAACCGCATGCAGCATCCGCCTTTTTCGATGAGAAGGGGAGGCTTGTGATCGTCTCGTCGACGCAGGTTCCCTTTCACGCCCGGCGCACTGTCAGCAAGATCACCGGCATTCCCGCCCGCATGATCCGCGTGGTGAAGCCGAGGATCGGCGGCGGCTTCGGAAGCAAGCAGGAGATTATTCTCGAGCCGTACGTCGCGCTGGCCGCGTGGAAATTCAAGCGGAACGTCAAGGCGGAACTCGAACGATCAGAGGTCTTCACGACGGCGCGCACCCGTCATCCGATGCGGGTGCGCATCAGGACCGGGGTAAAGAACGACGGAACCGTCACCGCACTCGAGATGGACGATGTGATGAACACCGGCGCATACGGCGCACACGCCCTGACCGTGCTTTCCAACGCCGGCTCGAAGGTTCTGCCCATGTTCAATAAAATCGAGAATATGGCCTTCACGGGAAGGGCTGTCTATACAAACCTGCCGGTCGGCGGCGCGTACCGTGGGTACGGTGCGACCCAGGGATATTTTGCGTTCAATCAGCATATGGACGGCATCGCCCGCAGGCTCGGCGTGGATTTCCTGGAGTTCGTCAAGAGATGGCATATCCGGGAGGGAGAGACTTCCGAGGTTTTCAAGGCCATCGGAGAGGGAACCGAGGGCGTCGACCAGACCATCAAGTCGTGCAAGCTGGACGAATGCATCGACAGAGGAGCCGAGGAGATCGGATGGAAGCGCCTGAGGGGAAAGAAGATCTCCAGGGGTTCCGTCGTGAAGGGCGTCGGCGCTGCGATTTCCATGCAAGGATCGGGTATCCCGAAGGTGGACATGGGGAGCGCCTCGATGAAAATGAACGACGACGGTTCCTTCAACCTGTACGTAGGCGCGACGGATATCGGGACAGGCTCCGATACCATCCTGAGCCAGATCGCGGCCGAGACGCTGAAGGTTCCGCTCCACATGATCTTCATTCTTTCGTCCGATACGGACCTGACGCCTTTCGATACAGGGGCCTACGCCTCGTCGACAACGTACGTTTCCGGGCAGGCCGTTCTGCGGTGCGCGCAGGATATCCGTTCGCAGATCCTGTCCGTGGCCGCCGCGATGTCCGGGTCCGCTCCGGACGACCTGGCGCTGAAGGAGAACGGAATTGCGGTCAATTCGAAAACGGGAGAGGAGCTTCCTTTCGACAGGATCGCGTGTTTTTCCATGTACAGCCATGACCAGTTCCAGATTCAGGCTTCCGCTTCCTTTACCGGATCCGAGTCGCCGGCGCCGTTCATGGCCCAGTTCGCGGAAGTCGAGGTCGACACGGAGACCGGCCGGGTCCGGGTCGTCAAGTTCGTCTCCGCCGGAGACTGCGGACGTCCGCTCAATCCGACGCTTGTCGAGGGGCAGATCGAAGGGGCCACGCTGAACGGGATCAGCTACGCGCTGACGGAACAGTATCTTTTCAATTCAAAAGGGAAGATGACGAACGCTTCCTTCTGGGACTATAAAATCTTCGGAACGCTCGACCTCCCCGTGATGAAGACGATCGTCGTTGATTCGGACGAACCGACCGGACCGTACGGGGCGAAGTCGATCTCCGAAATCGGGATCAACGGACCCGCCCCGGCCATTGCGAACGCGATCCACGATGCGGTCGGCATAAGGATGAACGAGCTTCCGATGACTCCGGAAAAGGTGCTGCGGGCACTTCGCGAACGCGGGGAAAGAGAGGGCGGTGCATGAACGGCGGTTCATTCATCGTCGGCAACGGCATCATCGCGGACGGAAGAGGTCTGTTTCTTGAGAACGGGGCTCTGTTCGTCGATGAGGGACGAATACAGGAGATCGGCCTGTGCGATACGATCCGGAAAGAAGGAGTTCCTTTCTACGACGTGAGGGGACGGATCATCCTTCCGGGGCTGGTGAATTTCCACCATCACCTCTATTCATTCTTCGCCCCCGGATTCTCGCCCGCGGGAAGGACCGACACATTTCCCGACATCCTGGAGAATCTCTGGTGGCGGCTGGACAGGTCGTTCAACGAAGAGATCCTCTATTTTTCCGTCCTCATGGGAGCGCTCGACTCTCTCTCTTACGGTGTGACCACGATCTTCGATCATCACGCCTCAATGAGCCTCGACACCGGGAGCCTGGATATCGCGGCCGAAGCCTTTCAGCGCGCGGGAGCAAGAGGCGTTCTCTGTTTCGAGACGTCCGACCGCGCAGGGAACGAAGCGATGAAACGGCACGTGGAAGAGAATATCTCCTTCAGGGAGAAACATCGGAAGAACGCTTTCCTGGGAGGAGTGTTCGGCCTTCATGCGAATCTCACCCTTTCTGAGGAGACGCTGGAGTATATCGGGGAGACCAGGCCCGCCGACATGCCGGTTCACGTACATTGCGGCGAGGCGCCCGAGGATTTTGCATTCTGCAGAAAAGAAGGATATCGGGGGCCCGTCGACCGGCTGAACTCGTTCGGCCTCCTCGACGGGAAGAGTATCCTCGTGCACTGCGTTCATCTCGACGAGGACGAGTATCGGATCCTGGACGAAATCCGGCCTGCGATCGTCATCAATCCGGAATCGAACGCCAACAACCGCGTCGGAAATGCCCGGCGGGACGATCTCCCGGATCACCTTCTCGGTACCGACGGCATGTCGGGGGACATGATCTCCGCTCTCAGGTCGTATTTCCTCCTCGGCTCGGGCGGCGCAGAGCCGTTCGGGCGGATGGAGCGGATGCTGCTCACTCTCCCTTATGAAAGAGTGAAATCGTATCTGCCGGTGGAGCTCGGATTCCATCCTGGAGCGCCTGCCGATATCGCCGTACTCGACTACGTTCCGCTCTCCCCTGTTGAAGAGAAGAACCTGACGGGCCATCTTCTTTTCGGCGCGAAGGGGGGGAAAACTTTTCTCACCGCGGTGAATGGCCGGATCCTCTGGCATGAAGGCCGTTTCCCCGAACACGATATCGAGACGCTGCGTTTCGAGGCGAGAAGAGCCGCCCACTCTCTGGCACAGCGTTTCCGGTGCGATTGAATCGAAGGAGGAGTATATCATGGTGCGGATGGAATCGACGGTGAATGGCGTGGTTTTCTCCAATCCGGTGCTGACGGCTGCCGGTCCCAACGTGGGAACCGCCTCGAAGCTCCGGGAAGCTGTCGAGGGAGGGGCCGGCGGAATAGTGACGAAGACGGTTTCCGTGGTTCCGGCCAAAGATCCCCGTCCCACGATTCGCAAAGGGCCTTACGGAGGGCTCCTCAACTGCGAAACGTGGGCCGAGATCCCGGTTGAAGAGTATATTGACGCATACCGGGAGGTTAAAGAATCCGGAGTTCCTCTCGTTCTTTCGATAGGCTACTCGCCGGAGGACGTCCGGACGCTTGGGGCAATGCTCGAAAAGGAGGTCCGGCCCGATATCATCGAGTTTTCCACGCATTACACGGGGAAGTCGCTCGATCCTCTGCTCGAGGTGGCGAAATCGCTGCGAAGCGCGGTTTCGGTCCCGGTATGGATGAAAATATCACCGAATACTCCAGACATAGAAGAACTTGCTGTCAGGGCCTCCGAGTTCGTCGACGGATTCGTGGCGATCAACTCGTACGGTCCGGCGCTGGACTTCGACGTGGAGAGCTGCAAGCCCGCCCTTGGTTCGTCCTACGGTCAGGGGTGGCTTTCCGGATCACCGATTCTGCCGATCGCCCTGCGCATCGTCTACCAGATCGCATCGGTTCAGAGCAAGCCCGTTATCGGGGTCGGGGGCGTTTCCACCGGAACGGACGCTCTCAAGTTCCTCATGGCTGGAGCCTCGCTTGTCCAGATCTGCTCAGCGGCGATCCAGCACGGATCAGGCGTGTACGGAAAGGTCGCCGCCGAGATGGAGGAGTGGCTTGCTTCAAGGAACTATTCCTCGGTCGAGGAGATCCGGGGCATGTACCAGAAGAACGTCGCGGCCCGGAACGCGCAGAGAGGGACAGGGAAATGAACGCGGAGTCGTCCTTTTCCGTTGTCGGAACTTCACCGCCAAGGATCGAGGGGCTTGAAAAGGCCTGCGGCCAGGCGCTCTTTCTTGAAGATATTCCTTTCGAAGGCGCCTGGCTGGGCGGAACCGTACGCTCGACCATCCCCCGGGGGAAGATCAGGGAGATCGTCAGAGACCCTTCGTTTGACTGGAGCCGGGTAACGTTCGTCACGGCGGAGGATATCCCCGGAAAAAACACCGTGTCGATGATTCGCGACGACTATCCCGCGCTTGCAGAGGCCGAAGTCTCCTTTCAGACGCAGGCGCTGGCACTGGTGGCCGCTCCCGACCGGAAGACGCTGGATGAAGCGCTGCGCGGCGTGACGGTCATTTACGAAGAGACGAAAGCTCTTCTCACGGTCGAGGAGTCCCTCTCGGCGGAAGAGATCATCTGGGGGACGAACAACGTCATCGACGAATATTCCGTCCGCAGCGGGGATCCCGAAAAGGCTCTCCGCGAGGCGGAAAAGCTCGTTGAAGGAACGTACCATACGAAGCACCAGGAGCATGTCTATCTCGAAACCCAGGGCGTCGTCGCAATTCCGCGCGACGACGGCGTCATGGAAGTGCTTGGTTCCATGCAGTGCCCCTACTACGTTCATTCCGCGCTTGTGAAAGGCCTCGGAGCCGCTCCTGAAAAGGTCGTGGTAAAACAAACCGTGACAGGAGGCGCGTTCGGCGGCAAGGAGGACTACCCGTCGATCCTCGCGCTCCACGCGGCGCTTTTGGCGCACAAGGGCAGACATCCCGTGAAAATGGTCTATGACCGGAAGGAAGACTTGCTCTGCTCTACGAAGAGACATCCTTCCGTTATCCGGCACAGAACCGGGGTCAGGGAGGACGGAACAATCGTTGCCATGGATATCGACATTCTCCTCGACGGCGGCGCTTTCACCACCATGAGCAAGGTGGTCCTTTCCCGCTCCATCCTCCATGCGACGGGGTGCTACTCGATACCGAACGTCGGGATCCGTGCCCGGGCGGTCGCCACGAACACTCCTCCGAACGGCGCATTCCGCGGATTCGGCGTTCCCCAAAGCGCATTCGCGCTCGAACGCCACATGGACCGGATCGCAAGGGAGCTGAAGCTGGATCCGGTTACCGTTCGGAGAAAGAACATGCTGAAGAACGGAGACTCCTTTCCATACGGTCAGGTCCTCTCCACGGGAGTTTCGGCGGAACTGGTCCTCGACAGGGTCCTTGAGCTGTCGGACTACGAGAGCAAGAGGACCCGGTTCGAGGAGGAGAACAGAAAGAATTCTTCCGTCCGGAAGGGGATAGGCCTCTCGCTCGGGCTTCATGGCGGAGGCTTCACCGGAAGCGGCGAGGAGTACATCAAGGGCGTCGTCTCGGTGAGGATATCGGGAGAGACGGTAGAAATCCTGGTCAGCAGCGTTGAAATGGGTCAGGGGGCGTCGACAGTTCTTCCCATGATCGCCGCCGAGACGCTCGGGCTTCCTCTTTCCGCCGTACGCCACCCCCTGCCGGATACGGACGTCGTACCGAACAGCGGGCCGACGGTCGCCTCGAGGACGACAATGTATGTCGGAAAGACCGTCCAGGATGCATGCCATACGCTTATCGGCAACATGCTCTCCGCAGCCGCGAAACTCAGCGGCTACTCCGCTGCGAGCCTCTCCTTTTCGAAAGGTGTTTTCTCGACCGGGGAAGGACGTTCGGAGTCTTTCTTCGATCTGGCGGCGAAGCTCTCCGATGTTCCGGAAGCCCTGCATGCGACCGTGCAGTATACCCCGCCGCAAGGATTCTCATGGGATGAAGCGACCTATCGGGGGGATGCGTACAAGGCGTACGCGTGGGTTGCCGACGTTGTCGAGGTCGAGGTCGATATGGACACGTACGAAATTGCCCCCCAGAAGGCGTACGTCGTCGCCGAGGTCGGCAGGGCGATCTCTCCCGTGCTCGCTGCCGGGCAGATAGAAGGCGGAACGCTGCAGGCCCTCGGATACGCCTACCTCGAGGATGTCGACCTCGTGAACGGAGCATATGGCTGCGCGCATCTCAACCAGTATCTTATCCCCACCAGCTCCGACACTCCCGATTTTTTCGTGGAGCTGGCGGAAACCCCCTACGAGGGAGGTCCGTACGGGGCCAAGGGGCTTGGAGAGCTCCCGATGGACTCCGGAGCGCCGGCGCTGGTCGCCGCCGTCGAGCATGCAACCGGTGTTTTTCCGGAAAAAATTCCTGTGACCGGGGAGTATCTTCACTCTCTTCTCTCGGAAATCGAAAGGACGGATGGAGAATGAAACTCTCGTTTACTGTCAACGGCACGACACGTTCCCTTGAAACGGAGCCTTTGAAGCGCCTTCTCGACATCCTCAGGGAGGATCTGAAGCTCCGCGGCGCCAAAGAGGGGTGCGGAGAGGGGGAGTGCGGAGCCTGCGCCGTCATAATAGACGGAGAACTGGTCAACTCCTGCATGGTACCGGCGCTCCAGGTGCATGGACGGAACGTGCTCACCATCGAAGGTCTCGGATCGACGGAAACCCCGGATTCGTTGCAGCAATACTTTGCGGACGAGGGTGCGGTTCAGTGCGGATTCTGCATTCCCGGAATGATCATGGCTTCGCGCTCTCTTCTCGAGGCTGATCCTCATCCGGAAAGAAGTCTGATACGGAAAGCCCTCGCAGGCAATCTCTGCAGGTGCACCGGCTATGAGAAGATTTTCCGTGCGGTGGAAATGGCGGCGGAGTCGGGATATGGAGAACATCTGAAGATGGAGTACCCGGAAATGGCAGAGTATGTCCCGCCACTTTTCTCGAAGGACGAAGAGGAATTATTTTTTCAGCCGTCTTCGCTGGAGGACGCACTTCGCATACGAAACCGGTTCGGTGGAGAAATCTGCTTTCTGGCGGGAGGAACCGATTTTTTCCCGGATCTGAAGAACGGAAAGAAAGAATATCACCGCATCCTGGATCTCTCGAGAGTTCCGGAACTTGCGGTGATCGAACGCCGCGGGGAATCTCTCTTCATCGGAGCGACGGCTTCGGACACCCGGCTTGTTCACGACGCCGACGTCGCTGCCCTCTTTCCGTCGCTTTCCCGCTCTGCCGAGCTGAGCGGCGCCTGGGCGGTCCAGAACCGGGCGACGCTCGGAGGCAACCTTGCCTCCGCATCGGGCGCCGCCGACCTTCCGGTTCCTCTTCTCGTGCTCGATGCCTCCGTCGTGTTACGGAGCACTGACGGTGAGCGCCTGGTCCCCATGGAGCAATTTTTTACCGGGTACCGCAAAACGGTCTTGCAGGACGACGAAATTATCTCGGGAGTTCTGCTTCCGCTTCCGAAAAACAATCTTGCGCAAGCCTTTTACAAGAGAGGGTCCCGTGCGGCGCTCACTCTTGCGCGGATCAGCGTTGCCTGCGCCGCTTCCTTGGATGACGGGCGAATCGAGGAGATACGGATAGCGGCTGGGAGCATGTCCGCTTTCCCTGTCCGTCTTCCGGAGACCGAGGATTTCCTTCGGGGCAAGCGGCTTGAACCGTTGCTCCCCGGAAAGGCGGCAGCCGTGGCCACGAACGAGATTTCTCCGAGAAAATCAGGGCCGTTCCGGAAGTCGGTGACGGGCAATCTAGTCAGGAAATTCCTGCTTTCTCTGTTGGATTGCCGAAAAGATGGTGAACTTCCCGGAAAAAACAGAGATTCTCGAAAGTAAGACTTGACACGCGCTTCTTTTCTTATTATGATATCCCCGTTGACAGGCGCCGTCAGCAAAAAGCAACCAAGCTTAGGAGGAACAAATTTGACAACTCAAGGCACAGTGAAATGGTTCAACGCGACGAAGGGTTATGGATTCGTAACCTGCGATGATGGCAAGGACGTTTTCGTCCATTATAGCGCTATCCAGGGAGACGGGTTCAAGACTCTCGATGAGGGTCAGCGGATTTCCTTCCGTATCACTCAGGGCTCCAAGGGAGATCAGGCTGCCGACGTTGTGAAGATCTAACAAAATTCATCATATCGGTGTTTCCAAGGCAGCGGTTTTCCGCTGCCTTTTTCTTGTTTTTGTTTTCGACAGAAGCATATTGAATTCGACAAAAACAGGAACATCTCCTTTGCATTCTTTCGTTGTTCCGTGTACAATACCTTCCGCATATTTTCTCTTCCTTCAGGAATGAGATACATAATAAAGAAATTACAACAGTACGCTTTGTACTGAAAGGGGTTGCGATTGTATGAGATCCGAGATTCTTTCCCAGGAGAACAATG
>CAYRPJ010000053.1:0-24056 GCA_964426245.1 uncultured Synergistaceae bacterium
GCTCCTCGGACTGGCGCGACCACTTCCCGCCCGTATGCCGCCAGACCTTCGCCGAAACGTCCACCCTGCCGCGGTCGTTCCACTGGGCTAGGCCGAGCGAGAGCCCCTTGGCCTCCGAATTGTACGCCTGCCTCCCGTCCACGTTCTCGTAGTTCTCCACCGCGACCACAGGTTTGTGCTTCAATGTCGTCGGGATTTTCATGCCATCGCACCTCCGTTGTTTTCATTCAAGACATTTACTAAATAACTTGTTTACTAAAATCATAACGGCATGATACCACGATAAGCGGAGACGTCAAGCGCTCCCGGTAAATCAGGATTCACAGGCGGAAATACCGGGAGGGATGAAAAGACCTGCTCGAAGTCAACATTCAGCGGACAGGATTTTCTGATCCGGTCTTCAAGAGTTCAAGGAATACCCGGACGATTTCGGGGTCGAACTGCGTCCCTGCGCCCGCTGCGATTTCGCGCATCGCCTCGGCGGAACTCAAGGCGTCGCGGTAAGGGCGATCCGAGGTCATCGCGTCGTATGCCTCGGCAACCGCGATGATTCGCGCATTCAGCGGGATGTTGCGGCCGCTGAGTCCCTTCGGATATCCCTTTCCGTCGAAGCGTTCCTGATGGGCCAGTACCACCATTGCGACGGCGGAATAGTCCCTGGCGGAATTCAGGATGAAATATCCGATCTCGGGGTGCCTCCTGATGATCAGCCATTCGCTTTGATTCAGAGGTTCCCTCTTGTCGAGAAGGTCGCCGCCGATACCGATCTTGCCGATGTCATGGAGTTTCGCGGCCGTCGCAAGCTCGTCGATCGCTTCCGGCGCCATCCCGACTGCAGCGCCGATGCGCCGGGAAAGATCGCCGACCCGTATCGAATGCCTCTCTTCTTGAGGATTCTTTTCGTACAGAGTCTTCAGGATGAATGCGACGGATTCGTTGCGGACAGTGTTCATCTCGCAGATTTTTTGCTGATACATCCTGTTCTCGGCGGCTATGAAGACTCCACCGACGGGCTCCGCCATATCGGTCTTCGTTGCCGATCCGAAAGCGACCGAGACGGGGCCGGTCTCCACCTTCTCACCGGTGAACGCGTCCGCTATCCGCCTGCACAGGCCGATAGCGGCTCTTTCGCCGGTACGGGGAAGCAGAACGACGAACTCGTCGCCTCCAAGGCGGGCGATAATCTCGTCCTGCCGGCAGGTACGCCGCAACACATCGGCCACAATCCGCAGCAGCTTGTCTCCCGCCTGGTGGCCGAACACGTCGTTCGTCATCTTCAGCCCGTTGACGTCCATCAGAAGAAGCGTCAGCGGAAGGTTTCTCGGCGTATCGAGGCGAGCGAGTTCCTCGTCGAAAAAACGGCGGTTGTAGAGCCCCGTCAGGTGATCGTGAAAACTGAGGTATTCTATCTCCTGCTGCTGCCGCTTCAGTTCGGTGATGTCGATATGCGTTCCGACCATTCGCGCCACGTTGCCGAACGCATCGAACTGGACGCTCCTGCCCCGGCCGCGGATCCACATCCATGAACCAAAGGCACCTTTTTGCAATGAGTCTCAAGACGCAAATTTATTGAAATGCTCTTTCCGGCGAAACTAGAGGGAAGAAAAACACTCGAACGCCGGCCTTATTCCGAGTCACAGCGATAGAAAGAACAGCCCGACGATACGGTGATATAATCGGATCATGAGACCGACTGGAAATTTAGCACTCCGCTTCGCGGTATTGCCGGGGAAGACGTCTCCGCTCCGCTGTCAGCATTTGCGGAGTCGCTTGGCCGGCCGCAAGGAGGGAAGAGAATGACGCTGCTGCTGAAACGGATATACGAGGCCCCGGGAGCCGATGACGGATTCCGTATCCTGGTGGACCGGCTATGGCCGCGCGGCATTTCCAAGGAAGCCGCCGCTCTTGATTTGTGGCTGAAAGAGGTCGCTCCGAGCCCGGACCTACGAAAGTTTTTCTGCCACGACATCTCGAAGTGGGAAGAGTTCAAAACGCACTACTTCGAGGAGCTGGAGGAGAACAATGAAGTCGGAACGATCCTGGAGCATCTTCGCGACGGAAACGTCACGCTGCTCTATGCAGCGAAAGACGAGATCCACAATCACGCCGCCGTGCTCGGGGAATTTCTGGAGCGGCGAAAAGACTGAATCCTGAGCCGTTCGAGGAGGACGCGCGGCCGGATATGGGAAGCCGGAAGCATAGTTTTGCGTACCTAAAAAAAGACTTGAATATCGAGGTGCGGCAATGAAGAAAAGAAGAAAAAACAGGGAACGCGAGGCACGCGGGCAAACAGAGAAACAAGGTCCTCCGATGCATGCCTCCGCCCCGGCGGAAGAACAAAAACCCGAACCGGTGCGTATTGAAATTATGAACTACTCCCTGCAGCATCTCGAGGAAATTCCCAATGCAGGGCTTGACGATTGTGTCCGCCTGAAAAACAGCCCCGGCATCACATGGATCAACATAAACGGCATTTCCGACACGCGACTGATCCAGACCGTGGCCGGCCTCTTCAGCCTTCACCCGCTCACCAGCGAAGATATCGCCGTCGCAAACCAGCGTCCGAAGGCAGAGGAGTTCGAACATTACATCTTCTTCGCCCTCAAGATGCTGACGTACGATGCAAAAACGAACGCGATCGAGAACGAGAACGTCAGCGTCGTGCTGGGCGAAAACTACGTCATTTCATTCCAGGAGCACGAGGGGGACGTCCTCGACCCGCTTCGGGCACGGATCCGTTCGGGGAAGGGCCGCCTCAGGGGCGCCGGCGCCGATTACCTCGCGTACGCCATCATGGACGGCGTGGTTGACGAGTACTTCGTCGTGCTTGAAAAACTCGGCGACCACATCGAGGAGATCGACGAACAGATTCTGGCCGAGCCCGATGCGGGACTCATGAAGGAGCTTCACCGGCTGAAGCGCGAGGTGCTCTTCCTGCGGAAGATCATCTGGCCGCTTCGGGAGCAGATCGCGGCCATCGAGAAAAACGGATCGCGGCTGTTCGGCGACAGCACCAGGCCGTTCCTGCGCGACCTCTACGACCACACGATCGAGATCATCGACATGGTGGAAACTTCGCGCGACATCGTAGGCGGAATGCACGACACCTTCCTCTCCAGCATCAGCAACAGGATGAACGAGGTCATGAAGGTGCTCACCATCATAGGGACTATCTTCATCCCTCTTACGTTCATCGCGGGCATCTACGGAATGAACTTCGACCACATGCCGGAACTGAAATGGTCATGGGGGTACTACGGAATCCTGGCGTTCATGGCGGCGCTCGCCCTTGGTATGCTCGCGATCTTCAAGAAACGGAAGTGGTTGTGAGACGTTCTTGCACGCATGCCGGAACGGAGCGCGCGAATGCAGAAATCGACACGATATTTCGGGAAAAGGAGATGATGTCACAATGAGCACAACCGGAGCGAAAACAACGATACTGCTTCTCGACACGGGGGACCGGACCTTCGAGATCGAACTGGGCGAGAACAACGCGGTTCGTTCGCTGATCGAAAACCTGCCGCAGAAAATTTCCATGTCCCGCTGGGGGGACGAGTTTTACGGCACACTGAAGGCAAAGATCGAGTACTCCGGCGATCCGCTCCGCGATGTTTTCGAAATTGGAGAGGTGGCCCTGTGGCCCTCGGGGAACGCATTCTGCATCTTCTTCGGACCGACCCCCGCCAGCGTCAAGGACGAGCCGCGAGCGGCGTCCCCCTGCGTCGCCCTCGGCAAGATCAAGGGAGATCCGACTGTTTTCAGAAAATACGGATTGTCGCTGAAGGGCGTCACGCTCTCGGCCGGATAACGCCGCACGCGGAAAAACAGGCTGATCAGGCATGACACCCGCAATAAACGCGGTGAAGAAGGCAGGAATGCCGTACACGCTCCATGAATACGAGCATGATCCGTCGAGCGAGTCCTACGGCATGGAGGCCGCTGAGAAACTCGGCGTTCCGCCCGAGCGCGTCTTCAAGACGCTGGTGGCTGCGCTCGACGGCAACGAGCTTGCGGTCGGGATCATCCCGGTGGACTCGATGCTGAGCATGAAGCTCATCGCGAAGGCCGCGGGGTCCAAGAAGGCGGCCATGGCTCCGAAGGCCGACGCGGAACGCTCGACCGGATACGTACTGGGAGGCGTGAGCCCCCTCGGCCAGAAGAAGCGCCTCAGAACCTTCATCGACTCTTCGGCGGAGAGCTTCCCGACGATCTTCGTCAGCGGGGGGCGAAGAGGACTGGACATCGAGCTGAGACCGGACGACCTGAAGAAGCTCACCGGCGGAACATACGCCCCCCTGCGCAGGCAGGAGGGGGAGTAGCTCCGGGAGTTTCTAGTGCATGCGGCCAAGTTCCGCAGCGACACCACTGCGGAACTTGGCCGCTTTTTTGAAAAAACAATGCCCTCCAACACCCTCCCTGAGGTATAAAAACGCACCAAGTCCAACATTCACTGTTTCAGGAGAACGATGTTCGTTATCCTCTCTTCCAACATACTCCGCACACCTCCCCGCCGGAAGACGGAGAGTTTTCGACAACGATTTGGGGCATGCACTAAACCAGATGATGCCCAAATCCGCGGGCAGAAAAAGCGTCATCGGTGCTCGCTTGGTCCGTCGGTGCAGATTGTCGTCCTCGACAACTGCCAAAGCAATCAACTCGGCTTACTGCGTTCGCTGGTTCCCTGCTGACACTTCCTCCGGTTTAGGTACCTGCGGATTTGGGGCATTCAATAAAACTTGACATATTTATGATTTGCGATAGAATCCAGGAAAGAGTCTAAATGGCATACCAAATTGCATACCAAGTTTCAACCGCCAAAGAGAGAAGATGGTTGAATTGAATGAATCTTTAGAGCTATTGAGCAGAGCAATACGCAATAAAAACCACCCTCCCCTGGAGTATGCCTATCAATTCCTGCGGCAGGCCATCTTCAGCAATTTCCTCGGCCCCGGCTCCCGCATAATCGAGCGGGATATCGCAACTCTCCTTCAGATAAGCCGCACACCTGTCCGGGAAGCCATTCGGCGCCTTGAAAGCGAATCTCTTGTGGAGCATTTTCCGAATCGCGGAGCGGTGGTCCTCGGACTTGATTTTCAGGACATTCTGGAGCTTTATGAATTGCGGATGCTTCTTGAGGGTTTTGTGGTCAAACATATAGCCGCCAAGACACCGGAGAAAGAACTCTTGCAGTTCAAACGAAAAGTCGAGGAAAACAGCATAGAAGACCTTGCAAGCCAAGACTCATGGGACTTCCATATTGAATTGGTGAAACTCACAAGAAACACCTGGCTTCAAAGGGTACTCATTCCCCTTGTGCAGTACATCCAAAACTTCAGAAATATCTCCATACTGCACGAAGGGCGTTCCGCCCAGGCGCAACAGGACCACGTGCAGATCATTGAATTGCTGCTTGCCGGGAACAGCAAAAAAGCCGTGAAAGTTTTGGATAACCACATACAAAAAGGGTACCAGGCATTTCTGAGCATGGCCGGCAAAGACAGTATCAAAAACCTTTCCATTCTCCTGCAGAACAAAAAATCCCCATCGGAATCCTCAAGAGAAAGGAGCTGTTCAAAAAAACCAGAATAAATTCTCGCTGGGCACAATTCAAAGAGCATGTTCCTTGTTTGAAATGTTTTATTGCTACTTCATGAAGGAGGGGAAAAAATGAGGAAAAAAATCGGAATCGCGCTCGCTCTTTTAGCAGCGGCATGCAGTCCTTTCAGCGCCGTCGAATCCAGGGCCGCCGCCTACCCGGACCGTGAAATCAGGCTTGTCGTACCCTATGCCGCAGGAGGAACTTTGGATACCGCAACCCGCCAGATTCAAATGGCATTTGCCGAGCAACTCGGCGTTCCAATCATGGTGGATAACCGCGGAGGCGCCGGAGGACAGCTGGGAACCACTCTCGCGGTAAAGGAGAAGCAGGACGGATATGTCATCGGCGGCATGGCAAGCCCTCACCTCGAATTTATTCTGCTTCTCAGAAAACCGGACTTTTCCATCGATGATTTTGCGTGGATCGGAGGTCTTACGTCAGATCCCGCTTGCATACGGGTGCACAAAGACGCCCCGTGGAACACGCTTGAAGACCTTGTCCAGGACGCACGCTCCCGGCCCGCCGAAAGTATCGTCTTCGGCGTCTCCAGTCTTTTCAGCGATAATTTTGTCGGTGTGAAAACGCTCGAAGAGGCGACAGGCGTCAAATTCCGGATCGTCGACTTCGGAGGCGGCGGCCCTTCAAGAGTTGCTCTCGTCGGAAAACAGATCGATGCCGTACATACGAACGTCTTCAGCAGCCTTCACATTGCGAGTGAATCCAAAGTTCTTGCCGTCCAGGCCGACGAAAACAAATTCCAGGAACTGACCGGAAACGCTCCGACAGTTTCGGAAGCGCTGAAGACAAAGGTCCCCCCTCTCGGAACCAGGACACTTTTCTTTACAACGCAGGCATTAAAGAAGCAATACCCGGATCGATACGACTTCCTGGTGGATGCCTTCAAAAAAGCGGTGCATTCCGAGCAATATGTTTCCAACATGAACAAACTGGGAATTTTTCAAAACATCGACTATCTCTCTCCCGAGGCGTTGGATGCAATGGTTCGGAACAACCTTGAAGTACTGGGAGTTTTTAAGCACCTCTGGGAAAAGTAATACCGTCGCGCCGCATCTCCCAAAAACTTTCACAATTTCCGGGCGGTTCGCTGGATCTCATAGTGAACTGCCCGGTATAAAAATTTAAAAAGAAGGGAGTTTTGGGAAATTGAATTTCAATACGAAACGTTTTCTATTACGCGAACTGCCGGTGCCGGTTTTTGTCGCCATTTTTTCAGCCGTGTATTTTTTTTCGACAAAAAAACATGATTTTAGCGTTACCGGATATCCGTACGTTGTCATTGGCGTCATCCAGATTCTTTTGATCCTGATTCTCCGGAATGTTTTCAGGAACGCCGAATCCAGCGACTGCAAAAACGAAAAGGATTTGAGAATACCGAACGTCCTTGCCTTGATTTTGTCGGCCCTTTGCTACCTGATCTTAATTCCCCGTCTCGGGTATTATGCATCGACACTTCTTCTTTTGGTAATCCTGATGGTTTTCTTCAAAGTCCGAAGCTCTTTGTTTCTTTTTGCAGTACCTATCGGGTACGTCGCTCTCTCGTATATTGTTTTCCGTATTTTTCTTCGCGTTCCGCTTCCGGAAGGAATCTTGTTTTAGCATGAGGAATTCAATACTTCCGAAGGAGAAAAAAGCATGATAGAAAATATCACTTCGGCTTTTATAAGCCTTTTCTCACCAGAAATGCTGTTCCTGATGTTCTGCGGAATGGTCATCGGAATTATCGCGGGAGCCCTCCCCGGATTCAGTTCGACGAACGCCTGCGCAGTGATGATACCGGTAACGCTTTTGATGAGCCCGGCGGGCGCCCTGGTTTTCTTTGCCTCGGTCTATAACGGAGCCCAGTACGGGGGCTCCATTCCGGCAATACTGGTCAATACTCCGGGAACACCTGGCGCCGGAGCGACAACGCTGGACGGATTTCCCATGGCCCGGGCGGGTTTTCCGGACCGTGCGCTCGGAATTTCTCTTATGGCCTCCTGCATCGGGGCAATGCTCTCCTCCGTCATCGTGTTGCTGGCCATCAACCCTATCGCCAGATTCGCCTTCAAATTCGGGCCTCCCGAAATGTTCGTCATCGCAATTCTCGGCCTGTCCATCATCGCTTCGGTCATCGGCGCGGACATAAAGAAAGGGTTGCTTTCGGGCATGCTGGGGCTTCTGATTGCAGCCATGGTCGCGGACCCGTCCAGCGGAATTCCCCGGTTGACTTTCGGTTTCCTCGAGCTCTATGACACGGTACCTTTCGTTCCGGCTGTTATCGGACTTTTTGCAGTCACCGAACTCTTTTACCTGGCAGGGAAAGAGCGCATAGCCGACACGGAAGACACCAGCAAAATAGGAAATTTCGGGGAAATCCTCAAGGGAATGAAGATCGCTCTCCAAAAGCCTGCAGTAACAATCAAATCCTCTCTCATAGGACTTTTCATCGGTGCGATTCCGGGGGCCGGAACGACTATCGCAACGTTTGTCAGCTACGGCGAGGCGAAAAAATCAAGCAAGGAGCCGGAAAAATTCGGAACCGGCATCCCTGAAGGCATCATCGCATCCGAAGCGGCAAATAACGGCGTAACCAGCGGAGCCCTTATTCCTATGCTCGTCCTTGGCGTTCCAGGAAGCGGAACAACGGCCATCATGCTCGCGGCTCTTATGCTTCACGGAATTCGTCCGGGCCCCGAACTCATGATGAACTTCGCTCCCATGGCCTATATGGTGCTCCTCTCGCTGGC
Source organism: uncultured Synergistaceae bacterium (assembly GCA_964426245.1). Classification (GTDB taxonomy): domain Bacteria; phylum Synergistota; class Synergistia; order Synergistales; family Aminobacteriaceae; genus JAAYLU01. Next base: position 8,350 of record CAYRPJ010000053.1, read on the forward strand.
CTTCACCGGAATCATCATGCTTCTGCTGGGATTGCTGCTGGGCAAATACTTCGCGAAAGTCGTTCTCGTTCCCAACAACATCCTTGTTCCGATCATCCTTGTTCTCTGCATTATAGGCGCTTTCGCGTATCGAAACGCCTTTTTCGACACGTATCTTCTTCTGGTTTTCGGCGTGCTCGGTCTCTTCATGCGCCTTGGCGAATATCCTTTTATTCCCATGATCCTCGGAATCATTCTGGGGCCGATGGCCGAGGCCAATTTGTACAGAAGCCTGCAGATGTCGGGAGGAGACGTAAGCATTCTTTTTTTCAGACCGATCACCCTTGTCCTGTGGGCAATAGTGTTTCTTTCGATTTTCAGGCCGTTCATCAAAAAAACCGTCCGTGCGCTGTTTACAAAATCCTGATGTCCGCTCTAAAAAGAACTCTGTCGGGAGGGTAACCTATGGAAGCTTCGATGATGTTGAGAGATTACTTGAAAGATAACGAAACATATATCGTCCCGGGAGTATTCGATTGTATAGGGGGACGACTGGCTCATTTCTGCGGATTCAAAATAATTTCGGTAACAGGAAACGGCCTTTCCGCCTCTTTTTTAGGGATGCCCGATATGGGATTTCTCAATATGACGGAAGCGGCGCTTTGTTCGAAGCGAATAGCCGCCGCAACTCCGCTGCCGGTCATAGCCGATGCCGATAACGGATACGGCGGCGTTCTCAACATCGTGAGGACAGTAAAGGAGTTTATGGGCGCAGGCGTTGCCGGAATTCATATTGAAGATCAACCAAGCCCCAAAAAATGCGCATACTATCCCGGCGATAAACGGATTATCCCCCTGGAGGAAAGTGTGCAGAGGCTTAAGGCCGCTGTCCATGCAAAGGGAGAGAATCCCTTCTGTATCATCGCCAGAACGGACGCAATGCGAAGCGACGGCCTGAAGGAAGCCGTGCTCAGAACAAACGCCTATGCGGAAGCCGGAGTCGACGCTGTATTCGTCGTCGGATTTTCTTCTCGGGAGGAGATCTGCGAACTTCGGGCCCAGACCGGCATCCCCCTTTTCATCAACATCAATGACGGAAGGGAATTAAGCCAATTCGGTCCGGATGATTTCAGGGAAATGGGAGTGAAGTGCGTTCTATATCCTGCAACCCTTCGTAACGCTTTTTTCAGGGCCGCACGAGACGCTCTTCAAAACCTGCACGATAAAGGCCATACGCGCAACATTCTTCACTCCTTCGCCGGACTCGAAGAATTCGGCTCGGTTTTCGGAACAGAGGAGTATCAGAACATCGAAAACACATTTCGCTCGACGTAAGGGGGAACCGTCATGGGAAAGACAATCGCTGAAAAATTATTCAGTATGAAAAGCGGTATGGATGTGAACGCTGGTTCGATTTGCATGGCGCAGGTCGACTTTGCCATGATGCATGATGTGAACGCGCCTTTTGCGATCGATGCCTTCGCTGAAATCGAAGACGGGCGGATTTTCGATACATCGAAGGTGGCGGTCGTTCTTGATCATTTTTCTCCCGCACCTTCTTACGACGCTGCGCAACGTCACAAAAACATCGAGAACTTTTCGAAACAGCATGGTTTGAAACTTTACGGGCCGGGCGAAGGCATATGCCACCAACTTCTGCTCGAAAACGGACATGTCGGCCCGGGAGACCTTGTAGCGGGGACCGACTCTCATACGTGCTCTTATGGCGCGCTCAACGCTTTCGGCCTCTCGGTAGGCGCGACAGAGATGGCGGTAATTCTCGCTTCCGGAGTATGCTGGTTCAGGGTTCCCGAATCTGTTTCGATCGAGCTGGTCGGAGCATTGCACGACGGCGTGACCTCGAAAGATATTTCCCTTGAATTCATCTCCAAATTAACCGAAGCGGGCGGAGTCTATAAATCTCTTGAATTTCACGGAGCCGGCCTGACATCCTTGACAATTGATTCCAGGATCGTACTGTGCAATATGGCCTCGGAAGTGGGAGTCAAGAGCGCCGTCATGCCCTGCGACAAGGCTGTGAACGATTGGCGGGCCGAAAGAGGAATGCCGGTCAGAACTGGAATCGAAGCGGACAGCGACGCAGTATACAGCAATTCACTCACGATAGACTTGAGTGCTTTAAAACCGAAAATCGCACTTTCGCCGGTCATCGAAGATGTCGTTGATGTCGACGAGATGGCAGGCGCTCCTGTACATCAGGTTGTCATCGGATCGTGTACGAACGGACGATACGAGGACTTCGAGCAGGCCGCCGGATATCTGCGGGGAAGGCATATTGCCGATTCGGTCCGCCTGATTCTTGTTCCGGCATCCCGGCAGATTTTGAGCAAGATGGTTCAGGAAGGCCTTGTCCAGACTTTCCTCGATGCAGGAGCCATGATTCTGCCGCCCGGCTGCGGACCGTGCGCAGGAATTCACGGAGGCCTTATGGCGGACGGCGAAGTCGTTCTCTCGACAACCAACAGAAATGTCCAGGGACGAATGGGCAGCAAAAAAGCGGATATCCATATAGTGTCTCCGGCAACAGCGGCCATATCGGCAGTTACCGGAAAAATCACCTCTCCCATATGAAAGGCGGTGAAACAACAATGGAAATCATCGGCAAAGCGCATGTTTTTCCTGTGGACAACCTCAATTCGGATTACATCATTTCAGGCAGGTATCTCGGAAAGGCCAAAATCGACGACGCCATTCCACACCTTTTTGAAGAATTGAGTCCAGGTTTTTTCGACCGCTTCTCCCCGGGAGATATCATTCTCAGCGGCTGGAATTTCGGCGCAGGCTCAACTCGTGAACATGCCCCGCTCCTTTTGAAAAAAAGCGGCATCGGCGCGGTCGTCGCCAAGAGTTTCAGCAGAGGTTTCTTTCGGAACGGCATCAATTTGGGGCTTCTACTTGTAGAGACGGACTGGATGAATATTACGGACGGAGACTTGGTGAAAATCAACATGGAGGAGGGGTATCTATCCATTCCTGAAAAAGAATTATCCTTCAAAACAAGGAAACTCGCCGGCATCGCAGAAGAAATCCACAAGAGCGGAGGTTTATTACCCTATTTCAAGCAGCATCGGGAGCAATTCAAGATCCGCTGACGCTGAGAGAGAGCTTTTTCTTTCCGCACGCAAGGCAAGGCCGCCGTTTCCTTGAGATGGGGAGCGGCGGCCTCGCTTTATCCTGAATTACAATTCACCGTCAGGCTTTCGGCGTTTTTTTCTTCCTGAACGCCTTCCAGAGCGACCATGCGGTCAGCAGAATCATGACCAGACAGATCGGGCTCTTGAACATGTTCAGCACGAGAATCGCGATATCGCCGTGAACCAGCGCAAGCGCGCGGGCAAGCTCGCCTTCGGCCATCGTTCCGAGAACGAGCCCGAGGACCAGAGGCTCTCTCGGCACCTCGAACTCCTTCATGAGCCACCCTATCAACCCGATGGCGAGCATGATCCAGACTTCCGGTATGGAGAGATTGATCGCGAGGGAACCGACGACGGCCAGGCCGATGACGATGGGGCCGAGGATCGCTGGAGGCGTCTCGATGAGCCTGACGCAGTACTTCGCGATGAACAGGCCGACGGGGACGAAGACGAGGTTCGAGACAAAAAGACTGAGAATGAAGCTGTAGACTATCCCGGCGTTCTCGGTGAAGAGAGCGGGCCCCGGCTTCAGTCCGTGGATCATCAGGCCACCCAGCAGCACCGCGGAGACGGCGTTTCCGGGAACGCCCAATGTCAGGGCAGGCACGAGAGAGCCGCCCACGACGGCGTTGTTCGCCGTTTCGGAGACGATGAGCCCCTCCGGACTTCCTTTTCCGTACTCCTCCGGCCTCTTCGATCCTTTCCTGGCGTCGTCGTAGGCGATGAAGCTGGCGATGCTGCTGCCGGCGCCCGGTATGATGCCGACGATGACGCCGATCACGGTCGCCCTGAGCGTCAGGTATTTGTACCGGAAGATTTCAAGCATGTGCCGCGCCGCTCCGCCGCTCATCCTGGTGCTGGTCGCGCCCTGGACGCTCTTGTCGCCGAGCATCGAAATGACTTCGGGGATCGAATAGAGCCCGATCAGAGCAAGGACCAGGGGCATTCCGCCGTACAGCTCGGGGATGCCGAACGTGAAGCGCATGAATCCGGTCAGTGGATGCATTCCGATAATGCTGAGAAAAAGTCCCAGGAAGCCTGCGAAGAGCCCCTTCAGGACGTTTTTCTCCGAGAGGCTCGCAATGATGCTCACACCGAAGAGCGCCAGGAGGAAGTATTCCTGCGGACCGAACTCCAGGGCGAGCGAAGCCAGCGGCGGAGCCAGGAAGAGGAGGGCGAAGATGCTCAGGAATCCGCCCACCGCGGATGCCGCCGTGGCGAGCGCTATCGCGCGCCCGGACTCCCCCTTCTTCGTCATGGGATATCCGTCGAGGATTGTGCAGCAGTTCGCGGGGGTACCCGGAATGTTCAGCAGGATGGCGCTGATCGCGCCTGCGTACGTCGAAGAGCAGTAGATGGCCCCAAGGAGCGCCAGTCCCTTGTCGGCCGACATTCCGAAGGTCACCGGCACGAGAAGTGCCACGCCCATGGTGCTGGTGAGGCCGGGAAGCGAACCGACCACGATTCCGAAGACGGTCCCGGCAAGAATAAGAATGAGGGTCATCGGGTTCAGCAAAAGAGCGGTCGCGTCGGCGAGGGTGCTGAGTATGTGCTCCATTTTTTAAAGGCTCCTCTCGTTTCGGAATGCGTTCATTCGAACACGATCCCGCCGGGAAGACGCAGTCCCAGCGAGTAGCTGAAAAGCGCGTACACGAGAGCGAGAAAGAGAAGGGTGGTCAGCGCGATAGTACCGTATCGGCGGCTTCCCGCCGCGAACATCCCGCCGGCCATAAAGACGGGCGTACTCGAATAGAAACCGAAAATTTCGATGGAAGCGACATAGAGCGAGACACCCAGAAAAACGGCGGCTGGAATTTTCATTCTTTCCGCAAGCGCGCGAAAAGAAGAGCCCTTCCCCTCTTTCAGCCTCCCGGACCGTACGGAGGCGACGCTCATCGCCAGGGAAAGACCGAGCAGTACCAGAGAGAGGAATCTGGGAAACTCCGAGGAATCCTCGGGATAAGAAAATGAGACTCCCACGAGAAGAAGAGAAAAAAGAAGGGAAAAGAGAAGAAATGATGACTCTTTCAAGTCGATGTATTTCATGATTCATATCCTCCTGACCGAGAGAGAATATCCGAAGGAGGCGTCCACGCGGCCCCGCCATCGGGTATCTCGCGATGAAAGCGGCGGAAAGAGGGAGTGCATGCCTCTTTCCGCCGTGAAGAGCGCTTATTTGAAGAGGTCCTTGTTCTCTTCGACCAGCTTCACGGATGTCTCGATAAGAGTCGTTACGTTGGATGAATCGACGAACTTGATATTGAGTCCGAGATTTTTCGCCTGGGCGAGAAATTCAGGATTCTCCGCGACTTGTCTCAAGGCATCCTCGAGCTTCGCCTTCGCTTCGTCCGGGACGCCCTTCTGAGTAGCGACACCGCGCAGAGAAGTTCCCACTGAAGGAATCTCCATAGCGAAGGCCTCGCTCGCTGTCGGCACGTCGGGAATCGAATGCTCTCTCTCATCGTGGAAGACGACGATCGGGCGGAATTTCCCCGATTCGATGTGGGTCACTGCGGAACTCAGCGTTGTTGCGCCGAGATCCACCTTGTCGCCGAGCACAGCGGTGTTCGCTGCGCCGGAGCCGCTGAAGGAGACGAAGTTCGTCTCGATGCCGAGCATTTTGCACGCGAGAAGATGCTGGAACTGAACGTTGCTCTGAGGACCGTCGCCTGCGACGTTCATCTTTCCCGGATTCGCCTTCGCGAAATCGAGGATGTCCCGGGCGGTCTTGATGGAACTGTTTGAGCTGACCACCCAGATGATGGGGTCATACTGCAGGCTGCAGAGAAAATGGAAGTCGGAGAACTCGAAGGGAACTCCTTCGCGAAGGGCCTTGAGAAGAATCATCGAAGGGAAGCTGGTGGAAGCGAGCGTATAACCGTCCGCCCGCGCACGGGCCGCGGCCGTCCAGCCGATCTGGCCTCCGGCTCCGGGTTTGTTCTCCACGACCAGGCTCTGCCCGAGATACGGGTCGATATACTTGGCGACCAGCCTCATCAGGATATCGTTTCCGCCGCCTGGCGAGAAGGGAACGACCACCTGCACGGGCTTCTCCGGAAATGCCGCGTCCGCCCCGAACGGAACGAGGAGGAATATCCCCAACACGCACAGAAAAACAGCCAATCCACCAAGACGCTTTGTCATCATTTCGCATACCCCGCTTTCTTGAGATTGTGCACTGCCGATCTTATTTCGCGGCAGCCGTTACACGTACACCTTTTTCCCGTCGAGAATCGTCTTCCCGTCCACTTCGATCCTGGGATCCCACAGCAACAGATCGTAGTGGCAGGGAGCCTTCACGGTGCCACCCAGCGTAATGCTGGTACCGATGCCGATATGCGCGGTCCCGAGAACCCCCTCGTCCTCGAGCATGATGCCGATCAGCTTGCACTCCGGATTGAGCCCCACGCCCAGTTCCGCTATGTTGAAGCTGTTTCTGTCGTTGTGACTTTCAAGATCCCGCCGCAGAACATCCGCCTGACGTCCGCCCTCGATCTTCGTGATGAAGCCGTTTTCAACATCCACGTAGATCGGCTCTTCGATAACACCTATTCCGAGATACGGAATGCTCGCGTTCACCACGATACGCCCGTTGGCCGTCCCCTCGAGTGGCGAGACGTTGGCCTCCACGTTGGGCACGGGCGAGAACTCGCCGGGCCCGACGATGCAGTAGAGCGCGTTGCCTCCTCTACCCCGGATATCCATCGTCAGGTCGGTCCCCGCCGGAGATGTGAGACGAACCTTGTCTCCCGCTCCGAACGCCGCCGCGATGTTCTGGCAGACCGGCTTCAGCTCGCGGAAATCCGCGTTCAGCCCGCCGCTGATGAGCATCTCGTCCGTGAATTCGGTGAGTGCGACGAGTCGTGCACCGTTCGCCACGGCCTCCTTCACCGCGTAGGTGTGCGTCACGGAGAAACTGACGGGGAGCAGCACAACGTCGGCATGCTTCATCGCCTCGGCCGCGGGTTTGGGAGGCTCCTGGCCCGCCCGTTGGCGAGGAGTCATGACGATCATGCTGACCTCCGCGCTCCGCTCCTGGGCGGCGGCGGCGAGCACTTTCCCTATGTTTTCCTTGTACATGTCGGTCAGAATGACAACCTGTTCCCCCGGCTTCAAACCAACACAGACATCGTAGATCGTCCGCGCCCCTTTGAACATCAAGGCTTCCTTCATATCCAACGAAATGTCACCTTCTTCCCGATTTTTTCACATCCCGAACGTACACCTTCATACGTTTAGTAGTATAATAATATTGTCATACTAATTTTGTCAAGGAGATTCCAGAGCATGTGAACTCTTTTAAAAAGGGAGTTTGATTTCAGCGAAAGAAGACGGTTGTCCGACTTTCATCCTGCTTTGTCTGTTGACGTACGGGGTTCGTTTCTGAGAAACTGTCTGCGTAAACTTTCGATAACGATCGGGAAGAAATGATTCTTTCGAAAAAATTGTCCGATAAATGAAAGGAAATGGTCAGTCATAAACACTCCGACATTGAAAACCAAGACATTATCGCAGCAGATCGGCGACTTTCTGAAGCGGGAGATACGCTCGGGAGCCTTCAATCCGGGAGACCGCCTCCCTCCGGAGACCGAGCTGGCGAAAAAATACGGCGTCAGCAGAACGGTCATACGGGAAGCCCTCGCGACGCTGAAGAACGACGGCCTCATCGCATCGCAGCAGGGACGCGGCATCATCGTCCTCGAAAGCGTATCGAGGCAAACTTTCCGTGTCTCGGACGTGTTCGAGAGCATTTCCCGCAGCGAGGTCAACCACGTCTACGAGGTACGGGCCATTCTGGAATCGGAGGCCGCCGCGCTGGCGGCGCAAAGAGGGGAAGAGGAAGATGTGGCGCGAATCGTCTCGGCTTTTGAGGCGATGGAACGCGCCGTGCTGAGACACGAGCACGGTTCGGAAGCGCATCTGGCATTCAACCAGGCCATCGCCGAAGCGAGCGGAAACCCTGCCCTGTCCAGCCTTCTCTCTTTTCTGTACGGGCAATTGAAGACCTTCGCGAAGAAAATCCGCCTCGACACCCTTCAGGATCCCTGCAGAACCGACACGGTCCGATCCGAACACAGGGGCGTCGTCGATGCGATTCGTTCAGGGGATCCCGAAGCAGCGAGAAAAGCGGCAAGAACTCATCTGAAGAACGCCTCGGAGAGAGTCGGGTTGAGAATCTGGGAAAAGGAATAGATTTCGGGAGAGGAGAAACGCCGCCGGAAAAAAAATCCTCAATGTCCTCTCCCGTTCCGCCGGCCGCGGCATTTCGTGCGCGATACATCCTTCCGAAGCACTGCTGTACCCGATGAACAGAGAATGAATCTGCGAATTTCCCCCTCCGGTCTTTTCATCCCGTTCGGGACAAAGTGATATAATCGCTGAAAATATTCGCGCAAAGCACGCTTGCCGGTTGTCTTTCTCTGTCCGGGAGGGCGTGCGGGCAATTCATTCCGGTTTTTTGTATTGTGCTGTTTCATCGAGAGAAAGACGGTGCATCGGGAAAGGCGGCGAAGGAAGAATGCGAAAAACTCTGCGACCGTTACGGTATTGCCTCGTCATTGCGCTGTTCGTCCTGGGCGCTTGTATCGCCGGCGCCGAAGAACCCCGTTCCGGCGGCGTCCTCCGGTGGCGCGAGATCAGCGATCCACCCAGACTCGACCCGGCGACGGCTTCCGACAGCGTCTCGAACCGGAATCTCTATCTGATGTTCGACACGCTCGTCGAAAACGATATCGACGGCAAGGGACTGCTCCCCCGCCTCGCCGAATCCTGGGAGGGGAGCGAAGAGGGGCGTGTGTGGACCTTCCGCCTCCGCAAGGGCGCCCGTTTTCACGCGACGAACCGGGGGAGTCCCACCGGGAACGGAGGGCGGGAGGTGAGGGCCGCCGACTGGAAGTACTCCTTTGAGCGCCTCGTCAAGGTCGGCTCGCCCCGCGCATATTTCATCGACATGGTGAAGGGGTACCGGGACTTCACCGACGGCAAGACCTCCGAGTGGAGCGGCATCCGGGTAATCGACGACCATACTCTCCAGTTCGAGCTCGAGTACTCCTTCGCCCCCTTCGTCAGTATCCTGGCCTACCCCTGTTTCGCGGTGGTACCCCGCGAGGATGCGGAGAAAGCGGGAGTGAACTTCAATTTCGGACCGGTCGGCAGCGGCCCGTTTCTCCTCGATCACTGGGAGCACGACCAGAAGGTCGTCTATAAGCGAAACCCCGACTACTGGAGACGCGACGACGGGGGCAGGCCGCTCCCCTATCTCGACGGCGTCGAAATCATCGTCATTCCCGACAACACCATCGCCTACGGAGAGTTCAGGAAGGGAAACATCGACGTGCTCCCCGACGTCCCCGACGAATTCTACACGGACGTGAAGGAGCGGTTCGGCAATCTCTTTCAGGAACGCCCTCTGCTGGGTGTCTACTACATCGGCTTCAACTACGCGAAACCTCCCTTCAAGGACAATCGGACGCTCAGGAAGGCCCTGAACTACGCTGTCGACAGGAAGGCAATGAGCGACTTTCTTCTGGAGGGGCGCTATGCTCCCGCCCCCGGCGTCCTTCCTCCGGGAATGCCCGGATATGATCCGGACCTTAAAGGGTACGATTTCGACCCCGGCCTGGCGAGGAAGATGCTCGCGGAGGCCGGGGCCGCCGAAGGCTTTTCGGTCGAGCTCAATATCGACAACAATCCGCGCCATCGGACCGTTGCGGAGGGACTCCAGGGGCTGCTGGCGGAGTTCGGCATCGACCTCCGCGTCAACGTGCTCGACTGGGGGGTCCATCTCGACCTGGCCGACCGGGGGGAGACGCAAATGTACCGCATGGGGTGGATCGTGGACTACGCCGACCCCGACAACTTCCTCTACGTCCTCTTCCACTCCGACAACTTCGGCCCGAAGGGAAACTACTCATATTACAAAAACGAGAAGGTGGACGGGCTTCTGACCGAAGCACGCATCGAGACCGACTACGACAGGCGCATGGCCCTCTATCGCGAGGCGGAACGGATCATCGTGGACGACGCCCCGTGGATGTTTCTCTTCTACTACACAACAAGCCTCGTCGGCGGAGAACACGTCCGGAATCTGCGGCTCCCCGCCTTCGGCCACTATTCGACGCCCCTTGAGATAGCCTGGATCGACAGGTAGCTCCGCGCTTCGGTCCGAAGAGCGGGGAGGCGCGTCCGCAACACTGTTCCGAAGGAGCTGAAAGGAGGTTGTTCGTCATGCTGTCGTACGTTCTTCGCAAGATCCTGTATTTCATTCCCGTCGTCTGGGGCGTCGTCACGGTGGTCTTCATCCTTGTCACCATCGTCCCGGGCGATCCTGCCCGTCTTCTGATGGGGCAAAGAGGCGATCCGGAGACGCTGGCCCGGATACGGAGCGACCTGGGCCTCGACCTTCCAATTTCCAGGCAGTACATCCGTTTTCTGGGAGACCTTCTGCGGGGCGACCTGGGAACGTCATACCGGAACAACGAAAAGGTCGCGGCGTCCCTTATGGAGCACTTCGGAGCCACGCTCCGCCTGGCCTTCTGGGCGATGATCCTGGCCTCCGTCATCGGCGTCTCGGCAGGAATCCTCTCGGCCGTCAAACAGTACTCCCTCTTCGACTACTCCGCGATGTTCATCGCCGTGGCGGGAGTGAGCGCCCCGGTCTTCTGGGTGGGGCTCCTGCTGCTGCTGATCTTCGCCTACGGCCTGCAGATTCTTCCGGGGGTAGGCTACGGCGACGGAAGCTGGCGCTATCTCATCCTCCCGGTCGTCACCCTCGGCACCCGTCCCGCCGCTCTTATCGCTCGCCTCACGCGCTCCTGCATGCTCGACGTGATGAACCAGGACTACATCCGCACGGCCCGCTCCAAGGGGCTGACCGAGCGGGTTGTGGTGCTGAAGCACGCCTTCAAGAACGCCCTCATTCCGGTCAACACGATCATCGGGACGCAGGTCGCGGAGCTGCTCTCCGGCGCGGTCCTGACCGAGACGATCTTCGCCTGGCCCGGCGTGGGGCGGCTGACCGTGGAGGCCCTCGTCGCGCGCGACTTCCCGATGATCCGGGGCTCCGTCATCTTCATGGCTCTGATCTTTCTGGTGACCAATCTTCTGGTCGATCTCTCCTACGGTCTCGTCGACCCGCGGATACGCTACGATTAGAGGAGGTGTTCTCCATGACCGCAGGCAAAAAAAGAAGCGCCTCCGCGGACCTCCGATACGAGGCATGGCTCCGCTTCCGCCGCAACCGGCTCGCCCTCGCGGGACTCGTCATGGCGCTCTCCGTGATCCTGGCGGCAGTCTTCGCGCCCGTGCTCGCCCCCTACGACCCGCTCAAGCAGCTCATCTGGACGCAGGGGCGGGAGGTGCGCCTGGCGGCGCCGTCGGCGGCCCATCTTCTGGGAACCGACCTCTTCGGGCGCGACATCCTCAGCCGGATCCTGTACGGCGCCCGCATCTCGCTTCAGATCGGCATCTTCGCCACGATCGTCTCGCTGCTCGTCGGAGTCCCGCTCGGCGCGCTGGCCGGGTACTTCGGCGGCTTTGCCGACGACGCGATCTCGTGGCTAATCAACGTCATCTTCGCCTTCCCCTTCTTCCTCTTCATCATCGCCGTCGTCGCGGTCCTCCAGAACCCGAGCATGACCGTCATCTACCTCGCCATCGGCCTGGTCAACTGGGTCGGCGTCGCCCGAATCACCCGGGCGCAGTTCATCTCGCTGAGAGAGCGGGAATTCGTCGAGGCGGCGAGGGCACTCGGCCTTCCGACGTGGCGGATCATCTTCGTCCACATTCTGCCCAACGCGCTGGCGCCCGTCATCGTTCAGGCCACAATGGGCATCGGAGGAATCATCATGATCGAGGCCGGGCTGGCCTTCCTCGGCTTCGGCGCGCAGCCGCCGGCGCCGAGCTGGGGGCTGATGATATCGGACGGGCAGAAGTACCTTGCGGTCGGAAAATGGTGGTGGGCGATCTTTCCGGGCCTTGCCATCACCTATACGGTGCTCGCCTTCAACTTCCTCGGCGACGGCCTGCGCGACGCGCTCGACGCGCGCCTCAAAAGGTAGGGGATCTCCATGAGCCTTCTCGAAATCCGCGGACTGAAGACGTGCTTCGACACCGACAGGGGGGAGATCCGCGCCGTCGACGGGGTTTCCTTCTCCATAGAGCCGGGAGAGACGCTGGGCGTCGTCGGCGAATCGGGCTGCGGCAAGAGCGTCACGGCGCTCTCCGTCCTCCGGATTCTCCCCGCGCCGACCGGGCGCATCGCCGCCGGCTCGATCCGCCTTCGAGGGCGGGAGCTGCTGACGCTCTCCGAATCCGAGATGCGCTCCGTCCGAGGAAACGACATCTCGATGATCTTCCAGGAACCGATGACGAGCCTCAACCCGGTCTTTCCCATCGGCGATCAGATCGCGGAGCCCCTGATGCTGCACCGGAAGATGAACCGCCGACGGGCGCTGGACCGGGCCGTCGAAATGCTCAACGTCGTCCGCATCCCAAATCCGGAGCGGCGCGTCGCGGAGTATCCGCACCAGCTTTCGGGAGGACAGCGGCAGAGGGTCATGATCGCGATGGCGCTGGCGTGCCGTCCGGCCCTGCTCATCGCCGACGAGCCGACGACGGCCCTCGACGTCACCGTGCAGGCCCAGATCCTGGAGCTCATGAACAACCTCAAGGAGCAGTTCGGCTCGTCGGTTCTGCTGATCACGCACGCCCTCGGCGTCGTCGCGGAGACCGCGCGGCGCGTCGTCGTCATGTACGCCGGGCGCGTCGTGGAAGAGGCATGCGTGGAGCCCCTCTTCGCGGAACCGCTGCACCCCTACACGGAAGGGCTTCTGCGTTCGATTCCGCGTCTCGATCAGGACAGGGAGCGGCTCGACGTCATTCCGGGCGTCGTTCCCACACCCCTCGAATTCTCTGCGGGGTGCCGCTTCTCCAACCGCTGCGGCAAGCTCCTGGACCGGTGCGCCCGCGAAGCCCCCCCGATGTTCGTCGCGGCGGGAGGACGCAAGGTGAGATGCTGGCTGTACGAGGACTCGAAGGAGGATGTCTGCGATGATTGAACCCGGTTCCCGCTATCTTACCGTCACGGGCCTCAAAAAATACTTCCCCCTGCGAAAGGGGATCTTCCGCCGCGCGGCGGGCTCCGTCAGGGCGGTCGACGGCGTTTCCTTCTTCGTTCACGAGCGCGAAACCCTGGGGCTCGTCGGCGAATCGGGCTGCGGCAAGTCGACGACCGGCAGGACGCTGCTGCACCTGCTGCAGCCCACCGAGGGGCAGGTCTTCTTCGACGGGCGCGACATCGGCGACCTGCTGCGCACCTCCCCGAAGCTCCTGCGCCGCGAGATGCAGATCATCTTTCAGGACCCGTACGGCAGCCTCAATCCGCGCATGACCGTCCGCGACATCGTCGGGGAGGCCGTCCGCTTCCACGGCGTCTGCCGGAACGACGAGCTGGACGACTATGTCGGAGCCATCCTGTCGAAGTGCGGCCTCCGCCCCGAGCACCGCTTCCGCTACCCTCATGAATTCTCGGGCGGCCAGCGGCAGCGTATCGGCATCGCCCGGGCGCTCGCCCTGAAACCGAGGTTCGTGGTCTGCGACGAGCCGGTCTCGGCCCTCGACGTCTCCGTCCAGAGCCAGGTCCTCAACCTTCTCTCGGATCTTCAGGACGAGATGGGGCTCACCTACCTCTTCATCACCCACGATCTCTCGGTCGTCCGCCACATATCGGACCGAATCGCCGTCATGTACCTGGGTAAGCTCGTCGAACTCGCGGCAAAGAAGGACTTCTTCGCCTCCCCCCTCCACCCCTACACGCAGGCGCTGCTCGCCGCCGTCCCTCTGCCCGATCCGACGAGAAAGAAAAAAACCGTCTTCCTGGAGGGCGACGTCCCGTCGCCGGTCGATCCGCCTCCCGGATGCCGCTTCCACACCCGGTGCCCGCACGTCATGGATCGGTGCAGGCAGGAGGAACCGCACTTTCTCGACGTGGGAGGCGATCACTTCGTCGCCTGTTTTCTGCACGCCTGAGCCGTTCGGAGACTTCAGCCCGCCCGCTCGATCACCATAGCGACGCCCTGGCCGCCTCCGACGCACAGCGTGACGAGGCCGAACTGCTTGTCCTCGCTCTCCAGCCCATGCACCAGGGTCGTCAGGATTTTCGCCCCCGTGGCGCCGCTGGGGTGCCCGAGCGCGATCGCCCCTCCGAAAATATTGCAGCGCTCCATATCGAACGGCATCTTGCTGTGCACCGCGAGCACCTGCGCGGCGAACGCCTCGTTCAGCTCGATGAGGTCGATATCCCCGAACGAGAGCCCCGCGGCCGCCAGGGCCTTCGGCACGGCGAACACCGGTCCGAGCCCCATGTACAGAGGGGCCAGCGCGACGGAGGAGTACCCCCTGATCTTCGCAAGGGGCCGATATCCGTTGGCCTCCGCCCAATCCAGGTCGGCGACCACGAGGGCGCTCGCAGCGTCGCACAGGCCGGAGCTGTTGCCGGCCGTGATCGTGCCGTCTTTGCCGAAGACGGGAGGCAGTGACGCCAGTTTTTCGACGGACGTGTCCTCCCTTGGAATCTCATCCCGGTCGAAAAGCCTCTCATCCTTCTTCTCCCGAAGCACGACCGGCACGATCTCCGCCCGGAACTTACCGGACGCCGCAGCCGCGAGAGCCTTCCGGTGGCTCTCCGCCGCGTACTCGTCCTGCTCCCGGCGCGAGATGGAGAACTCCTTCGCCAGCACATCCCCCGTCTCCCCCATCAGCATTCCGGTGAAGGGGCACAAAAACCCGTCCTTGTGCAGCCCGTCGACGACCTTCTGCTCTCCCATCCGGAACCCCCGGCGCGCCCCTTCGAGGAAGTAGGGGACGTTCGACGCGCTTTCCATGCCTCCGGCCACGCCGGCGGTCACCGAGCCGAGGCGGATGCGGTCGGAGAGGATCATCACCGTCTGGAGCCCGGTACCGCAGCGCTGGTTCACGGAAAACGCCGGAATGTCCACGGGGAGTCCCGCGTTGACCATGGCGATCCTCGCAGGATTCATGCCGACGTTCGCCTGCCAGGCATTTCCAAGCACACCCTCGCAAATCTCCTCTTTCTGTAACCCAGCTCGTTTGACGGCCTCGGCGATCACGAACCCTCCCAGTTCGTGGGCGGAAAAACCGCCGAGGCTGCCGCAGAATTTACCGCCCGCCGTACGGCACGCGGAGAGAATGACAGGAGTTCCCATACCGATTCCTCCTTCACTGATATGTTTCTACGAGAAAAGACGCCGCTCTCGGCATCGGGAACGGCGTCTGCGTACCGAAGACGTCCGCGCCTTCGAAAACGCCGCGCGGGCTTTCCGGGGAAACGATCTCCCTCCTAGTCCAGCGGCCCCTTAGGATAGAGCGGAAAGTCGGAGATGAGTTCCATCGCCTCGGCCCTGCAGGCGTCGAGGACACTCCTGTCTTCGGGCGCCCCGGCCACCTTGTTCATGATCGCGGCGATCCGCCTGATCTCCGGCTCCTTCAGCCCGCGCTGGGAGACGGAGGTCGTCCCGATGCGCACGCCGCTGGTGACGGAGGGCTTCTCCGGAT
>CAYRPJ010000054.1:0-23546 GCA_964426245.1 uncultured Synergistaceae bacterium
AAGAAGTTGTAGCGGTGGCCGTGCTCGATGGCGATCTCCGGATGACCGTCCGGAACATACGTTCCCAGCCCCCGGACGTCGCGTGCTTCGTTCATTCCCGGGAAGATGGTCTGGATGCTCCCGGAATCGATCAGCAGGTCGTGATTCCCCGGAACATAGGTCACCTTGATCTTTCCGTCCTGTATGATGCTGTTGAAGGCGTCGAACACCTCTTTGTTGTTCGCGGCGACGGCCTGCACGAACTCCTTCTGGCTCTTTCCGGCGTACGTGTCCACGCCGGCGGGGATGAACCACTCGTCGACGAGATCGCCCGCGACGACGAGTTCCTTGATGTTCGGAGCGAGCCGGATCTTCTGCAGAAATTCGACGAGCGGAGCGCGGTTCTTCTGAGTCTCCGCGTACCGGTCGTCCATCCCCAGATGGATGTCGCTGATTACGACGATGACGGAGCGTTCGCCGCCGAGCCCCGGAATGCCGCTCTCATCGAGAGTGAAGGCGTAGTCCGAAGGCGTTCCGGCGGACGCGGAGCAAAGAGGTGCGGTGTACAGCAGTGCGGACAACAGTATGATGCTCAGGATGCCGATTCTTCTCATAGTATCATTCCCTTTCGTGCGTGATGTAAACGATAGAGCAGCTCGCGATGGCCCCCTACCGCAGTTTTCACGTGAAACCGGTGAAGATGCCGTCGTTGCAGGTGTCCATTTTGGAAAGGACGTCGGAGAAGCTCAGGCTGACGCGCGCCTTGTGCCCCTTCACGCCCAGCTATGCAACTTTCATGTATGCAAACTTGACACACTATAGGGCATCTATGAAAATCTGTCCATGTGTTTCAATAGTTATATGTATTCTGCGCATTTTAGTTTTATGTTGCCTGCTCTCCGCGGTGCGGGATGCGCAATTTCCCACTTCCCGCACTGGCCCCATCCTTTTGCGATGACTTCCGCTGCTGTAAGATAGCATATATTTTTCGAGAGCATCCTTTCGTGACGGATCTTTGGCCGCCGAATGGAGGGGAACTCTCGTTTCGGGAAGAAGAGGAGGTTCCGCATGGAAGAGAAATGTCCCATCGAGTCCACGCTCTCGCTCATCAACGGGAAGTGGAAACAGATGATCCTGAAGGAGCTTTCGCAGGGACCGGTACGCTACGGGCAGCTCGGCGCGCGGATTTCCTCCGTCAGCTCGAAGGTTCTTACCCAGCAGCTCCGCGAGATGGAGCATGACGGTCTGATACGCCGGAAAGTCTTCCCGGAGGTGCCGCCGCGAGTTGAATACTCTCTGACGGAGATGGGAGCGAGCATCTTCACCGTCTTCAAGGAGCTTCGCCGCTGGGGGCTGGAGGAGGACGCCATGCACCGGGGGAAGTGTTCCTTCTGCGGCCAGTGCCAACCGCTTTTCCAGGGCGAGCGGCAGGGTGACGGGAGGTGAGTTCATGCATGGTACGGAACGGGCGGATATCAAGCCCGGAATGAAGGTGTTGGTGGTGCGGAAACAGGACCAGCGCTCGGGCGCGCTTACCGAAGGAGTGGTGCAGTCGCTGCTGACGAAGAGCCCGCATCATCCGCACGGCATCAAGGTCCGCCTCGAAAGCGGCGTCGTGGGGCGGGTGAAGGAGATTGTAGAAGAGTAACTGCGCCGATTCCTTCCGACTCCGGGTATCGGGTACGCGCATGGACGGCGAGCAGAAACATGATAGAATGTTTTTAAGAGACTCGCCATTCTATCATGAAGGAGGGGGCATGATGACTCCGTTCAAAGTATCCTCTTGCCGGCAGTTCAAGAGCCTTGCGAACAGGAGCGAGGGAACGCCGCGCAGTCTCTCCGCCGTTTTTCGCGGCCCTGCTTTCGGGTTTGAGGATGGAAGACCTCGCGGCGCTCCTTTCCACGCCGCTCATTTGTTCTGGAGAAGCTGCGCTTGGGTGCTCGCGCTCTTCGCGTTCTTTCTGTTCCCGTTCGCCTCCGGAGCGGAGGAAAAAATCCTCACGTTTTTTTCCGCTGCGACTGTGTTCGAGGATTCCTCGCTCGAAGTGCGCGAGGACATTGCGGTGAATGTCGAGGGGCGGCGGATTCAACGCGGCATCTACCGCGACTTTCCGACGAAGTACAGCGATTCGACCGGACGCTCCGTGAGTCTCGACTTTTCCGTGAAGAGCGCTTTGCTCGGCGGAAGGGAGGTTCCGTACACTGTGCGCTCCATTTCGGACGGTGTTCGGGTATACCTCGGCGACCCGAACAGAAGAGCCCCTCCCGGAAAACAGACGTATACGCTCATCTATGTCGTTACCGGGGCGCTCGGTTTTTTCGACGAGCACGACGAGCTCTACTGGAACGTCACCGGCAACGACTGGGCCTTCACCATAGACGAGGCCCGCTTCTCCCTTTCGCTTCCCGGAGGCGCGCCGCATACCGAGGTCGAGTTTTTCACGGGGTGGCGGGGTGCTCGCGGAAAAGCCGCGAAGCTGCAGCCGGACGGCTCCGTTGTCACGACCGAACCGCTTCCCCCCGGCGAGGGGCTTTCCGTTGTGTACGCATGGTCCAAAGGAATCGTGAGCCCCCCGAAAGAGCCTCTCCTTCGTACGTTCTTCGCACGGTACCACGTGCACTTTCTTGCCGCTCTGCCGCTTCTCCTGCTGTTCGTCTACCTGCTGCTCTGGCTCCGCTGGGGCAAAGATCCGCCGATGCCGGTCATCATTCCGCTCTTCTCCCCGTCCACGGACAAAACGCCCGGTTTTCTGCGGTACGTGAGCAGAATGGGGATGGACGACGCCTGCTTCACCGCCGAAATTCTGCATCTCGCTGTCAAGGGGTATATCGCCATCAAGAAGCAAGAGCCCGAAAAGAAGTCGGACAAAACGCTGTATTCGTTGCAACGGAAGGAGAAGGCCCCTCCCGAAGTACCGGGAGCCGAAAAGCTGCTGCTCGCCGCTCTCTTTTCAGGGGAACGAAAAGAGGTGCCCATAAAGAACGAAAGCAGCGCTATTCTAGGCGACGCGCGGAAGCGCCTGACGAAGCTGTTCGAGAAGAACGGGAAAGGGTTCTTTTACAAGAACACCGGTAAATGGTGCTCGGGTCTTTTTCTCCTCGTGGCGGGCTGGCTGCTGATGAGCGCGGGAGGGCAGGGGGAGCTTGCAGGCGCTTCGGCCTTTCTGACGGCGGCGTTCGCGGTCGTCTGCTCCCTGGGCGCTTCCGAGAGCATTGCCTCCGGAAAATTCCGGCGGTACGAGGGGAGCGATCTGCTCGCGTTTATAGTACGGCGTTTCGTTCCGGATTTTTTGGGAAACCTGATCATCTTCGCCGTCTCCGGCATCGTTCTCCTCGCACTCATGGCGGGAGCTCTTTTCTTCTCGGGTCTCTGGATAGTGGCCATCCTCTTCCTTCAACTGTGCGCCTGGATATTCTCCCTCCTTGCGCTGACTCCTCTCTACGTTTCTCTGCTCTCCTTCGCGACGGCCGTGGTGATCGTCGTCTTCCGCGAGCTGATGACGATCCGGACGCCGGAGGGAAACCGCGTCCTCGCGGAGGCCGAAGGATTGATCCTCTATATGGGAGTCGCCGAACGCCGCCGCTTCGAGATGCTCAATCCTCCGGAGGAAACTCCCGAGGTCTTTGAAGCCCTCTTTCCCTACGCCTTCGCGCTCGATGTCGCGGAGACCTGGGCGCAGCGTTTCGACAGCATCCTCGGAGAGCGCGGCTATACCCCGGAGTGGTGCGACGGAGGGAACCTGACGTACTTCTATCGGGACGCGGGGTTCTCCGCGGCCTTGACGTCAAGCACATTCGGAAGCGCGGGAACCGCGTCGGCGGGCGCTTCGGGTTCGTCCTCGCGCTCGACGGGAAGCTGGTTCTCCGGGTTCGGCGGGGGAGGTTTCTCCGGCGGAGGGCGAGGCGGAGGAGGCGGCGGCGGCTGGTGAACGGCAAGTTTGCTTCAGGTTAGTGATCCGCTGAAATCCGGGCAAGCGCGGCATCCTTCTGAGCGACTCGATGTAGACGATCCTCCACTGGAGGAGATGAGGACGAGATGTTCTTTCATTGCAGGAGTGCCCGTCTGTTTCCTTTCGGGTATGCTCGCGTCGAAGCGGGAACTCCTTGTTCCTATTTCCAGCCGGCCAGCGCCTCCGTCGCCGCCCGATACCCCTCCTCGATCATCTCGGCGGCACGGAAGAACTCCAGAAAGTGGACGTGCCCCACGTTCGGCCGGATGAGCAGGTCGGGGTGGTCGACCTGGAGGCGCGTCGCGGCGATCTGCCCCTCTATGATGCAGAGCGTGTTTCCGAGGACGTCGAAAATGTTCGGCATGGACTGTCGCTCCATCCATGCTTTCATCGGCTCGAGAAGGCCGATGTCGAACTGCTTCGTATTCTGTTCGAGCCATTCGAATACGGCTTTGGCGTTGATTCCAGTCCGCTGTTCGGGCTTATTCGCTCCGTTCTGATCCGAGCTGCTCCTGTTCCGGATATTCTTGACGCGGCCGAAGTTCAGGTCCACCGCGATGACCTGCTCGGCGCCAAGCGCACGGCAGGCGCTTACAGGCACGGGGTTCACCAGTCCTCCGTCGACCAGCAGATCGTCGTTTCGGCGGGCGGGCGTGAAGATGCCGGGTATCGCGATGCTCGCCCGTATTGCGGCGACGAGGGGACCGTCGTCGATCACGACCTCCTCGCCGCTCATGATGTCGGTGGCGACGGCCCGGAAGGAAAGCGCCATCTCGGCCAGTTCGAGTTCACCGACGATTTCAGTGAGAAGCGCCGTTACCTTGTTGCCCTCGATCAGACCGGAGCGGGGAAAGTTGACTTCCAGTAAGTAGCGCGCGACCTGTTTCCAGTCGAAGCCGAGTGCGATCTCCGCCAGTTCGTCGAGTTTGCCCGCCGAGTAGACGCCCCCTACCAGGGCGCCGATGCTCGTGCCCGCGACGACATCCGGTTTCACTCCCGCGTCCTCGAGCGCGCGCAGCACGCCGATGTGCGCTATTCCGCGCGCTGCGCCGCTACCGAGGGCGAGCCCCAGTTTCGGTTTATTCGTTGTCTTCATGCGGCATTTCCCCCCTAATTTCCGATGCGTGGACGCCTTCCCAGTTTTTCATCGTGAGCGCGGTCGATTTCTGCCGTTCTCACGAGTGTTCGGCGCGGCAACGAACGAACAAGATCCATTGCATGCTTCCCGCAGCCGTACGACCGGAAACGGGCCTGAAAACGTCACTCCCGGGCTGCGAACCTCGCTCCGAGGGCGAAGGCCTTCTCACAGTTCTTTGGGAATACTTCATCGCGGTGTTTTGCCTTTTCAGTTTCGTTGAAGCGGGGCGCGACGTATTTCGAATAATCGTCGAACTGGTAGGTGTCGGTGGCGTACATTGTCTCAGCAGCGCCGAAAACCCTGATAAAGAGTTTCTCGATCGAGGCGAAGGTGCGGTCGTACCCCCATTCCTTCACGATGTTCTCTTTGATGTTCATCGTATAGAGCAGCCCCACCGGTTTTTTCTTCTTGACGAGAGACGAGCCCTCTTCGTCGTAGACGAGGTATTGGAAGATCATCCGCTCCATGAGAGAGCGCGTCTCACCGGTTACGTTGCCAAGATAAATGGGGGAACCGATGAAAACAGCATCTGCCCGTTCGATTTTATCAAGAACGGGCGTCAGATCGTCCCGAAGGGCGCATCGGCCGTAGGAGGGGCCTTCTTTCAGTTTGCAGGCGAAGCAGCTGACACACCCCTTGTAGGTCAGGTCGTACAGATGCACGATCTCGGCCTGCGCGCCGCGGGAAGCAGCTCCTTCCATCGCATGCCGCAGCAGCGTCGCCGTATTCCATGTTTTTCTCGGACTTCCGTTCAATCCCAGCACGTACATGATGACGATACCTCCGTTCCTCGGTTCCCGGCATGATGCGGTTTCAAGAGAAACCGCTCCCCGGGGCGGTGTTGAACATCGGATCGGCCATGGCGGCGCCTTCCAGTTCGGGGAGAGTCGGATGCATGATGAAAAACGGGGAGGGCCGTTTCATGTCGTTGATCCAGACGTAAGCAAGCCCGTCTTCGAAACGCATCGCACGCAGCGATTCCATGGCCTGACTCTGCGCCTCGGCCTGGATGGGGCAGGCCATGTCGACGTATCCGCGCAGATCGGCACGGGTACGCTCGGTCTCCAGGACGTTCTGAACGTCTTCGTCGAAGGCGCTCGCGGTGATCGCGACGACAGGAACGGAGGAAGTCCTCCCGTTCGCTTTTAGTCGGCGGATGGCCTCGTAGCCGTCCATTCTTGGCATCCGCATATCCATCAGGACAATATGCGGCTCCCACTCCTCGAAAACCTTCAGGGCTTCCAGCCCGTCTTCCGCTTCTTTCAGATAGAATCCCAAAGGAGCCAGCATGGCCCTGAGCACGTCGCGGTTCTCCCGGTTGTCGTCCACGATCAGGATCCTGAACGGATCTGTTCCTTTCTCCAGGCCCACGATTCGCCGCATTGCGACCTTGGGGCTCGCCGCGGCTTCGGTGGCGTTACGCAGCGGTATTTGAATTCTGAAGCAGCTCCCCTTGCCGTGATGGCTCCGCACCGAAAGCCGCCCTCCCATCAGTTCGGCAAGTCGGCTGCTGATGGCAAGGCCAAGTCCAGTGCCGCCGGCCTCCAGGCCAGCTTCCGACTGCCGAAAGGCGTCGAATAAGTGCTCCATATCCTTTTCCGGAATGCCGGGGCCGGTGTCTTCGACCTCGATGAGAAGATGCCCCTCATCCTCGCCCCCGTCATTTTTGTCTATCCCGGCGCGCAGGGTGATGCCGCCGCTTTGGGTGAACTTCACCGCGTTTCCGATCAGGTTGACGAGTATCTGTCTCATCTTGGCCTCGTCGCCGATGACGAATCGCGGGACGTCGTCTTGTCGCTCAAGGGCGAACCGCAAATTTCTGGCCTCCACCGGGCCCCGGAACATCATCTCCGGGTCTGTGAGAAGGTCGGCAAGGCAGAATGCGAAGTTGTTCAGCACGAGGCGGCCGGCTTCGATCCTGGACATGTCGAGTATGTCGTTGATCAGCTTCAGCAGATGACGCCCGCTTCGATTGATGGTACGCACCTGTTCCGCCTGGTTCTCCGAGAGTGAAGAATCGTCTTCGAGGACGGAGCCGAGTCCGAGAATGGCGTTGAGCGGTGTGCGGATTTCATGGCTCATGTTGGCGAGGAAGAGAGATTTTGCTCGGTTAGCATGTTCCGCCTCCTCTTTGGCGATGGAAAGTTCCACCGTTCGTTCTTCGACCAGTTCTTCAAGTTGCGTACGGTGCGCCTCCAGTTCGGCGTTGGACTTTCGGAGATTCGACTCGCTTATTATGAGGGATTCGCTCATTCTGCGATGCAGGGCGAACTCCGCCAGGATTTTGCCGATGAAGACCGTCGTAAGAGGATATGCGAGCATCACGGGTATCGCGATGAGCCGAATGGTGCTTATCGCACTTTCCTTCGGAAGGGTGAACATCAGGAGAAGCATCAGAACGTGAACCGTTATTCCCATAAGATAAAGCATCCGGGTGGATGCGCCGCGTCCTCGGCCGCAGCAGGTCCGAAATAAAAACCGCATATGCTGAGCATGACGGATCGACCGTCGAAGATGAGTCCCGGCGCCAGGACGAGCGGTTTGAGCATTCCCAGGACCGATGCCGTTCCGTACAAAACACCCTGGAGAAGTATCTTGCCTCTTCGCTCCGTTTCTTCGCCCCCGAGAAACCCCGACAGTATGCTGAGCGAGGCGAGCATCCCCAGATTGAATAAGATATCGAGAATTATTTCCATGATATTGACCTCGTGCACGATCGGCCGCAGGACTTCATGATCCCCCGGAGACGGGCAGGACGAGCAGCAGACGGCCGCAACGCTCTCCGGTCTTTTCCATCTTCAGATTACCTCCGCGGGCGGTGACGATATGCCGAGCGGAACGAGCGTACATTTGATTCACCAGCTTTCGTACAGGCCGATCCTCTTTCACCGGAAATCGCCCCGAAGGCGAATTCGTGAAGCGCGTCTCTTCATAATTTTACCAGCGGAAGGGAGAAAAAACACGCAACACTGCCTCGGAAAAGACAGAATCGCGTGCTCTTATCGACAGGCTTCTCTGGATTTTCGGCCAGTCCGAGGAAATCCTCCGGCCTTGTCCACTGAAATCCGCTCCTGCTTCCACGGTTGCTTTTAATCAGAACTGATCCGAGAATTCAAGCCGGTTTCCGGTTGCCTACGTTTTTTTACTTCGCTCCCGGAGTGCATGCTGCATTTCCATCATCCGCAGATAGGTCAACACCTTCGTTAAAATTTCTTCCTCCTGAAAGGGCTTTGTCACGTAATCCGCTCCGCCCGCGGAAAAGGCGCGCGCCCTCTCTTCGTTTTCACCGGACGAACCGAGAAAGATCACCGGGATCTCCGCAAGGATCGGGGTGGCTTTCAGTCGACGGCAGACCTCGAACCCATCCATCCCCGGCATTGCGATATCGAGCAATATCAGATCGGGAGGCGTCTCGACCGCGGCTTCAAGAGCCAGCTTTCCTCGAGGGAACGTCAATGCGCGGTAGCCTTTGGTCCGCAGCACGTGGTCCAAAAGGTCGAGATTGGCCGGTATGTCGTCCACGATCATGACGGTCGGTCTTTGCGCGGTTCGGCTCATTCTCCTCTTTACCTCCCTTCGTGCGTCTCCGGCCGGCTGCGGAGGCGCAGGGAACGAGGCATATCCCCGCTCTCTGCGCCTCTCTCAGCTTCCCGACTGCACGAGCATCTCCCGTTCTTCGGACGAGAAGATGCGGTCGAGGTCGAGAACGATGATCAGGCGTTCCTTCACCTTCGCCACGCCCCGGATGAACTCCGAACTCATGCCGCTCGTCACCATCGGCGGCGTCGGCTCGATCGACTCGTCCGGAACGCGCAGGATCTCCGAAACCCCGTCCACGAGGATGCCGATGTTCTGCCCCGACATGTTCACCACGATGATTTTGCGGTCGGCCTCTTTTTCTTCGTTGCGCTCGACCACCAGAAAACGCTTGCCCAGGTCCACGATGGGGACGATCTGCCCCCGAAGGTTCACGATCCCCTCGACGAAGTCCATCGACTGCGGAATCGTCGTGATGTTCTGGAGCCGGACGATCTCGCGGACTCTGGATATGTCGATGCCGAACTCCTCTTTTCCCAGTGCGAAGACGACTAGCTGCTGCTCGGCCATGGCACTTCCTCCTTCCGGAATTCCGTTTTTTATTTGCCGGGCTTCCCCGCGGGAGTCTTCTTCGGAAGTCCTCTTTCCGCGGGGATGCCTCTCTTCTTCTCTTCAAGAATCTCTTCGCGGATCGTGCGGCTTCGCGCTCAGCGCTTCTTTCCCTTGGCAGGAGCGATTTTCCTGTCGTTCTTCACGGGAACGAGTCCCGCCTGCGCGCCTCCCTCGAATTTGAACGCGCCGACGAGCTTCTTCAGTTCGACAGAGAGTTCGGCGATCTCCTGAGAGCCCTGCGCCACGCGCTCGGCTGCGGTGGAGACCTCGTTCATCTGACCGCGCACCACGTCCGACGACGCGGCCGCCGCACTCACGCGGGAGGCGATGTTCTGCACCGCGCCCGCGATCTCCTCGCTCGAGGCCGCCTGCTCCTCCGAGACGGCGGCAAGGTCCTGCGTCGCTCCGGATATGCGCGACAGTCCTTCCATCATCTTCGCTATCGTGGCGCGAGTCTCCTCCGCGAGCGCGCTCGAATCCCTGGATGCCTTGACCCCCTGTTCCGAAGAGGCCACCACGCTGTCCAGATCCTTGGTGATTCCGGCCGCGAGCGTCGCGATCTCCTTTGCGGCGGTGTTGCTCTCCTCGGCGAGCTTGCGCACCTCCTCGGCGACGACGGCGAAGCCCCGGCCGGCTTCTCCCGCTCTCGCGGCCTCGATGGCGGCGTTCAGCGCGAGCAGGTTCGTCTGGTCGGCGATGCCGCCGATCTGCGTGACAAAGTTCTGAATCTCGCGGGCGCGGTCTCCGAGGCTCTTGACCTCCTGCGCCGACTTCTTCGCGTCCTCGGCGACCTTCGTGATACTCCGGACGACCTTCTCGACGGCTTTCGTACCATCCTCACCGGCGAGTCGCGCCTGCTCCACCTCCCCCGCCATCTCGGTTCCCTTCTGCGCGGAGGACTGGGCGCCGCTCGCCACCTCCTCGACGGAGGCGTTGATCTCCTGCGATGCGGCGGCCAGGCTCTCCATCTGGGAGGAGACGTCGTCGACCCCGGCGCGCGACTCCTCGACTCCGGCGTTCGACTCCTCGGCGAGCGCGGAGAAGTCCTCCGCGTTGTTGCCGAGTTTCTCGGCGGCCGCGGCGATGGAGCGCATGGCGTCGCGCTGCTTGGCCACCATCTCGGCGAGGGCGTCCGCCATGAGGCCCAGCTCGTCGCGCGTGTTTATGCCGAACTCGTCCCGGCGTATGGTGAGGTCGCCGCCGCTGGCGCGTCCGGCGAGCCCTACGACGGTCTTCAGAGGAGTTGTGAGACTCCGTGTCATCAGGAAGGCGACGATTGCCCCGAAAAGGATTGCGAACAGGATCGCACCGAGAATGACCGTGATCGTGGTTCCGAGACTGGCGTTGGCGCCGTCGGCTATCTTCCCGGCGTTCTCCGCTCCGTGCCGGACGACCTGTTCGGCGGCGGCGAGCACGGTGTTGGCCGCCGTGAGCCTCGATGTTGCGATTTCGTCGAGCTGGCGCCAGCTGGAGACGATGTCGTTCAGGACCTTGGCGTACTCGTCTCCGGCCTTGAGAATGCCGTCGAGCTGATCGAGGTTGATCCTCTGGATCGTTGTTCCTCGGATCTCGGCGATAAGTGCCTTGATCCGGTCGAACGTCTTGACGGCCTCTTCCAGGAGCGCCGGGTTCCGCAACGCCTGCCCCTGAAAGTTCGCGATCCGGATGCTGTTGCCCAGATCGATGACATCGTTGATCAGGTTGATCTTAGCCAGCCGTTCCCGGAGATTTTCAGCATTGTCCCCGGCATCGAGCTGAGCATCCATTGCTTCGTTCTGGGATTTCAGATAGGCTTCGGCCTCGGAGAAAAAAATCCGTTGCGCCTCGTCTCCTCTCTGTCTCGCCGTGGTGATGATTTCGGCGGCCTTCTCCGTACGGTCCACGAGTCCGGCGTAGGTTTCGACGGCGACCGAGGCCTTCGACGCACCTTCGCGGAGCTGGGCGAGCGAAGGATACTTGGCTGCCAGATCCGTGGCCTCTTTCAGGAGGTTCCGTATTCTGGCAAGGTGCTGCCTTCCGCTTTGAAGAAAACTCGCTTCATAAGTGTAGTTATAGCCTCGGATCTCGAAGAGCACATTTTGTGCGGTGTTCTGTACCGAGGATGCTATCACCATCTCCGGGATCGACTCCTGGGAGAGTGCGCGGGCATCCCGCTGTACGCCGCTCATGTTGATCCAGGCGAGCGCTCCCACGCCCGCGAAGATGAGGAGCAGCGCTCCGAATGCAAGAAAAAGCTTTCCGCCGATCTTGACGTTTTTCAACATGAAATCCACCGTCCTCTTCCGAAAAGAATTATGAGATCAGTACGAGGCTATATTGAACACCAGGTCGAGGCGGGTGAGCTTGAACAGCTCATCGACCATGCCTCTCAGCCCCGTGATCGTCATCCTGCCTCCGTTCTGAAGGCATCTCTTGTGGATGGAGATCAGCACGCCGAGCCCCGAGCTGTCGATGTAGTCGAGCCCCGAAAAGTCCAGCGAAAGATTGTATACGCCCTCTTCGAAAAGAGCGATGAGTTTCTCCCGCACCGCTGCGGAGTCTTCCACGTACATGCTGCCAGAGATTGTGACGCGGGCGCCGTGACCGCTCTTGTTGATGTCGATTTTCATGAATCCTTCTACCTCCCCGTGTGCAAGTCTTCAAGTACAGCACGTTTTTTTAAAACGCCTTCGAAACAGGATGGAGCGCAGGGCTTCGGTCAGATCACGGCCGGCTTGTTGCTCCAGCCGTCCTCCTCTTTCTCGACTCTGAACCGCTCCGTCATCCGCTTCAGCTCCTCCGATGTCTCGCTGACCTCCTGCGAGCCCGTCGCGACGTTCTCCATCGCCGCAGCGGTCTCTTCCATGGACGCGGCGAGGTTCTGTACGTGGTCGTCCGTGTTCTCCATCACGCTCGCCGTCGTGTCGATCATCGCGATCACCTTCTCCGACTTCGCGACCTCCTCGTCCGTCGTCGAGATGATCTTCCGCACGTCCTCGATCGAGCTGTCGATGGCCTTCCGGATGCGATCCAGGGCGTCTCCGGCCACGTGCGCTATCGACACTCCCTCCTCGACCCCCTCCCGGCTCGTCCGCATCGACGTCACCGCCGAACGGGTGCCTTCGAGGATCTTTCCGACGAGGTCGGCCACTTCGCGCGCTCCCTGCTGCGACTGTTCCGCGAGTTTGCGCACCTCTTCGGCAACGACCGCGAAGCCGCGCCCCGCCTCGCCGGCTCGCGCCGCCTCGATGGCCGCGTTCAGCGCCAGCAGGTTCGTCTGGTCGGCGAGGCCGGTGATGGTGTCCCCCACCACGCCGATCCGCTGCGAGAAGGCGTCGAGCTGCGTCAGGCGCTCCTCGGTCTCCTGAACCGACGTCTTGATGCTCTCCATGTGCCCGATGGTCTTGGCCACGGTCTCGCTCCCCTGCACGGCCGCCTCTGCCATGACGACGGAGTTCTTGTCCGCGCTCGAGGCGAGGCTCTGCGCGATCTGGATGAGGCTGCTCATCTCGAGCATCACCTTCGAGGATTCGACGGCGTTGGCCCGGCCGTCCCGCGTCTGCTCGGCCAGCTTGGCGTTGCTCTCGGCGACTTCGTTGGTGGTGCTGGTGACCTCCTCGGTGGAGGCGGCGGTCTCCTCGGAGATGGCGGAGAGATGGAGGGCCTTCTCCTTCAGCTCGCGGATCATCTCCCGCTGCGAGGCGACCATCTCGGCGAGGGCGTCGGCCATCGTTCCCAGTTCGTCCCGGTTCGTGATGGCGAAGTCCTCCCGCTCGATGGTGAAGTCGCCGTCGCGCGCTCTGCCGGCGAGGACCGCGACGCGGTTCAGCGGCACGGTGAGGCTGCGCGTCATGAGGAAGGCGACAACCGCGCCGAGAAGGACCGCGACGGTCGTGGCGATCAGGATGACGAGGATGGTGGAGGCGAGGCTCGAAACGGCTCTGTCGGCGATCTCGAGGGAGTGCTTCGACGCGGCCTGCGCGACCTGCCCGGCGATCGTCTGAACGGCGTTCCCGACGCGGATCCGGTCGGTATTGATTCCGTCGAGCGCCTTCCAGTTCGCCGCGATGCTCTCCATGGCCGCCTTGTAGTCGTCCGCCGCCTTCTGGATGGCGTCGAGCTGGGCGAGGTTGACCGGCTGATGGGTGACGGCGCGGATCGCCTTCATGTGGGATTCGATCTCCGCAAAGCGCTTCATGCCCCCTTCGAGGCGGGCGAGGTCGCGCGTCGCCTGACCGACGAAGTTGTCGATCCGGACGCCGTTTCCGGCGTCGATGACGTTGTTGATCAGGGTGATCTTGTTGAGCCGGTCCTCGAGTTCGGCCTGACCGGAATTCTCCTTGATCGCCCTTTTCATCGCCTCGTTCTGGGATTCCAGATAGGCGCCGGCGTTTTCCAGGAAGAGGCGGGCGGTCGCGTACCCCGCGTTTCTGGCCGCGTCGATGGCGTTGACGCTCTTCTCGGTTTGGTCGATCAGGCCGATGTACTCCTCGAGCGAGGCCGACGCCTTCGCGGCCCCCTCCCGGAGCACGGCGAGGTTCGGATATTTGACGGAGAGGCCGGACGCCTCCCCGACGGCGCGCCGCGCTTCGGCCGCGGCATTCCGCCCGGCGTCGAGGAAGGACTTCTCGTAGGTGAAGTTGTAGCCGCGGACCTCGTACATCATGTCCTGGATCGTCTTCTGCACGTCCGCCGCAATCGTCATCTCCGGGACGTACTGCTGAGCAAGGGAACGCGCTTCGTGCTGCACACGGTTCATGTTCATCCAGCTCATCGCGCCGACCCCGGCGAAGATGAGCAGCAGCACTCCGAACGCGAGCGAGAGCTTTCCGCCGATCTTCATTTTCTTCAACATCTGATCATTCCTCCCTTTCGGTCTTCTGTGGACTGAGTCTTCGAGCATAGGACGGTTCGGCCCTGACACCGGGGCGCCTGCGAGGAAGACACCGGCATTCGGACATGTCCGATGTCGATAGTATGCGTGGAACGAGGATGAGACGCATTACGGAAATTGACAATTCTGCGGCGGGAAAGTTTTACAATTGACAATTCATGGTGAGGAAGCGCTTATGTTCGGAAAAAACGGCGGAGAAGGACGGCTTCTAGTTTTCGATCAGATGCAGCTGGTCCAGGAGGACGATGCCTCTTTTCAGAGCCATCAGGATGGCCTCGGTCTTGTTCTTTGCGCCGAGCTTAGCGTAGACGGATGTAAGGTGTGCCGCCACGGTCCGCTCGGTGATGGAGAGGCGCCGTGCGACTTCGTGTCCCGGAAGGCCCTGCCCGGCAAGGATAAGCACCTCCAGCTCGCGCTCGGAGAGAGCTTCGAATTCGCCGTCCGTTTGTGCGAGAGAGACGGACGGATCGAGATAGAATTCTCCCGCCGCGGTCTGGAAGATCGCCTTCCGGAGCTGGGGAAGAGTCGCGGACTTGAGGATGAACCCTTTCGCACCGGCCCGCACCGAGGCCATGACGTACTGGTGCGCACTGTAGGCGGTGAGGATCAGGACGTTCGTTTTCAGCCCGTGTCTCAGGACGCGGGCCGCGATGTCGATGCCGCCGGCGCCCGGCATTTCAATGTCGAGCATCGCCAGATCCGGTTTCAGATCAAGAATGGCCCGCCATGCGGACTCTCCTTCCTCTGTTTCCGCCACAAGTTTCATTCCGACCTCTTTCGAGATCCAGGCGGCGAGGCCGGAACGCGTCAAAGGATGATCGTCGGCGAGCAGAATGCGCAGCATCTTACTGTCTCCTTTCGAAAGGCTGTCCCCGAAGCGGCGTGGTCCGTCCCGCGTTTTCAGGATCCGTCCTCCTCGATGATCATGGAGTGGTTGGCCCGGAGGGAGCCGGAAAGAGAACCTCGATACGGCACCCGTCGCCGGGGCGGGACTCCAGGCACAGAGTTCCATGCAGCAGCCGCGCACGTTCGTTGATGTTCGCCAGCCCACGGCGCCCTGTGGTTCGGAGGAGCTCAAACTCCGTTCCTGCGTTCGTCTTTGAATCGAAACCCGTGCCGTCGTCCCGGATGGAGAAACGGACGAAGGTCCCTTCCTCACGGACCGTTGCCTTGACGGAGCGTACTCCTCCGTGCCGGACGGAATTCGAGACGGCCTCTTGGAAGATGCGCACCAGAGCCAGCACGTATTCTTCCGGGAGGGCGTCAAGCGTCTCGTCGATCCCGAGTTCGAGAGACACACCTTCGTGTGCCCTGGAGAGGCGGTCGGCGTTCTCGTCCATGGCGCTGACGAGGCCCAGCTTGATCCACGAGGGGGAGAGCTCTTCACAGTAAGAACGGAGTTCGTCCGTTGCGTTCCTCATGATCTCTTCAGCCGCTTCGAGGTGCTCGCGGAGCGCCGGCCCGCTCTCCGCCGAAATCTCGCCGGCCATCTGAATTCGCTTGAGGGCTGCCATCGAGGATTGAAGCGGTCCGTCGTGCAGCTCCCGGGCCAGGCGTCTGCGCGTCTCCTCCTCCATTCGTACCAGGTCGGTCACATATCGTATTCGGTTCTCTTCCCTGGAGTAGGCGCTCTCGGCGAGTTCCTCGATGGCGGATGAGAGCGGTTCCAGTTCGGCGTATGCACCGGCCCGGAGTCCGAGGGAACGCTCCTTTCCCCATCGTGCCGCCTTGATCCGTTCCGCGACGCTTTCCATCGTCTGTAAGCGGACCTCGGCCAGTTCCCTGGTGCGCTCCGCGACGAGGCGTTCCAGGTTCTCATTATGCTCCCGAAGGCTTCGCTGCAGCGCCGCGATTTCAAGATGCGCTCCAACCCGCGCCAGGATCTCTTCCTCTTGGAACGGTTTGGTTACATAGTCCGCGCCCCCGGCGGCGAAGGCGCGGAGTTTGTCGTCGGTCTCACCGAGCGCGCTGATGAAAATCACCGGAATGTCGGCGAGGCGGGGGGTTCCCTTCATGCGGCGGCAGACCTCGAAGCCGTCCATCTCGGGCATCAGGACGTCGAGCAACGCCAGATCGGGAGGAGTGTCCGCCGCGGCTTCGAGCGCCATACGCCCTCTGGGAAAGGCGAGCACGCAGAATCCGGCCGTGCGAAGCATCCGGTCGAGCAGATCGAGATTCGCCGGTGTATCGTCAACCACCATCACGGTTCCTCTTGTTGTTGACCGGCTCACCTTCCTTCCCTCCCCTCGGATGCTTCTCCCTGCGGAGAAGACGACAGAAGAAAGGCGAGCTTCTCGTAATCGTACCGGCGTGCGAGTTTCAGAAGTTTTTCCGCGGCTGTCCCGTCGACCGATCGAGCGGCGGCTATCTGCTCCTTCAAGCCGGCCATGTCGCCCGACTTCACCGATGTTCGCATGGCGGAGCGCATCTCGGCGGGCAGGACGGACAGTTCTTCGCGTGTCAGCGGAGCATCTCCCTTGATCGACTCCTCGGCGCGGACGCAGTGCAGGCCGAGTGCTTCTCCCAGCGTCAGGAAGAGTTCTTCGGGTCTGAACGGTTTGCGCAGATAGCCGTTTACTCCGGCCTGAAGTGCCTTTTGTTCGTCATCTTCGAAGGCGAAGGCGGTGAGCGCGATCACGGGAACGGATGATCCCTTTTCCGTCGCCTTGATTCGCCGAGTGGCCTCGTAGCCGTCCATAACCGGCATACGCATGTCCATCAGCACGGTGTGCGGGGACCACTCGTCAAAGATTTCCAGAGCCTTCTCCCCGTCCTCGGCCTCCTTCAGGGCGAAACCCATCGGTTCCAGCAGGGCGCGCAGCACATCGCGATTTTCTTTTTTATCGTCAACCAGAAGAATGCGATACTCTTTCCCCTCCGTCTCCAGGTCGACGATTCGCCTGAAATCGCTTTTCGGACTCACGGCCTCTCCGCTGTGCTGCAACGGGACGCGGACGGAGAAGCGGCTTCCCTCTCCCGGTTTGCTCTCGACCGTGAGCGTTCCGTCCATAAGTTCGGCGAGGCGCCTGCTGATCGAGAGTCCCAGGCCGGAGCCGCCGGCCTCTCTTCCGGCATCCGACTGCCGGAACGGCTCGAAGATCCCTTCCAGTTCATCGGGCGCGATACCGGGGCCGGTATCCTCGACGTCGATCATCAGATTGACATGCGTCGTTTCCGGATTCTGTGGCTCAGTCCCGACGCGTATCGAGATTCCTCCCTCTTTCGTGAACTGTACAGCGTTCGCCAGCAGGTTGAGCAGCACCTGCCGCAGCTTGGCCTCGTCTCCGACCACGTAGCGTGGAACGGCCTCGCCGCGCTCGATGTCGAAGGAGAGTTCTCGAGACTCGACCCGCGGCCGAAAGAGCGACTCCAGGTCGTTCAGCAAGTCGTGGAGGCAGAACGGAGCGGGCTTCAGCGTCAGACGGCCCGCCTCGATGCGGGACATGTCCAGAATGTCGTTGATAAGGCGCAACAGGTGACGCCCGCTCCGGTTGATCGTGCTCACCAGTTCCGCCTGTTTCTCGGAGAGGGATGGATCGCGTTCCAGCGCAGCGCCGAAACCGAGAATGGCGTTCAGCGGCGTGCGGATTTCGTGGCTCATGTGGGCGAGGAAGGTGCTTTTTGACCGGTTCGCGGCTTCGGCGCTCTCCTTGGCTACCTGCATCGCCTGCTGCCGCCGAAGCAGAAGAAACATCTCCTCCTCGGCCCGCTTGCGATCGTCGATGTCGATGTGGCATCCCACCATCCTGACGGGGGATCCGTCCTCGTCCCATTCGACGACGCGCCCCGCGCAGATCGTCCAGATGAACGAACCGTCCTTGCGCACGTATCGTACTTCATTGGAAAAGGGTATCCTTCCTCTGCTCTGGAAATGTTGTTTGAGGCGCTGGACGGCGCCGGGGAAATCTTCGGGATGTATCACCCGCCGCCAGAGCCTCGATGAACGCGGAAGCTCGTTCCGGTCATAGCCGAGTGTTTTTTCGAACTTGGTGCTTAGGAATGCGGCATCGGTCTTAAAGTTCGCCTCCCAGTATCCGGAAAGGGTGGACTCCAGCACCTCCCGCAAGATGTTCCGTTCGCGCGACGTCCTTCTGTTGGCCTCGTGCAACCGAAACGCCATCTTGATCGAGGCGTCGAGCACCGCTCCGCCCGATGTCTTGGCGACGTATCCGTACGAGGCGATCTTCTCTATCCGTTCCAGCACTTCCGCCTCCGTGTATGCGGAGAGGAAGACGATCGGGAGTTCCCTGCTCTTCAGAATCTCCTTCGCCGCCTGCGCGCCGTCGATACCGGTTCCAAGTTCGATGTCCATCAGGACGAGGTCGATCTCCGCCTTCTTTTCGCATACTGTCCGGATGGCCTCCTCGCCGGTCGGAACGTGCAGAACGGTGTACCCCGCCTTTTCGAGCTGCACTCTTACAAGCAGCGCGCTTGTCCGTCCGTCCTCGACGAGAAGAATGGTCCTGCGTCGGCCGTTCACCCCGTCTCCTCCGTTCGCCGCCGGTTCGACATCCGGGAGAATGTGCTGCAGAGGGCCTTTCTCCCCATGCTCGTCCGCTGTTCGGAGAGCGCGCCGGATGACGTCCAGAATATCATCCCTGCGAACGGGCTTCACCAGATATTCGTCCATACCGGCCTCCAGGCATTCCCTCCGGCATTCGGGCTGCGCATTGGCTGTGAGCGCGACGATGCGGCATCGTGTCCCGCGGTTATCGCCGCCCGCCTCGTGCTCCCGCTCCATCGCGCGTATCTCGCCGGTTGCCTGAAGGCCGTCCTTCAGAGGCATATGAAGATCCATAAACACGAGATCGGGACGATGTTCCCGAAAAAGAGCGACGGCCTGTTCGCCGTTCTCTGCCTGCAGGATTGCCGCATCGGGTGCGAGCTTGGAAACGAGGGTGGAGAGCATCGTCATGTTCATTTGATCGTCCTCGGCGATCATGATCAGCGGGTGATTTTTCTGCGTTAAGAGGGAATTCGAGGAACGATCGCCCTCTGGATCCGTCCCGATTTCCGCGGAGGACGGAGGGAACGCATCCGGTCTTTCTTCGAATCCTGCGCGGAGCGTGAAGAAGAATCTGCTCCCCTTGCCCGGCGTGCTTTCGACTTCGAGCCGGCATCCCATCTTCTGCAGAAGAAGGCGGCTGATCGAGAGACCGAGTCCCGTCCCGCCGTATCTGCGGGTGCTGGATGAGTCCGCCTGGTAGAAGGGTTCGAAGATGCTGGACCTCTCCTGCGGCATTATGCCGATACCGGTGTCCTGAACGGAGAATGTGAAGGCTCCCTCGCCTTCTCCGAGAGGCACGAAGCTCACCGAGAGCTCGACGCTTCCCCGCTCCGTGAACTTCACCGCGTTGTTCACCAGATTGACGAGCACCTGTTCCAATCTCAGGCGGTCGAAAATCGCCCGCAACGGGACGTCGGGCCCGACTCTCGCGGAAAGCGAAACTCCCTTTCCGGCCGCCGCCGCCCGGACCGGGGCGAGGGCCGCCTCGACCGTCCCCCGGATGTCCGACGGCGACGGTTCCAGCTCCAGCCGCTCGGCTTCGATCTTCGAGATGTCGAGCACATTGCTGAGGAGGTCGAGAAGAAGCCGGGCGGAGGTTTCGATGTAGCCGAGGTACTCGTGCTGCGTCTGGTCGAGCGGAGTTTCGGCGAGCAGTTCGAGGAATCCGATAACGCCGTTGAGAGGGGTGCGTATCTCGTGGCTCATGTTCGCAAGGAAGGCCGACTTCGCCCGGTTGGCCGCCTCGGCCTCCCGTTGAAGAATACGCGTGGTCTCGAGCGTTCGCCGGAGCGTCTCCTCGGATCTTTTGCGCTCGGTGATGTCGCGGCAGACGCAGAAGATCAGCTTCCGGCCGCCGAACCGGGTCGCGTTGGTGCTGATCTCGACGTCGTACACACTGCCGTCCCTGCGCCGGTGCTTCGTCTCGAAATGGTCGCCTTTCTCGTCGACGCTTTGTATCATTTCGACGACGCGGTCCGGAGGATAAAGGAACTCCCAATCGATCACATTGAGGCGTCGCATCGACTCGAAAGGGTAGCCGAGCATATCCGCGAACTTTCTGTTTGATTCGTACACTTTGCCGTCCTGGTCGAGAATGACGATTCCGTCCCTGGACTGTTCCATCAGGATGCGCCGGATCGCGGCTTCTTCGGCCAGTTCTTCGGCCTGGCGCTTGCTCTCGGTAATGTCGAGGAAGAGCACCGTGAAGAAGAACCTCTCGGAGGAGAGGACGTGTACGCGGAACCACCTGCCGAGAAGCTCCGAGTACTGCTCGAACTCTTTCTCACCGCCGTTCAGCGCCACTTCGCCGTACACGCCGAGCCAGTCGAAGGAGGCGTCCTCGATGCCGGGAATGACGTCCCTGGCTGTGCGGTGCAGCACAGACTCCCGTTGAAGCCCGGTGAATCTTTCGAAGGCGGCGTTCACCTCCAGAAATTCGTAATCGACCGGTTTTCCGGCATCGTCGAGGATAATCCTGCGAAGGGAGTAGCCGATCAGGGGGCTTTGCAGTATGTGCTGTTCGAGCATCGACGTCATTCAAATTCCTCCGTTGTATGTTGGCTGGATCTTATCAATGCGTTTGCTGCGAGTGGTTCGTCTCTTCTCCTGTCCGGAGAGAAGGAGCAGGAAAGGCGATGTCGATGCGGCACCCTTCTCCCGGGCGGGAGTTCACCCGCATGGTTCCATGCAGCAGCCGGACGCGCTCGTTGATGTTCGCGAGGCCGCGGTGGCCCGTCGTGCGGAGCAGTTCGTAGTCCGTTCCGGCGTAAGACTCCGTGTCGAAGCCGCTTCCGTCGTCCTGAATGGAGAAGAGGATCGAATTTTCCTCTTTCCGAAGTTCCACCTGGATGAAGCGCGCCCCCCCGTGCCGGACCGAGTTCGACGCGGCCTCCTGAAAGATGCGCGAGAGAGCCAGCACGTGCTCCTCCGGAAAGAGTCCGTATTCGTCTTCGAGCCCCATATCGATCTCCACGTCGATCTCCACGCCGTCGTAGGCTTTTGAAATGCGGTTCGCGTTCTCCTCGAGGGCGGGGGAGAGCCCCAACCGGGCCCACGAGGGGGCAAGTTCCTCGCAGTAGCTTCGGATCTCGTTCGCCGCCGCCTGGACGACCTCCTCCGCGGTGTCCAGGTGCCCGAGAAGCGGGGGCGGCACGTCCTCGGGCAGCGCCTTCTTCGCGAGCTGAATGCGCTTGATCGCCGCGACGGTCGATTGCAGGGCTCCGTCGTGCAGTTCGCTGGCGAGCTGCGCTTTTGTGGTCTCCTGCACCTGGACCAGGTCGTTCACGTAGCGTATCTTGAGTTCTTCCTTTTCGAAGGCTTCTGCCGCCAGCCGCCCGATGACGGATGAGAGGGCCTCCAGTTCGGAGAGGGGGCCGCTGTCGAACCGGATCGAAGGCTCCTTCCCCCACTTCGCGCTCCGGATCCTCTCGACGATTCTGCGCAGAGGGACGGCGAGCCAGCGCCACAGGAGGAACATCCCGACGAGGACCGCCGCCGAGGTCGCCATGGCCGAGAGGATCCAGAACTTCCAGACGCCGGTCAGCGGCGCGAGGAGAAATGTTCTGGAAACGGCGGCGAGGACGAAGTTCCCGTCCTGCAGTTCGCGCACCGCGACGTAGTAGCTGTCTCCCTTCAAGTCGCGGGTCTCGCGGGGTTCCCCTCCCGCGGCGGTGTCTTTCCACAGCGGAAGCAGCCGCTCCGCTCCCGGCGAGGCGGTCAGAATCCTTCCCTCGCGCGTGATCACGAGGATGCCGCCCGCGTCGGGACTCTGAAGCGCGCGATCCGCCGAGAGCATCCGGAAGCGCATCATTCCGGACATTCCGTGCCGCTGCGCCTGCCCTCTCCCGCCGGTGAAGGCGGCTGTGTTCGAGAAGTTCTCCGCGAGGTCCAGGACGTATGAACGCATCATCGCGTCCATGGCGGACTCCTGAGCCCGGAAGGCGTGGACCGAGACGGAAAAGGTGGCGGCGGTGAGGAGCGTGATCATCACCATCAACAGCAGCAGGAGGTGGCGCTTCATTCCCGCTCTCCTTCGCCTTCGAGGAAGTGCAGCTGGTCCAGCAGGACGATCCCTCTCTTCAGGGCCAGCAGGATGGCCTCGGTCTTGTTCTTTGCGCCGAGCTTGCCGTAGATCGACGTCAGGTGCGCCGCCACGGTCCTCTTGGTGATGGAGAGGAGCCGGGCCGTCTCGGATGAAGGAAGCCCCTGCGCGGTCAGGATCAGCACTTCTTTCTCGCGCTCGGAGAGAGCTTCTCCCGTGTCGGCGTCCTCGACGAGCGAGACCGACGGATCGAGGTAGAAGATGCCGCGTGCCGTGTCGAAGACCGCCTGGCGCAGCTGATCAAGCGGGGCTGATTTCAGCACGAACCCCTTCGCGCCGGCCCGCACCGAGGCCATGACGTACTGCTGCGCACTGTAGGCGGTCAGGATCAGCACGTTCGTCTTCAGCTTGCGCTTCAGAATACGGGCGGCGATCTCGATGCCGTTGCCGTTCGGCATCTCGATGTCCAGCATCGCCAGGTCGGGCTCCATCTCAAGAACGGCCTTCCAGGCGGACTCCCCGTCCGCGGCCTGCCCGACGAGTTCTATGCCCTTTTCCTCCTCGAGCCAGGCAGCCAGCCCCGACCGCGTCAGCGGATGATCGTCGGCGAGCAGAATTCGCACCATCTGTACAGCCCCTTTCGGAAATCGATTCCGTGCCGTGCTTTCCCGGGAAGATCGCGTCACGCTATAGTATACCCGTTCACTGGGCGGGGCGGTCAAGGAAAATTTTCCCCGAACTCTTTCGAAATTGTAACTTCTTACAGTCGGAGGAGCGGTATTTCGGACCATGTGCAGCCTGTTGATCCGGGGTATCCTGTACCCGTCATATAAAAATCACTTTTTGAAAGGCGGGGTTCAACAATGAAAAAGACGACGATATTCGCGTTGGTGGCGGTTCTGGTACTGGTGGCGGCGAGCGGTGCGCTCGCGTGGGGCGGACGGGGAGGACGCGGCATGGCGCTTCCCGGAGGAGCTGACGGCGCGGCGGCGCCCCGGATGATGCGGGGTATGGCATCCCAGGATTCGGCGGACGGCGCGACGGCTCCCGTCATGAGACGGGGCATGGCGGGCAGAGGCTCGAGAAGCTGCTTCGCGGCTCCCGGAGCGACGAGAGGCATGAGAAGCTCCCGGATGATGAAGGGCGGCACGGCCGGACGCGGCACGATGAGCGTGTGGGCGAACGTCGAGATTCCGCAGGAGATCCAGGATAAGCAGGCCGAGATGCAGAAACTTTCCGTCGAGATGCGCGCCGAGATGCAGAAGAATCCGGTCGACCGCGCCAAGGTCGAAGAGCTGCACAAGAAGCGTTTCGAGCTTCGCGACGCACTTTCGAACTGGAGAATGCAGCAGAGGCTCGACATGATCGAAAAGCTCCAGAAGTAAGCGAAAAAACAGCGCGCCTCCCGA
>CAYRPJ010000055.1:0-21804 GCA_964426245.1 uncultured Synergistaceae bacterium
CTCCTCTTCGGACGTGGTTTTCGCATCGCTACTTCCCGGCGAAGCGTTCGTAGGCAATCGTGTGGTATGGGGTTTCCACGCCGGTGTCTCGGCCCATTTCCACCATTCTTCCGATGATATGGTCAAGCTCGGTTTCGTTCGCCGGTTTGCCGCTGCTGAGGTCGCGATAAAGGGAAGACATTGCGTCCGGAGGCAAATTGGAAAAAACAGCCACGACTTTTTCCTCTGTATCTTCCGGCAGCGTAATCCCCTTGGCCGCAGCCACCGCGATCAGTTCGCCCGTCACCGTGCGCAGCACTTTCTCATGCTGCGGATCCGCATGGACCTTGCCTGCCGGTCCGTCGTAGCAGCAAAGCATCACACTGTTTCCGCACATAATCACATACTTGGACCAGCTGTCCACCAGAATATTGTCCGATATTGTTGTTTTGATGCCCGCCTTGTTGAGTACGGCCGCGATTTCCTCGAATACGGGGG
Organism: uncultured Synergistaceae bacterium; assembly: GCA_964426245.1. Lineage (GTDB taxonomy): Bacteria > Synergistota > Synergistia > Synergistales > Aminobacteriaceae > JAAYLU01. The sequence goes on from CAYRPJ010000055.1 coordinate 478, forward strand.
GTCTGCCGCCGTCCTTTCTGCCGAAAACGATGCTGCACGATCCGGTATTGTGCACGATGTGTCCCGGTTTCTCCAGCCGGCTGAAAACGCGGATGGTCCCGTCGGCAAGAATGCAGGGAGGCAGCAGCGGCTCCATGATGTCGGACACGATGACCCCGTTGAGCAAAGGGATCACGACCGTATCCGCCCGCACCATCGGAGCGATCGCCTCACAGGCCGCTTTCAAAGCGTATCCTTTGCATGAAACAAAAATAGCGTCCATGATACCAAGTTCCGCCGCCTTGTCGGAGGCAAGTTTCGGGTGAGCCGTAAAATCACCGTATTCAAAAGATTCCACTTTCAGTCCGTCCCGGCGAATGGCGTCGAGGTTTTCTCCCCGAACATAGAAATAGGTATCGATATGGTCTTTCGCCAGCGCGCCGCCGACGATTCCGCCGACACCACCAATTCCGAGCACTGCGATTTTCATGAGTGCACCTCCTGCATTCTGCGAATAAGAGTTCGAAGCATCCTTTTCAGTGTATGCCGCTTTCTTCGGTCTATCACATCGGAACGGGGCATATCCGCTCCCATACGATATCATAAAAACCAGGCGGAATCATGGGGAGTGCACAAGAGATTCAAACCCGGACGCCGGGGAAAGGCTTCCGTTGGATCAATACTGCGGCAGCTATAGAAAACGGCAGGCGTCGATGTTACAATTCTGTAACAGGGCAATGCACACCTGTACATGGTTTCTTTGCCGCGTTGCCAAGCACTTCAAACAAAGAGGAGGTTATACAATGAAAAAGCGTGTTTTCAGTCTTTTTGCGGTCCTGATGGTGGTTTCCCTGATGCTGCCCGCGTATGCTTCCGCAAAAGAGGTTATGCTGTATTCCTCGATGAAGGACTCCCAGCTTGCCGCGTTGAAGGACGCCTTCATGGCCAAGCATCCGGATATCCGGATGGACTACTATACGGCGGGTACCGGCAGCGTGATGACGAAGCTGGCCACCGAGCAGCAGGCGGGGGGGATCCGGGCGGACATCATCTGGGTAGGGGATCCGACGAACTACATCTCCTTCAAGGAGCAAGGCCTCCTGTACGCGTACAATTCACCGGAAGCCGCGACCATTCCCGCCAACTTCAAGGATCCCGACAATTACTACGTAGCCGGCCGGGTGATCATGCTGGGCTTCGTCTTCAACAAGAACACGCTCTCCGCCAACGAGGTGCCCAAGACATGGGAAGAACTGGCCACGTTCAAGGGGTATACCGCGATGACCGACCCCACCTTCTCCGGCACCACGCTCTACACCGTCGCCGGACTGGTGCAGCACCCCGACTACGGCTGGAACTATCTTCAGTCGCTGAAGGACAACGGCATGCTTCTCGAGAGAGGCTCCAGCGCGGTCGTGACCAAGGTCGGTTCCGGGGAGTACGACGTGAGCGTCGGAGTGGACTACATCGCCAGGACCCTCATTGCGCAGGGCTCTCCCATCGACTTTGCCTACCCCGAGAAGGGAATTCCCATCATCCTGAGCCCCATCGCGATCATCAAGAACAGCGCGAACCTTGAGGAAGCGAAGCTGCTCTTCGACTTCATCCTCTCCCTGGAGGGGCAGAAGATTCTAATGGAGGAGTTCACCGCCCCCGTTCGCCCAGAGCTGAGCCTCGAGGGCGCGCTTTCCGTGGACGAGGCGGCGAAGAGGATCCTTCCCGTGGACGACGATCTTCTGGTAGCGGGAAAAGACGAGATGCTCAAGAAGTTCGACAGCATTTTCAAGTAGGCGAAATGGATCGAGGGGAGGGGCCGTTCCGGCCCCTCCCCGCAGGACAAGACAACATCGCCGGCCGGAAGCTCTCCGGCCTCTTTTGTTTTGCACCGGAAGCCTCCCGCGGCAGGAGTATTCGGGACAGGCCGAACAGGATTTTTTACAGCAAGTGCGAGGTGATTTCTATGGCCGGAGTAACATTCAAAGATATTAAAATCAGCTACGACAGCAACGTGATCATCGACAATCTGTCGCTGGAAGTGAACGACGGAGAGTGCTTCGCCATTCTCGGTCCCTCGGCGTGCGGAAAAACCACGCTGGTTCGCGCTCTCTGCGGCTTCAAGAATCTGGATTCCGGCACCATTCACATCGGCGGCAAGCTGGTCGGAACCAGGGAAAAGTGGAAGTCCGTCGCTCCGGAGAAGCGAAACATCGGAGTGGTCTTTCAGGACTATGCGGTGTGGCCGCATTACAGCGTCTTCGAAAACGTCAGCTACCCGCTGAAGAAACAGAGACTCCCCAAGGAGGAAGTAAAAAAGAGGACCCTTAACGCGATCGAGCAGGTCCGTATGAAGGGGTACGAGGAGCGCATGCCGGCCCAGCTCTCGGGAGGGCAGCAGCAGCGGGTCGCGCTGGCCCGGGCGCTCGTCTCCTCCGATCAGCTCATGGTGCTGGACGAGCCCATCTCCAACCTCGACGCGAACCTGCGCGAGGAGATGCGATTCGAGATCAAGGAGCTGCAGAGGCGTACCGGCATCACGGTGATCTACATCACCCACGATCAGGAGGTCGCCCTCGCCATCGCCGACCGCATGGCCATTCTGGACCGGAAGGGGCACATCCGGCAGATCGGCGTTCCGGAGGAGATCTACAAGAACCCTAACGACAGCTACATCTACAAGTTCCTGGGCGTCTCCAACTTCATCCCGATAGAACGGCGCGGAGATGGATACGTGCTCGGCAATACGGAGAGCAAGGACCCCTTCCCGTACGAGGTCCCTTCGGAGCACCGCGCGGAGAACCTGTTCGCCGCCTGCCGTCCCGTCGATATTCGAGTTGGAGCGGACGGGACGGTCAAGGGAATCATGAAGCACGTCGTCTACCTGGGCAATCTCTTCGAATACCGGGTGATGCTGGGCGATCAGGAGATACGCATTCAGCAGGACTCCCACGAGGCTTTCAGAGCGGGCGTGCCCGAGGAAGGGCGGCCGTGCGGCCTCTCTTTCCGGAACCTGCGCTACTACCCGCAGATCGAAGAAGGGAGGGCGGCCTCATGAAGCTCTTTTCCCGCTCTTCTCCGGATATGCCGGGCAGGGGGTTCGACATAAACAAACTGCTTATGATCGCCTGCCTGCTGATCCTGATCGTCACCGTGGCCATGCCGATGCTGATGATCGTCTACAACACCTTCTTCTACGGATTCACCTTCGACTGGCAGATGTTCGTCCATGTCATCATGGATCCGTCAAACGTCCAGGCGATGTGGAACACGATTCTCATAGCCTTCTGGGTGACGCTGCTCGGCACCCTCCTGGGCGTCTTCTACGCATGGCTGATCGGACGGACGAACATCCCGCTGAAGAACCTGATGAAGACTCTCTTCGTCATTCCGTACATGTTCCCTCCGTTCATCGGGGCGGTGGCGTGGGGGCTGCTGCTCTCTCCGCGAGCGGGGTACATCAACAGAATGTGGATGCAGATGATGGGGACGAGAGAAGCGCTCTTCAATATCAACAGCATCGCCGGCATCGTCTTCGTCCAGATCTGCTACTACTTCCCCTTCGTCTTCCTCCAGGTGGTCAGCGCGCTCGAACGTATGGACCCGACGCTTGAGGAGTCGGCGCGCATCTCCGGGGCCAACCAGCTCTACGTGATCCGCAAGATCACGCTTCCGCTGGTGGTGCCCGCCATCGCGGCGGGAGCGATGCTCATCCTGATCTCCACCCTTTCGCACTTCGGCGTTCCGGCCATGCTCGGATTTTCGAGGGGGATCTTCACCCTTCCCACCAAGATCTACGAGCTGATCAACCGTTCGGCGGGAAGCTTTGAGGGGATTCGGCAGGGAGCGGCTCTCTCCATCCTGCTCGTCCTGGTCGTCGTGATCGCCCTCTGGCTGCAGCGGAAGATTCTGAAGGCGGGGCACTACGACATCATCCGCGGCAAGAGCATGCGCCCGATGCTGATCAATCTTCGGGGCGCGAAATATCCGCTGCTCTTCGTCTGCCTCGCCAGCCTCTTCGTTATCGTCGTCCTGCCCCTCTTCATCATCTTCGCTGTGGGGAGCCTCAGGGCCTACGGACTTCCGCTGCAGCTCAGCAACATGACGCTGGCGAACTTCCATCACGTCCTCTTCTCCTCGCGGATGGCACAGGACGCCATACGAAACAGCTTCGTCCTCTCCATCTCGTCGGCGATCATCGCGATGTTCGTGGGAACCATGATCGCGTACGTGGTCGTCAAGGTGAAGGTGAAGGGGAAGGCCCTCCTGGAGATCCTCGCGCTGCTCCCCTACTCGGTCCCCGGTATCGTCCTCGCGATCGGCGTCATCCTGATGTGGAGCGGCACCTTCTATCTGAACCTCTACAACACCATCTGGATCATCCTCGTCGCCTACATCGCCCGGTACGTGGCCTTCGCGATGAAAAGCTCCTCCGCATCGCTCGAACAGGTGCACTACTCCCTTGAAGAGGCTGCACGCTCCTGCGGCGCGACGCACCTCGAGTCACTGCGCGATATCACAGTGGCTCTGATCCGACCGGGCATGATCGCGGGATTCTTCCTCATCTTCCTGCCCGCCATGCGGGAGCTGACCACTTCCATCCTGCTCTACGGGCCGTACACGCGGACGCTGGGCGTGGCGATCTACGCCATCAACGCCGAAGGAAACATCACCCAGTCGGCGGCGCTCTCCGCCATCGCGATTCTGATCATCATGCTGGGCAACCTGGCGCTTCGTTTCGTCACCAGAGAGAGGAGGCGCGTCTCATGAGCGAAGTCATTCTGAAGAACGTCGCGAAAAAATTCTCGACGAAGACTCTGGGCGAGGTGACGGCGGTCGACGACTTCAACCTGACCATCAGGGAGGGCGAGTGCTTCTCCCTCCTCGGGCCGTCGGGGTGCGGAAAGACGACGACGCTCCGCATGATCGCGGGCTTCGAGGATCTCAGCGACGGGGAGATCTGGATCGGCGACAAGCCCGTCTCCGTCAAGAAGCGCAACCTCTACGTACAGCCTGAGGACAGGGGCCTGGGCATGGTCTTCCAGGCCTTCGCCGTCTGGCCGCACCTCAACGTCTTCGAGAACGTGGCTTTTCCTCTTCGTGTGCGCAAGGTGCGGAAGAGCGAGATGGATTCGCGGATCGCGGAAGCCCTCAAGCATACGGGGCTGAGCGGGCTGGAGCGGACCTTCCCATCGGACCTCTCCGGAGGTCAGCTGCAGCGCATCGCCCTCGCCCGCGCCATCGTCATGAACCCGAAGGTGCTGCTGCTCGACGAGCCGCTCTCCAACCTGGACCCGAAACTTCGCGAGTCGATGCGCTTCGAGATCAAGGAAGTGCAGCGGCGCTTCAACTTCACCATCGTCTACGTCACCCATGACCAGGCGGAGGCCATGGCGCTCTCCGACCGGATGCTGGTGATGGACATGGGCAAAATTCAGCAGATCGACACCCCGACGAACATGTACAACAACCCGGCCAACAAGTTCGTCTACGGATTTCTGGGACTCTCCAACTTCGTCGATGTCACCATCGCCGACGGAAAGGTCTATCCGGAGGGCGCCTCGGGGCAGGCGATTGAATGCGGCATTCCCAAGGACTTCTCCGAGTCCGCCGGCACCTTGGCCTCAAGGCCGAACGAGATCGACCTTCTCGCGGAAGGAGGATACCGCACCGAGGTCAAAGCCCGCATCTTCCTGGGGGACTACACGGAATACCGGATGGATGTAGGCGACCGGGAGATCCGCGTCCAGACCGCAAGCGAGCACGGATTCCACGTGGGCGACAAGGTCGGCCTGGACTTCACCCGGGTCAAGTGGTACTCCCGCGACGAGGGCATCAGCGACGCCGAGCGGGAGAGAAGAAAGATTATTTAACAGGCAGTGCGAAGCCCCCGGAACGCTCTCTCCGGGGGCTTTTCGCGCTCCATAATGGAGTATGTTTGAAGGCCTTCCCCTCGGCTCAGCGGCGGAGAGACGGGAAACGTCTGTCTGGTTTTCAGCCCCTCCTTGCCTGCTCCAGAGTATTCTCCAAAAGCATGGCGATGGTCATAGGACCCACTCCTCCCGGAACTGGGGTGATCCAGGAGGCTTTCTCGGAAACGGGACCGAAATCCACATCCCCCACCAGGCCTTCCTCGAGTCTATTGATTCCCACATCCACCACGACTGCTCCTTCTTTCACCATATCAGCGGTAACGAACCGGGGCTTACCTATGGCGGCGACGAGAATATCCGCCCTTCGGACAAGGTCGGCGAGATTCTGTGTTCTGCTGTGGCATACGGTCACTGTGGCGCTTTCCGCAAGGAGCATGAGTGCCACCGGCTTTCCCACTATATTGCTCCTACCGATGACCACCGCTTCCTTTCCTGCCATCGGAATTGCCGTGCTCTTCAGGAGCCGGAGAATCCCCTTCGGAGTGCAGGGTTCGCAGCCCGGGAGCCCCGCCAGGAGGCGTCCCATATTCACGGGGTGAAAGCCGTCCACGTCTTTCTCCGGCCGGATAGCCGCAAGAACGGTGTCGGGGTCGATCTGGGGCGGCAGAGGCAACTGGACGAGAACACCATGGACCGAGCCATCTTCGTTCAGCCGTACGATGAGGTCAAGAAGTTCCTTCTGAGACGTTGAGGAGGGCAACCGGTGGAGGAAGGACGCAAACCCAGCCTCTAGACAACCCTTTTCCTTCTGACCGACGTAGACTTTCGACGCCGGGTTATCGCCCACGAGAATCACCGCAAGCCCGGGAACAATGCCTTTTTCCCGAAGTAGAGCTGTCTGTTCTTTTATGGTGGCCCGAATTTCGGCCGAGCGTATTTTTCCGTCAAGGATCCTGGCGGTCATAGTATCCTCCCTCCTGTTAGAAGAGTCCCGTGATGCGACCATTCTCATCGATGTCGATGGAAAGGGCCGCAGGTTTCTTCGGCAGGCCGGGCATGGTCATAACCGCCCCCGTGACGACGACAAGGAATCCTGCACCCGCCGAAAGGCGAACCTCCCGTACGGTCACCGTGAATCCTTCGGGCCTGCCGAGGAGGGAGGGGTTATCGGAGAGGGAGTACTGGGTTTTGGCCATGCACACCAGCAGCTCGTCCTTGCCGAGTTGGTGAATCTGGTCAAGATCCTTCTCCGCCTGGTCAGTATAGGACACACCGGAAGCTCCGTAGATCTCCCGGGCGATTTTCCCGATCTTCTCCTTCGGGCTGAGGGACGCTTCGTAGAGGAAGTGGAACGAAGATTGCTTTTCGCAGGCCTCCATCACCTTTCTTCCGAGGTCAAGTCCGCCGTCGCCTCCCTTCTCCCACACTTCCGAGAGGGCCACTGAGGCGCCGAGACGGACGCATTTTTCCTCCACGAGGGCGAGTTCCGCTTCGGTGTCCGTGGGGAAACGGTTGATTGCCACAACTGCGGGCAAGCCGAAGGAGGCGATGTTTTCGATGTGCTTCTCCAGGTTGGCCATGCCCTTTTCCAAGGCCGCCAGGTCTTCCTGGGCAAGCTCCGTTTTTTTTCTTCCTCCGTGCATCTTCAGGGCCCGCACCGTGGCGACGATCACCACCGCCGAGGGGGTGAGTCCACCGAGACGGCACTTGATGTCCAGAAACTTCTCCGCACCGAGGTCGGCCCCGAAGCCCGCCTCTGTGACGAAATAATCGGAGAGCTTCAGCCCAAGGCGGGTCGCCTGGAGAGAGTTGCAGCCGTGGGCGATGTTGGCGAAGGGACCGCCGTGGATGAAGGCGGGAACGCCTTCCAGCGTCTGGACGAGGTTGGGCTTGACGGCATCCTTGAGGAGGACGGTCGCGGAGCCCGCCGCACCGATGTCTCCCGCGGTGACGGCCTTGCCGTCATAGGTGTAGCCGATGACAATCTTCCGTATTCTCTCCCTCAGGTCCATGAGGTCCGTGGAGAGGCAAAGGATGGCCATGATCTCCGACGCCACGGTAATGTCGAAACCACTCTCGCGCGGTACGCCGTTAGCCTTGCCGCCGAGGCCGAGGATGACGCTCCGCAGTGCCCTTTCGTTCAGGTCCATTACCCGTCTCCACACGATTCGCCTAGGGTCGAGATTGAGTTCGTTGCCCTGCTGGAGAGAGTTGTCAATCATGGCTGAGATGAGGTTATGGGCCGTAGTAATAGCGTGGAGGTCGCCGGTAAAGTGGAGGTTGATATCCTCCATGGGAATCACCTGGCTGTAACCTCCTCCCGCCGCACCGCCCTTGACGCCGAAGCTGGGGCCGAGTGACGGTTCCCTGACGGCAAAGCTCACCTTTTGCCCAAGCCTGGCAAGGGCTTGGGAAAGTCCCACCGTAGTTGTGGTCTTCCCTTCACCAGCCGGAGTGGGAGTAATGGCGGTGACCAGGATAAGTTTGCCGTCCGGGTTGTTCTTCACCCGTTCCCACGCAACAGGGGAAATCTTGGCCTTGTATTTTCCGTAGAGCTCAAGATCATCCTCCCCTATACCGAGTTTTTCCGCTATCTCGACGATGGGGCGGAGTTTCGCGCTCTGGGCTATCTCTATGTCGCTCGGTACTCTCATGATGTTTCCTCCTTCGTTCTTTCTTCTTTCTTCTTTCATCTTTCCGTAATGACCCGGAAGGCATGGTGTACAAAAACCCTGTAGCGCTTCTCATCTCCGAAGCGCTACGGGCGGTAAACAATAGATGCTCTTTTTCCTGTGGGCCATGACGTCTCCAATTTCCTCGCAGAAGTAATAGCCTATCTTCAAAGAGCGAGTATCTTCGAGGTAATTTCTTATATCCTGCGCTATTTTCAGTTGGGGAAATTCATGAGGGGGAAAATGTACGTGGATGCTTATCACTCCGGGGAAAATCCACTTTCCCGTCGCATCAGCATATTCCCTGCCCTGAAGCTCTACTTGCTACCTAAAACAGAAGAAATTATGCCCATGTAGCCCTTACAAGCCTTCTCAAGTTGGTCAATTTCAATATATTCGTCTATCACATGGGCAAGAGATTCCAGTGATCCTCCGAAACCGATAGTAGGTATACCCGCTTTTCCTGCATAATAGCTTCCATTAGTGCAAAAGGCATAATGAGAAACATCAGCCTGTAAATCAACACTCTGAAGACCCTTTTTTACCAAGGCGACAAACCAGTTATCCTCCGGAAAAAGCCAGCCCGGGGCAAATCGTTTTGCAGTGAATGTTCTGCCCGTGTAACAAACACCTTTTTCTTCAGCAAACGATACGAAAGCGTCAAGGTTAGAGTCGGCATCTTTTGACGAAGAGAGTATCTCCTTGAGTGGCGCGATAACGCTTTCTTCAGTTTCATCAACGAGCAAACGCCGGTCAAAAGTAACACGGCATTTTTCAGGAACGACACTTGCTCCGGGATATGGAGAAGAAATTATATCTGTGAGCTCAAGAATACCTTTCCCAAGAATCGGGTGGCTCTCGGGCAGAAAACTCTTTTCAATGGAGGAAAGAAGCGGCAGCATTGTTTTCACTGCATTCAATCCTAATTCCGGATTCGATGAGTGTGCAGGTTTCCCATAAGTTTCAACGACCACCTCGGCGCGTCCCCTCTGGCCCCGCTTCAATGTCAGAGACGACGGTTCACCTATTACCACACAGTCAGGATTCCATCTTTTTCCCAGAAACTCTGCAGCAACTCCCTCGAACAATTCTTCAAAAACACTCCCTGAAACGATAACTTCGCCATTGAGTCCGCTGATGTCTTTCTTTGCGCGTGCGGCAGCCATAATCGCCGCCGCTAAATTTCCCTTCATGTCCGTTGTTGCTCTTCCATAAATCCGTCCATTATCTATTTCAGCTCCGAAGGGATCATGAGTCCATTTCGACGGATCAGCAACTTCGACATGATCCATATGCCCTTCGAAAAGGATTTTCCTCCCTCCTTCACCGAACGTGATTCTCCCTGAAATATTTCCGAATTCATCTCTTTCAGTCGAATCAAACCCCAGATCCTTCATGGATTGCTCAATAAAATCCGCAACGTGCTTTTCATTTCCAGACAAACTAGGAATGCGTACCATTCCGCAGCACAATGCAATAAGAGAATCCTTCCACTTTTGATTCAATTGTTGCACCTCCCTTAAATTCAAAAGAAATAAAGCATTGCTCATTTATTTTATATTTTTTCAAACCTTATGACAGATCCACTCTTCTCTTTCGTTGGGACGCCATTCTCTACAGCCACTCTTCCGCCGACAATAACATGAGGAATCCCTACAGAATACTGCTTAGGGTTCTCGTATGTTGCCGTGTCAATGACCTTATCTGCATCAAAAAGAGTAACATCCGCGCGATATCCCTCTTTTAGAAGCCCTCTTTTCCCCAATTTGAAAATGGCTGCTGGTCTCGCGGTCATTTTATGAACTGCCGAAGGAAGATCCAAAAGTTGCCGTTCACGGACATAGTACCCTAAAATACGCGAAAAACTGCCATAAACACGAGGGTGGGGATGAGCACCAAGGATTCCGTCGGTGCAAGGATTTTGCAAGGGGTGAGTCAGAATTATTTCAACATGCTCTTCAAGGCCATAAAAATCAACGAGTCCTACTGACATATCCTCTTCAAGCAGGAGATCAAAAGCAGCGTCAAGAGGATCTTTCTTCCGCAAGGAACCAATTTCCAGCATATTTTTTCCTACCAGATCCTGGTTCTTGTTTGTTTTCACAAATGTAACGCAAATATTTTCCATTCCTGCAAAATCAACAAAATTATCCCACCCTGGGATTCCTTCAGTAATATCTTTTTTCATTTTCTCCCGCTGGCCGGGATCAGACAGGCGCGCCATCGCTTTTTCGACACCCCCAAAATGCACCCATGGAGGAAGGATGACGCTGAATGTCGTGCTTCCAGCAGTATACGGATACTGATCTAAAGAAAGACCGATTTCTCTTGAGGCATCGTCTAGCTTCTTCATAACCGATTCAAATAGTCTTGCATTTTTCTTTCCTGCAATTTTAAAATGAGAAAAATGAATATGGCACCCGGAGTTCCTGCTAATCCTAAAAACTTCGTCCATGGAATTCAGAATATCGTCGGCTTCGCTTCTCTGGTGAATCACAAAGGGAAGATCGTATTTTGCCAGCACGCTGGTGACTTGAGATATTTCCTGCTCAGAAGCATAGTTGCATGGTGGATAAATCAACCCCGTTGAAAGGCCGACAGCACCGTTTGCAATCCCCTCTTCCAGCAGTCCGCACATCGTATCGATTTCTTTTTTCGATGCGGGCCGATTCTCAAGTCCGACGGCGCACATTCTAATATTCCCGTACGGGACCAAATATGCGATATTCGGACCTAAATTTTGAGAATCGAGTTGTTCAAGATATTCTTTCGAGCTTCGCCAATTCCATTCGACTTCATAATTTCCTTCTAATCCGGCCATTACCTTTTTCCAGGAATCAATATACTCGGGCACTAGAGGAGCAAGCGACATTCCGTCCTGCCCAATAATGTCGGTAGCGACTCCTTGTGTTGTCTTATTGGCTATATCCGGCTCATGAAGGGCAACAAGATCCGAGTGGCTGTGGGTATCGATAAAACCGGGAGCAACGGATAAATTCTCCGCATCTATCTCCCTTCGGGTCTCCACATCACCCAAGATTCCAATTTTCACTATTTCACCGTTGTAAATTGCGACATCTGCCCGGAACCCTGGACGTCCGTCTCCAACGTAGCATGTTCCGTTTCTTATTATGATATCAAACATATGCAGTCCGACTCCCTTCACACACTAGGATAGAGCCCCTTGCTTTGCTCACCAAGAGCCAACAATAGATGCCCCGAGCAGTAATTCAGGCAGCCAGCAAGATAATGCAGGTATATACGTAGTCAAAAACAGGACCGGTAACGAAACAAGAAAAAGAAAGGGCAACATGGCTTTTGTCAAGGCTGCAGGCGAAACCTGCGCAAGGCGAGAACCTACGAAGATCGACATAGCGAAAGGAGGGGTCATTACTCCTATTCCGACGTTGACAACCATCATGGCGCCAAGATGAACAAGATTCACCCCAAGCTGCTGCATCAAGGGCATTACGAGAGGAACAACCAGAATAAGGATTGGAATACCATCCAGAAACATGCCCAGGATAAGCAGAAATACATTTAACATCAAAAGTATCATCATCTTACTTTCAAACATTGTGAGCATGAATACCGCAATATCCTGAGCAACCCCCTGCCGGGTAAGATACCTGGTGAGAATAGTGCCTCCGGCAAGCAGGAGCGTTGTCATTCCAAAAGTTCCAACCGTACTGGAAAGAGCTTTAACAAGACGTTCATTAGTCAATTCCCTATAAACAAACCATCCGATGAGAAGACAATAAACAGCCGCGATTCCTCCGGCTTCATTCGGGGTAAAAATACCGCCATAAATTCCTACCATTATGAGAACCGGGCAGCCAAGAGCCGGAATAGCGTCTTTTCCTGTATGCAAAATATCCTTGACCGATCCCGAAAGGGTTTCTGGAAGCTTCGGCTTTTCGCTGCTTTCAAAAGTATACTTATTTACCATGCAATAGTTCAGAATCCCATACCCCAAAGCAAGCAATAACCCCGGGACGACTGTTGCAAGAAAAAGAGCCGCCACAGATTGACCAGCCAAAAGACAGTAGATCATAGCAGGAACACTGGGAGGAATCAAATATCCTAAATAGCTGGAAGAGCAAAGAATTGCGGTTGTATAAACCCGTTTTATTCCAAAAAGCTCCAGTCGAGGGACTAACAAAGGGATCAAAGCCGCTATACATGGGACGGAAGAACCTGTCAAAGCACTTAAAAACAACGTCGCAACAATACCTACGGCAGTCAATCCGCCTTTTAGGCGGCCAACAAGAGAATAGGAAAATTTTACGATCCGGTCGGCGAGTCCTGCCTCCGCTATTAAAGCACCGGAGAATACAAAAAATGCAATAGCCATTATAGTTGTTGAATTCAAGGAATGGAAGAAAGTATTCGCCATGAAGGTAGCGGCAGAACTGCTCACAAAGAGGCCCAGAGCTGTAGCTCCTACAAAAAGCCAACCTATAGGAAGGCCAACAACAATTCCAAGAAGAAACACAATGAGTGTTGTGGAAGTACCAATATCAAACATCCAAACTCCCCTTCCCTTCAATGCGTCTTGACCAGTATATTTTTTTCAGTTCAAACACGCTGCTTGCAAGATGCCAGAAATAATGCAGAATAACGAGCACAATCATGGCCGACATAGCATAAAACAGCCAGCTCATATTGAACCACCGGACGAGTGTGGCGTATTCAGGATATCTTATGGCTCTCTTCAGAAGTGTCCATGTAGGAGCAATAAGACCGCAAACCATCAAAATAGTAACGCCGCTTTTAAATATTTCAAAGAAGGCTTTTTTTACCTTACTATCCGAGCACAATAACTCCGGCAGCACATCGACTGCAATATGGGTCTTCTGCGAAGCCCCGTAAGGAATTGCCAGATATATTGTAAATATAAAGATATAGAGCGCAAAATCACTGATCCACATTATTTCAAAGTTGAGCCAGTATCTGTTGACAACCTGACAAAAGGTGAGAAATATAGTGAGCAAAAGCCCCGTGGACGCCAGAAAGAACTCCAGTTTTGTCAAGATATGAAAAAACATTTTCATCATATCCCATCCCTTCCCTGTCTCGGCTTATAACGACATTTTCTAAAAACCAAGGGGCAGCTGAGGACTGCCCCTTGGTTTTTAGACTGCTTATTTTTTGGAGGAGAGAACTTTCTCCCGGTTAGCTGCAAGTTCATCAAGAATTTTCTCGGTCATATTCTGTCCCGGCCAATGCTTCTCAAGCCAAGGAGTGCAAAGTTCTTCCCAAATGCTCAGGGCATTGGCTTTTTCTCTGAAAGCGGTCCGTTCTTCTTGGGTCGGATAATAAATTTCAAAGTTCGGCTGCTTCTTCAGAAATGCCTGGAACTCCTCCGCCATTCTTTCTTGAATCACATACTGATGCGCTTCAGCTTCATTCGCTGCTTTTTCGATTGCCGCTTTCAGGTCGTCAGGCAGGTCATCCCAAATATCCTTATTGACCACGACCTGGTTCGCATCCCACATCCAGTCAAGCGAGGTATAAAATTTGAGTACTTCGTAATGGCGCTCCTCCACAAGAGAGGGCCACATCGACCAGCACCCGTCAACGACTCCGCGGGAAAGAGCATTATAAAGTTCTCCCCAAGGAATGGTTTCGACGGTCATTCCTGTTCCCGAAGCCATGTTCTGCAACCCTCTTACAGAGCCAAGAGAAGAAGAAACACGCAGTTTAAGATTCTTAAAATCATCGGGATTTTTTATGGGACGAGTATTGTTGCCGATGCCGTAGGAACCCTGAGATACGGTGAAGAGGATATGCATACCAACTTCGTTCATTGCCTTCTGCATGGGGACGTAGAGAGCTCCGGAAGGACGTGAAAACGCCATCTTGCATTCTTCCCAGGATTCGACTGTCCAGGGCATCCAGTTGAACATTCCGCCGGGGACAAGGTTAACGTACGGAGCGGTAGAGCACATTTCCACGTCGCCAACCTGAACCGCATGGAAGATTTCATCGAGGCTACCGAGCTGACTATCGGGGAAAAACTCAACGCTTATCCTGCCGTCACTGTACTTTTCGATTAATTCGCAAAAAAGTTTGAACGATTCTCCTTGAGACGCCCGGACGGATGTCTGCCCGAACTTCCATTTATATTCGGGCTCCTTGGCCAACACAACATTAGCGCTAGCCAACAAAACCCCCGCCATTACAAAAACACACGCAAGCTTCTTCCAAAGACCAGTCTTTCCCATTAGTGCACCTCCTTAAGATTACCTGCAAGCAGGTTTTTCCCGGTTACCCGGAAACTTTTTAACATTCAATCAGAGAATGCCAACTTTTTTATTAAATTCATCTATAATGCTGTCGATTTTTTCCGCCATCGACTGGATCTTTCCCCAATACTCCTCCGCGTCGTACCACTGGGCGTTCAGCTCCTCGGAGGTCTTCCCCTGCTGCTCCACCCAGGTGTAGTACTTCAGATTGTGCACACGCTTCCTCTCCTGGTAGGTCAGTTCGAGAAGCCCGTCCGTACGGACGCCGAGCACATGACGTGCGTGATCGACAGCCGCGTCGGTCTCGCTGTATGGACCGAACTCCTCCTCCATCTCCTTCAGGCGGGAACCGTACATCTCCATCGAGTCGGTGAAAACCGTCAGGATCACGTCTTTCGAAGTCAGCTCGTAGTACTTCGCCATCTTCACCGCCATCAGTACGTTGGCGGCGCCGGAGATGCCCATGAGAGGGAGCTGATCGATAAATTCGTCCTTGAGACCGAGCGACTGCAGATACTTTCTTCCGGCAGGCTCGTTGCAGAGGCGAATGAAGCCCATGCTGTCGTCGTCGTCGATCGCCATGACCAGGTCGGTGTTCTTCACGTTGTGGACCCAGGGAACGTGCTTGTCGCCGATCCCCTCGATCCTGTGGGCTCCAAAGCCGTTCTCCAGAAGCGTGGGGCACTGCAGCGCCTCGCCGACGGCCACCTTGCTGTTGGGGAAGATCTTCTTGAGATAGTCGCCGCAGGCCGTGGTCCCGGCGGATCCGGAGGTGACGGCGACTCCCGCGTAGCGGCCGTCCGCGCCGAGAACTTCCCGGAGGACTTCCTCCATCGCGCTCCCCGTGACCTCGTAGTGCCACAGGTGGTTTCCCATCTCGTCGAACTGGTTGAAGACGACGATGTTGTCGCGGGTGCGGCGAAGCTCCCAGACCTTGTCGTAGATCTCCTTCACGTTGCTCTCCGTTCCCGGAGTGGCGATGATCTCGCCCGCCACGGTCTCAAGCCAGTCGAAACGCTCGCGGCTCATTCCCTCTGGAAGAATAGCGATCGAATCGCACCCCAGAAGCTGCGCGTTGTACGCTCCTCCCCGGCAGTAGTTTCCCGTGGAGGGCCAGACAGCCTTCTGTTTGACCGGATCGAACTGGCCGGTGACGAGGCGGGGGGCAAGGCAGCCGAAGCTGGCGCCCACCTTGTGCGCACCCGTCGGAAACCACTTGCCGACGATGGCGATGATGCGAGCATCCACTCCGGTGAGCGAGCTCGGAAGCTCGATGTAATTCACCTTTCCGAAGAGTCCGCCCGACTTCGTCGGCTCGTTCTTCCACGTGATGCGGAAGAGGTTGGCCGAATCCACATCCCACAGCCCCGTCTTTTTAAGCTTCTCCTTGATGACGGCCGGTGTGTGCGTCTCGGGATCCTTCATCTGCTTGAAGGTGGGGATGACGATATTCCGCTTCTTCGCCACCTCAACGGCGTTCTTCAGGCCCTCCTCGTGTACGGTCAGATCGATTGAATACGTCATGTCGCGCTCCTTATTCAAGCCCCGGATACAGGGGGTGTTTGTTGCAGCTCTCAAGGACCTCCGCCTTGACGGCGGCAAGTTCGGTCTCGTTTTCCACGTTCCGCACGGCACGGTCGATCCAGCGCGCGATCAGCTTCATGTCTCCGGTTCCGAAACCTCTCGTGGTCGCGGCCGGAGTGCCGACCCGGATGCCGCTCGTGACGAACGGGCTCTGGGTATCGAAAGGAACGGTGTTCTTGTTCACCGTGATTCCCGCCTTGTCCAGGGCGGCCTCCGCGGCCTTCCCCGTGACGCCTTTGCTGGTGAGATTGACGAGGATCAGGTGATTGTCCGTTCCGCCGGAGACGAGGTGATAGTCCAGCACAAGAAGCTCCTCGGCGAGCGCCTTCGCGTTGGCGACGACCAGCTTCTGGTACTCCTTGAAGGAGGGCTGGAGCGCCTCCCGGAAGGCTACCGCCTTCGCGGCGATAACGTGCATGAGCGGTCCGCCCTGCATGCCCGGGAAGATGTTCTTGTCGATCGTCTTCGCATACTCGGCGGTGGTCAGAATCATGCCGCCGCGAGGACCGCGAAGCGTCTTGTGGGTCGTCGTGGTGAGGAAATGGCAGAAGGGAACGGGATCCTTGTGGCATCCGGCAGCGATCAGTCCGGCGATATGGGCGATGTCGAAGAAGAGCAGCGCTCCGACTTTGTCGGCGATGACGCGGAACTGCTCGGCGTCGATCTCGCGGGGATAGGCGGAGCCGCCGCAGACGATCATCTTCGGCTTGTGCTCCACAGCGAGACGTTCGACCTCGTCGAAGTCGATCCGCTCGGTCTTCTTGTCCACTCCGTAGGGGATGATGTTGTACAGCTTGCCGGAGAAGTTAACCGGAGAGCCGTGGGTAAGGTGTCCGCCGTGGGCGAGATTCATTGCGAGAATCGTGTCGCCCGGCTGCAGGACGGAGAAGTACACCGCCATGTTCGCCTGTGAGCCGGAATGGGGCTGAACGTTGACATGGTCGCACCCGAAGAGCTGTTTTGCGCGGTCGCGCGCAAGGTCCTCGGCTTTGTCCACCACGTGGCACCCGCCGTAGTACCTGGCGTGAGGATACCCCTCGGCATACTTGTTCGTCATCACCGACCCCATGGCCGACAAGACAGCCCGTGAAACGAAATTCTCCGAGGCGATCAGCTCGATGCCGTTCCGCTGACGGGCCAGCTCTTCGCCGATGGCCGAGAAAATCTCGGGGTCGGCGTCCCGAAGAAACTCCTGCCCTTTCTCTAACATGGAAATCCACTCCTTTCAAGTTGTCCGGAAAAGTCCTCGATGGTCGGCTCAACAAGCATCGGAGTCCCCACCGATTTCCGCGCGCTCTCTATATCTTTCAGGCCGTTGCCGGTCACTACAACCGCTATTCTCTCGCCCCGTCCAAGCATCCCTTCCCGCGCCATCCTGCGGAAGCCCGCGAAGGAGGTCGCTCCGGCAGGCTCTCCGAACACCCCGGTTTTTCTCGCCAGCTCGGGAATGGCGGAGAGGATCTCCTCGTCGGAGACCGCTATCATGTCCCCCTCCGACTCGCGAACGGCCCGAAGGGCTTTCGCCCAGTTCCGGGGGGCTCCGACGGAGATGCTGTCGGCCACGGTATCCGCGGGACCGAATGTCACGCGCTTCGCTTTGCTCTTGAAGGCATCGTAAATGGGTTTCGAGCCTTCCGCCTGAACACCGACGATCCTGGGCATCCGCTGGATGAGCCCCATCCGGAGCAGATCGCGGAACCCCTTGTAGAGACCACCGATGCAGCAGCCGTCCCCCACCGCGATGAAGACCCTGTCCGGGACTTCCCAGTCCATTTGCTCCGCGATTTCAAGAGCGCAGGTCTTTTTTCCCTCCACGAGATAGGGGTTGATGGCGCAGTTTCTGTTGTACCACCCGTATTTCTCGATGGCCGCGGTCGCCAGGTTGAAGGCGTCGGCGTAATTCCCCTTGACCAGAACCACCGTGGCGCCGTAGACGAGGAGCTGGGTCACTTTCGCGACAGGAGCCTTCTCGGGGACGAAGATGAAGCTGCGAAGTCCGCCGACTGCGGCAAAACCCGAGAGCGAACTTGCGGCGTTCCCGGTGGAGGCGCAGGCGATGATTCTCTGGTTGATGTCGAGAGCACGGGCCACACCGACCGCACTGGCGCGGTCCTTCAGCGAACCGGTCGGATTCCGTCCGTCGTCCTTTACCCGGAATTCCCGGACTCCGTACTCCCCGGCGACCGCGGGGCAGTCATAAAGCGGTGTCCATCCCACCGACAAGGACGGAATGCTGCTTTCGTCCATCACGGGAAGAATTTCGGAGTATCTCCATAATGAACGCTCCCTTCCCGAAAGAGCCTCCATGGTCATGGTCCGGGCAGCCTCTTCGTAGTCGTAGAGCACGTCCAGGGTTCCGTCGAGTCCGCAGGCGGGACAGGTGTACTCCACCTCTCCCGGTTGATATGCTGTTCCGCAAATAATGCAACGAAGCTCAACAGGCTTGCCCATAATCATTTCCTCCCTAAACAAACCAACACTTCATTCCTGTATGTGGATTCCAGCATTGGCAGATGACAGCACACGCTTCGCCATAGAGTAGTACCCTTGATAAGCCTGAATCAGCTGATCTATTTCGACATATTCATCAATGCCGTGCACTAACTCTCTCTCCGAAGGGCCATATATCACTGTCGGTAATTTTTTTACTGCGCCAAAATAGCAACCGTTTGTTCCAAATCCAGAATGATTGGACACCGCTGAAGGAAGACCTGCGTCGAACAGAGCTTCACGAAGAGTCTTAATATAAGGAGATTCTGCTGAAACAACCCATGCCGGAGCACAATGGCTTCCTCTAATAGGCGCCCCCGTATAACATCTGCCTTCAAGGACCGGAAGACTGACTCGTGCCTTTAGTCCGGGGATTGTTTCGGAGGCTTTTCCGATAAACATTCGAATCTCGCGGAAAACCTCTTCCAAGGTTTCGCCGACCAAAAGCCTGCGATCAAAAATTGCCGTGCACTTTTCTGGAATTGCCCCGCTGTTTGACATAGGCGTGGAAAAAAGTTCGGTGAGAACTAGAATTCCTTCACCTAAAAATTCGTCTTTCGGCGGGCGGAAGGTTTTCTTCAAATACGTTATAAGAGCAATCATTTTCTCCGCAGCATTTATACCGAACTCAGGATGCGAGGAGTGAGCCATCTTTCCAATTGTTTCTATCTGTAATTCAACCCGCCCTCTCTGTCCTCTTTCGAGAGAGAGAGCCGATGCCTCGCCAACGATAACGCAAGTGGGATCAACTGAGTCACAGATTGCTTTTGAAGCAACACTTTCAAAAGTTTCCTGATGAACGGCGGCAGCTACTATCAGCTCCCCCTTACAGAAAGATTTGCAATCTTCTTTTAAATGTGCTCCGGCCAAAATCATTGCAGAAAGAGCGCCTTTTTGGTCAGACGCGGCCCTTCCGTATATCCTCTCATTTTTTATAAAAGCACCAAAGGGGTATTGGGACCATTCTGCTGCATCGCCTGTATGTACATGGTCCATCTGGGCAGTAAAAAGGAGTCTTTCTCCCTCTTCAGAAAAAAGAATTTTTCCCAAAACATTCCCGTAGGAATCAGTCGTTACAGAATCATATCCCAAAGAACGCATTGCTTCCGAGACAAAGCGTGCGGCATCTTTTTCGCACCCCGAAACTCCGGGGCGGCGAACAAGTTCCTGACAAAGCTGTACCAGCTCATTCTGTCTGAGAACTTCCACTATGCCGCCTCCCTTCTACAATGACACAATACACCATATTTTAAAATCATCAATAAAGAAATAATGATATAATCAATCGGATATCCTTATATCATGAGGGAGGAAAACATGAACCTTCATCAATTGAGAATTTTTTGTGCAATTGTAGAGACTGGCTCTTTCTGCAACGCAGCAGAAAGAATGTTTCTTTCACAACCTTCTGTAAGCCAACAAATAGCTTCTCTTGAAAAGGATTATGCCATTCGCCTTTTCCATAGAAAAGGGCGGACTATTTCTCTTACAAGCGAGGGGAAAACGCTCTATAACCTCGCTTCAGATCTTATCAGACAGGCAGATGAAATTCCCTCAAGATTTAAGGCAATGCAGGAACTTAAGTCAGGGAAACTTTGTCTAGGAATATCCTCTTTTACAGGCAGATACATACTCCCTGCAGCTCTCGATAATTTTCTTTCCTCCTTTCCGTCGATCTCAATAAGTCTGGTTTCCGCACCCCCGTCAGACATTATCTCCCTGCTTAAAAATGGGAGCATCGAGCTAGCTGTTATTGGAAGAGTTTTTCCCTCAACCAATGAAAAAGAGATTACTTATCGCCACCTATTTGAGGATCAAATAATTCTTGCAGTGAATAGCAGTCACTCATGGGCAACCAAGAGAAAGGTATCTTTGCACGAGCTGCAGCAGGAAACTCTCATTAGGGTGACAGAGAGTTGTCCCTTGGGGACTTATGTCGACGAGTTTCTGGTGAGAAATAGAATTTTTTGTGCAAAAGAGGTGAGAACAGAAGACATAGACGTCGCCAAAGCTCTTGTATTACAGGGATTAGGAGTTTCGATCACAAGCTGTCTATCCATTCGAAGAGAAATTGAGAGAGGAGATATTATCGTTGTGGATTTGGAGGGAATTGAGGATCTCTCTTGGGAAATTCAATGCGTTTACTCTTTTTCGGGCGGACTTTCCTATGCCGGATGGGAGATGGTAAAACGCCTCGAGGAACAAAGTCGCAGCCTACTGAATGAAGAGGCTGCCGCAGATGCCTGTAAATCTTGAGCAACCTCTGATAAATGCCTCGTTTTGATCAACATTAAAAAATTCCGCAGAGCAACACTTCATACCAATTCGTTCAGAGGAGTTCATAGCCGATGAAAAACCAGAGCTTCACGTTTCCCCCTGCCCCTCTTCACCCCACCCGCACCTTGATGCAGATCTTTTTCACCGTCGCCGGAACGAGGGCGCGCTTCTGCGGCATGTGGGCGTCCTCGGGGAAGACGATGGCGATGT
>CAYRPJ010000056.1:0-20842 GCA_964426245.1 uncultured Synergistaceae bacterium
TTAATGCAGAAGACTTGAACGGAAATGGCAGCAATGGAAACATCACCGCCGACCCCAAACTCGACCCTGTTCTCCGCGACAACGGAGGCCCGACGATGACCCACGCCCTGCTTGCGGGCAGCTCCGCCCTGGGGAAAGGCACCTCCGTAGGCGCCCCTTTGACCGACCAGCGCGGTGTCGTCCGACCTCAGCCTGTTGTTGGAGGAGCGGTCGACATCGGCGCCTTCGAAGCGGAGCTCGGAAGCCTGAAAACAACCATAGAACCCGAGGAAGCCCGAAGCGCGGGAGCGCAATGGAGCATCGACGGCGGAACGACATGGAAAGACTCCGGCATTGAGGTATCCGATCTCCCGACCGGCGACTACACTGTCGAGTTCAAAAACATCGAGGGCTGGACCACGCCCGAAAACAGCAAAGCGAATGTAACGAGCAACGCGACGGCGACGGCGTCCGGCACATACGTCCGGCACGTCGGTTCAGTCAAGGTCGATATCGACGGCCCCGCAGGGGCGAGGTGGAGTCTGAACGATTCCGGGGAACACGCGAGCGGGCACACTGTGGAAGCCGTGCCGACAGGTACGCATACGGTTTCTTTCAGTCCTGTCTCCGGCTGGAAGAAACCGGTGAATACAACCGTGACGGTGGAAGAGAAAAAAATGACGGTACTTTCGGTGGTATATACGCCTGTTCCCACACCCACGCCGACACCTTCGCCGACGCCTTCGCCGACGCCGACACCGACACCTTCGCCGACACCTTCGCCGACGCCGACACCTGCGCCGACGCCGACTCCGACACCGACGCCGACACCGACGCCTGAACCGACGCCTGAACCGACGCCGACACCGACTCCCGAACCTACGCCGACACCGACGCCGACACCTGAACCGACGCCGACGCCCACGCCGATCATAGTGCAGCCGGTAGACCCGCCCGTCGTGCCTCCGGAGACGCCGCTGCCCGAGGGTTCTCGCCCCGTCACGGCGACGCCGCTCACGGTGACGCTGCCGCCGAACCCCACGCCCGGGCAGAAGCGCGAAGCGATGCAGGATGTTTTGCGAAAAGCGGGCGTTCCCGCGGACCGGATAGAGGGTATTCTCGAACTGCTCGACATCGACGACACGGGCCGGGTGTACATCACCGATGAAGGAATGGAACGCCTTCGAGAGCTTCTCGACGACCTCGACATCCCCGAAGGGGCTGAAGGCTCCCCCCTTGCCATCTTCCGTGCCGTGCTGGATGCTCAGGGCACGGCTCTTGCCGCCTCCGCCCCGAGAACGGCGATCGTCTTCTTCCGAATACCGGAAAGCTTCATCGGCAAGAGATCCGACCGGCTGCAGGTGGTGAAAATGCTTTCTTCCGGGAGTGCGGAGCCCTTCAAGAGAGTCTCCACGTTAGAAGAACTTCTCGACGGCTGCGCCGCGGTGGTGCAGGTGCGGAGCATTCCGGGCGGCGAGGAGCTGACTGGAATACTCGCCCCGCACGAAGTCGTCGACGCGAACAGCCGCCTGGCTCTTGCCGCAACGGACGGAGGGAGATTCGACTTTGACGGAGCGGAAAACGGAGCGGTCGTCGACCCTGCCTTCATCGTGGAGGGTGAAAGAAAGACCCCTCCCGATCCGGATGACCCTGATGATCCGGATGACCCTGATGACCCGCACGGAGGAAGCGGCTGCGCTGCGGGAGGCTCCTTCTCTCCGTCGCTGCTGCTGCTTCTGGCGCCCCTGGCTCTTCTGCTTATCGGCAGGAAGAAGTAGCGGCTAAACGGCTCCGTGGATTCACCAACAGCGTCTCAACCGCATTCTGATGGGTTGAGACGCTGTTGGTATGTATCTCTTTTTTGGAAGGTTTCTTGATTCTTATTGGGTGTCGGCTATAATGACGGGCAGGGGATTATCTCCTCCGTCAACCGTGCCGATATGTCGGACGCGCGCCGGTTTTCCGCATGTCGCACAAGGAAGAAGAGCTCGATCAATGGAAAAAGAAAACGCGCAGTATATCAAGATGATGAGCATGCCGGTCGGCAGGCTGGTGCTTTCGCTGGCGGTCCCGACGATCATCAGCATGCTGGTGACGGCGATATACAACATAGGGGACACGTTCTTCGTCTCGAAGCTGGGCACCAGCGCTTCGGGCGCGGTGGGCATCGTCTTCTCGCTGATGGCCATCATCCAGGCGGTCGGGTTCACGGTCGGCATGGGGTCGGGCGCACAGATTTCGCGGCTGCTGGGCGCGCAGAAGACGGACGAGGCAAATTCTGTCGCCGTGAGCGGCTTCTTTGCGGCGGTCGCTTTCGGAACGCTGCTCGCGGTATTCGGATTGCTGTTTATCGACGACCTGATGCGAATTCTCGGAGCGACGGAGACGATACTGCCGTACGCGCGGGACTACGCGAGCTATATTCTGTACGCGGCTCCCGTCATGGCCTCTTCCTTCCTGCTGAACAACATCCTCCGGGCGGAAGGGAAGGCAAAGTTCGCCATGGTCGGGTTGACCATCGGCGGTCTGCTCAACCTGGCGCTGGACCCCCTGTTTATCTTCGGCTTCGGATGGGGCATCGGCGGGGCGGCGATCGCGACCGCTCTCAGCCAGTGCGTCAGCTTCAGTATTCTGCTCTCCTGGTTTCTCCGTGGGAAGACCATTACGCGTTTGAGAGCGGCGGGTATCTCGAAAGATCAGGGGATCTATATCAGGATACTCAAGAACGGGCTCCCGTCATTCTGCAGGCAGACGCTCGCCAGCATCGCGACCATCGCGCTCAACCTAAGCGCCGCGATGTACGGAGACGCAGCGGTGGCGGCGATGTCCATCGTCGGCAGGCTCTTCATGTTCGTCTTTGCGATCAACCTCGGGATCGGGCAGGGGTACATGCCGGTCGTAGGGTACAACTACGGCGCGGGGCGTTTTGAAAGGGTGAAGGCGGCGTTCCTGTTCACGCTGAAAATCACGAGTGTCCTGATGACGAGCGCCGCGGTCGCCGGGTTCGCGGTGGCTCCTTCTCTGATCAGGTTCTTCATCAAAACCGATCCCGACGTCGTGAGGATCGGCGCACTGGCGCTGCGGGCGATGTGCCTCGCCATGCCGCTGATTCCGCTGGGTATTGTCTGCAACATGACCTTCCAGTCCATCGGGAAATCGTGGACCGCAACGGTGCTGTCGCTCGCCCGGCAGGGCATCTTCTTCCTGCCGCTGATCCTGACCCTTCCCCGTTTTATCGGGCTCACCGGCGTCCAGATTACGCAGCCGCTTGCCGACGCGCTGACCTTCCTGTGCTGCCTGCCGCTCACGTTCTTTTTCTTCAGGGAACTCGACGCGAAGACGAATGCTCGATAGCGGCGCTCTCTCATCGAACTGTAGCAGCTTGTATCGATAAAGGCGATTATCACGGCGCGATTAAGCGCATTCCAGGGTTCTCGTGCAGGTTCTTCAACTCGACAGATGGACCTGATTTCACCTTCGGCATGTCGACGACAGGGAAGATTTGACGATCCTTGGAATAAGAGCAACACCATCATCGGAGGAACGGCCTTTAAAGAACGCTGTGCACGAGTTTGATGCCTTCCTTTGAACGCCTGATAGAGAGAAACTGCTTATGGCTCTTCCATCGGGCTAATTGCTCAAGAAGCGGGAAAATGCAATGATCTGGCTGGATTGCCTGAGTCCCGAGATAGTGTGAAGAATATGATCCTTGCAGACTTGGCGTCCTTTTTCCTGATCTTGGCTAATAATTGCTTCTACCATGTCGAAATGTTGTTGGAGTATGATTTTTGTAAACTCCGGAGTGTTCCCCATTATTTCTATTCGGAGCATACGACAGGATTCCTGCATTCTTTGAAATATATGCTGATAAAATGAGAACAGGATATTGTTGTTGGCTATCTTTAAAATCGCAGCGTGCAGAACGGTGTTCCAGTACGCCGCTTCTTCCGCCTTTTTCTCTGCATCGGCTCGGAACAGTTCCTCCAGGCAATGTTTGAGTTTTTTTATGTCTTCGTCGGTTCTGTTGGCCGCCGCAAAGGCGACAACGTTGGGTTCGACCAGAAGCCGGATCTGCATTATTTCCGAAATTTCCTCGAAGGGCCATGCGTTGGTCCTCCTCACAATCTGTTTAATGTCTTCAGACGTTGCATTGATCAGGGCAATGCCTTCTTTTCCCCTCATTTCGATGACTCCGAGAGTTTCAAGAGAAATAAGCGCTTCACGGAGCATCGTTCTGCTGACTCCGAGCTGGACGGCCAGATCCCTCTCCGACGGCAACTTCCCTTCGGTTACGATTTCGTTCGTTTTAATCAGTTCGATGATACGTTCTATGAGTGCTTTTCTGCTGCTGTTCAAGAAAAATCCCCCTAAAGGTATACATTATCCACCGTGCGTCTCTGTTAATAAGAGTTGATATCTCATTATCTCTATGCTAGCATAAGAATGCAAGATGGACAACCAGAGGTCGACCATTAAATCGGGAGGTGCGGGGATGTCCGGCAAGGATTTTTTCAGAATCAAGAAGAAGTACGATGAATCCTTTGTTGAAAATATAGAGCAGGAAATACTTCAGCAATTCGAAAGAGAAAATATAGCATCAACAGTGGCTTTGGGAGCTGAAATAGCCATTACCGCAGGGAGCAGAGGCATTGCTCATATCACAGAAATCCTTTCCACAGTTATAAAATATTTTAAAGAAATAGGAACTCGTCCGTTTATCGTCCCGGCCATGGGAAGCCATGGCGGAGCGACTGCCGCTGGACAGGTTGAAGTGCTCGAGAGCCTGGGAATAACGGAAGATTCCCTGTGTGTTCCTATTCGTTCCAGCATGGATGTGGTTGAAATTGGAAAGACCGCTTCCGGCTGTCCCGTCTTTATGGACGCAATCGCCCTTCACGCGGACGCCATTTTTGTTGTCAACAGGGTGAAGGTTCATACCCGTTTCAAAGCCGACCATGAAAGCGGGCTTTTAAAAATGATCTCGGTGGGTTTAGGGAAGAAAAGAGGGTGCTCCCTCATGCATGAACATGGACTCTATCCCGTGATACGCGACGCCGCGAGGGTCGCCTTGTCGAAAGCTCCGATAATCGGCGCCCTTGGTATAGTCGAAAATTCAACGGAGAAGATTGCGAAAATAAAGGTGGCGAATGCGGAAAATATCGAGCGAGCGGACGCCGAACTTCTTGTGTTGGAAAAATCGCTCCTGCCTTCGCTGCCTCTTGATGACATCGACCTGCTCATTGTCGAGGAGATGGGGAAAAATATCAGCGGTACCGGTATGGATACGAATGTTATTGGAAGAGTGGCAATGTCCTGCATGAATCAAAACGAAACACCGCGAATAAAGCAGATCGTTGTGCTCGACCTTCACGACGCATCTCACGGAAATGCTTTGGGCATGGGATTGGCGGATATCATCACCCGTCGTTTTTACGAAAAAATCGACTTCAAGGCGACCTATGAGAACGTCATTGCCGCGAATGTCCTTGAAAGGGCAAAAATGCCGGTGATACAGGAAACCGACGAAGATGCTATTTCTCTTGCGCTGAGGCTTTCCAGCAGTCCAAGTGTTCCGGAGCCCAAAGTTGTCTATATCAAAAACACGTTGGCTCTTTCTGAGATGATTGTATCCCGCCCAGTGCTTGAATCAATGGAATCGAAAGGATATGGAGATCTGTGCCCTGAAAAAGTGGAATTTGTTTTTGACGGAAAGGGCGCGCTGCAAAAAAAAGAGATTTGGGAACGATGAGAGAGGTATTTGTACAGGCGGAGCAGGGATTGCGTGGTATTGATGTGCAAATCGTTTTAAGAGCAAGTTGAGAACTGTGCTGGGGGTTGGATGATGAATCTGCTTGAATATCAGGGTAAAGCGATCTTCTCGGAGGCAGGCATAAGGATTCCCTTTGGAGAAGTGGCGAGAAGTGTAGAGGATGCAGGGGCTGTGTTTCAAAAAATGCCCTCCGGAGTCGTTATAAAGGCGCAGATCCACGCAGGCGGCCGAGGAAAAGCAGGAGGGGTCAGGATCGCCCGGTCGGCTGCGGATGCCTCCTCGGCTGCAGATGCGCTCCTCGGAATGAACATCAAGGGCCATACGGTACAAGAACTTCTTCTCGAAGAGATTCTGGAAATCGAGAAAGAGCTGTACATGAGCCTTATCCTGAACACCGGGAGCGGCGCAATTTCGTTCATCTTCTCCGCTGTCGGGGGAATGGACATCGAGGAAATAGCCGAAAAAAATCCCGACAGTCTGCTTCAATGGGATATCGACGATATTTCCTCCGTCCGGGAATACGAGATGAGAAACTTTCTTCGAAAAGCGGGTCTTCGGGGGCAAATTCTCGCTGAAGTTTCTTCTGTTGCGGAAAAGCTCTGCCGGTGTTTCAAGGCGAAAGACCTGATCCTCGCGGAAATCAATCCTCTTGTCGTCACGAAAAATGGAGATGTCGTTGCAGCCGACGCCAAGGTCGAGATCGACGATAACGCTCTTTTCAGGCACAGTGAATTCGCCTCTTTCCCAGTGGAGATTGCGAATGTTTATGAAGAGAGGGCCGGGGAGATCGGCATCAGCTATGTCCAGATGGAGGGGGACGTAGGAATTATTGCAAGCGGCGCAGGGCTCGCCATGAACAGCATGGATGTTCTCGAAAGCAGAGGCAGAAGGGCTGCGAACTTTCTCGAAACCGGAGGAGGCATAACGGCGAAGCTGATCTCGGACTCCGTGAAGCTGCTTCTCTCCAATCCGTCGGTGAAAGGCATTCTCGTCAATCTTTATGGCGGAGTAAACCCCATGGTTGAAGCGGCCAAAGGAGTGATTGACGGGTTGAAAGAAAATGTCAGGAGAATTCCTGTTGTGGTGAAACTCTTGGGAAATCAGCAGGAGGCTGCATGGTCGATTCTCGAAGAAGCGGGGATTCCCACTGTGAAGACCGTAAGTACCGAGAGCGCGGTAGATCTGCTTCTTCATAATATGGAAGGCAGGACGGCGGAATGAGTATTTATCTTACTGAAACGACCAGGGCGATTATTCAGGGAGGAACCGGGAGGATCGGAAGAGTTCAGGCGCAGTGGATGAGGGCATGCGGCACCAATCTGGTGGCCGGAGTGACGCCGGGAAGAGGGGGAAGCGATATAGACGGCCTTCCTGTATACGACTGTGTTTCAGAGGCTGTCGAAGAGCATCGTGCGAATGCCGCGGTCCTTTTTACTCCCGCGCCCTACACAAAGGATGCTGTCCTCGAATCCATCGACGCGGGGATTGAGCTGGTGGTCGCTGTACCGGAACATGTACCTGTTCATGATGCAATCGAGATGAAAAGAGCCGCAAGAAAGCAAGGCGCCGTCCTTCTTGGTCCCAACTGCCCGGGAATAATAACTCCCGGCGTGGGGAAACTTGGTATCATGCCTGCCAACCTTTTTTCAGAAGGCCGTATAGGGCTCATATCACGAAGCGGAACCCTGTCCTACGAGGCCGCCGGATACGTTATTGCCGGAGGAATGGGAATCAGCACGCTCCTGGGTATAGGCGGCGATCCGGTGATCGGTATGGAAATCGAAAGCATATTGGAAGCATATGAAAACGACCCCGGAACGGAGGCCGTCGTTCTGGTAGGAGAAATAGGGGGGAGTGCCGAAGAACAGGCGTCGGAGTACATCGGCAGAATGAAAAAACCTGTTGTGGCCTATATTGCCGGCAGATCGGCCCCTGAAGGCCGCACCCTTGGTCATGCCGGGGCAATCATCAGGAAAGGGTCGGGCAGTGTGGATTCAAAAATAAAGATACTGTCGAAAGCCGGTGCAAGAGTGGCCAAGGCTCTTGCGGATATTCCGAACATTCTAAAAGAATCTCTGGGAGGATCGTGAGTTTTAGGCTGAATTCTCCTTAAATTGTCGTCAGATTTCTCAGTATGGTTTGGAGGAATGTTGTATGGTATTTGTCAATGAATCTGCTTGTAAGGGCTGCGGAATTTGTATCGCCCTGTGTCCTGTGAAAATACTCGAGTTCTCAAAAAAATTCAATGAGACAGGTTTCCATTTTCCTGAAGTGACCGAGCAGGAAAAATGTATAAAGTGCAAAAGCTGCGTGATTTATTGCCCTGATTTTGCAATGGTGGTGAGTGATGATGAGTAAAAGCCGAGGGGGAACAATGCGCTTTTTAAAGGGGAATATCGCCTGCGCCGAGGGTGCTCTTGCTGCCGGCTGCAGATTTTATGCAGGATATCCTATTACCCCCGCGAGTGAGATTATGGCCCATATGTCGAAAAGAATCCTGGAGGAGAATGGGGCTTTTATTCAAACCGAGGATGAGATATCCGCCATATCCGCCGTTATTGGGGCTTCATGGGGAGGCATGAAAGCGATGACTGCCACATCCGGCCCGGGGATAAGTCTCATGCTTGAGAATATAGGGCTTGCCGTGGCGACTGAAACTCCATGCGTGATTGTGAATGTGCAGCGAGGAGGTCCTTCGACAGGAAGTCCAAGCCTTCATTCCCAGGCCGATGTGCTGCAGGCGAAGTTCGGTTCCCATGGCGACTACCCTATGATAGCGATAGCTCCATCCTCTCCGCAGGAAATGTTCGATCACACCGTATGGGCTTTCAATAAATCTGAAAAATATCGTACGCCGGTGTTTGTACTCTCCGACAGGCTCGTTTCCCATATGACCGAGCAGGTACATGTGCCTTCGGCGGATGAAGTCTTCGTGGAAAATCGAAAAATTCTCGGATCCTTTGAAGGAAAAAGGCAGAAAGTATTTCTGGGAAAGGATTCAGTCGCTCCGATGCCGGTATTCGGGAGAGGGCTTAAGGCAAACGTGACGGGATCGACTCACCTGGAGGATGGCTTCCGGGATGTTTCCTCCGCGACGGTGCTGGATAGTCAAATTAAGCTGCTCCATGAAAAAATAGCCTCCAATGCAGCAGACATTGTGCTGGTCGATGAAGACTATACGGATGACGCCGAAGTGGTCTTTTTCTCGTACGGTTCTACCTACAGGTCGGTTCTCGAAGGTGTTGAGAGGGCAAGGGAAAAAGGCATGAAGGCGGGATCGTTTCGTGCCGTGACTTTATGGCCGTTCCCTGAAAAAAGCGTACAAGATCTGGCGGAACGTGTGAAGAAAATCGTCGTCTGTGAAAATAATCTGGGACAGATGTATCCCTTTGTAAAAGCTGCTATTGGAACTGGCGCGGATGTGGAATTCCTTGCTCCGGAGATCCTTGGAACTTTGATTAAACCTGAAAAAGTCGTTGAAAAAATAAGGGAGGTTCTTGGTTAATGAATACTTCGATAGAACACCCTCTTGCAAGATACTTCAGAGATAAGATCAACTATAAAAATTGTCCCGGATGCGGAAACGGGATCATTGCTCATGCCGTGCTGAGGGCCATAGACCGGTTAGGCGGAAATATCGACGACTATGCTTTTGTTTCGGGAATCGGATGTTCCGGCTGGATTCCGAGTCCTTTTTTCAATACTGACGTGCTTCATGTAACCCATGGGCGGCCGATAGCCGTAGCCACAGGGCTAAAGCTCGCTATTCCAGACAAGCGTGTGGTGGTAATTGCAGGGGACGGCGATACAAGCGCCATCGGCGGCAACCATTTCATTCATGCGGCGAGGAGAAATATTGATATAACCCTCATTACAGTGAACAATAGTATATATGGAATGACCGGAGGGCAGGCTGCCCCTACCACTCCTTATTCTTCCGTCACCACGACGACTCCTTATGGAAACATCGAAAGGCAGTTTGACCTATGCGAATTGATGAAGGCGGCAGGAGCGACCTTTATAGCGCGGTGGACCACCTACCACGCGAGACAGCTGGAGAAATCTCTTATCACCGCTTTCGAGCATTCCGGATTTTCCTTTGTCGAGGTTATTTCTCAATGCCCTGTGCAATACGGAAAAGTTATAGGACAGAGAAACGATGCTGTTGGCATGATGATTTCATACAAGGAGAATTCAATTTCTCTTGAAGCCTCCAAGGCCAAGCAAAAGGAAGAGCTTGCGGGAAAAATAATAATCGGGGAATTCATAAGAGAAACAGGTGTTCCAGAATTTTCCTCAGAAATGGAAAGGCTTCGCCGGGAGGTGTTGTCGAAGTGAAGAAGGAGATTAAATTTATTGGTGTTGGAGGGCAGGGAGTTCTCTTGGCATCTGCAATTCTCGCGAAAAGCGCCTCGGTTTTCGACGGTCTTTTTGCAGTTCTTACGGAGAAATACACTTCCGATATGCGAGGAGGAGAAGTTTCTTCCGAAGTCGTCATTTCGTCCCGGCGAGTGACCTATCCGCTGGTAGACTCTCCCGATATTCTGATCGCGCTTTCTCAGGACGGCTGCGACAAATACGCCAGTCAAATAAAGCCGGGTGGTACACTGATATATGATTCCGAGCTTGTAGCCCCATCCATAGATAAAAGTGCCGTCAGTTGTTTTTCTGCGCCTTTTAATGCAATCGCGATCAATGATTTTAAGAACAGATCTGTTATGAATATGATTGTCCTTGGTTTTGTCAGCGATATAGTAAGCTTCGTAAGCTATGACTCCTTGAAAAAAGCTATGGCAGAAGAAATCGATTCTAAATTTCTTGAACTGAACTATAAGGCTTTCGAGAAAGGAGTTGAATTAGGGAAGGGCGAAGCAGGAGGATAGAACCGGCTGTTGAAAAATCTAAATTTTTGTTCCCGGATGAAAGGAGGATTGAAATAGCGAGACCTACCGTTCAAGAGTGCTGTTCCGTAAAAATGCGTATAATCAAAGAAAAGGAGGATGTTGAATTATGAAAAGAAATATATTGATGATAGGTTTAGCGCTGACTCTTCTTTGGACCGGATTTGCATTTGCCGCACAGGAGCCCATAAAAATTGGGCTTTGCCTCTCTCTTTCCGGTGCTGCTGCACCATATGGGATTCACATGCGCAACGGAGTCGAGATGGCCGCCGAAGATATCAACAAGTCCGGCGGAGTCAACGGCAGAATGATACAAGTTATTGCAGAAGACGATGCCGGGAATCCTGCCCAGGCTTCTTCTGTCATGATAAGGCTGATCACGCAGCATAACGTGGATGCGATCATTGGCGGCGCGAACAGCACAATCGCCTTTGTATGCAAAGACATCGCGGAAAAGGAAAAAGTTCCCACAATTACTACTTCCGGTTCAAACCCCAGGCTGACAGGCCCGGACAACAAGTACTTCTTCAGATTCCATCAGAGCGATTCCATGGCGACGGATATCGCTTCGACGTTCCTTGTCCAGAAGCTCGGTCTGAAGAAAATCGGCGTAATCCACGACACCTCGGACTTCGGCATCGGTTGCAAGGACTACTTTGTGGCAGGTCTGAAGAAAAATGGAGTTGAGCCGGTCACAGTCCAGGGGTTCAATGTCGGGGATCTTGATTTCACACCGCAGATTCTGGCGCTTCGTCAGGCCGGAGCAGAGGGAATGGGGCTGTTCGCAAATCTTCCCGAAGCATCGTTTATCACGAGACAGGCGCGGCAGCTTGGGCTCGGAGAGGACTTCGAGATTATAATGACGGGCATCGCCGTGCCTCGCTTCATTGAGCTTGCGCCCGGCGATACTGAAGGCGTTTACGGAGTGGGCCCGTTTGTTGCTACGATGCTTGAACCGGAAGCGGTCGAATTCGTGAAACGCTATCGCGAACGGTACAACATGGACCCGTCTCACCACTCTACCAATTCCTATCAGACCGTTGTCGCTCTGCAAAAAGCATGGAACAATGTCGGAACCGACAAGGCCGCAGTCGTTGCCGAGCTTAAAAACGTGAAGTGGGATGCCTTCGGGCAGAAGAACAATCATTTCCTTGAGACAGGACAGGGTGCTCTTATGATTTACATATTCAAAGTGGAGGACGAAGTCTGGAGGACCAATGAGGTGCAGGTGGTAGTCAATAAGTAGGTTCGAAAGAAAAGAATCAATATCCACCGGCGCGGGAATTTTTCGCTGCGCCGGTGGATATATGAAGCACCGCCTTTTCTGAAAAGGCGGGTAAGCATAAGGGGATTCTAAATTCGACGTAACTCCGTTCAGGGGAGTGGTGTAAGAATGAGTTTTGCCATTTTTATGCAGTATGTGATAAGCGGGTTGGCGATGGGGGCTATTTACTCCCTGATAGCCGTGGGCTATTCAATGATATGGAAAGCCATGGGGCTTCTCAATTTTGCCCAGGGACCTGCGGTCATGTTCAGCGGATTTTTAGGAATTACGGCGGTTACTCTGATTCCAAGAGGAACCAATCCCGTTCTTGCCACTATTCTGATCTTCCTTTTTGCCTGCAGTGTGTCGGCAGTGATCGCCGTTATTTCCCACAAGCTTGTTCATGAGCCTACGTTGAAAACAGCATTGAAAATGCGAAATGTGAACTATGAAAAAATGAATATTCTGGTTGCCACGCTTGCGGTCGGAATAATTCTGGAGAATGTTGCTAAACTTCTCTGGACAGGTGAACCGCAGTACTTTGCATTGCCCATAGGGAGAACTCCGATAATCATCGGAGATGTAATCTTCTCTTCATTGAATCTGTGGATTCTGGGAGTTGCAACAATCATTGTTGTTTTTCTTCAGCTCTTTCTGTTCAAGACCAAAATTGGCAAAGCAATGCGAGCTGTCGCACAGGATAAAGAAGCGGCCGCTCTTATGGGGGTAAATGTAAAAAAAAGCCTTCAGACTACCTTTGTAATGGCGTATGTTCTGGGCGCTGTCGCAGGAGTTCTTGTTTCGCCCATAATTTTCGCGTTCTTTGCCCATGGCCCTATTCTTGGCATTAAGGGGTTTTCAGCGGCGGTTCTGGGAGGCATATACAGCATTCCGGGATCCATAATAGGAGGATTGATCCTGGGCGTTCTGGAAAGTTTGGGTGCGAGTATTTTCGGGTCGGGGTACAGAAACGCTGTCGCATTTGTCGTTTTGATAGCAGTGCTACTGATTCGGCCGACCGGTTTATTCGCAAAAAAAGTCAGCGAAAAACTTTAACGAAAAGAGAAAAATATCATGCTGAAAACACCCAATCAATTTCGCCTTAACAAAGTGTTTGCTTTTTGTGCCGCTTTGATTGCGCTTGTTCTTATAGCTCCTTTTTTTATAAACAGCAGGTATGTTTTTCATGTCGGTATCATGGCGCTCATGAATCTTCTCCTCGTGACGGGATTATTTATCATGACGGGGCTGACGGGGCAGATGAATTTGGCGCAGGCTGCTTTCTGGGCTCTTGGCGCATACAGCTACAGCATTATGGTGACGTCCGGGCATTCCTTTTTTTCCGCTCTTTTGGTCGTGATCGTCTTGGCTGTCTTTACGGGATTGCTTCTCGGCATACCGACTATGAAAGTGTCGGGGATCTTTTTTTCCATGGTTACCGTCGGATTCGGCGAGATTGTCCGCATAGTTCTTCTGAACTGGCAAGATCTTACCGGCGGAGGATTGGGAATACGGGATATCCCGAAACCTGTTTTTTTCGGCTATAGCCTTGCGACCACATCGGATTTTTATATTCTCGCTCTTGTCTTCACTGTTCCATGCATTCTTTTTTCTCTTTTTCTCTTCCGGTCCAACCTTGGTCTTGCTCTCAAGGCTTCGGGCTCCAACAAAACAGTCTCGGAGGCGGTAGGGGTAAACACGTTTCATATGCGGGTCGTCGCGATCATTTTGAATGCAGTTCTGGCCGGTTTGACCGGAGTTCTTTATTCAGTGTATTACGGAATGCTCCATCCCGATGCTTTTACTTCGGCTGTATCCTTTTCTCTTGTCCAGATGCTGGTCGTTGGAGGTTTGCATAGTTTTCCCGGCATTCTCATGATGACTCCCGTTTTGTCCCTTGCTTTTGAATATTTACGGGCGTTTGGAGAGTATCAGGTCATTATTTATGCCGTTATAGTCCTTCTGTGTGTGATTTTCTGTCCTATCGGCGTTGGAGGGAGGGTGGAAAAATTTGTCCGCGACCGCTATATCGGAAGATAAGCAGATGAGCGATAAATATGTCCTTTTCACGCAAGACATTACCATGCGTTTCGGTGGATTGAATGCCCTTGACAGTGTCACGATCGGTCTGAAAAAAGGCGAACTTCTGGCGGTTGTCGGGCCGAACGGCGCGGGCAAAACAACGTTCTTCAACGTTGTTTCAGGCATCTACAAACCCACCTCGGGAACTGTATGGCTCAAGGGAAAGGAAATTACCCAAAAACCCCCGTTCCTGATCGCGCGGAATGGGATGGTCAGGACCTTTCAAAATCTTGGCATTTACGATAATTTAACGGTCATTGAGAGTGTTTGTGTGGCAATGCATCGCAAATTTCTCAAAAACAACCTGATGAAAACATTGAAGGGGTTCCTGGTTCCTTGGGATACGAATAAGCCGGAGGCGATGACGATTCTTGAGTTCATAGGAGGATTTAAAGGAATAGAAAATGAATTATGTATAAATCTGCCCTACGGTTTTCAGAAATACCTTGAAATTGCAAGGAGCCTGGCAATGGGGCCGGAGGTTCTTCTGCTCGATGAGCCTGCCGCCGGGCTCAACCAGTCGGAAAAGACGGAGATAAGCAGAATCATAAAAAAAATTGTAAGCTCAGGCGTCTCTGTCATGCTTATTGAGCATGATATTAAAATGGTCTCAAATATTTCGGATCGAATTGTCGTTTTGGATTACGGAAAACAAATTGCCGATGGAGTGCCCAAGGACGTGATTTGCGATCCAAAGGTTATCTCGGCCTATATCGGAAAACCGGTCACGAGTGCAGAGATTGAAGCAGGCAGCGGGGGTTGTGATCCCGTTACAGTCTCTGTTCAAACCGGGCAAGCAGCTTCAGCCGATGAATGAGACTTACGCAGTCAGAATTGTCCTTCGTGATCGGGGGGAAATAAAGTGAGCGAATCTTTGCTGAGCGTATCAGGAGTCGATGTGTTCTACGGAAAGAGCCATGCCTTGAAATCAGTGACATTGGAAATCTTTGAAGGAGAAGTGATAGCTGTCCTTGGTCCGAACGGCGCCGGCAAAACCTCGCTCATGAGGGCCATAAGTGGACTGATTCCGGTATCTTCAGGCACCGTCACCTATGCTGGGAAAAATATAACGAACTGGAAACCGGAGGAGATAGTCCGCGAACGTATTATCCATGTCCCTCAGGGCAGAAGGATTTTTCCTGAGATGACTGTTTTTGAAAATATTGAAATGGGTGCATTTTCACAGGGCAAGAAAGAGAAATTAAAAGAACTGTATGAAAAAGTCTATGCGCTTTTCCCAAAGCTGTACGAGAGGCGCAAGCAGATCGCGGGAACTCTGTCGGGAGGCGAGCAGCAGATGTTGGCGGTGGGACGGGCCCTGATGGCGTCCCCGAGGCTTCTCATGATGGATGAACCCTCCATGGGACTGGCTCCCATAATCATACAGGATATGTATGAAAAAATACGTGAAATAGCACGAGGAGAAACAACGATATTATTGGTGGAGCAAAACGCGGTTATGGCCTTTGAAGTCGCTCAGAGAGCCTATTTCCTAGATGTTGGAGCGATTACCATGAGCGGCAGGGTTTCTGACCTTCAACATTCCGACGTGGTCAGCGCATATCTTGGCGTAGGCGCTTGAACAATGAACGGATGAATTGTCAGGCAGAGCACTTATTAAACAATCAATAAAAGGAGGTAGTTCGATGTACAGAGAAATGCAAAAAGGTGCGCATACCCTTCTGACAGTCTGCGCCGGGCTTAAAAAAGGAGAGAAGCTTCTTGTGGTAACAGATACCCTTATGCCCTCCTCAATCTCGGATGCTATTTATGCGGCTGGAAGAGCTCTTGGCGCGCAGGCTCACATCATGACCATGTCCGTTCCTGAAGTGGGAGGAGAACCGTCGGCTGTCGTTGCGGCGGCGATGAAGGAAGCCGACGTCATTATCGCGCCTACAACACGAACTCTCTATCATACAAAGGCGACTCTCGAGGCATGCAACAAGGGGTCGAGGCTTTTCTCGCTCACGGAGTGCGACGAGTGGATCCTGATAAAAAACGGTGTCGATGCCGATTTTCTTGCAATAAAACCTGTGGTGGAAAAACTCGGAGATTACTTTACCGAAGGCAAGGTCGTCGAGGTTACTTCTCCGGGAGGTACGAACTTCCGGGCCTCCATCGAAGGAAGGCTTGGAATAAAGAATTCCGTGATTTGTCATGAACCCGGTATGCGCTCAGGATTTCCGGATATAGAGGCCAATGTCGCATCGGTTGAAGATCAGGGGGAGGGTGTTATCGTAATCGATGCAAGTGCATCAATGGGGATCGGCCTTGTCGACTCTCCGATAAAGCTGACTGTGGAAAAAGGACGAGTTGTGAAGATAGAGGGAGGGCGTTCGGCTGCACAACTTCAGGAAATCCTTGACGGAGCCTGTGACCCGAATGCTTTTGTAATTGCGGAAGTCGCCGTTGGATTGAACCCCAAATCGCCTGTAATCGGAAAGATCATTTATGACGAGGGGTGCTATGGTACAGGGCATTTCGCAGTGGGCGACAATACCCGCCAGGGCGGAGTAAACCCTGCGCCTCTCCATTTGGACATGGTGTATTGGAAGCCTACTATCAAGGTCGACGGCAAGATGATTGTGGATGGAGGAGTTCCGGTTATAGGGATTCCATGCAAAGAACTGGCGGGCTCAAGATAAAAGAGTAGGCATTGTACTCCGACAACCGGTAGGTGCACTCGGCTGCGGCCAGGTAACGAGACGATTCTCATGGATTGCATCCGGTCTTGTTATTTGGTCGCAGCTTTTTTGGAGCGCACGTGCTGAAAGGTTCTTGAAGGCTCCAAATTCGGGCGAAGTTGTGGCGACTGTATTGGAATAATCGTCTGCAACTATTATGCCCAAAAACTGAATCCACTGAAAGCGGAGGGATTGGAATGTTCCAGAAACCGGCTTTGTGCAGTTTAGTCGATAGTCTGCGCCCTTCTCCTATACGGGCGATTGCCGAGGAAGCGCAAAGGATGGCAGGTCAGGGAGTTGATGTTTGCAATCTGACTATCGGCCGCCCTGACTTCGACACTCCTCTCCATATTAAAGAAGCTGCAAAAACGGCTCTTGACAAAGGGTTTGTTCACTATTCCTCGACTGCAGGCGAGCTTACTCTGAGAGAGGCTGTTTGTGAATATCTGTTGAAAAATGAAAATGTGGAGTATGTTCCTGGGGAAATCGTCATCACCATGGGAGGAGGAGAAGCCGGGTATGTTGTATCCCGGGCGCTGCTGAACCCTGGAGACGAAGTTTTGGTTCCTGATCCCATGTACGTTTATTATGACGGGTGGTCGAGCCTGTCGGGCGCATCCTGTATTCCCGTACCGACCCTCGCGGAAAACGATTTCAATATTGACGTAGCGTCCCTGGAAAAAGCTGTGAACTCCAAAACGAAAGCGATCATCCTCACCACGCCTCATAATCCTACCGGGCAGATCTATGAAAAAGAAACACTTAGCCAAATCGCAGCATTTTGTATGAAGCATAATTTGCTTGTCGTGTTTGATAATATTTATGGAAGATTTATTTATGATGATGCTGTGTTTTTTAATATAGCTGCCTTGGACGGAATGAAAGAAAGAACAATTATAGTAAGTAGTTTGTCCAAGACATACGCCATGGACGGATGGCGCATTGGATATATAGCAGGTTCGGAATGGGCTATGGGAGCAATTACTAAAATGCATCAACATGTTGTTTCTTGCGCCAATACCTTTGTGCAGAAAGCGGCTGAAACAGCTTTGCGGTCTTCTCAAGAGTGTGTTGAAGAAATGCGGAAGGAGTTTGATTCACGGCGAAAGCTGGTAATGTCATGTCTGGATAAAATGAATATTCCTTATCCCAAGCCTCGAGGAGCTTTTTATGTATTCCCCAGAATCGATCAATTCGGACTCTCTTCAATAGAATTTTCCCATTTCCTGCTTCATGAGGCCCATTTGGCAGTGGTCCCCGGAAGCGCTTTTGGCGAATGTGGAGAAGGACATGTTCGTATTTCCTACACAATTTCAGGGGAAGAAATTCTAAAAGGGCTTTCCAGGATGCAGGAGGCGATCAGGAAGCTCTAGCGTCCCTGCTCCGCGATGCCACCGTATGCCGCTGCTCGAGGATGGGTATATATTCCTTGTTTGGCGACCTGCAGGGAGATTGACTTGAATGGCGACATGAGGAAAATATTGCAGCCATCTTTTAAACACCTGCTATTTATTGAAGGGACTGATAAACGTGAATACAGATTTTATAAAGGGGATCATTCCCCCAATAGTGACCGTAGTTGATGAAAACGAAATCATCGATGAGGAGAGAATGAGGCGCCAGGTAAACTTCGTCATAGAGGGGGGAGTTCATGGAATCCTGGCCTTCGGAAGCAATGGAGAGTTCTACATGGTGGAAGAAGATGAGATGAAACGCGGGCTTCAGATCATGATCGATGAAACGAAAGGACGAGTTCCCGTCTATTTCGGCATGGGGGCTATCAAGACAAGAAAATGCTCGGAGCTGGCCCGGATGGCCCGGAATTGCGGCGCGGACGGCATCTCAGTGCTACAGCCTATGTTTGTCAAGCCAACGGAGGATGAGCTTTACTCGCATTTCCGGACTATCGCCGAAGCCGTTCCCGATATACCCGTCTTGCTGTACAATAACCCTGGGAGAGTTGGCTATTCCATGACTACCTTGCTGGTGAGCCGTCTCGCCGCCGATGTGGAGAATATCGTGGGGATCAAGGATTCAAGCGGTGATATGACGCTGACGAGCGAATTCGTCAGGCTTACGAAGACAAAGGAGAAGGACTTCAAAGTATTCGGAGGCAAGGACACTCTGATCTACGGCGCACTGGTCCATGGAGCGGACGGCGCCATTGCCACCATGGCCAACATGTTCCCTGAACTGGTCACGTCGATCTACGAGAAGTACATTACAGGGGATCTCAAGGGAGCCTTGGAGGCGCAGTTTACTCTCAATCCCGTCCGTATCTCCATGGACAGAGCGAGCTTCCCTGTGGCGACCAAGGATATGGCGAAGCTTATGGGGCTGGACGTGGGAGAGCCGTTCCGGCCGAACCTCAGCAGCACTGGAGATGTTTTGGAACACATGAGGAAAAGAATGCAGGAGGTCGGGCTGCTGAGGTAAGCTTTTTCTTAATTTCACCAGAAGTGGACCGAGTAGAACCCGCTCGGTGAACTCCGGCAGAAGAACCCAGTCGATAGAGGCCATTCGCATGAGTAGTGTGTTGGTTCTTGTGGAGCTGCAGACGGAACGCGCCGTTGTGGATTGCGGCTTCAAGAATCTCCTTGCGGAAACGGTTTGTCGATGATTTTCCGAGGGTGATCTCTACAGCGGTGTTTGCATCTATACCAGCGATCATCGAAGGTCCCCGTCCTCACGGAGAAGGATTTTCGCATAGGACAGGGCGGCGGTGTCGATACCGATTCCGGAAAAATTCCGGAGCAGATCGCAGCGGCGATCTGCTCCGGCAATGCGCCGTTCGAACCCCTCTTTCAGCAGGACAATTGTAGTTTGCGTAAGACTCCGGTTCTCTTTTTCCGCCAGATTAACCAATTGTTGTACATATCTTCGGGCAAATCTCGAACCTGAAGTGTCGGCACGA
Source organism: uncultured Synergistaceae bacterium (assembly GCA_964426245.1). Classification (GTDB taxonomy): domain Bacteria; phylum Synergistota; class Synergistia; order Synergistales; family Aminobacteriaceae; genus JAAYLU01. Next base: position 19,595 of record CAYRPJ010000056.1, read on the forward strand.
TAACCACTCCCTTTCATGCATTTTAGATGTTTCATGCATGCCAATCAAGGGATTTGGGGATGAACTTCGAGTTTGCCGACGCTCCTAATCGGCGGTACAATGCAGACGGGGGAGATGTTCGATGGAACAAAACGATGTGCCTGAAATGATGATGGAGACGATTATTGAAGCGCAGCGCAGGATATACGGGTTGTTTCCGGAGTGCGTACTGGTCGGCGGCTCCGCTGCCGCTCTTCATAGAGGGCATCGCTATTCCATGGATGCCGACAGCGTGTTGACCGATCTCAAAGAGCGGTATCAGTCTGTTCTGGAGCGCTTGGAGAGCCTTGCCGGATGGCGTACGAACAGGCTGAAGCCGCCTGTGATGATCCTCGGGAATTTCGAGGGGGTCGACATCGGCATCCGCCAGCTGATTCGTGAACATCCGCTGGAGACGGTGGAGAAGCATGGAATTCGCATTCCCACCGAGGCCGAGATGTGCCGGATCAAGGCGTGGCTGATCGTTTCCCGCAACGCGACGCGAGACTATCTTGATTTCGTCGCCCTGTGCGACGGACTTGACGAGCACCGTCTGATCGAAGCAATGGATCCTTTCGACACATTCTACCCTCAACCGCCGGATTCGGAGACGACACGATTCCAGCTTATCCGGATGCTGGCGTCGCCCAGGCCGTACGATATCAAGCAGACCGACGTTTCCCGGTACAAAGGTATTGTGCCTCCGTGGAACTCGTGGGACTACATTCTCGAACGATGCGAAAGGATATCGGACATCCTCTTTGATACAGCGGAAGGAGGAGCATGAAGTGCGCCATCGGCATATAGACGACGAGGACGACGTGACAGCTCCCGGTATAGAGGACGTGATCACCCGCGGCGACATGGCCTCGAAAGAACGGCTGAAGCGGCGCATTCTGGAGGAGCCGCACGGAAGCGCTGCCGAGGCGCTGGAATGCGTCGTGGAGTCCGGAAACGACGAGCTGGGATCGTACGCCGTGGTCTGGAGACGGTTTTTGCGAAGAGCCAGGGAAGGCACGGTTTATCGGCGCATCGGGTAGGCTTCCCTTTTTAGAAGTTCATTTTCCGCACTGCCTACGGATTCTTATGAAGAGGGGGTCAACTGGTCCCCCTCATGCATCCCCCCCCCACCCCATCCAGTAGTACCCCTTGAAAGCCAAGTACAACAGCACCCCCCCGATGAAGACGAGGCCCGTCAACCACAGCAGCACGTAGCAGGAGATGGCCAGC
>CAYRPJ010000057.1:0-20810 GCA_964426245.1 uncultured Synergistaceae bacterium
TCTACTCGGCGGACGGGTGGGAGAAGTGCTGCGAGCTGTGCATCGAGCTGCTCGCCTTCGAGGGCGCGGGGCACACGCTGGCGATCCATTCGTCGAACGAGGAGGTCATCCGCGAGTTCGGACTGAGGAAGCCCGTGTCGCGTGTGGTGGTGAACGCGGGCTCCTCGCTGGGGGCCGTGGGTGCAACGACGAACCTGGTCCCCTCCATGACGCTGGGGTGCGGCGCGGTGGGGCACAACGCGACGTCGGACAACGTGGGACCGCTCCACCTGCTGAACATCCGGCGGGTGGCGTGGGGCGTGCGCGAGATCGAGGACCTTCGTCCCGCGACGGCGGAGAGTCCTTCAGGATTGAACGGCGAGCAGTTCGACCGTCTCGTCGGGCGCATCGTCGATGAGGTCGCGTCCCGCCTGAAGATCTGAGGAAGGGGCGACGAGGCGGTATTCGGGTACATGAACATCGGCTTGATACGGACGTTTTCTTTATTTCGAGGGAGGTTAAAAGGAGATGAACAACGGAATGCAGGCGCTTGGAATGATCGAGACGAAGGGATTGGTCGGCGCGATAGAGGCGGCCGACGCGATGGTGAAGGCCGCGAACGTGACGCTCATCGGCAAGGTGATGGTGGGCGGAGGGCTCGTGACGGTGATGGTACGGGGCGACGTGGGCGCGGTGAAGGCGGCTACGGACGCGGGCGCCTCCGCCGCGGGAAAGGTCGGGGAGCTGATCTCGGTCCATGTGATTCCGCGCCCTCACGCGGACGTGGAGTTCATCCTTCCGAAGCTGGAATCCCCCTGCCAGGATTCGAAGAGCTGAGGGCCGCGGTCCGTGCGGCGCGGTGAAGGAGCATGATCGGAATGGAGGGCATGACGGACGGTGAGCTTGATATCCTCGTCGAGCGCGTGATCGCCGGGTTGAGGAAGCGTCTCTCCTTTACCGTCGAGGCGTCCGGTCGTCATGTCCATCTCTGCCGGGAGCACGTCGACGCGCTCTTCGGAAAGGGACATTCCCTTACCGAAGAGCGGGGGCTCTCGCAGCCGGGGGAGTTCGTGTGCGCCGAGCGCGTCTCCCTCGTCGGGCCGAAGGGAATCCTCGAAAACGTGGCGATCCTCGGTCCGGAGAGGGGCGAAAGCCAGGTGGAACTCTCCCGTACGGACGCCGTGACGCTCGGGGTGGATGCGCCGGTCCGCCCCTCCGGCGAGCTCGAAGGAAGCGCTCCGCTGAGGATACGGTCGAGTTCCGGAGAGATTTCGCTGGAGAAGGGGGCCATCGTTCCTCACCGGCACATCCACATGACGCCCCGGGACGCCGCGCTTTTCGGCGTCTCGGACGGAGACCGGGTCGGCGTGAGGGTGGCGGGAAACCGTCCGGCGATTCTGGAGGATGTCCTCGTACGGGTCTCCCCTGAGTATGCGCTCGCCATTCACATCGACTACGACGAGGCGAACGCCTGCGGCTGCTCGGGCGGAACGAACGGGACGATCGTGCGGCGGGAGTGCGTGTTTCCGCCCGACGGGGGCGGTGCGCTCGAAGATGGGGACGAGGAGCGGGGGGGCCTGGTCGACGCCGTGACGAAGGAGCTGGCCCGGAGGTTCTCGCCTCCGGCGGAGCGGGCCTCAGCAGCGGATCCCGCCGGCGCGGAGACGAAGGCCGCGGCGGCCCGTTCCGCTGCTGAGGTCCGCAGGAAGGCGCCGGCTTCCGTCGACCTCAGCGGAAAGAGGGTTCTCGCGGAGAGGGATGTCCGGGAGGCGTGCTCCGGCGAATGCGGCGAGCTGCTCGTCGGCGGAAGGACGATCGTCACGCCTCTCGCCATGGACTGGCTGAGGCACCGGAGGATCGCCGTCCGGCGCGCCGGGGAGGGATCGCCGTGATCATCGCGAAGGTCGTGGGAAACGTGTGGGCGACGAAAAAGGACGACAGGCTCAACGGCTTGAAATTCTTCGTGGTCCGTCCCGCAAAGGGGTCGGGAAGCGAGACCTTCGTGGCGGTGGACGGAGCGGGGGCCGGCATCGGCGACGACGTCCTGGTCTCGCAGGGCAGCGCGGCAAGGACGGTCTTCGAAGGCGGAAATATCCCCGTCGACGCGGTGATCGTCGGCATCATCGACTCGGTGGAGGTGGACGAGAGCCTGCTGGAATACGAGTGAACACACGGCTTCCGGGGGGAGAGAAAGCCCCGGTTTCGACGGAGGATGCCGCATGGAAAGAAAAGAGCTTGAAGGGCTTGTTCGGAAACTGCTTCTCGAGATCCTGAAAGAGGACGGGGGCGCCGGTTCCTCCGAAAAGCCGGATCACATGACCCATCTCTCGGGCAATCTGCTGGTGAGCAAGGGGCATCCCCGGATCGAATTCCGCGGGAGAATGGACAGCCTGCAGTCGAAGATCCTGGAGGTGCAGGTTCGCGCCGTCGAGCTGGGCGACCGCGCCCTCGCCGTCGAGCTCGAAGAGCTGCTCGAGTTCGTCCGTTCGCTGCTCGCCGCCGAGGTGACGGACCGCCCCTTGGAGGAGCGCGCCCTTTTCGGCCTGGACCTCGACGAGATCCGTTCGATGTCGCACAATCCGAAGAAGACCTTCGGTCTGGGGCATATCCGTCCGCACTATTCGATGGGTGCGCTCTGCGCCGGGCTGAACATCCTCCGCACGGAGGTCCGGGAGGTGGAACTCGCCGCCTTCCGCGCCTTTTCGGGGGACGACGGATCCATCGAGCGCCCCGATCTCCTCCGGGCGCTCAACCGACTGAGCAGCGCGCTCTACATCCTGATGTACAGGCGCCTGCCGCAGGGATTCGACAAGGAAATCCGGAGGTTCTCGTGACGGAGACCGTGCTCAGCGTCGGAATCGACATCGGTACATCGACAACGCAACTCGTCTTCAGCGCCCTCGAGGTGGAGAACACGGCGCATGCGGCCTCCGTGCCCCGCGTCGCCGTGGTGGACAAGCGCATCGTCCACCGGAGCCGCATCCGTTTCACGCCGCTTCTCTCCCCGACCGTGATCGACGCCGAAGAAATCCGGCGGATCGTTGAGGCGGAATACCGGGCTGCCGGGATGGACCGGAGGAATATCTCCGCCGGAGCGATCATCATCACGGGCGAGACGGCCCGGAAGGAGAACGCCGAGACGCTCCTCGCGAGCCTCGAGGGGCTGGCGGGGGACTTCGTCGTGGCGACCGCCGGCGCCGACCTGGAGGCCATCCTCGCCGGAAAGGGATCGGGAGCGGCGGCCTTGTCGAGACGGGAGCGCACGTCCGTTGCCAACTTCGATATCGGCGGAGGCACCACCAACGCGGCGGTCTTCCGCAACGGGGACGCGGTCGATACGGCGTGTCTCGACATCGGAGGAAGGCTCGTGAGGCTCGACCCCGCGACGAGACCAGTCCCCGGCGCTTCCGCGGGGAGGGTCGAGTACATCGCGCCGAAACTCGCTCCCGTGATCGCCTCGCTGCGGCTTCCTCTCGCGGAGGGAGGTCCTGCGGACATCCGGGCTCTCGAACAGCTCGCCCGCCGCATGGCCGGTTTTCTCGACGAGCTGACCGGGCTGAAGGAGAGGAGTCCGCTTTTCGACGGACTCCTGGCGTCCCACGAATTCCGGGCCGATTTTTTCACCGGACCTCCGTCCGCCGGGAACAGGGTGACGGCCGTCGCCTTTTCGGGGGGCGTCGCCGACTGCATCGGCGGTATTCCGGCGGAAGGCCCCTTTGCCTACGGCGACATCGGGATCCTGCTCGGGCAGGCGGTGAGGGAGACCGCTCTTTTCCGGACCTTTCGGGTGATTCCGGCGGAAGAGACGATCCGGGCGACCGTTGTGGGAGCGGGGAGCCACTCGATGGAGATCAGCGGCAGCACGATCGGCTTTTCGGACGAGTCGGTCTTTCCGATGAAGAATCTTCCCATCCTCAAGCTCGCCGGGGAGGACGGCCGGAACAGCCTCGCCGACGAACTGGCCCGCAAGATCCGCTGGTTCGGAGAGTCGTCGGGAAGGATCGGAACGGTGGCGGTCTCCTTCCGGGGGAAAAAAAACCCCTCCTTCGACGAGGTGCAGCGCTTCGCGGAGGACATTCTCTCCGGGCTCTCCGAATATCTGCGGCACTCCGACACCGTCGTCCTCGTGATGGAGAACGACATGGCGAAAGCGCTCGGCAGCGCGATATTCAGCCGGCTCGGCGACGGGGGCAAGGTCGTCAGCATCGACGGCATCAGGGCGGACAACGGCGACTACATCGACATCGGCAGACCTCTGGCGAACGGGAGAGTGCTTCCGGTGATCATCAAGACCCTCGTCTTCGGAGGGCGCGCGTCCGGAACCGGCGCGGGGGGTATTTTCCGATGAGCGGACTGATTGAGAAGATCCGGAACGCGGGCGTCGTCGGCGCGGGGGGAGCGGGTTTCCCAACCCACGTCAAGTTCGCCGGACCGTGCGAATATATCCTGCTGAACGGCGCGGAGTGCGAGCCGCTGCTGGAGGTGGACCAGCAGATCGCCGCCGTCCATGCGAAGAAGCTTCTCGGCGCGATGAACGCGCTGGTCGCGGAGACGGGGGCGGGAGGCGGAATCTTCGCGCTCAAGGAGAAGTACTCCGACGCCATCCGAAGCGTCGAAGCGGCGCTTCCCGGATTTCCAAAGCTCTGTCTGCACGTGCTCTCCAACACCTATCCGGCGGGAGACGAGCACGTCCTCGTCTACGAGGTCTTTCAGCGAGTCGTGCCCGAGGGAGGTATTCCTCCCGACGTCGGCGTGGTGACGCTCAACGTGGAGACGCTGTTCAACATCGCGGAGGCGATCGAGGGGAGGCCCGTCACGGAGAAGTTCCTGACGGTCGCGGGCGAGGTGAAGAATCCCGCGACGCTCAGGGTTCCGTTGGGCGTCTCGTTCGGCGAGGTCATTGATGCGTGCGGCGGAGCGACGGTGAGAGAGTGGATCGCCGTCGAGGGCGGCCCGATGATGGGGCGGCTCGTCGACGATCCGGATGAGCCCGTCACCAAGACGACCAAGGGAATTCTGCTGCTGCCGCGCGATCATCCCCTGGCGATCGCGAAGGGGCGCGGCATGAACGAGATGATGCGCCTGGCGAAGATCGCCTGCTGCCACTGCATGCTCTGCACCGACGTCTGCCCCCGGTATCTGCTGGGGCACAGGCTGCACCCGGACAAGCTGATGCGCCTCGCCGCCTACAACAGCACGTGCGAGCGGGATGTCGCCGCGACCGAGGCCTTCCTCTGCTGCGAGTGCGGTCTCTGCGAGACGGCGTGCATCATGGGGCTTCAGCCGTGGAAGCTGAACAGGGAGCTGAAGGTTCGCATGACGGCCGCCGGAATCAGGAACCCGTATCGGGAAAACGCTTCGTCCCGCGCCGAAGAGCTTCGGCCGCCGCCGCAGGTCAATCCGTTCCGGGAGTACCGTCTCTTCCCGGCGGGAAAACTGACGCACCGGCTCGGACTTTCCTCGTACGCAGGCAAGAAGGCCCCGCTTCAGCTGAATTCACCCTTCAGTACTGAAGAGCGAAGAGAAGCTCCTAAGGGGGATGTGGAGAAACTCCCGATCCCCGTCGAACGGGTCGTTCTGAAGCTGAAGCAGCATGCGGGCGCGCCCGCGGCGCCCGTCGTCGCACGGGGGGATCGCGTGGAACGCGGCCGGATGGTCGCGCGCGGCGAGGCTCCGGTCTCGGCGCACGTCCATACTCCGCTGTCGGGGAGGGTACGCGCCGTCGAGGCGGACAGCATCGTCGTCGAGGCGACGGGAGCGGAATCGGAGGGAGAAGAATGAGCAATGCCGTAGGACTCGTCGAATACAAGACGGTACCGAAGGGGATAGAGGCGGCGGACGCCATGCTCAAGGCCGCCGGGGTGCGCCTCCTCTTCTCGTCGCCCATCTGCCCCGGGAAGTACGTCACCATCGTCGGCGGAGACGTTGACTCCGTCCGGATCGCCGTGAAAAAGGCGGTCGAGGTCGGAGACATCTTCACCGTTGATTTTCACGTCCTGACGAACGTCCATTCTTCGGTGATCCCCGCCCTCACGGCAACCGCAGAAGTGCCCGAGGTGGAGGCCCTGGGCGTGGTGGAGACGATCTCCGCCGTCGCCGCGATCAGCGCCGGAGATATCGCCGCCAAGGCGGCAGGCGTCTGTCTTGTTGAAATCCGCATCGCGCGCGGCCTTGGAGGGAAGGGCTTCGTCCTTTTCACAGGCGAGCTGGCCGCCGTGGAGACGTCGGTAGGCGCCTGCGTGGAAAAACTGGGTACGGAGGGCGGCATCGTCAGCTCGGCGGTAATCGCCTCGCCGCACAAGGACCTGATCTCGTCGGTGCTGTAGAGGACGATGCATAAAAAAAGAGTTCCTGAGCGCATATGGAATGCGTACGGGTACTCTTTCGGTTTCGGAAAGGTGCAGCGCTTTTCAGGAGGGGCGTACTACTTTGGAAGGGTGCCGGCGCTCATTCTCTCCGGCTTGGTTTCGCGAAGTTCTCCCTTGTCTGCGAAGCTCGTGCAGCGCGATAAGAGCTTCCATCTTTCGGGCGTTTTCACGCACCCTCTCTTGCCGTTCAGGGGACATTTTGTAAAGAAGCTCTTGAAAATTGCGGGCCATTATTCTCCGCCTCCTTCCCGTTTCAGTTCCTCCAGATGTGCTCTGTATATTTCCTCCGCGATCGGGACGAACTTTTCATACCATCCTTTGTCGCCCCGTTTATCGCCACCTAAAAGAAGAATCGCCGTCCTTCGGGGGTCGAATGCATAGATAACTCGCAATATCTGCCCATCCGTCTCTTTACGAAGCTCTCTGAGATGACTGAATCGCTCGTATCCACGTATTTTAGATGAGTATGGAAACGGCAGGTGAACTCCTTTTTTCATCAATAATTCCACTACAGCCGCAATATCTTCTTGAGCCTTTTCCGAGAGAGTGTCCCACCAAGCTTCAAATTCATCCGTGAATTCAACTTCCCACATGAGATCCTCCAGTAAGTGCTTGCAGTATATTGTGCCGACGCGAAACAGTCAATACGACAATCACGCTGTTCTGAAAAGCGCGCTGTGTGATAATCGCGTTACAGCGGCGAAGGGAGCGCCTTGCTGTACGAACGCTGTGAATGTAGAATGAAACAGCGCGTTCGGGTAATCCCGTAGAAAGTGATCGGCATTGTTTTTCATGAAGCGCGAAGGAGGGGAACGCGATGAACGAAGTCCTGCGCGCCATATTCGAGCGGCGCAGCATCCGGAAGTACACCGGCGAGCCGGTGAAGCGGGGAGATATCGAACTGGTGCTTCAGGCGGGGCTGCATGCGCCGACCGGCGGGGACGCCGAGCCGTGGCACTTCGGCGTGATGACCGACAGGGGAATGATCGAGGATCTCGACGAACGTGCCCGCGCCGCCATGCGGGAATCCGGCATCGAGAGGATCGTCGCTCTGGGGGCCAACCCGAAATACAGGATCTTCTTCGGTGCGCCGGCGGTGATTATGATCTACGGGGAGAGGGTGCTCCGAAAGACGGGGACGCACCTCTCGGCGCTGGCCGACTGCAGCGCGGCGATCCAGAACATGCAGCTCGCGGCCTTTTCGCTCGGGCTTGGAACCTGCTGGATCGGCCTGCTGCGCTATCTCTTCGAGACGGACCGCTGCATGGCTCCCGAGGGGTACGACCCGCTGTATGGCATGACGCTGGGCTACTCCGCGGGTCCTGAGGCGGTTCGCCCTCGTACGAGGCGGGAGGGGACGGTCACCTGGTTCTGAGCTTCGGGCGGGAAGAATCGGCTGATTGCGCGAAGCCGTTCTTATCAGCGCTCCCGAAGTTTTCGAACACGATCCGCAAGCGCCTCCATTCCGTCTCCGCGCAGTGAAGATACGGTGTGAATCTCCGCGACGCCCGAATTTTTCAGGCTTTTTCGCGCCGCCTCCACGTCGTCTGGGGAGGCGGCGTCGAGCTTGGTGATGACGCCGATCACCGGCGCGCGGAGCGCGTGCGCGAACCTCGAGGAGCGGCGCATGCGCTTCAGCGGGTCGGCGACCAGGAGGATGACTCCGGCCTTCACCGACGTCGTGATCAGGACGTGATAAAAATGAGGGATGTCGTAGAACTCGCCCGGAGTGTCCACGGCCTCGGCTCCGAAACCCACGGCCTCGGTCTTCCGGACATCCTGCTCCCATATTCCGAGCGCCTTCAGCAGGCTTGTCTTGCCGGAACCCGTCGGCCCCACGACCATGACGCGCTTCGTCGGGTGGAAGTCCGCTCCGGCCTGTTCGCTCATGTACGGGTGATCGGCGCCGGGGTGAAGCCGAGCACGGAGGAGAGCGTCCGGACGGCCGCTTCCAGCGAGCTTTCGACGGCCGCGACGTCGCCGGTGAAGAGGACGCAGCCGGTGAACCGGTCGATGAAGTCCATCGTCACGTCTCCCGACTTCGAGGCGATGTCCGCCGCGATGACGGCCCCTTCGCCCGGGGTGATGGTCATGATGCCGATGGCCCCGGAATTCTCCACGCCGATCAGCGAACAGAGTTCGGGCCGTGGATTGCATATCGCGTGCGCCAGCGTCACCTGTTTTCCCGGCACGTACTCCTGAATCACCCTCGCCTTGGTTCCGTCGGTCATGAAGCCGCACCCCTTCCGATTTTTCGCGCATCTTCGGGGAAATGATACCACAAATTCGGTGTTCATAAGAATATTGCCCGGTTTTTTCCTGATAGTCCGATTATTCCCGGAAGAGCGCTATCATGCAGGCGCCTTTCTATGGTACTATTTCCGAAAAGGGGTGAGCGGAAGGTAATTTGCAATACCGGTGTTGCTGGATCGACTCTCCCTATCCTTCATGAATGAGAACATCGTCCGCCGGCGCTTCCGAAAGGAGGTCCGGCGAATCGACGGAAAGCGGGGAGTTCGGTGAACGGAAAAAAACCGCGGGTCAGGCAGGACCGGATCATTCCGACGCGAAACAGCCCGGATGAGAACGTTGTGGCAGGCTGTAAGACGGAAGACTTCGAGCCGGGGCCGGAAGTCGCGGACATCGGATGCTACGACGAAATCCAGCCGTGTTCGGATAACGCCTCTTCATGAATCGCGTCGTCGTCCGCTCTCTTCCCCGCCTTCCCCTGGAGGGGCATATCGACCTGACCTACCGCTGCAACAACAACTGTCTGCACTGCTGGGTGCGCCGTCCTGCCGACGATCCCGTGCGGCGGGACGAACTCTCCTTCGACGAGATCCGCCGCATCGCCGGCGAGGCGCGGGCGCTTGGATGCCGCCGCTGGGGCATCTCCGGCGGCGAACCGATGCTGCGCCCCGACTTTCCGGAGATCTTCGACTTTTTGACGGGAAAGGCGGTCGGCTACTCCATCAACACCAACGGCACGCTGATCACCCCCTTCATCGCCCGCCTCTTGAAACGCAGGGGAACGAAAATGATCGCCGTCTACGGAGCGACTCCCGAGGTCTACGACAGTGTCACCCGCAATCCGGGAGGCTTCGAGCGGATGATGCGCGGCTTCGCCTATATGAAGGAGGCCGGCGCCTGTTTCATCGTCCAGCTGATCCCGATGCGGGCCAACCGGCATCAATGGAACGAGATGATCGCCCTTGCGCAGAGCCTGGGCCCTCATTGGCGCGTGGGCGCCCCGTGGCTCTACCTCTCCGCCGACGCCTCCCCCGAACGCAACGCGGAAATCGCCGAACAGCGCCTCTCTACCGCCGAGGTGATCGAGCTGGACAGGCCGGATCCGTCGTACGGCGAGCGGATGGGGGAACTGAACCTCTCGGCTGAGGAGACAGTCGGAGAGACGGACAGAGAGAACCCCTCCGCTTTCGGGACTTCCTGCGGTGATGCAGTGCAGGGCGACGACCGCCTCTTCGCCCGCTGCATCGAGGGAAGACGATCCTTCCATATCGACGCGTACGGTGCTATGTCGTGGTGTTCCTTCGTCAAGGACCCCTCGCTACGCTGCGACCTGAGGACGACGAGCTTCGAGGATGCATGGGAGCGCTTTCTCCCCTCCTGCGCCGACAAGGTCCGGGGAGGAGAGGAGTGGCGAAAAGGGTGCGGAAGCTGCGAGAAGCGAGACGACTGCCGCTGGTGCGCTGTCTACTCCTACCTGGAGACCGGCCGCTACGGTGCGCCCGTCCCCTACCTCTGTAGAGTCGCCGACGAGGCCCGGCGGTTCAAGGAGGAGTGGCGGACGCGCCATCGCCGCTACTTCCGGATCGCAGGCATCACCGTTCGGCTGGAGAGCGACCTCGACTTCGGAGCGATCCGCTTCAAGGACGAGCTGAATGCCTTCGCCGCCGACGGCCCCGATGAGGACAACGTGACCCTCCGCCACCGCTTCGAACTTCCCGACCTCAAAGGAAAGGACCTGGGCACGGAGATCTACCGCAAGCCGCCCTGGAGCATCTCGCGGAAGAACGGCACGTGGTTCTACCGGGGCATCTCTCCGGGTCAGGGAGACGAGTCACTGCACAGGGTAGCGGTCTTTTCCCCCGACCATCGCCACGGCACGATCTACAGTCCGCCGCGCGAGGCGGAGCGGGTGCTTGAAACGGAGTGGCAGTCGCTCTCGCTCTTCCCGACCGACCGCGACGCGGCGCTGCTGCACTCTGCGGCGGCGGTCGTCGGAGGGAGCGGCTTCGTCTTCGCCGGGCACTCCGACGCGGGCAAGTCCACCACGATGGAACTGCTGAAGACCGCCCGCCGGGAGCAGGGGCTCGACGCCGAAATCCTCTGCGACGACCGGAACATCGTCCGCAGATGGAGCGACGGCTGGCGTGTCCACGGGACGTGGAGCCACGGCACCACCTCCGATGTCTCCCCCGCAAGCGCGCCGCTCCGGGCCGTCCTCTTCCTCGAACAGGCGGCGAAGAACGAGATCGTCCCCCTGACGGACCGCAAACTCGTCTGGCGCCGCCTGCTGGCCACCCTGATCCGAGCCGCTGTCAGCGACGAGTGGTGGCGGAAGGAGCTGGATATTCTCGAGCGATTCGTCGCCGAGGTCCCGTGTTATACCATGCGCTTCGACAAGACGGGGAAGATTGTGCCGGAGCTGGAGGCTCTTGCCCGATGAGTTCCTACGCACGCTCCGTCAAGCGGCTGCCCGAACGCCTCGCTCCGCGCCTCGGAAACCTCGACATCGAACTCACCGAGCGGTGCAACAACGACTGCATCCACTGCTGCATCAACCTCCCGGCAGGCGACGAGTCCGCACGAACCCGCGAGACGACTGCCGAGCAGATCAAGGGGATTCTGACGGAGGCCGCCTCCCTCGGGTGTCTCCGCGTGCGCTTCACCGGAGGAGAGCCGCTGCTGCGGCATGACTTCGAAGAACTCTACCTCTTCGCACGCCGACTGGGGATGAAGGTCCTCCTCTTCACCAACGCGACCCTGATCACTCCTGAACTGGCCGACCTTTTCGCCCGCATTCCTCCGCTGGCGAGGATCGAAAGCACTGCCTACGGCATGAGCGCCGAAAGCTACGAAGCCGTCACGCGACGTCCGGGTTCCTTCTCCCTCTTCCGGAGAGGCGTGGATCTGCTGCTGGAGCGGAACGTCCCCTTCATTTTAAAGTCGGCCCTTCTTCCGCCGAACCGGCACGAAATGGAGGCGTTCGAGGCGTGGTGCGCGACGATTCCGTGGATGGACAAGCCGCCTTCCTATTCTCTGTTCTTCGACCTGCGCAACCGCCGCGACGACGGCGCGAAGAACGAACAGATCGCCGCGATGCGCCTCTCCCCCGTAGAGGGGCTTGCCGTCCTGGCCCGCGACGAGGGCAGATACAGAAAAACGATGCAGCAGTTCGCCCAGAAGTTCATGGCCCCTCCAGGAGACCGTCTCTTGCGCTGCGGCGCGGGCAGGGGGCTCTGCATCGACGCCTACGGCCGCGTCCAGCCCTGCATGGGGGTGCGCGCGCCGGAGCTGACCGTCGACGCGGCAGAGTGCACATCTTCCTCCCCTTTGGCCGATGCGCTGAAGCGCTTCGCTTCTCTCGGCGAACTGAGGGCGACGAATCCCGCCTACCTGGAGCGGTGCGCGAACTGCTTTCTGAAGGGGCTGTGCGAGCAGTGCCCGGCGAAGTCGTGGTCCGAGCACGGCGCCCTGGACACCCCGGTGGAATACCTCTGCGAAGTCGCCCACGCGCAGGCGCACTTTCTGGGCTGGCTGAAGGAGGGGGAGAAGGCCTGGACGGTGAAGCAGTGGCGGAAGCGGATAGCCGGGAATGGGAGAATACAGTTCGCAAAGGAGCACGAGGCGCTGTCGGAAGTTGCCGGACGATAACGAGTGTGGTAGCCTGAGAAGAGAGGTTTTCTGCAAGCCGAGAAAGTTCGAACGCAACAAGATCTCAAGGAGGAGAAACGGATGAAAAAGAGTGAAAGCGGAAAGAAGCAGTGGAGCAGGCCGGAACTGACCGTGCTGACACGGAACAGGCCGGAGGAGGCGGTGCTGAATGGGTGCAAAGTGGAAGATTTAAACGGTCCAGGTGCTAATAATTGCACTAGTGATATAACAGAAGGTCCGTGTGATAATCTATTTAGTTCATGAAAGTATGGATATTTATTCCTCCGCAACGCTTCTGCTCTCGCTTCGCCTGATTCTTCCGAATAGGATTTGCCGCAGCGGTGAGGACATGCGGAGGTCCTGTGACGACAGTACACCCGACGGTTGCTTTCTGGCCTATGACTCGAAAAAACAAACAGGGAGATTGATTGATGACACGTCAACCGACGCTTGAAACAGTCTGCCTCCCCTCCGAGGACGTGGTGGCCCGCGAGATCGAGGGGGAGATGATCCTCGTTCCGCTGGTGGCGGGGATAGGGGACGCGGACGACGAACTGTACACGCTGAACGACACCGGCAAGGCGATCTGGAAGGCGCTCGACGGACAGAGGACGCTCGCTCAGGTGGCGGAGCTTCTGCTCGGGGAGTTCGAGGCCTCTCCGGAGCCGATTCGCGAGGACGTCCTCGGCTTCGCCGGAGAAATGGCGCGGCGGCGGATGTTCGTCCTGAAGCCCTGATCAGCTTCCGAAGGGTGGGCCGGGCATGACGGAAGGGGAAGAGAGCCTCGCGGACGGGCTTCCTCCGGAATCGCCTCCGGGAATTGCTTCCGCGTATGCTGTGCGGGGCGGGGAGCTGTGCCTCTCCAATGCCGGGCAGCTCGAGCTGCTGCTGGCGATGGGGGAGCGCGGCGCGCCGCTGCGCACGATGGTCCGCGGCTTCAGCATGACGCCCTTTCTCCGCGACGGCGATGTGCTGACCATTGCTCCTTTGAAGGGCAAGCCACGGATCGGCGAAGTCGTGGCCTTCCGCCATCCGGAGAGCGGCAGACTGGCAATCCACCGCCTCGTCCTGCGGACGAAAAAAGGATGGCTCGCATGGGGCGACAACTGCCCCGAGCCGGACGGCGAGATCGTCTCGGGCGACATCCTCGGCAGGGTGATCCGTGCGGAGCGCGGCGGCCGGAGGGTGCATTCCGCTCTCGGAAGGGGAGGAGCGCTGATCGCCTTTCTCAACCGCACCGGAGTGCTGGCGCGCTTCCACCTGCTTCGGCGCCTTCCGTGCCGGGCCGCGTCGTTTCTGCTGCGGCGTCTTCAGGGGCTTTCGCTCTACCGCATGATCGGCAGGAGGCTTGCCGATCGGGTATGCGTCTCCGATGCCGGCGAACGCGATATGGAGGCACTGCACCGCATGGTGAATCCGTCGGCGCCCTATCGCCGCCAGGCGGTAAACCCGAACGTCGTGAACTTCGTCGCAAGGCTGAACGGTGAGATGGCTGGATTTGTACAGCTTGTACACCGTACCGGTGACCGCTCTCCGCATTCGGGGTATTGGCTCTTTTCGATGCATGTCCGCGGGAGGTACCGCGGGCTGGGCATCGGGGAAAAACTTGCTCGATGCTGTCTCGACCGGGCGGGAAAAAAAGGTGCGGAGGCTGTATTTCTCTGGGTGTCCGAGAACAACGGACGGGCGATCTCCCTGTACCGGAAGCTTGGCTTTTTCCCCGTACCGTCGGCTTCCTCCGAATCGTCGACGACCGGGGCGGACGGAACCATCCGTCGGCGCATCCTGATGCGGAAGGACGTGGCGCTGAACGATGAGAACGAGCGGTGACTCTATGACGGAAACGATGGAGATCCAACACCTCCCCCTCTGGAAAAAGCTGAAAGAGCGCAGGACGCCCCTCTCCTTCGATCTCGAAATCACGGCGCGGTGCAATATGGACTGCCGCCACTGCTATATCAACCTCCCTGCCGGCGACGAAGCGGCGTGCGCCCGCGAGCTGACGCCGGACGAGATATTCGGCATCGCGCGCCAGGCCGCGGAGATGGGCTCGGTCTGGTGCCTGATCACGGGAGGAGAGCCGCTGCTCCGCCCCGACTTCGCCGAAATCTATGCGGGGCTGAAACGTCTCGGCCTGCTCGTCTCCGTCTTCACCAACGCGACCCTGATCGACGACGGGCACATCGAGCTGTTTCAAAAGCTTCCGCCGCGCGACATCGAGGTCACCGTCTACGGCGCGACACAGGAGACGTACGAGGCGGTCACGCGCCGACCCGGCTCCTTCGAGCGTTTTCTGTCGGGGCTCGAGAGGCTCCGCTCGGGCGGCGTGCGCGTCCGCCTGAAGGCAATGGCTCTCCGGTCGAACCTCCACGAACAGAAGCAAATCGCTGAATTCTGCATCGAAAGGACAAAGGACTTCTTTCGTTTCGATCCGCAGCTGCACCTGCGCTTCGACGGCGACCCGTCGCGCAATCGGGAAATCAGGGCCGAGCGCCTGTCGCCCGAGCAGATCGTCGCCCTTGAGGAGGCGGACGAGAAGCGGACCGCCGCATTGCGGAAGAAGTGCGACGTTCTGATCAACGAACGGTTCGCACGCTACGGCTGCGATCACCTCTTTCACTGCGGGGCCGGGAACGGCAGCTTCAGCGTGGGGTACGACGGCACGTTCCGGCTCTGCTCCTCCCTGTGGGCGGAGGGGACGACTTACGACCTCCGGAGCGGAACGCTGACCGGGGCGTGGAACGACTTCGTGCCGAAGGTGCGCGACCTGCGCTCCTGTCGCCGCGAGTTTCTGGAGACGTGCCGCAGGTGCGCGCTGGTGAACCTCTGTCTCTGGTGTCCCGCTCACGCCCATCTCGAGACGGGAGAGCTGGACGGGCCGACTCCCTACTTCTGCGAGGTGGCGCACGCGCGGGCCGGGAGCATCCTCCGGCCGCCGGAAAGCGGCGGGACGCGGTGACGCCGGATCTCAGGGAGCGGCTGAAGGGCGCGCTCAGGCTCCGCCGCCCGCTGAAACTGGTCTGGGAGAGCGCCCGGACGTGGAGCGTCGCCGCACTGCTCCTGATGCTGTTGCAGGCGCTCCTTCCGCTTGCCTCGCTCTACCTGGTGAAGCTGACGGTCGACGCGGTCGCGGAAGGAATCGGCACGCCCGACAAGGCGGCCGCTCTCCGCTCCGTCCTGCTGCTGGTGACGCTGACCGGCGCGTCCGCGATGCTGGCGTCCGCCTGCCGCGCCGCCTCCGGCGTGGTGCAGGAGCACCAGGGGCAGCTCGTGACCGACCACGTTGCGGACATCATCCACAGGCAGTCGGCCGTGATAGGGCTTTCCTGCTACGAAGACCCGCGCTACCACGACTCGCTGTACCGCGCCCAGCGCGAAGCTCCCTACCGTCCGACGCGGGTCGTGCGGGGCCTGACCCAGCTCGCGCAGAACGCCGTCTCGCTCGGCGCGCTGGCGGGAATGCTCTCCTGGCTGCACCCCGCAGTCGCCGCCGTTCTCTTCGGAACGGTCCTCCCCGTGGTCCTGGTGCGGATAGCCTCGGCGGACCGTCTCTACTTCTGGCGAAGGCGGCGCACGGAGACGGAGCGGCGCGTCTACGAGTACCACCAGATGCTGACCGGTCTTCAGCACGCCAAGGAGCTGCGCCTCTTCAACCTCGGCGGCGTCTTTATGCAGCGGTACCGGGATCTGCGAGCCGTGATGCGCGGCGAGCGGCTGGATCTCGCCAAGAGGCGGTCGGCCGCCGAATTGCTGGCCCAGGGAGCCGCGATGCTCGCCCTCTTCGGCATGCTGGCCTTCGTCGCATGGCGGACGCTGCAAGGGGTTATGACGTTGGGTGACATGGTGATGTACCACCAGGCCTTCCAACGTGCGCAGTCCGCCCTGCAGGGCATCATGGAGGGCCTTGCGGGGCTCTACGAGGACTCGCTCTTCCTGAACGACTTCTCCGCCTTTCTGGATCTGAAGCCGGAAATCGCCGCTCCCGCCGACCCGATGACGCCGCCGCGCCCGATGCGGTCGGGAATCTGTTTCGAGGATGTGCGTTTCCGTTATCCCGGGGCCGGGCGGGAGGTTCTGCACGGCGCGGATCTCCGGATCGGCCCGGGCGAGGTCGTCGCGCTGGTCGGGGAGAACGGCGCGGGAAAGAGCACGCTGGCGAAGCTTCTCTGCCGGCTGTACGATCCGACGGAAGGGCGGATCACCTTCGACGGCGCGGACTTCCGGTTGTTCGACCCGGAGGCGCTGCGGCGGGAGATCACGGCGATCTTTCAGGACTACGTCCAGTATCCGCTGAGTGTCCGCGAGAACATCTGGATCGGCGACGTCCGGCTCGATCCGCTCGACGGACGGGTGGAGGAGGCGGCGAGGCGCGCCGGGGCGGAGGAGATGATCGGGCGTCTTTCCGAAGGGTACGAAACGCTTCTCGGCAGGCGCTTCGAAAAGGGCGAGGAGCTCAGCATCGGCGAGTGGCAGAAGATCGCCCTCGCACGCGCTTTTCTGCGCGACGCGCAGCTCATCGTTCTCGACGAGCCGACCAGCTCGATGAGCGCACGGACCGAGCACGAATTCTTCCAGTCGTTCCACACTCTCCTGAAGGAGCGCTCCGCCCTGCTGATCAGTCACCGTTTCTCCACTACCCGCATGGCCGATACGATCTGCGTGATGGAGGAGGGGCGCATCGTCGAGCGGGGGAGCCACGACGAGCTGCTGCGCACCGGAGGGCGATACGCGCGCATGTACGGGCTCCAGGCGGGGTATTACCAGTGAAATGCAGTTGCCCGCAGGAGTTTTTTAGAAAGGACGCGGTCTTATGGAACGAAGCGTTGATCTGCTGCTCTCCTGCCTGTGGCGGGAGGAAGGCGAAACGAAGGCAGAACGTCTGCGGGGGCGGAGCGAGGATGAGTGGCGCGAAGCGGCCGCCGCGGCTGAGTATCACGGGGTGGGGCCGCTGCTCTTTTCTACCGTTCGGGAAATGGCCGGAACGCCCGGCGTTCCCGGAGACCTCCTTGAGGAGATGCGCAGAAAGTACTACACCGCTGCAGCCCGCAATATGCGTCTCTACCACGAGCTGCGGAAGGTGCTCGACCTGTTCGGCAGAGCGGAAATCCCCGTCATCCTGCTGAAGGGGGCGCACCTCGCCGAAGCGGTCTACGGCAACATCGCCCTCAGGAGCATGGGCGACGTCGACCTGCTGGTGCGGCGGGAGGACCTGAGCAGGACGGAGGAGATGCTCCTGCAGGCGGGAGGCGAGCCGGAGGAGCCCAACCGCGTGATCGTCGAACGCAACTGCCACTTCGCTTACAGGATGAAGAGCGGACTCCGGTTGGAAGTCCACTGGAGGCTGATCGCTCCGGTCCACGCGTGCGCCATCGACCTCGACGCCGTCTGGAGCAGGGCCCAGAGGATGCGGTCCGGCAAGACGGACGCGCTGGTCCTCTCGTCCGGGGACCTACTGATTTATATCTGTGCCCACGCGGCCAAGCACGCGTCCGAAATGCGGCTGAGAATGCTCTGCGACGTCGCGGAAATTCTCCGGTGCTTCGCAGGCGAATTAAACTGGCCCGGGATCGGGGAACGCGCCCGCGGATGGGGGCTCTCCAGGGCGGTCTATGTCCTTCTGAGGCTCTCGCGGGAGCTGCTTTCGGCGCCGATAGGCGAGGACCTGCTCGCGTTGCTGCGTCCGGAAGATTTCGAGGAGCGGCGGTTCGCTCTCGCCCGTGAATGTCTTCTCGAAACCCGCCGGGGAAGAAGCGCAGGAACGCATGCGGCCGCGTTTCTGCGGAGGGCCGGCGGTCCGGCGGGAAAAATCTCGTTCATCGTCAAGCGCATCTTTCTGCCGCGCGAGGAGATGGCGATGATGTACCCGGCTCCGGCCGACTCGTGGCGTATTTTCCTCTACTATCCGCTCCGCATGAAGGACCTTCTGTTCCGGCACGGCAGACCGCTGTGGAGGCTGCTTCGGGGCGACGCGGAAACGTGCTGTTCGGCCGAAAAGCTCGACGAGAAATTCCGGCTGCGCGACTGGCTGCTTTCAAAATAGGAGCATTTCCCCGGACGTATGGGAGAGGAACCCGGCCTCCGTCATGGTCTGAAGCTCGCGATTCCTCCCCGCAGCGTCATTCCATGAAGCCTCACCGGCGGCCCCGGCGAGCACCGGCGACGCCCCCTCTGCCTGCGGATTTAGGGTTCCGTCCGGGGCTTGCCAAAAGAAATCGATCCCTTTAGAATGAACAATCAAATTCCGGACTTTTTCCGATCAGCAGTTCATCGCCGTTTTTTTCACCAGTTTTTGAAGCGGGTTTTTCGGCGGTTTTGCACCGTTCTTGTCGCCCTTTCCTGATTACGGGGAATCGCGGGATTCCGCGCCGGGAGGACGAGTGCGTGGATTTCGGCGAACTGTGTTGAGGAGGCGCGCATTTTTTCCGCCGACGGCTGCGGTCTGCCTCGGATAGATGCTCTGCGCCGGTATTCCGGAACAAAATTGAGGGGAGGCTGGAAAATGGCAAGCGAAAGGCTGCTCGCAATCAAGGAGAAGTACGATCGGTTCGTCAATCTTCACAGTATCAAGAGGCTTGAGGATGTGGTGGTCGAGAGGGCTGAGGGCGCGAAAATATACGACGTCGAAGGCAGGGAGTACATCGACTGTTTTGCAGGAATCTCCGTGGTGAACGCCGGGCACGGCAATGCCCGCGTACTGGAGGCTGCCAAAAAGCAGATGGACAAACTGGTCCACTGCGGCGCCTACGTCTACTATTCGGAGCCTCCCGCGCTGTTCGCGGAGAAGCTGGCGGAGGTAACGCCCGGCGCGCTCTCCAAGACGTTCTTTTCGAACAGCGGCGCCGAGGCGATCGAAGGCGCGCTCCGTATCGCGAAGGAGCACACGGGCAATCCGGAGGTCATCGCGCTCACCGCTTCGTTCCACGGACGGACCAACGCGACGCTGAGCGTCACCGGCAACCGGAAACGGAAGTACAGGGGCGGGCCGTATCTTTCGGGAGTCGCCTTCGCCCCCGCGCCGTACTGCTACCGCTGCCCCTTCGAGATGCATCCAGACTCCTGCGGGCTGAAGTGCGCCCGCTTCCTCCGCGACATCTTCGACTTCCATACGAGCGGTTCGGTCGGGGCATTCATCGCCGAGCCGGTGATGGGCGAGGGCGGCATCATAATGCCTCCGCCCGGCTACTTCGAGACGGTGAAGGAGATCCTCGACGAACTCGGGATCCTGTTCATCGCGGACGAGGTCCAGTCCGGCTTCGGACGCACAGGTCACCTGTTCGCCATCCAGGGGTGGAATGCCGTACCCGACATCATCACGATGGCGAAGGGGATCGCGGGAGGTTTTCCGCTGAGCGCCTTCATCACGACGCCGGAGATCGCCTCCGCGTTCCGTCCCGGCGATCACCTCTCGACATTCGGCGGCAACCCGGTCTCGTGCGCCGCAGCGCTTGCGAACGTCGAGTTCCTCGTCGGGGAGAACGTCCCCGGCCAAGCGATGGAGAAGGGGAAGTACTTTATGGAGCAGTGCGGCTACCTGGCCAAGAAGTACCCTCTGATCGGGGATATCAGGGGGAGAGGTCTGATGATCGGTCTCGAGCTTGTTCATGCGGAGAAACGTCCTGCGGCTGCCGAAACTGCCGCGCTGCGGGAATTCTGCAGAAAGGAGGGGGTGCTCATAGGCCATGGAGGCGTGAACGACAACGTGGTCCGTTTCCAACCCCCTCTTGTCATTTCACGGGAAGAGATGGACAGGGCGCTGGATGCTCTCGACAAGGGGCTCGCCTCGCTGGAGAAGTAGAGAAACGGGCGTTGTTTTTGAGGTGCGTTTCAAAGAAGGGTATTCGAGAGCCGGAGAGATACTCCGGCTCTTCTTGCATATTTATCGATCCGTAGAGCCGAAAAATCGCAGCACGTCAGCATAGAAGTCCTCCAAGTCCTTCAGATGATGAACGAGGATTGATTTCAGAATCTCCGGGGCGAGCGCTTGGTAGTCGTGTACGGCGATGTTCCGGAAGCCCGTCATCTTCTCCATCTTTGTAGCCGTCTCCGCGTCGATGACCTCCGCGTTTTTCAACAACATAAAGCTCTCCCGAGCCCGCTCCGGGAGCCCCAGCCCCTCCGAGGCGACGACGTGGGCCGCGAGGTCGAGCGCGGCCTGGATCGCTCTCTGCAGGTTGAGGATGAAGATGTCCTGGACGTCGATATCGTCGAGTCTCGCCGGATCGAGCAACGTGACCTCTCGTATTCGGGTCAGACACCTTTGGATGGTCGCGACTTTCGCCAGCACTACGTCTTTGTCAGGCATAGATTCTCCTCCTCAGCACGGCCTCTTCGATCGGGGCGCGGAGGCGCTTCAGGTCGTCGTACTCGTTGACGGTGCGGACGAAGAAATCCTCGTACGCTTTCCCCCGCGCGAAGAGTCTGATCCCGGACTTCAGCGCCTGCATCCTGATGATCGGTCCCGCGTCGTTCAGCACCACCAGATCGGCCTCGCGTCGGAGCAGAGCCGAGAGCCGCTCCCGGAGATCGAGTGCCTCCATGAAGTCCGGAGCCCGGTCGAAGAGCGCG
>CAYRPJ010000058.1:0-20238 GCA_964426245.1 uncultured Synergistaceae bacterium
TCATCGGCGGCACGCCGAAGGACGCGGCGAACTACACGCTCGAAATGTACGAGATCACCGCCGGGGAGAACAATATGTTCACCATTCCCGCGCTGAATTTCCGCGGTACGCCGACGGGGATCGATGTCCTCAAGGTCGTGGAGACGGGAATCACACCCGTCCTCGACACGGGGGCGGCACACAAGGAGCCCGGCAAGGGCCAGGTCGGCGCGGGCATTGTCCGCATGCCGATGGATGCCTTCGTGAAGGCGGCAGAGGCCTTTGCCGACAAGTACTTGAGCGAGTAAACGCCGGTTTTTTCCGGCATATTTCCAAACAACCAAGGAGGACTGACAAATGAGTCTCGAACTGAAAAACTGGAACAACATCAAGGTGTACGACCTGACCATCCCCATCGGTGTGCAGACGCCGCCCTGGCCCACCTACGAACCGCTGCAGGTGAAGTACTTCAAGCGCCTCGCTCCCAACGGGGCGAACGGCCAGCTCCTCACGCACTCCAACCACGTCGGAACCCACCTTGACGGCCCCATTCACTTCTGCGGTCACGGCGGCGACATCGCCAGCCTCGAGCTGAAGGACTTCCTCGTAGGACCCGGCGTCGTGGTCGACATCTCGGACATCGCGGAGGACTACGGCATCTATACTCCCGAAGACCTCGAGGCGCGCGCCGATATCCGGGACGGCGACATCCTCATCATCAACACCGGTTATCACCGGTACGGATGGGATCAGCCCGAGGCCGACGAAGTCCGCTACATGGTGAAGCACCCCGGACCGACCAGGGAGTTCGCCAAGTGGGCGCTCAAGAGAAAGATCAAGTGGATCGGCGTCGACTGCGGCTCGGCGGACCACCCGATGAACACGAAGATCCGCGAGTGGATGCCGGCCCAGGCGAAGCACGCCGACGCCCACCTGAAGAAGAAGTACGGGAAGGGCCTTGACGATTTCTTCCCCGAAGAGGACTACCAGGTGATGCACATCGCGCTCTTCCCGAGCAACCTGATCCATGCTGAATGTCTCGGCGGAGACATCGATCAGCTCAGCGGAAAACGCGCCACCATCGGATGCTTCCCGTGGAGATTCGTCGGCGGCGAGTCCTGCATCTGCCGCATCGTCGCCTTCGCAGAAGAATAAGTCCGTTCCGGACGGGCGTCCTCCTCCTCGCGATTTTCAGAGGGGCGGGGACGCCCTCTTCACATACAGATTCCTCACCGAAGGGGTGATATCTCAATGCTGGCTTTTGAAATGGAACGCCCCAGATCGCTGGCCGCGGCTGTCGAAATCCTGGGGAACCACGGTTCCAGGGCGATGATCAAAGCGGGCGGGACCGATGTGCTGGTGTGGATGCGCAAGCATACCGTTCATCCCGAGATGCTGGTGGATCTCTCCGAGATCCCGGAGCTCGGCGGCATCTCGTTCTATCCCCACAAGGGGATCAAGATCGGGGCGATGGCGACGATCAACCAGGTCGCCGGACACGAGGACGCCCGAAGATATTACGGCGCGCTCGCCGATGCCTGTATCTCCCACTCCGACCCGCTGATCCGGAACAAGGCCACCGTGCTGGGCAATATTTGCGCCTCCGTTCCGTCCGGCGATATGATTCCTCCGTTTGCAGCCTACGAAGCGCTTCTGCACATTTACGGACCCGAAGGTGAACGCGATATTCCCTTCGCCGACTTCATCACCGGCCCGAGAAAAAATATCCTTTCTCCCGGAGAGATCGTGACGTCCGCATCACTTCCTCTGCCGAAGGGGCGTTCCTCGGGTTGCTATCTGAAGCTCGGCCGCAGGAACGCGCTTGATCTGGCCCAGGTCGGCGTGGCCTGTGTCGCCGTCGAGGGAGAAAAGGGCAGGGAGTACCGGCTGGCGTGCGGCGCCGTCGCTCCGCGCCCTGTAAGGGCGTCAGAGGCCGAGGATCTCCTCGCCGGACAGAGCTTCCCCGAAGGGTCGCTTCTCGAGAAGGCCGCCAAGGCTGCCGCGGCGGCGGTCAACCCGATTACCGATGTCCGGGCGACGAGAGAGTATCGCTTCTCGATGGTGGAGGAGCTCACGAAACGGGCTGTCTCGCTCTGTGCCGGGAGGCTCTCAGACGACGGCCGGCCGGAACGTGATCAGGGAGGGAAAGCATCATGACACGCGATGTTCATTTCATACTCAACGGCAGGCCGGTGACGCTGTCCGTCGAGCCGCGCACCACCCTGTTGCGGGCACTCAGGGACTATGGGGTCACCAGCGTGAAGAGAGGGTGCGAGGAGGGGGAGTGCGGTACTTGTACCGTGGTAGTGGACGATCTCGCCCAGAAGTCGTGCATGATGCTCGTTCTCGAAGTCGAGGGAAAATCCGTGCTCACCGCCGAGGGGCTCGTTGGCCCGAAAGGCGAGCTGCATCCGCTGCAGCAGGCATTCATCGAAGAGGGAGCCATTCAGTGCGGTTTCTGCACGCCCGGAATGATCATGACGGCATACGCCTTCCTCCGGAAAAATTCCGACCCTTCCGAGGAGGAAGTCCGCCAGGCGCTGGCCGGAAATCTCTGCCGCTGTACAGGATATATCCCCATTTTCCGGGCGGTTCAGAAGGCTGCGAAGACGATGCGCGAACTGGGGCAGTTCCCCGGCGGCGCGCGCTGACAGGGAGGGAATTGCGATGAAACAGACTGTGACGCGTAACGGCGTCGGCGCATGGACCACCCGGAAGTACGACCTCGAGAAGGCCGCCGGAACCCTCGCCTTTACCGACGACCTCCGTTTCGGTCCGGAGCTGCTTCATGCGAGAGCGTTCCGGTCGAATACAGCGCACGGCGAGATCCTCTCGATCGACGTCTCGGAAGCCCTGAAGGTGAAAGGCGTCGTCAAGGTCGTTACCGGCAGGGACTTTGTCCACCGCTTCGGCCTCTACCTTCAGGACCGCACCCCCATGGCCGTCGGCAAGGTCCGGTACGTCGGCGAGCCTGTCGCCCTCGTCATCGCCGATTCCGAAGAGGCCGCCGAGGAGGGAATGCTGAAAATCACCGCGAAGTACAGGGAGTTGCCGCCCATATTCGACCCGGTCAAGGCGGCAACCGACAATTCCGTGCTCGTTCACCCCGAACTCGAAACGTACGATCACGTAGCGTTCATCACCCCCTTTCCGGGGACGAACATCGCGAACTGGTTCCGGATCCGCCGGGGTGATGTGGACAAGGCGTTCGCAGAAGCCGAGCATGTCGTGGAGGAGGCCGTCAACTGTCCGCAGATCGCACACGCCTTCCTCGAACCGCACTGCTGTATCTGCAAGGAGGAGGCCGCCACGGGCGACCTGACCATCTGGTCGACCGCCCAGTCGGCCTTCGCGCTGCGCGACATCGTCGCCAAGGGGCTGAACTATCCGCTCAACAAGATCCGCGTGATCGCTCCTCCCATCGGCGGCGGTTTCGGCGGCAAGGCGGGAATGACGATCGAGTCCCTCTGCCTTGCGGGCGCGATGGATCCCGACATCAAGGGGCGTCCGGTGAAACTCTACATTCCTCGGGAAGAGGTGCTGCTCACCTCCTGGGTGCGCCAGGCCTACGTCTC
The DNA here is from genome assembly GCA_964426245.1 of uncultured Synergistaceae bacterium. Lineage (GTDB taxonomy): Bacteria > Synergistota > Synergistia > Synergistales > Aminobacteriaceae > JAAYLU01. The sequence goes on from CAYRPJ010000058.1 coordinate 3,555, forward strand.
AAAGATCAAGCTCGCCATCGACAAAGAGGGGAAGATTACCGGCATCAAGAACACGTTCTACTTCGACACGGGAATCTCCGCCGAGTACGGCGCAAACCCGGTACGGAGCGCGGGCTACTCATCGACCGGATGCTACTACATTCCCAACGTCTGGACGGACAGCTACGCGGTCTACACGAACAAGCCGTTCGGCGGTGCCTACCGCGGCTTCGGCCTTCCCGAGCTGATGGGCGCCATGGAGGTCGTCATCGACATCGCCGCGCGGAAAATCGGCATGGATCCGATCGAGTTCCGTATGAAGAACATCCTGAAGCCGGGACTTCCCACATGCACCGGCATGCCGATGCACAACCACGCGCTCGATACCATCGTTGGCAAGATCGTCGACAGGATCAGGCTCGGGGAGAAAGAGCCCGCTACGCGGAAGGGATGGGTGCGGGGCAAGGGGTTCGCGCTCGCGCTCAAGGCCCCCGCGATGCCCGCCGATGCGGCTTCGTCGGCCATCGTCAAGATCCTGGGCGACGGTACGGTGGAGGTGCTCGCCGCGACGATGGACATGGGGCAGGGCGCCTACACGGCCTATGCCCAGATGGTTTCCGAGGAGCTCGGTATTCCGGTCGAGAAGATCAGGTGTCCCTATCCGGACACGCAGAGCCACCCATACGACTGGCAGACCGTCGCAAGCCGATCCTGCTGGTCGATGGGGATGGCGGTGAAACGGGCGGCGACGGAGGCGCGGGAGAAGCTCCTCGCTCTGTATGCCGAATACTGGGAGACCGAGCCTGAGAGTATCACGATCGAACACGGTATAGTAAAATGCCGGAAGAAGGGGAAGGCCGAGCCGATCGGCGAACAGATCCAGAGCGGGTTCCTGATGCCGAGCGGCAACTATGTCGGCGGTCCCGTGATCGGTTCCGGCAGCTTCGTGCCGCCCGACGTGGTCTATCCCGACGCGGAAACCGGGCAGTCTCCCAAGAGCGTGGTTCACTTCACGGTTGGGGCAGTCGGCATCGATATAGAAGTCGACCCCGCCACGGGTGCGGTCGAGGTGAACAAGGTCTCCGCAGGGTACGATGTCGGCAAGGCTGTCTCCCCGGTCAATGTAAGAGGGCAGATCGAGGGCGGCACGCTCCAGGGAATCTCCGCCGGGCTGATGGAGGGGATGTACTACGACGAGCACGGGAAGCTGCTCACCCCGGACTTTACGGACTACAAGATCGCCACGAGCATGGACGTCCCGCGGGAGATGGATGCGTTCTGGGAGGAGACGCCGGAGGAGCTCTCTCCGTACGGCAACCGGGGAGTCGGCGAACACTCGATGATCTCGCCGGCGCCCGCGATCGACAACGCTCTCTTCGATGCCCTGGATATCCGCATTCACAGCTATCCGCTCGGACGCGAACGCGTCTACAAGGCCATACAGGCCAGGAAAAAGGGTGAAACGGATCTCTGGGAGTACCCCTACGCGCTGGAACAGTCCTACAAGAACGCCATCAAGGAGTGGAAGTAGGGAAAACGATTCTGCATCCGGCAAAAGTTACGTCCGGCCGGGAGGGGAATTCGGGCTGCTCGGCCGGACCTGAACGGAAATGTGAAGAGGTATGTGATATGAACTGTTGCGCTACTGGTAGAACAGGAAAAATTGCGTATGTCGACCTTTCGTCAAGAACAACGGAAGTGCTGGAATCCCCCGGATTCTACGATAATATCGGAGGGAGGGGGTTCGGCGTCTTCGAGCTTCTCGAAAAGACTTCCCCTTCGACGGAAGCTCTTTCCGCGGAAAACCTTCTTGTCTTTGCGGCGGGAAACTTGACGGGAACGGCTTTTCCCGGCTCATCGAGAGTTGCGCTCGTCACGAAGAACGCTCTGAACGGGGGGATTTCGACATCCAGCGGAGGCGGAAATTTCGGACCGGGTCTTCGCCGGGCTGGTTTCGACGCGCTCGTGGTCTCCGGAAAAGCCTCGTCCCCGTGCTGGATTCTGCTGAAGGACGGATCGGCGGAGATTCAGGACGGGGCGTCGCTCTGGGGATGCTCCGTATGGGAGACTGTCGATAGGATACGGAAAACGGCGGGTGATGCTGATGCCGAGGTAGCCTCAATCGGTATTTCCGGAGAACGGCTGGTGAAAATCGCCTGCGTTATGATCGACAGGGCCCATGCCCTGGCATGGGGCGGTTCCGGTGCTGTTATGGGCTTCAAGAACCTCAAGGCGGTCGCGGTGTCGGGAAAGGCGCCGGTTGCACCTTGCGATCCGGACGGGTTCCGCTTGGAGGCGAACAGGTACTCCTGGATCCTGAAGAGTTCTGCCGCTTCGGCGGCCCTCCGCTCCGGGGGCACGCACGGTATGGCCGGAGTCGGCGGGTGGAGCGGAAAAGTGCCGACATCGGTGCGCAATCTCCAGGAGGAATTCTGGGAAGCCGAAAAATCCTTCCGAATCAACGAGGCCGCGTTCCGTCCCTTTGAAAAGAAGAGAACCGCGTGCTGGAACTGCCCGCTCTCCTGTCTTCACTTCTACGAAATGGAGAAGGACGGAAAAAGCCTCGCCGCGGAAGGAATGCACGCGAACTCGGTAAGAGGGCTGGGATCGAACCTCGATATCGACGATCCCTTCGCCGTCCTCGAAGCGCACGCCCTGTGCAATTCTCTCGGGCTTGACGTCGACGGGGTATCTGCCGCGGTGGCATGGGCCGTCGAGTGTTTTGAACGCGGAATCCTTGCCTCGGAGGATACCGGCGGTTTGCAGCTTCGCTGGGGGAATTCCGGAGATATTCTCTCGCTCATTCGGATGATCGCCGAGAGAAAAGGCTTCGGTGCGGTTTTGGCCGAAGGGGTGCTTGCCGCTGCCGGGACGGTCGGCCGCGGAAGCGAACGGTACGCCATGCACGTCAAAGGCATCGGGCTCAACGAGCAGGGCGTTCGCTCCCACAAGGCATGGGGGTTCGGCATGGCGGTGAGTGCACGCGGAGGCGGACATCTCAACGGATCACCCCAGACGGAGAACCGCCAGGTTCCGTCCTGGACCGGAGAATGGCTTTTCGGCAACGATGAGGCCGGAATTCCAGGTTCCTACAAAGGGAAGGCAAAGCTCGTCGCTTGGTACGAAATCTACAAGGCCATCGTCGACTCGACGGGAATCTGCTATTTCGCGGCCGGATGGTACGATCCCGCGCTTGCAGATCTCTCGCCGCTCTCGAAGGCCATCGAAGCGCTTACCGGCTCTGCGGTCTCCGCGGAGGACCTCTGGAAAAAGGGCAGGCGTATCGTGGAGGCGGAAAAGCTGTTCAACACGCTTCATGCCGGTTTCGGGCGGAAGGACGACACGCTTCCCCGACGCGTCATGGAGGAGCCGCTTTCGTTCGGTCCCTACTCCGATGCCGTGATGAACCCGGAGCATTTTGAACGGATGCTGGATGAATACTACGAGGAGCGGGGCTGGGACGCCGTCACGGGACTCCAGACTCCGGAGAGTCTCCGGAAGGCGGGAGCCGGAGATCTCCTGAAGTATCTTCCTGAAGCAGGGAACAGGAGGGGATAAGAGACGGAAACCGGTAGCGCACCAAAGGCTTCCTCAGAAAGACGCTTTCACCGTATATCCCGAAATACTATCATTTTTCAAAGGCGAGGAGGATATAGCATGTCTTCATATGATCCCGAACAGGTTGTATTCGACCAGGAGGTCGTCAGTTCCATCAAGCCGATCCTTGGTATCGAAGACCGTCCCAAGACCTTCTGGGAGACGATTTTTTACGCATGGCAGGTCACCCTTGTCGACTTCACTCCCTTTATTTGGGCTGGAATGTTCGTAACCCTGGCGGGACTGCCCGCATCGGTTCTTCCCGTCATGATCAGCACGTGTTTCCTTGCAATGGGCGTTGGAACTCTCATTCAGACGACCGTGGGCAACAGGCTTCCTATCGTCCAGGGGCCTTCCGCCTCGGTCCTGTCGGCGATGGGCCCGGTGACCGCGATGTACGGTTTCCCCGCGATGTGGGGCGCCGTTCTTGTCGGAGGGACTATCGAGGTATTCCTCGGAATGTCCCGAGTTCTCGGGAAAATTCGCAAGTTCATCCCCCCTGTCGTAACAGGATCCGTCGTCGCCACGATCGGCTTCGTGGCCGCCAGGATATCGCTGACCTGGATCTTCGGCAGCAAGCAGACTCTTCACCTGGTATTGGCGCTTATCGCGTTCGTCTTTGCGCTTTTTCTCAAATTCCGGTGCAAAGGAACCATTTCCCGCGGATTTATTCTCGTCTCCACTCTCGTTGTGGGAGTGGGCCTGGCATCGATCCTGGGAGAATACGACTGGGCAAGGGTTGCGGAGGCTCCGTGGTTCGCAATGCCGAAACTCTTCCCGTTCCGCGGGCTTGACGGAACGAATACTGCGGTGACATTCGTCCTTGCCGCCATCATCGGCGGATTCACGGGGTACATCGGCTCCATCTTCGAGTCCCTCGGAGATTACGCGGCGACCTGTGCCGTCTCGGGCGAGACGTACAGGGTGAAACACATCAACAGGGGCATCGCCGCCGAAGGCGCAGGATGCATCGTCAGCGGTTTTCTGGGCGCCCTGCCCGTGACCAGCTATACCCAGAACATCGGGATCATCGCGGCAACCGGTATCGCGAGCCGCCTGGTCACCCAGGTAGCGGCCGTGATGTTCCTGCTGTACGGCCTTTCGCCGAAACTCGCCGTCATGCTGGCATCGATACCAAGGGCGGCGATCGGCGGTGTGTTCGCGATCAGCGCGAGCCTTATCATGCTCTCGGGTGTGGACGTCATCATCTCCGAGAAGAGGAACTTCGGCAATAATCTGGTTGCGGGAACCGCGCTCGGCATGGCTGTCATGCTCCCCTTCTACGCCAGTACGGCCGGCGCCTCGTGGGCGGCAACGCTCGCCCCGTTCTGGAAGATGTACGTGAACAACAGCGTGTTCATCGCGGTTACGGTCGGTGTCCTGATGAACCTTCTCGTCAATCATCTTCTCGCTTCGGGAGATGAAGTCGGACTGTAGACAGGGGTTCGGTGTATCCGGTGAGGCGGTGTGACGAAGAAACAATACCTGAAACAGGAGGCTGACAACTCCCTGCCTTTGAAAGACGGCGCGAGGGAGTCGAAAAGCGGGTACGCCGCCCCGTGAGAGGAGGTGTGGTGCAGGAATCAAAGAGCAGCGGGATCTTCGCAGTGTTTCAGTTCTTAATGGACAACTACTTTTTCAGGAGGTGGATTCGCAAATGGCGAAAAAAATAGTGTACGGATTGCACGATGTCCCCCCCTTCCCGATTCTGGTCCTCGCGGGTGCGCAGCATGTGCTCACTCTGTTCGGCGCGACGACTCTCGTCCCCCTGATCTTCGGTCCCGCAATGGGGATGAGCCAGGCTCAGCTCGCGGTCTTCATCTCATGCGTCTATTTCGGAATGGGCGTCGCAACATTGATCCAGACGCATCCGACGTTCGGTTCCGGACTTCCCATCGTCCAAGGGTCGAGCTTCAGCTTCATCCCATCGGTCATGACGATCATCGGGGCCTACAGCGCGTCGGGACCGGAAGTCGTCATGCAGTACATCGGCGGCGGCCTCATCGCGGGCGGCGTCATCCTCTCCGTGATCGGCTACAGCGGACTGATCGGCTACATCCGAAAGATCATCACGCCGGTCGTCATCGGCCCCGTGATCATGGCCATCGGTTTCTCGCTCGCCCCGGTCGCTATCCAGTTCAACGCGGCCAACTACTGGCCCGTCTCGCTGCTCGTCGTCGCGCTCATCTTCTTCTTCAGCCTCGTGAGCAAGAACAAGTACGCCAATATCTTCGCGATCCTCTCGTCCATCGTGGTCACATACCTTCTCTGCCTCGTGCTGTCGCGGACCGGCATCTTCCCGGAAGGGCATCCGGCGCACATCAGCCTCGCGAACGTCTATGCGGCTCCGTGGTACCGCTATGACATCATTATGCCGTGGGGAGCGCCCAAGTTCAGCCTCCTGGCCTTCGGCGCGCTGCTCGCCGGCTTCTTCGCGGTCATGATCGAGTCGGTCGGCGACTACCACTCCGTCTCCTACGCGGCGGGCCTCGACGATCCCGACGAGAAGACGATCAGCCGCGGCATCGGCGCCGAGGGACTCAACTGCGCCCTCACCGGTCTCTTCGGCGCGGTCGGCACGACCTCCTACACGGAGAATATCGGGCTTATCGGCCTCACCGGGGTGGCCTCCCGCTGGGTCGTCCGGACGGGCGCCATCATCCTGATTCTCATGAGCTTCGTGACGAAGCTCGGCGCGCTCGTCGCCACCATGCCCTCCCCGATCATCGGCGGCGCGTACATCGCCCTCTTCGGCACCATCGGCGCCCTCGGCATCCAGGTGCTCATGCGCGCCGACATGGGCAGCCAGCGCAACGTCCTCATCGTCGGCTTCGCCTTCCTGATGGCGATGGGGCTTCCCGGCTGGGTCGAGGCCAACCAGGACCTCTTCATGAGCGCCGAGTACAGCCAGGTTTTCCAGACGCTCGGAGGGATGGTCTGGGCTATTCTGAAGACCCCCATGGCCGTCGCCGGAATCTGCGCCGCCGTCTGCGACTCGCTCGTTCCCGGAACGGACGAGGAGCGCGGCATCGGCGTGAAGATGAAGTAGCGACTCTTCGGAGAGCGCGCTTCGCGGCGGGAGTTTCCCGGCCGGAAGAGAACAACACGAAAACCTCTCCGCAACGGGGGGGTTTTCGTGTTAAAATGGTCCCGAGTGGTATACTTTCAAAGTAATAAACAACTATGAAGAATGGACGTGATTCCATGGAACACCTCTTCTCTCTCATTCTCGCCGGAGGATCCGGGACGCGCCTGTGGCCTCTCTCCAGGGAGGAGTTCCCGAAGCAGTTCCTTCGGATAGAAGATCAGTGCAGCCTCTACCAGTGCACTCTGCAGCGCGCCTTCTCCGTGGGCGATCCTTCCCGGACGAGAGTTCTCTCGAGCGTCAGATTCGGCGCGCTGGCGCTCCTGCAGGCCCGGGAGCTGCTCGATGTTCCCCAGAGTTTCGTCGTGGAGGAGCCCTGTCCGAAGAATACCGCACCGGCCATCGCGCTCGGCCTGTTGGCATTGACTGAGGAGTGCGGGGCGGACCGGGAAAGCGTGGTCTTCGTCTGCCCCAGCGATCATATCATCCACGAACCGGAGCTCTTCAAGAAGGCTGTCCATGCCGCGGCATCAGCCGCACGCGCCGGAAACGTCGCCGTCTTCGGCATTCCGCCGACACGTCCCGACACCGGATTCGGCTATGTCCGGGCCGGCGAGGACCGCGGAGCCTGGCGGCAGGTCGACCGCTTCGTCGAGAAGCCCGGACTGGAAAAGGCGAGGGAGTACCTCGAAGCGGGGGACTACTTCTGGAACGGCGGCATGTTCGTCTTCACTGTCGGGACTATGCTGGACGCATTGGCGAAATACGTTCCCGAGCTGGAGCCGTTTCTTGAAAAGGGGTACCGTGCGTTTCTCGAGGCTTTTCCTTCCTTGCCCTCGATCTCGATCGATTATGCGGTCCTCGAAAGGATATCGAACGTCGCGCTGGTTCCGCTGGAGTCCCCGTGGACCGACATCGGCTCCTGGGACGCCCTCTACGAATTCTCCGGCAAGGACGAAGAGGGCAACGTCAAGAAGGGGCGAATCTACACCGAAGGGTGTGCGGACTCGCTCTTCCTCTCGACGAAGAGGCTGGTCGCGGCGGTCGACGTCCGCGACTTCCTGATCGTCGACTCGCCCGACGCCCTTCTGATAGCCCCCCGCGGTTCCTCGCAGAAGGTTCGCGCCATCGTGGACCGGCTGAAAGCCGACGGAAGCGCCGAGGTCGTCCGCTCGCCGGAGGGCGCCCGTCCGTGGGGCGGGTACGAGCTGCTCCACCAGGGTGAACGCTTTTCGATCAAGAGGGTCACCGTCCTTCCGGGAAAGCGTCTCAGTCTTCAGTATCACCACCATAGAAGCGAACACTGGGTCGTGGTTCGCGGAACGGCAAGAGTGACGCTCGGCGAGGAGGAACGCTTCGTCCACGAAGGAGAGAGCGTCTTTATTCCGAAACACTGCGTGCACAGGCTCGAGAATCCCGGCAAGGTTCCCCTCGAGCTCGTGGAGGTTCGGGGAGGAGAATATCTCGAAGAGGACGACATCGTCCGCCTGAAGGACGATTACGTGCAGTAAGTAGCAGACGCGTGCAGCGTAAAGGAGGGGTATTGACCGGATGAGTGGAAGGCGTTTTTTCTGGATGTTTTGTTGTGTAGCGGTTCTTCTTTTTGCAGGCGAGGCCGGAGCCGGAACAGTGCTTTCACGGACGCTGACGGACCTCGGCTTTGACGGGGAAATCCGGCTTGAAGGTCCTGAGAACGGTTTTTCGGCGTACTTTCCTCTTCCGAGGATGTCGGCAATGTCCGGAGAGATGGTCTGGAAGATCACCCCTTCCTCCGCTGTCAGGGCAGATGATCTATTCTTGTTCTTTATAAACGATCGTTCCGTTCTGACAAGAACGGTGGAAGACCTCCGCAAAAACCCTGTGGTGCGTGTTCCGTTTCCTCCCGGCCTGTCGTGGGAGCGTTTTCTACATGCGAGGGTGGAGGCGAGGCTCTCCATAACCGACGATGTGTGCCGCGATATGATTTCGGGGCGTCTCTTCTGGGTGGTTCAGCCGGACTCGGCCGTATTGTTCGGCGATGCGAGGATTCCGCTTCGTTCGGTCTCGGACTTTTTCGAAACGCTTTTCAGCGAGCTTCGGATCGTTCTTCCCGTTCGCCCCACTCTTGACGAGGGAAGAGCGGGCGTCTGGCTTTCCGCGCTGTTGCGGAAGGCCGTGCCGGGACTCTCCGTCTCTCTCGAATCGGGGTTCGATGAAAAGACCGATTCAGCTCCGTTCATCCTGATTGCCGGAAGTCCCGAAAGCGTGCCGCAAGGAGTCGAGGCCCGGGGAGGAATCTCGCTGGTCGGTGAGAGAGGGCTTCTTCTGCTCTCGGGCGTCGATGGAGCGAACCCGCTCGCCGATATTGTGAAAATGATCGCCTCGTATCCTCTTTTCGCGGCGATTCCGTCAGGGCGCTTTGTGCCGGACGGAGCGGCTCCGTCTCAGGGTGCGGAAGCCAATTTCCTTCCTCTGGTGGAAGGCAAAGGCCGCAGTACGGTCCTTCTCGAGATTCCTGTATATCCCGGGCTTCTTCCTTCCCTCCCGCAGGATCTCACTTTCGACCTTGAAGGCGCGTACTCGCTTCCGCGGGATTCTTCGCGTCCTGCAAGGCTCGACGCTTACTGGAACGGGATTTTTCTGGAGAGCAAGACGCTTCCGGCGAAGGGCCGTTTCACAGAGCGCCTTCTTCTGCCTGCCGAAATTCCGATTATGACGGAAAATCGCCTTCGCCTTGCTGTTTCCTATTATGTCGACGAGGGAATGTGCCGGTACAAGAGCGTCGAGAATCGCGCTACGCTCTTTCCGTTCTCCAGCGTTCACGGGCATGGAAGCTTTCCCCTGCAGCGGCTTTCCTGGAACTCTTTCGGAGTTTTCGCGCTTCGCAAAGGTCTGCTGCTCCTGGACGAGAGCCTGTCCGTCGATATTCTTCGCGCCGCCGCCGATATGCTCTCCTGGCTCGCATCCAGCTATCCGGAGGGTATTTTCCTTTTTCCGGAAGTACGGGCGACGAATGACGATCCGGCACGAATCAAGAGTGCGGACTGGCTTCTCGCAGTCGCTTCGCCTGATTCAATTCCACGGGAGCTCCACGAACTTCTTCCGCTCAATATCCACACCGGTTTTCTTCTGGAGGACCGGAACGGCAGCAAGGCAGCTTATTCCTTCCAACGGGAGGAAGATGTCGCCCTGCTGCTTCTCGGTAATTCCCCCAAGCCCGCCATTCTTCTCTCTTCGGCTGCGCCGGGTATGATGAGCAGAGCGTCGTCTTTCATCACCGCGCCGAAAAACACGGCCCGCCTCACAGGCAACGTGATCGCTTTCAGGGCGCCCGACGATGTGCGTTCATACGATACCCGGAACCCCGCGGTCTCCGTGAAGCACGGTGCGTTACTCTCCTTGGCGGAACGCTTCTGGTTCCGTTACAGAACGCTCGTTATCGTCGGAGCTTGGGTTCTGGCAACTGTATTCTTCGCGGGGCTTTTCCTGAAAAAGAGGAGGAGTGAATGATGAAGAACAGGTGGCTTCCATCGCGTACGTTCCTTGCGACATGGCTTCTTGTTTTCGCTCTGCCATGTTTCTCTCCGCCGCCTGTTCTCGCTGCGGCATGGGTCCAGCCCGAGGGAGAAACGTATCTTTCGCTCTCCGTCTCGGAGTACGAAAGCGGCTGGTTCCGCGATGTCTCAGGCCGGAGGCGGAAGAGCGAAGACGGCGCGTACAGGAAGCTCGAGTGGAAGTTCTACCTGGAGCACGGCCTCACGCCGGAGACGACGCTGATTTTCGCCCTTCCGTGGCAGAGGGCGCAGAAGCTTGCACCGTCGAATTTCTCGGAGAGCGCATTTCACGATATGGAGATCGGCTTCCGGCGAAAGCTCTGGGCCAGGGGGGTTGAGACAGCCTCCTGGCAGCTGATCGCAGGCATTCCAGCGGGATATTCGACGGAAAAACCGTTTCGCCTCGGAGACGGGAACAAGTACCTCGACCTTCGCTATCTCTGGGGCAGATCCTACGAGAGAATCGGACGTTACGGCTATATCAGTCTCGAAGCCGGTATCCGGCACTTTCTCGACGGAGAGGCAGTCGACCAGTTCCGGTTTGACGGAACATGGTTTCATCCGTTTTCCCAAAAGTGGGGATCGCAGATCACCTTCAGCGGCATCGAAGGCTTTTCCATCAGCGATGCGCCCGGAAGAAACGGATTCTCGCTCTGGAAGGCGGGAGCAGGCGTGGTCTTTTCCGTATCTTCGTATTCGGATGTTACGCTTCGCAACACATGGGATATTGCCGGAAAGAATACCGGGGACGGGTCGAACCTCGAGCTGATCTTCGGTGCACGCATCGGGAGATGAAGTACCGTGCGTTTCGGTGAGATCCTGCTCCGGGAGAGAATGATCGGCGAGGCGGCGCTGGACGAGGCGCTGGCGATACAGGAGAGGACCGGATCGGCTCTTGGAGAGATTCTCGTCGGGCTCGGCAGAATCAACCCTCTCCAGGTTGCGAGGGCGCTGTCGCTTCAGTTCACGCTGCCGTATCGAAATCCGGCGGAGACGCCGCTGGATTCGGAGGTGCTGGAGGATGTCGTGAACATCGTCGGGGAAGAGTTCCTGAGGGAACACCGGATGCTTCCGGTGGGGCGAAAAGGAAACAGCCTCGGAGTCGTCACGTCCCGGCCCAACGAGAAAGCGCCTCTCGACGAACTTGCGAAGGCGACGGGGACTGAACTCTTTCTCTTCGTCTGCAGCGAACGGGACATGCAAGCCGCGCTGACGACGCATTTCCGGGAAACCTATAACCGGGAGAGCACCATGGGGCTTTTCTTCCGTAAGCCGGAGGAGTCCGCCATGGAGACCTTCACCAAGGGGCAGCTCATCCTGATCTACGCTCTTCTCTCGATCTTTCTCTTCTGTTTTCTGTTGTGGGCGAGGGAGACGCTCATCGTTCTTTTCTTCCTGATCAACGTTTTCTACGTCTTCTCGCTCGGCTTCAAACTGGTCGCCGCCGTATTGGGGGCGAGAACGGAGATTCTGCAGCAGGTGACAGACGAAGAGGCGGCTGCTCTCGATGAAAAGACGCTTCCAATCTATACCCTGCTCCTTCCGATGTACAAGGAGCCCGAAGTGGTGAAGCACCTGATCGCGGGCATCATGGAGATGGACTACCCCCTTGAGAAGCTGGACGTGAAAATTCTGTTGGAGGAGGAGGATGCCGAGACCTATGAAGCCGTGCGCTCTCTTCGTCCGCCCTCCAACTTCGAGATTGTCAGGGTCCCGTATTCGATTCCCAAGACGAAGCCCAAGGCGTGCAACTACGGCCTGCTCTTCGCCCGCGGAGAGTATCTGACCATCTACGACGCCGAGGATATTCCCGAGAAGAACCAGCTGCGGAAGGTCATCGCCGCATTCCGCAAGGGGCCTTCCAATATGATCTGCGTTCAGGCGGCGCTGAACTACTTCAACTCCGAGCAGAACCTGCTGACGAGAATGTTCACGCTGGAGTACTCCTACTGGTTCGACTACATGCTCCCCGGAATCGAGGCGCTCGGAATGCCCATTCCTCTGGGCGGTACGTCGAACCACTTCCGGACCGAGATGCTGCGTCTGCTGGGAGGGTGGGATCCGTTCAACGTGACGGAGGACGCGGATCTTGGGATACGTGCCAGCGCACACAGAATGTGGGTATCGACGATAAACTCCACGACCTTCGAGGAAGCGAACAGCCATACAGGAAACTGGATACGGCAGCGCTCCCGATGGATAAAGGGATATATGCAGACCTACCTTGTCCACATGCGGAACCCTCTGCGTCTTCTGAGAACCGTTGGTTTTCGCTCCTTCCTGGGAGTTCAACTTCTCATTGGCGGTACGTTCATTACGTTTCTCCTCAATCCGATTCTGTGGGGACTTTTCATCCTGTGGGTTTTCTATCGCCCTCTTTGGATGGAATCGGTCTTTCCGATATGGATACTGACTATTTCAACGCTGAACCTTATCGTCGGCAACGCCATGGGAATCTATCTCAACATGCTGGCGGTATTCCGGCGAAAGCTGTTTCGTCTGACATTTTACTCGCTGCTGAATCCTTTTTACTGGATTCTTCATTCCATTGCCGCCTATAAGGCGCTCTGGCAGCTCTTTACCAAGCCTTTTTTCTGGGAGAAGACCGTTCATGGACTCACGAAAAAGTAACAGGATACTCTACGGAATGGGCCTGATGATCTCCTTCGCGCTGCTTTTTCTCTCCGCGAGTGAGATCTTCGGTCGTTTTTTCCTGCCGGAGGCCGCCTCTCTATCCGTGACGGTGCTCGAGGCCTCCAGGTTTGCCGCGGCGGACCGCCTCCTGGTGCAGCCTCCTCTTCTTGCGCTGGCCGGATGGCTTTCGCCTTTCCGATCATTCGAGACATTATGGCCGTCGATCTGCGCCCTTGCCGGAACCGTGCTTGCGGGAATCCTGATCAATGCTCTCCGTTTCGCACGCCATAAACTGATCTCGATATTTTTCTTCATCTTCGTCCTTCTCTCATATCCTGTTCTTTTCCTGCTGACCACGGATCCGGCGTCGGCGCTCGGAATAGCGTTCCTGGCCGTTGCGCTCAAAGATCTGCTCTCTCACTTGAGAACAGGGCACACGTTTCCTCTTTTCAGCGCGGGACTCGCGCTCGGACTGATCCCATTCGCCGCGCCGTGGGGGCTGTACGTGGTGCTTTGTGCGCTTGTGCTGACGAGTTTTCTGATCGAAGTCGAAGAGCACGGTTTCTTCGCCGAATATATCGTGCTCTTTACCCCTTTTTTGCTTTTCGGAGCAGGATGGTGGTTTCTGCACTGGGTGTACGGGAAGGGGAGCTTCCTGTATACCCAGCTCTCATTCCCTCTTTCGGATGCCGCCGCCTTTCCCGTAAGCGCTGCGGTGCTTGCCGTCGCGGTGATTTTTGCTCTTGTGTCGATACGCTGCGGAGAGGACAAGGCCGACTGTGCGGTCGCGTTCCGCCTGTTCTTTCTCTCCTTTGCGAGTCTCGGGATCGCCTGGCTCGTTCTTCCCGCCGGAGAAGTACGGCTCCGGATATCGCTTCTCTCGGGCGTTGCCGTTCTGATTTTCCTTGCCCGGGTGCTCCTGCCGGTCAGAAGATGCCCTATGCTCTGGCTGTGTCTGCTGCTCTTCTGCGTTGTCTCATGGTGGGAGATGCCGCTCCGTTCTAAAAACATGGCCCGCTGGAACGAGGCGCTGCGCGGGGAAGGCTTCATCTCCCGGGTTTACCCCGCGGAAGAACCGGTCGGAAGGTATCTTCGGGAGCGGCTTCCAGGCGCTTCTGTTGGAGTGGAGGGGCGAGGCGCCGCGGTAGTGGAGTTCTTCGCCGCAGGCAAAGTCCGTTTCGTGCCGCAGTACGAAACGCCGACTCCCCCCTTCTCGGTGCGCCCTGCTTTTCTTCCGCCGTCGGCCGATGAACGCGTCGTTACCGGGAGCGGTCAGTGGCTGCTTTTGGAGAGAACGTATTGAGGAATTTCAAGGTCGGGGCGGTTATTGGAACTGTTCCTCCGAGTTCGGCGTCCGGCCGGAAATGATTGCGTTTCCGGAGGTTCACCGATGAAATGCTGGAGAAAACGGAGTGGATGGTTCACGAAATACGCACGTGTCTTTGCACTGCTTCTATGCGCGACGAATTTCGTTCCTGCGGTCTCTTCCTCCGAGGAGACCGCTGAAAGAGACTTCCTTCTGCGCGGTCTTGAAACAGCCGTCCTTCAGGAGGCGAACGCCGGTCTTCTCCTTCGGAAGAACGGGCAAGCCTTCGCGATCGACAATGTGCTCTTTCTGCTGTATGCAGTGGAGTCTCGAAATCGCTCTCTTTTCGACTCGTTTCTCGTTCCGTTCTCCAGCGTCTTTCTTGTTCCGGCGGAGATCGGAGGAGAATCACTGCTGACGGTCGGCTGGAAGTACGACGGCGATGCGCCTCCGGACGCTTCCGGCACCACCGAGACGATTCTGGCGGCGAAGGCGTTCTGGAACGCCGGTATCTTATGGGAAGACGCACTGCTTCTTCAAAGGAGCCTTTCCCTGGTGAAAGGGTACCTCGCGCACCAATCGGGCGAAGGAAGAAGCTGGCAGATACGGAACTACTACAATTACGGTACGAGGGCTTTCGCGACGAACAGCTACGCCCTCGGCTATTTCCCGGACTTTCTGTTCGAGGTCGCGTGCAGCGACGACTTTCCGGATGCTTCGGAGGCGGCCGGAAAGTCCTTGCGCTTTCTCCGGAACGCCGCGCTTCCGAACGGGTTTTTTTCAAGCTCCTTCGATCCGGAACTGAGAACGCTCTTCCCCGAAGACGAGTTCTCGTTTCATTTTTCACCTGATTTCCGCGTCAAGCCGGGAGATTCAGCTTTCATCGCGCTCAATATGATCCAAAGCGACGAGGAGATTCCCCGACGGACGCTCGCGTACCTGAAAGTTCTTTGGCCCGCTCTTCCCGACACAATCTACGGATTCCTTTCCGTGCCTCTTTCCGAAAATGCGCCCGGAATCTCGACAGGCCATCTCGGAGGAGTTTACCGCTTGGCGCTGCGTCTCGACCGGAATTTTGCGCGCGAGGTTCGTCCCGAGGTGTATGAGCGGGGAAAAATGCTCCTTCAGAATGAGCATGGGGAGGCATGGACCTGGGATGCTGTGAACATCTTGTTGGCCTTGGCGGAGGAGCGGGCTGTCGAAATGAGAGAACCATGAATCGGATGCGATTATTTCCGATTTCGCAATAATACTCGAACAAAGAAGGCGCCGATTCCCTTGAAACGGAGAAGCGGCGCCTTCTTGCCTGTGCGGATTTCGTTTATTTCTTGAATCCGGCGGAGAGCTCCTGGACTTCCTTGATCAGGTCCTCGCCGATGTCCTTGCCGAACTGGTCGTAGATCGGCTGGCAGGCCTTCTGGAAGGCCGCTTTCTGCTCGGGTGTCAGGATGGTGACTTCCATCTTCTCCTTCAGTTTCTCGAGGTATTCGGCGTTCATCTTCCGGTTGAGCGCCCGGTTGTGGACCTTTGCCTGGTCGGCTGCGTCCCGGACAACGGTCTTCATATCATCGGGAAGTTTGTCCCAGAATCTCTTCGAAATCAGCAGGACGAAGGGGGAGTAGACGTGCCCCGTGTCGCTGGCGTACTTTTGCACTTCGAAGAAGTTCTGCAGGAAAATGGTGCCCCAGGGGTTCTCCTGCCCGTCGACGACCTTCTGCTGCATGGCGGAGAAGAGTTCGCCGAAGGCCATCGGGGTCGGGTTGGCGCCCATCGTGCGGAAGGCCGCGAGGTGGATTGGGTTCTCCATCGTGCGAATCTTCATTCCCTTGAGATCCTCGGGGGACTGAACCGGGCGGGAGCTGTTGGTGAGCATGCGGAAGCCGTTCTCCCAGTAGGCGAGTCCGACGAGACCCTGCGCGGGAAGCATATCGAGCAGCTTCTTGCCCACGGGGCCGTCGAGGATGTAGTCGGCGACTTCCTCGTTGGCGAAGATGAAAGGAAGATCGTAGATCTTGAATGCGTTGACGAATGCCGTCATGGGAGCTGTGGATGGGCAGGTCATCTCCTGCGTTCCCATCTTCAGGGATTCCATCATGGTGCGGTCGTCGCCCAGCTGGCTCGAGTGGAAGAGGACGACTTCGATCTTGCCTTCGGAATTCTTCTCGACGATCTCCTTGAAATACTGCAGCGACTGGAACTGCGCGGACTTGTCGTTCAGGCCGATGCCCGCGTTGATCGTGAACTGCGCACTGAAAGCCGCCGTGGCAAAGACTGCAACGAGCAGAAGAGCAACAAAACCGGTTTTCAATTTCATGAGTTTCTCTCCCTTCACATTTTCAAGATATGGTGCTTCAAATCATACTGTATTTCCCGACTCGTTTGCCCGCTGTCCGCACCTCCTTCCGGTTGTCGCGAAGATGCTTCCCGCCCCTTTACTACGGCAGCACGAGGTTGGGGATGAACATGACGATCTGCGGGAAGAAAATGAGCAGGATGAGCACCGCCAGCTCCGCGACGACGAAGGGGGCGATGGATTTCACCAGCTCCTCG
>CAYRPJ010000059.1:0-19949 GCA_964426245.1 uncultured Synergistaceae bacterium
CCGGTTTTTCCCGCTCCTGCGACGAGATGACCGTCCGCGTACAGGGCATAGGCGGTCTCCCACCCGGGCACGAGAAGCGCGAGATGTTCGGGATGGTTTTCACCGAGGAGAATCCTCAGGCGGTAGGTCGCGAATCCGTTCCCCGGCAGTTTTCCGTCCCCGTAGGAGGTTCCTTTCCAGGTTGAAGGGACCCGAGCGAGCGCAGCGCCTTCGAGAGACTCCGAACGTCCTGTCTCGCCGGGCGGAATGAAGCGTCCGTACACGAATTCCCAAGCTCCTTCAAGAGCGATCGTTTCCTCATGGACCGGATGTTTCCTCAGGTCGAGGGTACCCCCCTCCGCACGAAGAGGGGCTTTCTCGGCAGCGTGAGAGAGAGGAGAAAAAAACTGCAGAAGCGTCGGAAGGAGAACGACGGCAATAAGCGCGCAAATCATGGCGCCGCAACGATGAGACTTGCTCCGAAGCATCGAAGGCGCCATTCAGAAGCTCTCGGAGGTCGTGCCCGGGTTTGAAGGTTTCGATGCCGCTCCTGATCCCGTCTCCTCCGCGAGCTGAATTGAGCCTTCGCTGGAGCTCCGCCGGCATGTTCTCGTATTATGCTGTCCGGATGAACAATCGAAACGCATTCTTCACTTCCCCTTGTCTCTATGCCGTTGACTGCGCCGAAAATGACCGGAAATCGGGGCGCGGGAGGCGGGTATCGTCGATTCGTATGATGATGTGCCGCATTCGCTGTTCAGTATATCATTACGCTCAGGCTTATGCGTTCTCCTGTTCCGTCATTTCCACTCGGATTTCGCAGTCCCGCGGTCCGCCCTTCGGAAACAACGACGCAAAACTCATAATTCATTGACTTTTCCCCCTGCGATGTGTAAGGTGTTTCTGGAACAATCTCGTTTTTTCGGGGAGGGAAGATCATGTACAGGCATCCGGCAGTGACGAGGGTATTGTCCGTTTGTATCTCGCTCCTGATGATGTTTCAGCCGATCGCGCATGCGGTGGAGGCGCCCGCAGTGCCGCTCCGGAGCGAAACGGAAATGCTCGGCAGGTTGGCGGAGGATTTCGAAAACGCCTGTGAACTGCTCGCGGAGGCTCTTCCGCGGATTCCGCGCGATACCTTCGACCCGGCGGTCATTGTCGAAGAGGGGCAGTCAGAACCGACGCGGCTTTTTCGATGGGTGCGGGACAACACCTGGCTGGTCCCGTACCGGGGGCTGCTTCGTTCCTGGGAAGGGGTGCTGATGGACCGGCTGGGAAACAGCCTGGACCGGGCGATGCTGCTGTGCCGGCTGCTCGAAATGGCCGGGCAGGAGGTTCGCCTGGCACGCGGCAGCCTTTCTGATGAAGAGCTTCGGACGCTCGTAAGCGGAAGCCGTCCCGTGCCGCCCTCCGGTTCGCACCGGATAACGCGCAATGAAGGAGGGCTTGAAGAATCCTTCGCATTCGCAGAACGGTACGCGGCCGAGAAAGGGCTCGATGCGGCGATGCTCCGAGGCTCGCTCGAAGAGCATTCAAAGGCGGCCCGATATCTGGCCGGGGAGGCCAGGAGGCGTACTTCTTCGCAGAGCGACGCGTTGATGACGATGCTCGGCGATATTGCTCGGAGAGCTTCGGCGGGAGCTGACCGGACAGAGGAAGCGTACAGGGATCACTGGTGGGTTCAGTGGAAGAACGGTGAACGGTGGACCGACCTCGACCCCTCCCTGCCGGACGCGCGGCCGGGGCGGCCTCTTACCGTCATGCGCGAAAACATCCTGCCCGAACAGATCGCGGAAAGCCTCAAACACAGCGTTGAGGTCCGCGTGATCGCGGAAGTATCGGATAAAGGCGCGCTGCGCGAAAGGACGCTTCTCAGGCACGCTCTTCGACCGTCCGAAGTGATGGGGAGACGCGTGGTCCTGGCGTACCATCCCCTCCGTTGGCCTTCGGACGCGAAAATGATCGGCGGAAATCTCACCTTCGAACGGTTTCAGGAAGTCCTTCAGGCGCAGAATGAATGGCTGCCTGTGCTGCTTGTCGGGAAGGAGATCATCCATCAGAGCCGCGTCACGGTCGATGGCGTCGTGAACGACAATCCGAGGCTCGATGCCGTAACCTCCGCGGGAGAAGGTCTTGGTTCGGCGCTCGGAGGCTTCGCGTCCGTTCTGGATTCGATCGGCAGGCAGCGGGAGCCTGCTGAATCATCCGTCCCGGCGCCGGGCGGAACATTCAGCGCGCTCTGGATCGAATATGCGATTGCTGTCCCCGGACAACCGGAAGAGGTGATCCGAAGGGAGATCTTCGATCTTCACGGTCCGGCGGCGCGCCTCTCCGGAAGGATTTCTCACGAAATGAAGTTCGGGGACGATCATCGGCTGAGCCGTGCGGGCGCTCTCCTCACCGTTACGGAGCTCGCGTTTCTCTCCTGCCGGCCGTCCGAGGACTTTATTCTGCACTCCTTTGCCCAATCCGTCCTTGCGCAGCGCGAGTTCATCCCCGAAATACTGCGGAAGGCCGGCGAAGGAAAGACGGACACCCTCCTGTCCGGTCTCGTGGAAGCGCTCAGCCTTCCCGGAGCCCCTTACTGGCTCGCATCGGCCCGGAGTACCTGGCGGAGGGACGGCGCTTCCGTCTACACGGACCGGCCGGTTGTGCTCGCCCATCACAGGGGGATAAACCTGCCGGGACAATCGGAAAAAGTAGCATTCGAAGCGTTCGACATAGTGCACAACAGGGTTGCGGTGACTCCCGGGGCGCGAGATGCCGCTTTTCGGGAGAGGCTCGAGCAGGGAGTTCTTGATACCAATGCGGAGTCGCTGCTGATGCAGCTCGATGTGAGCTTCGGAGAGGTCGGCGGGTTGGGGAAAAACACCGCGCAGGCATTCGAAGATTCGCTGAGGCGTGGCATTCCGTGGGTGCTCGTCGAGTCTCCGGACGACCCGGCGATACAGGAATTGGCCGTATCGGAGGATATCCGGGCGCGTCTCGGCGCCGATCTTGCCGCGGGTTTCCTGGTGGCGGCGCCGAAAATCCGGGCCCCTTCGGCCCGGAATGACGATTTCTGCTGGTGGAGAATCGATCCGGTCACCGGCGATACGCTCGGCATAGGCTCCCGCGGATGGGGAAGCGAATTTGTCGAATATGCGGTTACAATTGGCTTACCCCTTGCATTTGTCGGCGGATTTGCAGGGTGTATGGGAGATCCGGCAGGGTGGTCGGAGACGAGCGCGATCAAATTTCTCGGGTGCAGTATATGCGGCTGGATCGCGATGGCATCGCTCGCGGTCGTTATCTTTCCTCCCGGACCCTTCGCGGTCAACCTGGGGCTTGGTCTGGCGCTGGGAGGCGCGGGTTGCGGTGCGTTAAGCTCTCTAGGAAAATGAACAAGGGGATGGCGCCCAGTTCAATTTTGTCCGGGGAGTTCAGCTCCTTCGTTCTTGAGGAGGGATTCAAGAGCATGGTATTGAGAAAACATACTAAAAAAGGGTGTACACGACAAGGTTTTTTCGAGGCTGACGGCGTACTTGGGGAAGCGTTTTTCCACATAGCGGATCGGCTGCTGCATGCTCTGATCGTCCTGATGCTCTTGCTCTTTCCGATGTCGTTCGCATCGCTTCCTGCGGAAGCGGCTCCGGCTTCCGGCCCGCCGCTGGAGGTGGCCTTCGGGACGGGCCCGCTGATTTCGTCCGATGCAGAGAGCGCTCCCGCACGGCTTCCGTCCGATGTCTCCGCTGTCCTGCTGACGGCGGTCTCCAGCTCTCCCGACTGGATCGAGGTGGAGGCCCGCCTGGTTGTCGAGACGGCCGATGGCCTCCGAACAGGAGAAATTCTCGCGGAGGACGGGCTCTTCCTTGCCGAAGGCGAGCGCAAGATGCTGCGCCTGCCTGCGCCGGCAGGCGGTTTCCAGCCCGGAACCTACCGCGTGTTGATCGAGATCGACAGAGAGCACTTCCGGTCCCTGGGCTTCGAGATCGTTCCGGAGCAGGAGAAGAGCGAGGCGGCGAAGTCAGACTCAAGTTCCGATGTTTCGTCCGCTTCTCTTCCGGAGGTTCCTCCGGCTGATTCTTCCGAATCCCCCGCTGTGCGTCGGTCTTCCGGGATGAACGTGGCTCTCCGTGCCCTCGGCGGAAAGGTGGAGAGCTGGACTTCCCAGACCGACGACCGCGCCTTCGCTGCGGGAAACCTTATCGACGGGCGCCGTTCGCTGACCATCGGCGGTGACGTGAATTTCTGCAATCCATGCGGATGGCGGGCGGGAAGCGCCTCGTTTCCGCAGGAGCTGGTCTTTTCCTTCCACCGGGGGCGCGAGGCGCTGGTGGAAGCGGTCGTGGTGGATACGGCGTCCCTTTCGCCGATGGAGTCCGGAAGGCCGAAAGCGACGCGCTTCCCCGGAGAGATCGAAGTGTGGGTGGCCGGGGCCGAGCGGCCCGACGTCTTTACACGCGTCGCCGCGGGAACTTTGGAGCCGTTCGCAGGAGAGCACACGCTGCGGTTTTCTCCTGTGAGAGCGCGATTTCTGAAGCTTCGGATTCTCTCCACGCACGGCAGGGCGAGTCCCCAGCTCGCCGAGGTGAAGATTCTTGAGGCGGCCGAGTCCGCGATGTCGATCGTCGGCGACTTTCCGCGTGATATCGCGAGCCCTGCGCTCGGAGGCGCGCTGGTATGGTACACGTCCGATGCCCACAGGCACGAGGCAGGACGAATTTATGAACCCGGCGGAGCGGGGTGGCGTTCCGCCGACGGAACCTTTCCGCAGAGCTTTGTCTTTGCGTTCAACGAGGACAGGACCGCCCGTATCGGCAGCGTCGAAATAGATCCGGGGCAGGACGCCGATCCGAAATCCCGCCCGGGAACGATCGTGCTTTCACTCTCGGAAACGTCCCCTGTCGACGGCTTCCGGGAGCTCGTCCGGGTCGAATTCGCACCGGGCGACGGGGTGAAAACGATTCCGATAGGGCTTCCGGCGCGTTTTCTCAGGCTCGACATCGTCGGAAATTCCGGCGGAAAGTACACAAGCCTCGGAAGCGTGCGGATATTCGAGGATCCCGATCCGTCGAGGCTCTCCGTGCTCTCGGCGTATTTCGACCCCGAGGCGGAGAAGTCCACGCGTCCGTCCGTTCCTGTGGAACGGGCCAAACCGACTATGGAGTCCGAGCCGAACAATACGCCGGACCGGGCCGAAGAGCTCGAGCCCGGCTCCGTTCGAAGCGGTACGCTCGAACCGACGGGCGATATTGATTATTACCGTTTCCGGCTGGCCGGCACGGAATCCCGCCGGTTGCATGTGGATCTCTCGGGGCGCGCAGCGGTCGAGCTCCTGGACCGGAACGGAACGCCGCTCTCCCTGACCGCGGCGGCCAGGGGTGTCGAGCCGGGGGAGTATCTCCTGAAGGTGTTCGATCCGCTTTCGTCCGTCGTGCTGGTATGGGATGTGAGCCGGAGCATGAAAGGAGTCCTCGGCGAGCTGCAGCGAGCCGTCCGGGGATATGTCGGGCTGCTGCCGCCCGGAGTGCGGGTCAACCTGATCGAGTTCGCGGACAAGCCCCGGGTGCTCCTTCACGGATTTTCTTCCGATCGTGAGGAACTGCTGCACACGCTCGACGGCGCTTTCAAGCCCGGAATGGGATCCGTGCTGTACGACGCGCTCGCCGAGGGTCTGGAGCTCCTCGAAAGCGAGCGCGGTAACCGGGTTCTGGTGGTTTTCAGCGACGGAGGCTCCGAGGGGAGCAGGACGGGGTACGCCGCGCTCTGGAGTGCGCTGCGGGAGAGGAATGTCCGAGTTTTCGCGATCGGATTCGGCGCATCCCTGGATGACGAGAATTCAGCGGTCGGTTCGACCAACGAGCGCATGCTGCGGCATATCGCGCTCGCCACGGGAGGACGTTTTCTGCGGGGAGAGTCGGACGAGGAACTCGCCGCCCTCTACCGGCGGATTGCGGATGAACTCCACGGCGATCCTTCCTACACCGTCGGCGTCCGTTTCAGCGGAGGAACGGGCCGCCTGAGCGTTATCCCTTATGAAGATCATTTCCCGGAGGAGATGGCCCCGAGGATCGAGATTGTTCTCGACGCGTCGGGATCGATGAACCGGCGGATTTCGGGGCAGAATTCACCCCGAAGGATGGATCTTGCAAAGCAGGTGCTCGGGGAGGTCATCGACTCCCTGCCGGATTCGAGCCTTGTGGCCCTCCGTGTTTTCGGGCACCGGATCCGGGAAGGGCGCAAGGGGGCCTGCCAGGACACCGAGCTGCTGGCGCCGTTCGGCAGACTCGACAAGGTGAAGCTGAAGCGGACCGTGAACGGCATACGGGCGCTTGGAACGACGCCTCTCGCGTATTCTCTCAGGAAGGCCGGCGAGGATCTGTCACCGGGCCCGGAAGAACGGCGCATTCTCCTGATCACCGACGGGAGGGAGGAGTGCGGCGGCGACCCCGCGGCGACGGTCGGGGAGCTGCGCCGGTCCGGTATTCTGGTCCGGGTCGACGTAGTCGGCTTCGCGCTTGATGACGAGGCGGACAGAAATGCGAGCCGCCGCATCTCCGAACTTTCCGGCGGCGTCTTCTTCGACGCCCGCGACAGGGATGGGTTGAAGGAAAGCATTGTAAGGAGCCTTGCCCCTTCGTACGACGTGCTCGATGTAACGGGGAAAGCGGTTGCACGCGGAAAGGTCGGCGGCGATGCGCTTAACGTGCCGGAGGGCGTGTACCGGATCGACGTCCGGCTCGCCGGTGAATTGCTGGCGATATCCGATGTCCGGGTCGATTCCGGCCGTTCGACGCACGTCCGCCTCGAAAGACAGGGAGGAAAGATCGTCGGCCGTCCGGTTCTCTCCGACAGGTGAGCAGCGGAGATCCGCGGCCGCTCCTCTCTTCCGGGAGATTCCGTGCTATTCTGCGGAAGGAGGTTCGTTTCGTAAAAATTTCTTCGCGAATCCCTCGATCTCTTCTTTGAGCAGCCAGATCGTCAGGGCAAGGAGCATTGCCGCTCCGAAGACGAAAAAGCCCGCAATGCTTCCGGTGACAAGCCCGGCTCCAGCGAAGCTGAGCACCGCCATTCCGGGAAGACGCCCCAGAAGGCAAACGCCCCAGAGCGCGGCGAGTCTGAGGCGGGTCAATCCTGCGAGGAAGCAGACTGCGTCGTCCGGCATGGCTGGAAGCAGAAAGATCATGAAGAAAGAGAAGAGCCCGCCTTCTGCTATTACGCGGTCGAAACGTTCCAGAATCGAAGGAGAGACGAGCCGCCGGACAACCTTTTTTCCGAAGAGGCGCCCGATGAGCATGGCCAGAATTGATCCGGCCGCAAGCCCTGTCATGGTGTACAGAAGCCCCCGTCCGAAGCCGAAGACGAAGCCTCCGATGAGTCCCGCTATCTGGCCGGGAATCGGCGCGATCAGGACCTGAAGCACCTGGAAGGCGATGAAAAAGACCGGTCCCCGCGGGCCGAGGGAGAGGAAACGATCGCGAATCAGAAATTTCGACTCTCTCCAACCCGTATTCCGCAGAAGGTCGAGCCGCGCGAGAATTTCCTCCGGCAGAAAGGGACGGACGAGCTGGAAGAGCACCAGAAAGGCTCCCATCAGCAGAAAACCGAACGCCGTTACGATGAGAAGGGCACGGAGCTTTTTCAGCACGCGCCGGTGAAAGAAGGAAGATCCGTTCTGCGCGGAGCTCATGGTTCTCTCCCTTCGTGGCGCGGATCTGTTCCGCAGGAGGAGGTCGACGATATTGCCCTCCGGCGGTGATCGGGCATAGCCGTCGAGCAGGAAGAACGGCAGAAATACACGCCGAGCTCGCCATGCGGGCGGAGGAGAAGACGGAAATTTTCCCTGGGGTTCAGGCTATGAGGCTTTCCGCCGGGGAGAGGGCTTCCAGATTCCCGCTCTTCGCATCGACCGGCGGCATGTTTTGTATTCAGGACTGCTTCGAAGGGAGTATGGAAGCGCCTGGTACCGGAGCAGTGCTCGGAATGGTATCCGTACAATGTTTCTCCTCCTTCGAGCGGGGTATCGATCTCGGATATATCGGGGCGAAATTTTCTTAAAAGCTATCACAGCACGCAGGATTCCGGAAGCGTAGTTTCTGTAAATGAGTTTGTATATTCAATGAGCGGCCAACCCGAAGCTTCTCTCATATACGCGCTCGGTTCATGCTGCCCTCGTGCTCTCCGTTGATTCGGGAAATGCCGCAAAAGAAGAGCGCCCCCGAACGAGAGGCGCTCCCGCTTCGACTGTTATCCGCCTCATCCTGCCCGGATGCGTTATCTTCCGTAGTAGTCGCTCATTCGGACTTTGAATGAGGAGACCTTGTCCCCCCAGCCGATCGAGTGAAGAGAGTCGTATGTCACAGTACTCTGTCCAGTCCCCTGAAGAGTTATGTTGTTGCTCCTGTCGTTGCACCCGATGTGTTCGTACAGGACGACCTTTGCGTTTTTGCCTATCTTGACCGAGCTGATCCTGTCGTTCCAGTTCTTGTTGGTGTCCAGGACGAGAAGTTTCGTGAGATCCTGTACCTCGCTGTCGTACTCGTACCCTATGGCCGCCCCCTCGAAGCCGACGTCTTCGTAGAGAATGACCTGGTGCGGTTCCGGCTCGATATCTTTCCAGTTGACGGGCTGTTCGCCTTCCGGCTCCTCCGGCTCCCCGGGAAGCTCGCTCTCCGGGGTCCATCCCGGGGTTCGCACTTTCAGCGAGGAGATTTTGTCTCCCCATCCTTCGGGGTGCAGGGAGGTTATGGTCACGTAGCCCTGCCCGTCCCCCGAATAGGGTTTCGAGGGACCCTCGTAGTTGCTGTCCGTCCACACATGGACCAGAGTGTCCTTGCCGATCTTCAGGGAGCTGATCCTGTCGTTCCAGCTCTTTCCGCTCGATATCGCCGACTGCCTGAGATCCGGGATGTCCTGCCCGACGGAGAGGTCGAGAGAGGCGCCGTCGTAGTTTTCGTGTTCGAAGAGAAATACCTGGTTCGACTCGGGGATGGCGCACTGGCGTACCTTGAAGGAGGAGACCATGTTTCCCCATCCGAGTCCGTGCAGATTGGAAATATCGTTGTTGTTCGTTCCGTCCCCCTCGAAGCTGATGCTTGTGCCTCTGTAATTGGCATGCTGGTAGAGCGTGATGCGCGTTCCCCTGCCCACCTTGATCGAGCTGATCCTGTCGTTCCACTTCAATCCGTTGGGAAGATTCCACCTCGTGAGATCGGGGATGTCGTTGTCGTAGGTGAAGCCCAGGCTCTGCCCGCCGTAGTCCGGTTTTTCGAACAGAAAGACCTGGTAATACAGTGAATCGCCGATATTCGGCAGCTCCGAATATCCCGGCAGTTCGACGGCTTCCGGCTGCTCGGGTTCTTGCGGAAGTTCGCTCTCCGGAGTCCAGTCGTACGCGCGCACTTTCAGCGAGGAGACTTTGTCCCCCCACCCCTGGGGGTGAAGGGAGGACATATTTCTGTTCCACTGTCCGTCCGCCGCATAGGGAATCGAGGGACCTTCGTAGTTGATGTCCGTGCACAGGTAGACCTGGGCGTTCTTTCCGATTTTAACGGAGCTTATCCTGTCGTTCCAGCTTTTTCCGCTGCTGATCATCCACTGCCTGAGGTCGGGGAGGTCCTGTCCGATGGTGAGGTACAGGGCGCCCCCGTCGTAGTTCTCGTGCTCGAAGAGGAACACCTGGTTCGGCGCCGGAACGGCGCTCTGGCGGATCTTGAGGGAGGAGATCGTGTCGCCCCATCCGAGAGTGTGCAGATCGGGGATATGATAGTTGCTCTCGCCGTCTCCCTCGAAGCTGATGCTCGCTCCTCCGTAATTGGTATGCTGATAGACCGTGACGCGCGTATTCTTTCCTATGCTGAGCGAACTGATCTTATCGTTCCATTTGCCTCCGGCGGGAAGGTTCCATCGTGTCAGATCGGCGATATCGTTGTCGTAGGAGAAGCCCATGCTCGCTCCGTCGTAATTGGTATGCTCGAACAGAAGTACCTGGTGAGGCGCCGGATCTGGTGTTTCCGCCGCCGCCGAGGAGAATGCGAACAGCAGAAGCGTTATGATGGATATCGTCGCGACTGTGACTCGTACCGGACGAAAACGCACATTCATAACCTCTCATCCCCTTTCGTTGTATCCAGACGACCTGGTTTTAAAAAATAAAATTTTCCAATTTATTATATTGTAGGATTTTTCTGTTGGCGTGTCAATGCAGAGTATATGACAGGTGCATTTACAGAAGGTCAACCGAAGGGGCGACCGGAGAATCCGCGATAGAGACAGGTATGTTGAACTGCAGCGGGAAGAGGATGAAAACGGTGTATCCGACGGAGGGAACGCACGAAAAAAGCCCCCGGCGGATACCGGAGGCTTGCGAGCATTATTTACCAGCCTTTGACCGTGTCGAAGATGCTGTCGGGGATGTCTCCTGAGAAAAAGTCCTGGAACGATTCTTCGATAATGTCGAGCGCCTGGTCTGCCTGCTCCCTCGTCATGACGAGCGGAGGCTGGATCCTCAGAACGCCTCCGCTGAAGAAGGAGAGAAGCAGTCCGCGTTCCCACGCGCGGTAGCAGATCTTCGCGGCCGCCTCGCCGTGCCGCTCTTTCGTGTCGCGGTCCTTGACGAGGTCGACGCCGATGGAGAGCCCGATCCCCCGCACGTCGCCGATGATCTCGTACTTCTTCTGCATTTCGAGGAAGCGGTTCTTGATATGGCCGCCGACGGCGAGGGCGTTCTCCATCAGTTGCTCCTCGCGGATGACCTGGATGGTGGCCAGGGCGGCGGCGCAGCAGACGGGGTTCCCCGCCGCGGTGAAGAGGTGCGCGGGGGCCTCCCACGTCTCCATGATGTCGGCCCTCGCGACGACCGCGCCGAGGGGCAGACCGGAGGCGATGGCCTTCCCCATCACGATCGCGTCGGGGACGACGTCGAAGTTTTCTATGCCGAACCACTTGCCGGTGCGGCCGAACCCCTGCTGCACCTCCTCGGAGACGAGCAGGATGCCGTACTCGTCGCAGAGCTTCCGGAGGGACTGCATGTACTTCTTCGGCGGCACGACGAGCCCGGAGTCGCCCTGGATCGGCTCGATGACGATGGCCGCCGTCTCGTCGGGCGGGATGTTCGTCGAGAAGGCGATGCGGATCTGCTCGATGGCGTAGTCCGCGACTTGGTCCTCCGTCATCCCCGGGAAGGGGGTGCGGTAGACGTCGGGGTAGGGCACGTGGTAGATGTCGGGGAGCAGCGGCCCGAGCCCCCGGTGCATCGGCAGGCTGACCGCGCTCATCGAGAGCGCGCCGTAGGTGCTCCCGTGGTAGGCGCGGAGGTAGGCCAGGATCTTCGGACGCTTCGTCGCGATGCGCGCCAGCTTGATGACGCCGTCGTTGGCGTCGGAACCGGCGAGACCGTAGTATGCGCGCTTCCGGTAGTCGCCGGGAGTGATCGCGATCAGCTCTTTCGTCAGGTCGATCAGCGGCTCGTGGTACATGTAGACGTGCGTGTAGAGGATGAGCTCTTCCGTCTGCTTCTTGATCGCCTCGACCACCTTCGGATGGCAGTGTCCGGTGTTGATTGCCCCGGCGCTTGAAAGCATATCGATGTAGGAGTTGCCGTCGACGTCCTCCACGACGGCGCCTCTCCCTCTGCGGACGACCAGGGGGTAGTAGGGGAGCTTCGCAGCCGGGGAGGTGATGGCCTTGTCCTCCTCCACAAGACGAAGACATTGACTGATATCCTTTTTCCGGGGGAACATTCCTGCGGTCATCTCCTTTAAAAAAGGGCGGAAGGCATGCGCGCCCTCCGCCCCTTCGCACGTTTCGGAATCAGCGGGCTATTCCGGATTCCTTGTAGATTCTGTCCATAAGCTCCTTGCCCACGAGCTCTTCCATCTTGGGCCACACGACCTTGCGGACGTGGGCGGCGATGCCGTCGAGCTCTTCCTGGGTCAGCTTCACGATGGTCCAGCCGTACTCCTTGACCAGCTTCTGACGGTACTCCTCGTCGTACTCGTCGGCGCGCTCCCACTGGACGTCCGACTCTTCCTGGGCGGCCTTCATCATGACGGCCTGGTCCTCGGGAGAGACTTTGTTCCAGACGTCCATGTTGATGGCGAACCACCAGGACTCGAAGTAGTCGTTGTACTGAATCCAGACCTTGTTGACGTCCTTGAACTGCCACCCCTGGAAGGGAGGTCCGCCCATCTGGCCGTCGGCGATGCCGGTCTGAATGGCGCTGTAGGCTTCTGCGTAGGGGATCGGGGTCGCGATGTAGCCGAGGGCCTCGTAGGTCCATTCGCACGGCTTGATAGGCATGACGCGGACCTTCAGTCCGTGGGTTGCGCCGGGCACGTTGTATTTCTCGGGGACCCTGTTCAGGGAGACACCCGACATGCCGATGGGGACCACGGCAAGGGCCTTGATGTTGTGCTTCGCCCACAGGTCCTGGATGATCTTGTACGCCCACCCTTCGGGTCCGTAGACCTTCTGGGCCTCTTCGGCGTTCGTCACGATGTAGGGGAAGTAGTAGGCGAGATTCAGCTGCGGGTCGAAGTTCGCGTTGGCCTGGGCCATGCTCATTTCGATCGTTCCGCGCTGCACCATCTCGAAGATCTCGGTCCAGTCGCCGAGGACGCCGCCTGAGAATACGTCGATCTTGATTCTGCCCTCGGTACGGTCGAAAACCTTCTGCGCGAAGGACTTGGCCCTCAGGTCGTAGTCGCTGTCGACAGGATGGACCTGTGCGAGCCGCATTTTGAACAGGGGCTCCGCGGCGGTCGCCATTCCGAAGAAGGCGAACAGGAATGAGAGTGTGACAAGACAAACAAGAATCTTTTTCGTTCTACTGGTAAATGTCATGATATCCCTCCTTGTGTTATGCATCACGATTCCTTCAAATAAATCTCCGAATCTCGCCTGGTGCGTTTTTTCAGCCCTGTATCGCCTCCTCTCGTAGGGTGCTCTGTTTTTTACTTGATTCCCATGATCAGCCGGGGAAGGAAGAGAGAGAGGTCCGGCAGATAGGTGGTCAGAAGAATGACGGGAATGAACCCGAAGATCATGTAGATCATCGCCGGTTTCATGTATTCGTCGACCTGTACGCCTCCGACGCGCCCTCCGAGGTAGAGGATGGGTGCGGTCGGCGGTGTGACGTTGCCGAGTCCGAGGTTCGTCCCCAGGATGGCGGCGAAGTGGATGGGATGAACACCGATGCGGAGCATCAGCGGCATCAGCAGGGGGGCCGCCAGCATAGTGCCGCTGAGGTCGTCCATCAGCATGCCGATGATGACCAGGAAGATGTTCACCATGAAGAGGATGACGTACTTGTTGTCCGACGTACTCAGCAGGAAGTTCGCTATCTTCATCGGAACCTGCTGCATCGTGTAGAGACGCCCCAGGATGGTCACGAAGAAGAGCATCAGGACGATGACGCCGCTTGTTGTGGCCGCCGACTTGAGTGAGCGGAAGAAGATCTGCGGCTTCAGCTCCTTGTGGACGAAGAAGCCGATGATGATGGCGTAGAGCACCGCGACGGCCGCTGCCTCCGTGGGCGTCGTGACGCCTCCGTAGATGCCGCCGAGGATGATGACCGGCATCAGGAGACTCCAGATACCTTTGCGCGTCGCCTTCAGAATCACCTTGTTCCTTTCGGGCGCGGGCAGCGGGTCGTCGACCTTGATCGCGGGGAACCTGCCGACCATGACGTAGTTGATGATACAGAAAATCGTCGTGGTCAGAATGCCCGGTACGACGGTCGAGAGGAAGCAGGCCGCGACGGACTGCTGTGTTACCCATCCGTAAAGGATCATCGGAACGCTCGGCGGTATGAGCTGTCCGAGCACGGAGGCGCAGCTCAGCATTCCGGTCGAGTAGCCGCGCGGGTATCCGAGCTTTTCGAGGCGCGGGATCATGATGCCGCCGATACAGGCAACCGCCGAAGAGGCCGTTCCCGAAATGGCGCCGAAGATGGCGCAGGCGACGATGCTCGCCGCCCCCATGCCGCCGCGGACCCGTCCGAGCATCGAGTTGGCGAAGTTGGTCAGCCGCTCGGCGATACCCGCCGAGCTCATCAGGGCGCCCGCGATGATGAAGAAGGGTATCGAGAGAATGGTCAGCGAGTTGAGTCCCCTGAAGCCGATGGTCATCAGGAACGAGAAGTCGGGAAAAAAGATGACCCCCATGTAGATGGCTGCCAGCATGAAGCAGAACGGCACCGGAATGCCGACGACGATGGATGAAATCAGTATCAGAAGATTAATGACGATATGGTCCATAACGCTCCTCCTTCGGTGCTACTCTTCTTGCGGTTCTTCGTACGGCGCCCTCGGCAGAACGAGGGCGGGTTTTCCGAGCGCCTGCCGGGCGTGGTCGACGAACTCGATGAAAAAATAGAAGGCCATGAGCGCCGCCGAGACAAGCAGGCTCATCTGCGCGTAGTACATGGGGATCATGAGGGCGGGAGAGAGCTCCCTCGACTTGAGGGACCACGTGATGTAGTTCCAGCACCAGTTGGTCATCACGCAGGCCAGAATGACGGTCGCCAGATTCACGAAGGTCTGTATGCTCGCGAACACCCGCCTGTTCTTGATCACCGAGTGAAGGAGGTCCGCCTTGATGTGGTTCCGCTCCCTTGAGCCGGAGGCGGCGCCCATCATGTACATCCAGAAGCCCGTCATGGTGGCGAGCTCCTCGACGCCCATCAGCGGCAGCTTGAAGATGTAGCGGAGGGCGACCTGCGTGAGCACGAGAGTGACCAGGATGATCGTGCTCACCACCATGATCGCGTTTTCCATCTTCCTCAGGAAGATCCAGAGAATGTCAAAAAGCTTCTTCATATTTTCACGCTCCTCGTCCCGGACTTGATTATCCGAGAGTTTTCAGGACGTCCGCCACGAAATCGGCGTCCCGGCTGACCTCCGCGGCAAGGAAGTCGATATCCTCATGCGAAAGGTCCGATGGGCGGATTTCGGCGAATTTCAGCGCGTTGCGGATAAGGGAGACCCGCATCGGGTCGATATCCACCTCGCGCGCCTTGATCAGTTCGGGGTGGGAGGGGAAGACGATATTGACGCCGGCTTTCTCCGTCGATGGATCACCTGTCTCCACCCGGATGCCGTTCTCCTTCGCGAATGCCAGCTGCGAGTAGTGATGCTTTCCGGCGCCCGTGTACTCTGTCTCCTGCACGACGATGAAGTCGTCCTCGTCGTACTCCTGCGCGATGGCGAATGCGGCCGCCAGCGCCGTGTTTCCGGCAGGGCCGCGCTCGAGCCCCTCGAGGACCGAGAGCGCCTCGGTAATGTAGAAGACCTCGCCCTGGTTCACGGTCACGTACCGCTCCATATAGCGAAGCGGCCGGGCGGCGTTCCGCGGGACGTCCGAACGGTCGGGCCAGGTGGCGAACGGTACGCCGAAACCGGTGTGCCCCGTTGTGAACGACTTGAGATTGAAGTCCCGGTCGCTGGCCATGTGGAGCCCCTCGAGATTCACACTCGCCCCGATGATGTCCACGCTCTCGGCGCCGGCCTTGATCAGCCCTCTCGCCGTGCCGGTGACGTTGCCGCCCCCGGCGTGGGTGATCACGATGGCCGCAGGAAGCTTTCCGTGCCGCTCCCTGCACTGCTCGGCGATCTCGTACCCGAGGGTCTCGATCCCGGCGATGCTCAGCGGCGTGTAGAGCGACGCGTTAAAATATCCGGTCTCCTCCAGCGCGAGGAGCAGGTAGTAGAAGAGCTCCGGACCGACGCTCGTCTGGACGACCTCCACACCGTACGCTTCACACTTCCTGGTCTTCTCGATGATCTCGGGCTGTCCTCTCCCGAGGCTGTCGAAGACCTCCTGCACGATGATCGTCTTCAGGTTGCGGATATTCGCCTGGGAGGCGAGCGCGGCGCCGTAGTTCCCGCTCGTCGCGGCCGCGACGCCTTTGAAGCCCTTCGACTCGGCGAAGTGGCACGACATGGAGGCGCGCCTGTCCTTGAAGCTTCCGGAGGGATTGGCCGCCTCGTCCTTCAGGAGGATGCGCGCGCCCTTTCCCTTCGGGGCGAGCGCCCGCGCCGTCTTCGTCATGTTCCGGAGCTCGATGAGCGGTGTATCGCCGACGTGGACGTCGCGCTGGATCTGCCGGATGCGGTCGAGCGTGTAGCCGTACTGGTTCATCATCGCCTCGTAGTCGAAGGCGAGCTTCCCCTTCTCGAACTGTTCGTAGTCGATGAGGAGAGAGCGCTTCATGATCTCGTTCTTGCGGGCCATCACGTCCGCATAGGAATTCTTACTCATCGTTTCGCCTCCACAGAGAGCGTAAAAAGTCGCCCAAACCGATGAACTCGGGGATCTGGGGGCCGAAGGAGTGGGTATACGGAGGATTGTCCGCCACGAGCATACCGGTGAGCTTTCTTCCGCAGGCTGTCGTGATCGAGGCTGTTTCTCCGAGAGCGGCTTCTTCTTCGAGGCGGCCTTTCGCCCGCATGCGGAGAGGGACCGCACGGGTCTCCGCAGGGAGGTGAGAGGGGCGTTCCTGCGGTTCCAAAAGGGTCCATTCTATCTGTACCCAGCTGCCTTTCTTCACTTTTCTTTCACTCTCCTGTCCGTTTTCAGGGATTTTGTCCGGGGTTTTTCCTTACATTGAAAGAATGCGAATATGAAGCGAACAAGTGTACAATACCTCATATCCTGAGATGATGTCAAGTAAAACGCGAATTTCTGAATTCAAATGCCTATTCCAAAAAAGCCAAAGAGGTTGCTTTTATCCAAGGATAATTATAAATGTCAGGTTCGTAAATAGCGCCGGAAGTCCGATAGCCTGGCTGACGGCACCGGAAGTTCCGGCATGGTGAGCACGCCGCTCCGGGCGTTCAGAACCTCCGGGATCATGTTCACGGCGATCGAGGCGGTCGCCACCCCTCCGGGGATCTCCGGAACGATGTTCATGCGGATATCCGGCGTGCCCTCGATCTCGATGAAGTCGCCCGTCTCCACGCCCTCGAGATCCGGGCGCACCTGCTGCGGATGTTCGAGGATGATGCGAGCCTCTCCGCCGCAGCGCCCCTCCGCCCTGTGATTGCAGCCGGCCACCCGGCCGGGGTGAATCTCGACGCGCTCCGTGCTCCGGTGCACCCGGGAGATGATCGGTTCCACCGTTTCGGTGATCTCGTCGAGCTCGATACCGAGCGCTGACGCGATCATGTTCACCGACTGGAGGAAGCCGATGTGTCCGACGATGCTTCCGTCCTCCCGCCCGGCGCGGAATTCTTCGGGGCTCGTGCCCACACCCTGCGTTTCCATCACCGTCGGGCCGAACGGGGAGAGGTCGTTCACCCGGCGGGCGCGTATTCTCCTGACATCGCGGCAGACCCCCGTCAGGGCGATGATCAGCGTATCCAGGACGAAACCGGGATTGACCCCGGTGCCGAGCACGGTGACGCCGAACTTTTTTGCCAGCTCGTCGATTTCACGGGCGGTATCGGGGGCCGTTCTCCACGGATAGGCCCACTCCTCGGCGATGGTCACGACGTTTTTCCCGCTCTCCACGGCGGCCCGAACGGGCCCCGCAGTCTCCCGGATGAACGACGAGACCGCGAGCAGCACCACGTCCGCCTCCAGCGCCATGGCCGATGCGGAGTCCGTCACGACGATGCCGGCGAATCGCTTCAGGCCGAACAGCTCTCCCAGCGATCTTCCGGACTTCGCCGGGTGCGAATCCACCGCGCCGACGATCTCAACGCCCTCTTTTTCATCCAGAATATTCGCCGCGAGCGAGCCCATGCTTCCCAGCCCCCAGAGAATGACCTTGATCGACTTCATCTTCCTGTGCTCCTCCCGTTCTCCGGATAGAAAAAAACCGGCGTACCGAAGGGTTCCTGGAAAGGAGTCCGTTCGGCGGCCGGGGTGCTCAACGTTCCTCGACGTAGACCCGGGGAACCCGCTTGCTGATCATCGCGCCTATTGCCGCGACGATTGTGTCCAGTTTTTCCGCGTACTCGTAGATGCTGATCTCGTCCGAGCCCTGACTGCCGATGAGAACGACCTCGTCGCCCACGCGGACCTCCGGAAGATGAGAGACGTTCACCACGCACTGGTCCATACAGATGCGCCCCGCCACGCGGCACCGGACGCCGCGAATCAGCACCTCCCCCTTGTTGGAGAGGGGACGCGCGAACCCGTCGGCGTAGCCTACGGGGAGAACGGCGAGCCGCTCCTCGGACTGCGTCGTGTAGGTCAGGCCGTAGCTGATTCCCTGTCCCGGAGGCAGCGTGCGGATGGCCGACACGGATGTCTTGAAGGAGAATCCGGGGAGAATAGGAACCGTCCGCGGAACCTCCGGGGTCGGGTACATTCCCGAGAGAAGCTGCCCGGGCCGCACGCCCTCCATCGCCCACTCAGGGAAGGAAAGCGTTCCTCCCGAGTTGCAGCAGTGCCGCAGCGCGATTTTGATTCCCTTCGCCGCGATCAGGTCGAGGGTTTTCATGAAAAGAGAGTGCTGCTCGCGGGTATAGGAGAGATCAGCTTCGTCGGCGGTGGCGAAATGCGTGAACGCGCCTTCGCAGACCAATCCGGGCAGGGCCGCTATCCTGGCCGCCGTCTCCGCGGCTTCCTCGGGGCGGAACCCGATGCGCCCCATCCCGGTGTCTATCTTCAGATGGACGAAAGCCTTGTGTCCGAGCCGTTCCGACGCCGAAGAGAGAGCGTTCGCCATCTCCATGTCCGTGATGGTCGCCCGGATGCCGTACCGGACGTATTCAGGCGCCGCTTCGTACGGGGACGCGCCGAGGACCAGGATCGGGTCGGTGATCCCGCCCGTCCGCAGTTCGAGAGCCTCGTCCGGCGTCGCGACGATGAAGTAGTCCACCCCCGCCTCTCGGAGCGCCCACGCCACCGGGACCGCTCCCAGGTTGTACGCGTTCGCCTTGATGACGCC
The DNA here is from genome assembly GCA_964426245.1 of uncultured Synergistaceae bacterium. Lineage (GTDB taxonomy): Bacteria > Synergistota > Synergistia > Synergistales > Aminobacteriaceae > JAAYLU01. The sequence continues at coordinate 18,860 of CAYRPJ010000059.1, forward strand.
GAAGATCTTCGCGGCGTAACCGCCGTGGAGATCAAGATGTTTCCGAATAGCCCTGCTGTTGGCCCGAATGTTGTCCAGACGGACTTCCATCCGTGTAGGGCGCAACGTCATGAATGCCACCTCCCCGGAATATGGTTCCGTTGAATGCCGGGCGCACGCGCCCGGAACGATTGTTGAGTTATCCGATAAAAGGGGCTTCACGTCGCGGAAGAAATGACGATACAACAGAAAAAGCAACTCAGCGAAGGCGCCCCGTGCCATCACGACATTGCGACGACTTATTTTTTTCTACGGATGAAAATCTACGGATACAGATCCGTGCTCAGATATTTCAGGCCGGAGTCGCACGCCAGAAAGACCACGGATTTCCCCTTCTCCCGGCCCCGTAACAGCGAAGCCGCCGCAAAGGCGTTGGCTCCGGACGAAAAACCGGCGAAAATTCCTTCGCACCGGGCGAGGGCGTGCGCTCCCTCTATGGCCTCTTCGTTGCTGACAACAAGATAGTCCTCAACGAGTGATGTGTCAAGCAGAGGAAGCTCCCTGCTGTATCCGCCCCCCTGTATCTTGTGGTTCGCGTTGGTCACCTTTCTCTCGCCGAGGAATGCCGCTGTCGCCGGCTCCAGCAGGTAGCAGCGGACGAGCGGATTGTGTTTTTTCAGCGCGAGCGAGCAGCCGGTGAAGGAGCCTCCGGTCCCCGCGAAGTCCACGAAGGCGTCCACCGCACCCTCCGCCTGCTCCCAGATCTCCTCCCCGGTGAACAGTTCGTGCGCGTGGATGTTTCCTCTCAGAACAAACTGATCTGCCCGGAAGGCGTTCCGTTCGGCCACAAGCTTCCGGGCCCGCTCTTCCACACGTTCCAGATCCTCTCCGGAGACCTGCCCCGGAGGCGAGCCGGGCGCCTGGTCCACCAGCACGACCTCCGCCCCGAGGGCGCGCATCATCCGGGCGCGCTCCATCGAATTCCCCTTCGACATCACCGCGCAGAACGGATACCCCTTCACGCCGCAGACGATGGCCAGCCCCGTCCCCGTATTGCCGCTCGTCAGCTCCACCACGGTCCGCCCCGGAACCAGCTCGCCGCGCTCTTCGG